>NZ_JBEBOY010000042.1:0-28244 GCF_040396155.1 Tissierella praeacuta
ACTGTGTAAGATACAGTGATTTCAAGCGTTATGAATTATGATTAACGCTATTATTTAATTTATAGAGGTGATATTATGTTTAAGTATAAAGATATACAGATTAATGCTTTATTAGGCGATATAACAGATGCAAATGTGGATGCAATAGTAAATGCAGCTAATAATACTTTACTAGGTGGGGGAGGCGTTGATGGAGCTATACACAGAGTTGGAGGGAAAAGGATTTTAGAACAGTGTAAAAGAATTGGAGGATGTCCTACTGGAGAATCTAGGATAACTACTGCTGGAAATCTTCCTAGTAAATATGTAATACACACTGTAGGTCCTATATATAAGAATGGAAAAGAAAGAGAAAAAGGATTATTATATAACTCTTACTATAATTCACTAATATTGGCAAAAGAATATAATATTAAAACAATTGCTTTTCCATCTATATCCACGGGTGCTTATGGTTACCCTATTGAAGAGGCTATGAAGATTGCCATAAGAGCAGTTATTGATTTTATAGATAAAGAAGAATTTGATCTAGATATTACATTTGTTCTTTTTAATAAAGAGGATTATTCATTGTATAATAATTATTTAAAAGAAAAATTCTTACAATATTGATAGACATTTTATGTTGACTTTATTTTTTAATTATTATACTATAATTAAGACACAGATTTTTATAAAGGGGTGTTTAAAATATTCTCAGATTCTCATAAAATTATTGCATCAAAGATATATGATAATGTATTTGATATATATGGTTTAAAATTAGATAAGAAAAAATTACTATGGGGTTCAGTATGTCCAGATATACTTCCTCAATATAAACTTATTAGGCACTATAAAGATGAAAGTTTGAACTTTATTTCCAAGGAAATTATGAAAGTCATATTTATTAGTAGGTATCTAGAATTCAATAAAATACTTGATCCATTAGCTATAAATATATTAAGTAAAAAAGTAGGTGTTATATCTCATTATTTAAGTGATTATGTATGTTTACCTCATGCAAATAGATGGACTTTTGCTAGTAATATGGTAAAACATATAAAATATGAATCTCAATTAAATGAATTTGCAGCAACACATGAATTTAAAAAGAATGTAATAAATGTCAATGATTTAAATATATATGATATTCCGCAATTAAAATTGAAAAGCACTATAAAAGAATATATTGATGAAGTAGTAGAAGAATATTCAATGAAAACTAATTTCAAAAATGATTTAGATTTTGCATTATCATTAAATTTAAAAATCTCATATTTCATTTTAGATACTATTATAGCTTATTCTGACGAAATGGCTGGACATTTTGCTTTAGAATTTTAATTTTAAAATGAATTTAAAATATAGTCCCGATAATTAATAGCTGATTTCTTATGATATAGAAATCAGCTATTTTAATACTATTTATATTTATAATTATTTATAAGGAATAGAATATTATACTATCTTATTGGTACTATACTTACAAATAAGATGTTATAATAGACATTGGGTTATTATAATAATATATGAGGTGATTTATACATATGAATAAAAAAGTTAAATTAGCATATCTATTTTTAGGCATAGGCATAGGCATTATTTTTGTTAATGCTTTATATTCATTTTATCCCCAGATAAAGTATATGGATTTAGGAGATGATGTCATAATAGAGAGAGCAAGGGAATTGGGAATGGTAAATTTAAAAGAAAGTATAGATATGGAAAATCCTAAAGAGGAATTAATAGAGGAGGAAGAGAAAGAAGAGGTAGAAGAACCAAAAGTAGAAATAGAGATTTTAGTAGAAAGTGGTTCTAGTCTTACATCGGTTGCTAGAAAACTTTATCGTGCAGAATTAATAGAAGATATGG
This sequence comes from Tissierella praeacuta, assembly GCF_040396155.1. Taxonomy (GTDB): domain Bacteria; phylum Bacillota; class Clostridia; order Tissierellales; family Tissierellaceae; genus Tissierella; species Tissierella praeacuta_A. Next base: position 1,855 of record NZ_JBEBOY010000042.1, read on the forward strand.
ATGAATTTATTTTATTCGTGAAAGAAAAAAAACTAGATAAAAAAATTATTACTGGTAGATATAAAATCGAATCAGGTAGTTCATATGATGAAATAATAGAAACTTTAACTAAGAGACCTGATTAATTATATACACCTTTAATTTAGATATTAAATTTTTGTAAGAAAGTTATTATATAATTTTAATCAATTATAGGGGATTATGTAGTATAATAATCATTACTGTCCTTTTTAATTTTATAATTAAAATGTTTAATACATCAAAGGATTGTCAACAATTGATAAAAAGGGAGGTATTGATATGGCAATAGCAAATAGTGAATTATGTAGTATTTATGATGGATTAATATATAAATTTCTTTATAAAAATGATATAAATTGCATACATATCCTCCTTAATCTATATGATTTAGAAGAAAATATTACAAACATTTGCCCCAAATATGTATCTATACATCATCTAAAAAAGCACATAAGTAAGTTTTTAAAACAGAAAAAAGGCAATTATTCTATATCTTTAAACCTTGGACAACTAATTCATGAAGATATTAATCGATTAGAGCTATTTATTTATCTAGAAGGTTACAAACATGGTTATTTTAATAATTATTGGGTAAATAATTTAGAAGAAATAGCAGTAAGAAATATTCCTATAGATAAATTATATAAAAAAAAGTATTTATATCATTTCGACAATAAAATAAGACAAATATCGGATATTAAGGCTCTAATTGGGGAAGAAATTCAGAAAAACGAAAAAGAAAATAAATACTTATATAATATTATTAAAGATTATTGTAATAAACTATTAAGAGGAAAGATTTTTAACTTAAATAGACATTTAGATGAACAATTAACAATAGAATATAATTCAAAGATTTGTTGTACTAAGGAAGATAGTTTATTAACTTTAGATGAGCTAAATGATATTTATAAGGAAATGATAAAAATAGTACTTAAAGATGGTTTAAAACTCTATAAAGAGGCATATTGGTACGGACTAAACGATAGAGTATTAAAGAGATATAGATAATAGTTTAAGGGGGAATACAAATGTTTATTAGAAACTATATGTTATCAAAAGAAAAACTGACAACAGTTGAATTAGGAGAAAGTTTAGCTAGTGCCCTTGAAAAGATTAATAATGGGAATTTTTTATCATTGCCAGTTATAGATGGTGATGAATTTAAGGGTATTCTTATGAAAGAAGCTGTTTATAGAAATTATTTAGAATCTGGTAAATGTAATAAAGATGAATACTTAAATAATACGACAGTAGAAGAGATATATAATAGCAGTTATGAGTCAATTCATTCAGGTGAAAGAATTGAGAAAGCTTCTTATTTATTAAAAGAACTTAGAACACCTTTTTTGACAGTTTTTGATTCTAATAATAAATTTGTAGGGATATTAACCCATTCGGCAATATTTGATGCATTTTCAGAAATATTTGGAATAGATAAAGGAACTAGAATTGTTGTAAATATGTTTGATTTACCGGGACAATTGGCAAAACTCACTGATGTAATTAAAAAAGAAAACATAAATATAATAAATTTTGCTATTATGGATCCAAAGGTACTAGATTTAATTCAGGTCATACTTAGAGTCGATACGGAGGATGTAGATAAATTAGTTGATAGAATTCAATCAGCAGGGTTTAAGATTGGCGAAGTTGCAAAATAATACACTTATGTATAAAAATTTATAAAATGGATATAATATCCCTCTAGATAGTAATCTGGAGGGATATTTATGAAAAAAGATAAAGTTTTGCCTGTTTTCCTTTTTTCTCTGACCTTATTTTTAGTAAGTTTCATATTGGGCTATCAGCTGATGAGTAAAAAATTAAATCCAAAAGACATTAGCAAAATAAATAATAAAGACAACAATATATCGGATTATTCAGACATGGAGATACTAGGTGAAGGAAATAGAATTTCTCCAAACACTTTTATAGAAGAAAGGATTCACTATATGGCTTGCGACCATGTTATTACAAAGGTTAATCTTGTAGAAGATAATATGGTTAATATGACGAAAGATGAATTTACTGAATATATTCAATCAAACTATCCTAATAAAAAAATAATTTCTTTTTCAGCCAATAGAATAACATTGGGAGTCACTAAAAATCATTTATGTGAAAATCATTATATTGTTGGAGAGAAGGATGGTTCCATAGCCATATTCAGAATTGGAGAAAATGGGGAAAGGGTATTGGAAAATGTATTAGTAGATTATCCTATTTCACTATTAATGGAAATTGACCAAGAAAAAATAATCGAGGGTATTGTAGTAGATAACGAAGATGAGTTATCTGAAATCCTTGAGAATTTTATTAGCTAACTAAGTTAGAAATTCTAACTTAGTTTTTTTGTCTAAATATGGTACAATAGTAGATATAGTTATAGAAGGGAGATTAGGGATGATAATTCTAGGAATTGATCCAGGAATTGCAATAGTGGGATATAGCATTTTAGAATGTAATGGAAATAAATTTAAGGCAATTGATTACGGGTGCATAAGAACAGATTCGGATGTTTTATTTCCAGATAGGATAAAAATAATATATACTAAACTTATTGAAATCATAGATAAATATAAACCTGAGGATTTAGCTGTAGAAGAATTGTTTTTCAATAAGAATGTAAAGACGGCTATAAAGGTAGGACAAGCAAGAGGAGTAGAAATATTGGCAGCTGTTAATAAGGGATTAAACATATATGAATATACTCCTTTACAAATAAAACAATCCGTTGTAGGATATGGAAGGGCAGATAAGGGGCAAGTTCAAGAAATGGTAAGGATGTTGTTAAATTTAAAAGAAAAGCCTAAGCCAGATGATGTGGCAGATGCTTTGGCAGTAGCTATCTGTCATGGTAGCTCTCTTAAATTTAAGGAATCCTTTAGAATGAAATAATATATAAAGGGTGAATACTTTGTTTGAGTTTATTATAGGAGATATAGTATCCATAAAGGAAGATTATATAGTATTACAGAATAATGGAATAGGTTATAAAATATTTACATCTACTAATACAATGCTTCAAGTTGAATTGGGAATGCAAAATGCAATGATTTTTACATATTTGAACGTAAGGGAAGATGGAGTATTTCTTTATGGATTTACATCAGAAGAAGAACTTGATATGTTTAAATTGCTTCAGATGGTTTCCAAAATAGGACCTAAAATAGCATTAGGAGTATTATCTACACTTAATTATAACCAAATTAAATTAGCTATAATAAGAAAAGATATAGATATTTTGTGTAAGGCACCGGGGATTGGTAAAAAGACAGCAGAAAGAATTGTCTTAGAGTTAAAAGATAGAATAGATAAAAATATAGAAATCGAAGAAGAGGATATAAGTAATTCAGGTTATGAAACTCATATGGAAGCTATAAATGGATTGATGTCTTTAGGATATACAAGAATAGAAGTTGAGAAGATTATAAAAACTATAGATATATCAAATATGGACATAGAAGATATAATTAGGGAGACATTAAAAAGGTTATCAAAACATTAGAAGGAGTTAATAAATGGATAATATTAATGATAGAATAATGGCTGGAAGTTTGAGAAATGAAGACTTAGATAATGAATTAACATTAAGGCCTAAATGGATTAATGAATATATAGGTCAAGATAAGGCTAAGGAAAAATTAAATATTTTTATTCAAGCAGCTAAAGGAAGAAATGAATCTCTAGACCATGTACTATTATATGGGCCTCCTGGACTTGGGAAAACCACTTTAGCAAATATTATTGCTAATGAAATGGGTGTAAATATTAGAGTCACATCAGGACCTGCTATTGAAAGACCTGGAGACTTAGCTAGTATTTTAACTAACCTTTCTGAGGGAGATGTTCTATTTATTGATGAGATTCACAGAATTAATAGAACAGTAGAGGAAATACTATATCCTGCAATGGAAGATTTTGCCTTAGATATAATAATAGGAAAAGGACCTTCAGCTAGATCAGTAAGGCTTGATTTATCCAAGTTTACACTTATTGGTGCAACTACTAGGGCTGGACTTTTAACATCGCCACTTAGAGATAGATTCGGTGTAATGCTAAATCTGGAGTTATATGATGATGAAAGTTTAAAACAGATTGTAACTAGGTCTGCTGATATATTAGATATAGAAATTGAAGATAAGGGAGCTTTAGAAATAGCAAAAAGATCCAGAGGGACGCCTAGAATTGCAAATAGACTGCTTAAAAGAGTCAGAGATTATGCTCAGGTTGTAGAGAAGGGTGTAATTACCTGGGAAGTAGCCAAAAGAGGCTTACAAATCCTTGAAATCGATGAGCTTGGTCTAGATAGTGTAGATAGAAAATTAATTCTTACTTTAATAGAAAATTTTAGTGGAGGGCCTGTAGGAGTAGATACACTATCAGCTGCAACGGGAGAAGAAAGAAATACTATAGAAGATGTATATGAGCCATATCTCTTACAAATAGGATTTTTAAATAGAACTCCTAGAGGAAGAATAGTTTCTAAAAAAGCATATGAACATTTTGAAATTCCATATACTGAAGATTAATAAAATATAATTAGGGGGAAAGAGATATATGAAGAAAAATATATCCAGATTTTTAATACTTGTATTATTATTAATTTTATTACCTATTAAAAAATCTTATGCTAAATCCTTTGACAATCAGTATTTAAACATAAAACTAACAAAACCAATAAAGCAGAAAAATGTAGTTAATCTTGGAAGTAATAGTGGATTTTTGTTATCCTCTGTCAATAATAAGAATGATATTATATTAAACATAGACGATACAGATATAAAAGCTGTATTAAGTGGGAATGGTATAGATTTACTTAATTCTACAGATGATGTAGTATTTACTTTACCAAAGGATGGTAGTGTTTTAATTGCTTCAGATACATTTAATGACCCAATAATAACTGTTGAGAAAGACAGATATAGGGATTATATTAGATTGTTAAGTAAAAATAATGAGATTATTGTTATTAATCATGTTGGACTTGAGAATTATTTATATGGAGTAGTCCCAGCAGAAATGCCGGCTACTTTTCATGTAGAGGCGTTAAAGGCACAAGCAGTAGCTTCTAGGAGTTTTGCAATTTCAAACATAAATAAACATTCTTCAGAAGGATTTAATTTATGTGATACTACTCATTGTCAAGTATATTCTGGAGTTGAATATGAAAAGTCATCGACTAATTTAGCAGTAGATGAAACAAGGGATACTTTTGCATATTATAATGGAAAGGTAATAGAAGCCATATTTCATTCAACAAGCAGTGGTTTTACTGAGGATAGTGTAAATGTATGGGGTGGAGATTTTCCATATTTAAAATCTGTAGAAGATAAGTTTTCATCAGAATCTCCCTATAGTAAATGGAGTTTTAGTATCAATATTAATGAGTTAAACAATAATCTAATCTCATCTGGAGTAAATATAGGGAGCTTACAAGGGATGGAAGTCGTTGATGCTACTTTAACTGGAAAAGTAAATAAGATAAAAATAATTGGCACCAAAGGAGAGCAGGTTATAGATGGTACCAAATTTAGAAATATAGTTGGAGCTACGAAATTTAAAAGTTCTTGGTTTAATATAAAAAGTAGTAATATTAATACATCAAATAGTCAAGTCTATGTTATAGATGGAGGAATGTTTAAACCTCAAACTATAGATGTTGATAAAGCTTATATACTTGATGAAAAAAATCAAAAGAAACCAAATCGGGGAACTGTAAGTAGAGCAATTGGAAAAGATAAGATTGAAACATTAGGAGAATTTTATCCTATAGACTCTTCCGAAATATTAATTGAAGGAAAAGGATTTGGCCATGGAGTAGGTATGAGTCAATTTGGGGCTAAAAAAATGGCTGAATTAGGATATGATTTTGAGGAAATCCTAAAATATTATTATACTGGAATAGATGTATTATCAAACAATTAATTAATAAACAGAAGAGAAGGATGATGTAATGAAAAGAGAAGATTTTAATTATTTTTTACCAGAGGAATTAATAGCTCAGCACCCTTTAGAGAATAGGGAAGAATCTAGGCTATTAGTGCTAGATAAACAAACTGGTGAAATAGAACATAGACATTTTAAAGATATTATTGAATATCTAAATAAAGGTGACTGCTTAGTCTTAAACGATACTAAGGTAATACCTGCCAGACTATTTGGAAATAGAATAGGAAAAGAGGAAAAAATAGAAATTCTTCTTCTTAAAAGAACAGGAGATAATCTATGGGAGACTCTAGTGAAACCTGGGAAGAAAGCTAGACCAGGGCATATAATAGAATTTGGTGATGGAATTTTAAAAGGTGAAGTTTTATCAATAGGAGAAGATGGTACTAGAATTATAAAATTTGAATATAAGGGAATATTTGAAGAGATTTTAGATAGTTTAGGTGAGATGCCGTTACCTCCATATATTACAGAAGTTTTAGAGGATAAAGATAGATATCAAACTGTTTATTCAAAAAATAAGGGTTCTGCAGCTGCTCCGACGGCAGGTCTTCATTTCACCAATGAACTAATAGATAAAATTAAAGATAAAGGTGTTAACATAGCATATATAACTTTACATGTAGGACTTGGTACATTTAGACCTGTTAAGGTAGATAATATCTTAGAGCATCATATGCATTCAGAATACTATAATATACCAGAGGAAGCAGCAAATATTATTAATAAATCTAAGATGAATGGTGGAAAAATCATATCTGTAGGTACGACCTCTACTAGAACATTAGAGACTGTAGCTGATGAAGATGGTAAGATTACACCAAAATCAGGTTGGACTGATATATTTATTTATCCCGTATATAGGTTTAAGATTGTAGATAGATTGATTACAAACTTTCATCTGCCTGAATCGACTTTACTTATGTTGGTCAGTGCTTTATCTAGTAGGGAAATAATACTTAATGCATATAAAATAGCAGTAGAAAAAGAATATAGATTTTTTAGTTTTGGCGATGCCATGTTTATAAAATAATTGGAGGGAATTATGGCAATAAAATTTGAGTTACTAAAAGAAGCGAAAGATTGCAAAGCAAGATTAGGAAAATTATATACTCCCCATGGGGTCATAGAAACGCCAATATTTATGCCTGTAGGAACTAGGGCAACGGTTAAAACCATGACTCCAGAAGAAGTAAAAAGTCTAGGTGCACAAATAATTTTAAGCAATACGTATCATTTGTATTTAAAACCAGGGCATAAATTAATAGAAGAAGCAGGAGGACTGCATAAATTTATGAACTGGGACGGACCTATTTTAACTGATAGCGGAGGATTTCAAGTTTTTAGTTTAGGAGATTTAAGAAAAATAAAAGAAGAAGGTGTGGAGTTTAGATCTCATATTGATGGTTCCAAACATTTTATAAGTCCAGAAAAGTCAATTGAAATCCAAAATTCTCTGGGATCGGATATTATGATGTGCTTTGATGAATGTACTCCTTATCCAGCGACCTATGAGTATGCAAAACATTCTATGGAAAGAACAACTAGGTGGGCGAAAAGGTGCAAAGACTATCATAAAGATTGGGATAAACAAGGATTATTTGGAATAGTTCAAGGCGGAATGTATAAGGATTTGAGAGAGCAAAGTGCCAGGGAGTTAGTGGGATTAGACTTCCCAGGATATGCAATAGGCGGTCTTAGTGTAGGAGAACCTAAAGAATTAATGTGCGAGCTTTTAGACTTTACTACCCCTTTATTACCTAAGAATAAACCTAGATATAATATGGGAGTTGGAACTCCAGATTATTTGTTTGAATCTGTAATCAGAGGTATAGATATGGCAGATTGTGTACTTCCTACTAGAATTGCAAGAAATGGAACTGTCCTTACATCTCAGGGAAAGTTAGTCATAAGAAATGCAAAGTATTCAAAGGATTTTACAAAGTTAGACCCAGAATGTGATTGCTATGCTTGTAAAAACTATTCCAGAGCATATATTAGACATTTATTTAATGTAGATGAAATTCTTGGAGCAAGACTTGCTACAATCCATAATTTATATTTTTTAATAAAGTTAATGGAAAGCATTAGAAAAGCTATAAAAGAAGATAGAATTCTTGAATATAAAGATGAGTTTTACAAAAAATATGGTTATAATGATAAATATTAGGTGAATTATTTAAAAAATACTGTATAATAGATTATAGAAAGGGAGGGGTTTATACATGCCACAACAGTTACAAGGACTAATAATACCTATAGGGTTTATAGTCATATTCTACATCTTTGCTATTAGACCACAAAAGAAAAGAGAGCAAAAGATAAAAGAAATGAGAGACAGTTTAAGAGTTGGCGACGAAATAGTTACTATTGGTGGGATTTATGGTAAGATTATCAAGGTAAAAGAAGATTATGTAACCATTGAAGTAGGTTCTGCTAAGACTAAATTAGATATGACTAGATGGTCTGTTGGTTCAGTAGTTGATAAAAATGAATCAAAAAAATCTAAAAATGAAGAAGTAGATACTAAAGAAGAAGATAAATAGCAAGAAAAGCTTCCTTATTAAATTTGGGAAGCTTTCTTATATTTCAGACAGCTATAACCGTCCAACTATAAAATGAAGAAGTAGATACCAAAGGATATAAATATCAAGAAAATCTTTCTACTTGAGTGGGAAGAATTTTTATGTATATCATCTTAAATTGACTTAAATTTTCGCAATTATATGATTATTCATTTGACAAAATTGTATTTATATGTATAATTCATGTCAAGAGATATTAGGAAATATCTACTAGAAACTCTTTAAAATGGTTTATTTGATACATTTAGATATTTTAATTAACTTAATATATACTATTTTAGAAAATATATACTATTTTAAAATAAGGAGGATTTATTATGAAAAAAGGTAAGATATTTATAGCTGCTTTTATTTTATTAAGTACAACTATAGTTCATGCTGAATCCAATTTAGATTTATTAAACCAAGAAAATCCCGAAGTTACAGAACATATCTTTAAAATGCCAGCAATTGATGAAGTTACAGAACATATTTTCAAAATGCCTGAGAATTTTGAAAGAAAACCTGAAACTAGAGCAACAACTGCACCTAAATATCTAGCTCCTAATTCAAATAAAAGCTCGTATTATGAGCATGATTGGAGTGGAACAAAAAATTATACTTACACAGATTATAAATTTTGTCCAGGGACTTTTAAGGCTGCAGCGGATACACCATTTAGTGTAGAAATAATTAACAGTCTCGGATATTCTGAAATATATGAAGCAGAATTTATAAGTGGGGTATACCAATTGCGTATAAGAATAGCTGATGATATCCCATACTATGGGATATTAACAAACAACCACAGTCGTCCAACTATAAATGGATATTATAAGGCTAGTTGGGATGGATGCTTAATATAAATAAGCCATATGTTTTTATTAAAAATAGTATATTTAAGTTAATGTAAAGGTAGGTATTTTTAATATCTACCTTTTTTATGTAATAAATATGACTTTCCTTAAATAAATTAAATTAAGGATAAGGAGGGGGATATTATGAAAACAAAGAGTTTAGACAGAGGTGTTCATTTATTAAGGGGGTTGTTGCTGGCCTATATTATTACATGTATTTTAATATTATTCTTTTCACTACTATTAACTTATTCATCACTTAAAGAGAACAAGATGCCTTTAATAAATACAATAATTATGATGTTGAGTATAATATCAGGAAGTGTTTATGTATCAAGGGGGATTAAGGAAAAAGGCTGGATTAATGGAGGCATAGTGGGAATAGTATATTATTTAATATTAATCATACTTAATTTTATGTTTCTAAAATCTTTAACATTGGATATATTTTCTATTTCAAAATTGGCGCTGGCATGTATTACTGGAATAATAGGTGGAATTATTGGTATAAACATATCATAAAAGAAAAAAAGCTTTGAATTCAAAAAAAAATATGATATAATGAATAGCAGAAAATAGACGCCAAGGGGGGATTTGAAATGAAATATATAAAGACAATATCTGGTAGCAACTTAAAAGATACTATAGCAAAAGGCGGCTGTGGAGAATGTCAAACGTCTTGTCAATCAGCTTGTAAAACATCCTGTACTGTAGGAAATCAAAAATGCGAAAATAAATAGGCAAGTAAAGGGTGGTGGTTTATCCACTACTTTTTATTTGTATAAAATTGTTAATTGGGAGGAAATTTAATGAATAGAGCATCGAAGATGCATAAGTTTCATTTAAATAATAAGCATATTATTTTAGATGTAAATACTGGTGCAGTACATGTAGTCGATAAAATTGTATATGAAATAATAGATTATTATGGAGAAAAGTCCGTAGATGAGATAAAAGATATATTTAAAAGTACCTATGGTGAAAAAGCAGTTGAAGATGTTTATAATGAAATAGACGAATTAGTTAAAGAGGGGCTTTTATTTTCTGAAGGTGTAGATATTTCAAGTTTCAAATATAATGAACAAAACATAGTGAAAGCAATGTGTTTACATGTGGCACATGATTGTAATTTAAAATGCAATTATTGTTTTGCATCACAAGGAGATTTTAAGGGCGAAAGGTCATTAATGTCCTTGGAAGTAGGAAAAAAGGCATTGGACTATCTTGTTAAACATTCTGGTTCAAGAAGAAATCTAGAGGTTGACTTTTTCGGTGGAGAGCCTCTTATGAACTTTGAATTAGTTAAGGAATTAGTAGGTTATGGAAGAAGCTTAGAAAAAACACACAATAAGAATTTTAGATTTACCATTACTACAAATGGAATTTTACTAGATGATGATAAAATTGATTATATAAATGAAAATATGTCAAATGTTGTTCTTAGTTTAGATGGCAGAAAAGAAGTCAATGATAATATGAGAAAGACAATCAATGGACAAGGCAGTTATGATATTATTCTACCTAACTTTAAAAAGATGGCAGAAAAAAGAGGCGATAAGGACTATTATATTAGAGGTACTTTTACTAGCAATAATATTGATTTTTCCAAAGATGCCTTGGATTTTTATAATAATGGATTTAAAAAGATTTCAATAGAGCCTGTAGTAACATCTGAGGAAATGGACTATGCTCTAAGAGAGGAACATTTGGAATCTATTTTAGAGGAATATGAAAACCTTTCCAAAGAATACATTAATATAAAGAAGATGGACAAGGATTTTTACTTTTTCCATTTTATGATAGATTTAAAACAGGGACCTTGTATAATCAAAAGAGCTGTTGGCTGTGGTGCTGGTTCAGAGTACATGGCTGTTACCCCTGAAGGAGATTTATATCCTTGTCATCAATTTGTAGGGGAAGAAGGATTTAAGCTAGGCAGTGTCTTTGATGGAGTTGAAAACACAGCTTTAAGGGATAAGTTTAAGAAAGCTAATGTATACAATAAGGAAGATTGTAGAGAGTGTTGGGCAAGATTTTATTGTAGCGGCGGATGCCATGCAAACTCATACCATGCTCATAATGATCTTAGTAAAGCATATAAATTAGGCTGTGAGATGGAAAAGAAAAGAATAGAATGTGCCATTTCTATATTGGCAAATTTAGATGATCAGGAGGGATAAGATGAAAGCTAAGAATACTATACTATTGATATTAGTATTAGCTATAGTAGGAGGCAGCGCATTTTTAGCATTAAATGGTGCTAAATTTGGCAAATATGAAATTCCAAAGGCAAAGGATTCTGTTGATTTAGGTCTAGAGTTAGCTGGAGGAGTTTATGTAGTACTAGAGGCTCAAACTGATGCCAAAGGTGCTGAACTTCAAAAAATTATGGAGCAATCAAAAGCAATTATCAATGAAAGGGTAAATGGATTAGGGGTGTCAGAACCTAATATTTCAATTGAAGGTGGAAATAGAATAAGAATCGAATTAGCAGGTATAGATGATCCACAGGAAGCTATTGAATTAATAGGTAAAACAGCACAGCTGCAATTTGTTGACCCAGATAGAAATATTGTATTAACAGGTAAAAATGTAGCTGGTTCAGAGGTTCAATATACTACTAATCAACTAGGACAACAAGAGATTGTTGTAACTCTAGAATTGGACAAGGAAGGTACTCAAAGATTTGCTGAGGCTACTGGAAGACTTACGCTGAAAGAAGAGAGAGAAGAGAGAATTATCTATATTATTTTAGATGACCAAGTAATATCCTATCCTGCAGTAAAAAATGTTGCAGAAGGAGGAACAGCAATTACAGATGGTAAGGCTGTTATAACAGGAGGATTTACTCCAGAAGAGGCTAAACAGTTGGCAACTTTAATTAGAGCAGGTGCTTTACCAGTGGAGATGAAAGAATTACAAACATCTGTAATTGGACCAACTTTAGGATTAGAAGCATATGAAAAGAGTCTTAAAGCAGGTGGGATTGCACTTCTTATAATTATGGTATTTATGATAATTATGTATAGAGTACCTGGATTTATTGCTTCTATTGGACTTACTATATATACATTAATAACTATATATACAATGTCAGGTTTAGGAGTTAAACTAACACTGCCAGGTATAGCAGGGTTGATTCTATCTATAGGTATGGCAGTAGATGCTAATGTTATAATTTTTGAAAGAATAAAAGAAGAAATAAGAATTGGTAAGACTGTTAGAACAGCAGTAGATGCAGGTTTTAAAAGAGCACTTACTTCTGTAATAGATTCTAATATAACCACATTAATAGCTGGAACTGTATTATATTATTTTGGTACTGGCCCTATTAAAGGTTTTGGAGTAACCTTAATAATTGGTATAGTAGCTTCTATGATAACATCAGTTATTATTTCAAAATATCTATTAAAATTGATGGTATCAGTTACAGGTGGTAAAAATAGTAAGCTTTATGGAGCTTAATAGAGGGGTGAGAAAATGGATATTATAAAAAATAGAAAGATATTTGCAATATTTTCATTAGTTATAATTATATCTGGACTTTTAATGTTTTTTATTAAAGGTTTAAACTATGGAATTGATTTTACTGGCGGTACATTAATTCAAATAAATGCAGGAAAGTTTATACCAGTAGATGAGATTAGAGAGATAATGGACGAATATGATAAAAATGCAAGTATTTTACATGCAGGTACTGAAAAAAATGAATTAATAATAAAGAGTACTTTGGATCTTCCAAACGATACTATTACAAGTATAGTAAATAAATTTGTAGAAAAATACGATATAAGTAAAAATAGTTTTCAATCTGAGAAATTTGGTCCTTTTATGGGAAAGGAAATAAAGAATAAAGCTATGTTATCTACATTAATAGCTACAGTATTGATGCTTGGATATATAACATGGAGATTTGAATTTAATTTTGGTGTAGCAGCTATAGTGGCTTTAGTCCATGATATATTTATTATGTTAGCAGTTTATTCGATACTTAGAATCCCAGTAAACAGTTCATTTATTGCTGCAATCTTAACTATATTAGGATATTCTATAAATGATACAATAGTTATTTTTGATAGAATAAGAGAAAATGCTAAACTATATCCAAGGGAGTCAGCAGAAAATTTAATAAACAATAGTATAAAACAATCTATGAGTAGGACAATAAATACTTCTCTTACTACTTTGATTGCAATTCTTGTACTATATATAATAGGTGTTGAAGATATTAAGGTACTTGCATTGCCACTTATGATTGGTGTTTTAGCTGGTACTTATTCATCAATATTTATTGCATCACCTATTTGGTTTGAGCTTAAAAATAGAAAAATAAAAACTGCTAAATAAGCAGTTTTTATTTTATAATATATGAAAATTTTGTCAAAAACTAAGAAATATGCAATAATAACTAGAATTAAATGTAATAAAATGATAAAATTTAGATACTAATTAGCGTATCTAAATTTTATTTCTATTGGAGTGAAGTAATTGGAGAAATGGTTTATAAAAAATAAAGCAACTGATTATAAAAAAATTGCAAGGGATTTTAAAATATCTGAATTTTTGTCTAAACTTTTAGTAAATAGAGATATAACTGACTATAATTTAATAGATAGTTTCATATATCCAGATTTAGGTAAATTACATAGCCCCGACCTTATGAAAGATTTATCAAAAGGAGCAGTTCTTGTTAGGGATAAGATAATTAACAAAAGAAAAATAAGAATAGTTGGGGATTATGATGTAGATGGAGTAATTTCAATTTATTTGTTATATAAAGGTATTAAAGCATGCGGCGGAAATGTTGATTATGTTATACCAAATAGAATTGATGATGGTTATGGTATAAATATTGAAATTATTAAAGAAGCAAAACAAGATGGAATAGATACTATAATAACATGTGACAATGGTATAGCAGCAATAGAGCAAATAAAGTTTGCAAAGGAGATTGGGTTAACTGTAATAGTTACAGACCATCATGACATACCTTTTTTAATAGATGAAAATGGAGAAAAAAAATATTTACATACTGATGCAGATGCAACAATGAATCCAAAACAAAAAGACTGTAATTATCCATTTAAAGGTCTTTGTGGGGCAGCTGTAGCCTTTAAATTAATAGAAAAATTATATTCTATATTTAACTTGCCTTTAGAAGATGTATACTGTCTCTTTGAATATCTTGCTATTGCAACAGTTTGTGATGTAGTGGATTTAGTTGATGAAAATAGAATTATAGTGAAAAAGGGCTTGGAACTTTTAAATAAAACTCAAAATATTGGTCTAAAGGCTTTGATAGAAGAAACTGGAATCAAGGATAAGGAGATTGGAGTATATCATCTTGGATTTATTATTGGACCAAGTATTAATGCCTCAGGGAGATTAGATTCAGCTTTAAAAGCTTTAGAATTACTTTTATCTCATGATTTAGACCATGCAACTGCTTTGGCTAAAGAACTTCGAGAATTAAATGATGAGAGAAAAGAGATGACTAAAAAAGGAGTAGAGAAAATAACCAATATTATAGAATCCTCCGAGTTAAAAGATGATAAAGTGTTTGTAGTATATGAGCCAGAAATACATGAAAGTATAGCGGGAATCATAGCTGGAAGAATTAAAGACAAATATAATAAACCTACAATAGTATTGACACAAGGAAAAGATGGAGTTAAAGGTTCCGGCAGATCAATAGAAGCATATAATATGTTTGAAGAATTGTTACAATGTAAAGAATTATTATCAAGGTTTGGTGGACATCCTATGGCGGCAGGGTTGTCTCTAGAAGAATCAAATATAGTTAAATTACGGAAAAGCTTAAATCACAATACAAGATTAACAGACGAGGATTTAATTCCTCGAGTATATATTGATATGCAAATTCCATTAGAATACGTGAATTTTAAGCTAATTGATGAAATAAAGCTTTTAGAACCATTTGGAAAAGGGAATACTAAGCCTATATTTGGTGAAAAGAACTTAAAGGTTAATCGTGCTTTTATATTAGGTGTAAATAGAAATGTTTTAAAATTAATTCTAGAAAACGGAAATAAAAAGGCATTGGAGGGTGTATTTTTTGGAGATATTGAAAGTTTCCAAAATGCAATAGAAAATGTTTATGGAAAAGATGAGCTTGATAAAGCATATAGAGGGATAAATAATAATATAAAAATTGATATATTATATTATCCTTCAATTAATGAATATAAAGGGAATACTAATTTACAAATTATAATTCAAAATTATAGGGTGACAAAGAATACAGCATTCTAACCTGTTGTTATAAGCATTAGATAATGGGTAATTATAAATAATCAAACTTATGGATACATTCATTATATATGAAGAAGGTGAATCAGATGTTGGAAAATTTACTCTTAAAAATAGAACAGTATAATTCACAAGCAGATTTAGGTCTTGTAGTGAAGGCATATAATTTTGCCCAATTAGCTCATGAGGGACAGGTAAGAAATTCTGGTGAAAAGTTTTTTGTTCATCCATTTAATGTTGCTATTATATTAGCAGATTTAAATATGGATACGGATACTATAATAGCAGGTTTGCTTCATGATGTTATAGAAGATACAAATATAAGTTATGAGACTATTGCAGAAGAATTTAGCACTGAAATAGCTAATTTAGTAGAAGGTGTAACAAAATTAAAGAAACTTCAATATAAAACTAAACAAGAAAATCAAGCCGAGAACTTAAGAAAAATGGTTTTAGCTATGGCTAATGATATAAGAGTTATTATAGTTAAATTAGCTGATAGACTTCATAATATGAGAACATTAGAATATATGAGGGACGAAAAAAGAAAAGAAAAAGCTTTAGAAACTCTGGAAATTTATGCTCCATTAGCACATAGATTGGGAATTTCTAAAATAAAATGGGAATTAGAAGATTTATCTTTAAGATATCTTGACCCTGATAATTATTATGATTTAGTTGATAAGGTTTCTAAGAGAAGGCAGGAAAGGGAAGCATATGTAAAAAATGTAATAGAAACATTGAGTAAAAAGCTTGATGAAGTTAAAATAGAATATGATATTAGTGGAAGACCAAAGAATTTTTATAGTATATATAAAAAGATGGTGCATCAAGGAAAGGCTTTTGAGCAGATTTTTGATTTAACTGCCATAAGGGTAATAGTAAATAATATTAAAGATTGCTATGAAGTCTTAGGTATAGTTCATAACCTGTGGAAGCCTTTGCCAGGAAGATTTAAAGATTATATAGCCATGCCAAAGCCTAATATGTATCAATCTATTCATACTACAGTAATTGGTATGAAAGGAGAAATATTTGAAGTTCAAATACGTACTTGGGAGATGCATAGAACAGCAGAATATGGGATAGCAGCCCATTGGAAATATAAAGAAGGATGTACAAAATCAGATAATTTTGATGATAAGCTTACATGGCTAAGACAATTATTGGAGTGGCAATCAGATTTAAATGATCCTAAGGATTTTATGGAAACATTAAAAATAGATTTCTTTACAGATGAAGTGTTTGTATTCTCTCCAAAAGGAGATGTAATAAATCTTCCAGATGGTTCTACACCTATTGATTTTGCTTATAGAGTTCATACTGAAGTAGGAAATAAATGTGTTGGTGCTAAAGTAGATGGAAGAATTGTACCGCTAAATTATAAATTGAAAAATGGAAATATTGTTGAAATAATTACATCCACTAACAGTAATGGACCTAGTAGAGATTGGATTAAAATAGTTAAGAGTACTCAGGCAAAGACTAAAATTAGACAATGGTTTAAAGCTAAGGAAAAAGATTTTAACATCATAAGAGGAAAAGAATTATTAGAAAAAGAGGTTAAGCGATTAGGCTATAAATCATCAGAGTTTTTAAAGGATGAATGGCTTAAAAATATAGCTTCCAAAATTAGTGTAAATTCCATTGAAGATTTATATGCAGCTATTGGTTATGGCAATATAACATTAAACCAAGTTGTCTCAAAATTAAGAGTACAATATAATGAATATTATAAGATAACAGATGAAAAGGCTTTTGTAGAAAGTAAAATACAACAACCTATTACAAATAAAGTAAGCAAACCTACTCAAGGTATTAGAATAAAAGGTGTTGATAATGTTAAAATAAGATTTTCAAAATGTTGTAATCCAGTTCCTGGAGATGAAGTAGTAGGATATATAACCAGAGGCAGAGGGGTTTCGGTTCATAGAACAGATTGTCCAAATATAACTATGTCAGATGATGTTGAAAGATTTATTGAAGTAGAATGGGATTTGGAGAAGAAGGCATCATATCCTGCAGAAATTCAAATAAAGGCATCGGATAGATCAGGATTATTAGCAGAAATCACTCAAAAGATAACGGATTCTGATTTGAGGGTAATATCTTTAAATGCAAGAACATCTAAAGACAAAATAGTGTTCATAAATGTAACACTTGAGATTAAAGATATTGAGGAATTAAGAGATTTAATAAGAAAAATAAAAAGAATAAATAATGTAATGGATGTATATAGAGTTATAGCTTAAGGAGAGATATATATGAGGGCAGTTATACAAAGAGTTTCAGAGGCATCAGTTAAAGTAGATAACAATGTAGTTGGGGAAATAGGAAAGGGACTATTAGTATTACTTGGAATAGGAGAAGGTGATACACCAAAAGATCTAGACTATTTAGTAGATAAAGCTTTGGGACTTCGCATATTTCAAGATAATAATGATAAAATGAATTTATCATTATTAGATATTCAAGGAGAATTATTAGTCATATCTCAATTTACCCTTTATGGTGATGTAAGAAAAGGAAAGAGACCTAGTTTTACTGATTCTGCACATCCAGATATTGCAGAAAAAATGTATTTAGAGTTTATAGATAAAGCCATAGATAAGGGAATAAAAACAGAAAAAGGTATTTTTGGTGCAGACATGAAAGTAAGTCTTATAAATGATGGTCCAGTAACCATATTATTAGATAGCAAAAAAACATTTTAGGAGGTATAGGTTTGAAGATAATAAGGATACCAGCAGGTATATATGCAGCTAATTGTTATATTGTATATTCTGAACTTACAAGAGAGGGCATAGTTGTAGATCCAGGTGGAGATGTAGATGATATACTTTCTTCAATAAGAGAAAATGGACTGAAAATTAAATATATAGTTCTTACCCATGCCCATGCAGACCATATATCAGGAGTAAAAGAATTAAATAAAGAGTTATCTGTTTCTATTATGGTACATGAAGATGATAGGGAAATGCTAATTGATGGAAATAAAAATCTATCTACAATGATGGCTATGGGAACTATAGAAATAGAACCAGATAGACTTTTAAAAGATGGAGATATAATAGAATTTGGCAATGATAAGGCTGAGATAATTCATACACCTGGCCATACTCCAGGAGGTATATGTATAAAAATAGGAGATAATATTTTGACGGGAGACACTTTGTTTACAGGCTCAATAGGCAGGACAGATTTATTAGGTGGGGATTATGATAAAATTATAAGCTCAATAAAGAATAAATTAATGATTTATCCAGATAATATTCAAATATTTCCAGGACATGGAGCTCCTTCTACAATAGGTAAAGAGAGAGTTACTAATCCTTTTTTACGCTAAACGAGATAAGGTGATTATGTGATAAAATTATTGTTAATAAATCACGAAACTAAGTATGAATTAACTGAATTAGTTAAGGTGTTTTTTCCAGGACAAGAAATTGTATATATTAATGAAGAAAATGAGTATCTAGGTGAAGGAACTCTTATAATCAGTTCATTATATGAAGAAGATAAGAAAGTATTTATAACTACGAAATTATATATTGATAATAACTTAATTGGACAGTCTACGGAAGATATTAGTTCTATAGAGATATATAGAGATTCCGTAGATAAATATATAAGAATTGGAATCAAAAAATCTTTATATAATACATTGATTTATCTAAAGGAAATTAAAAGTCCATGGGGAATTTTAACTGGAATAAGACCAGTTAAAATTGTTCATGAACTATTGGGTAGAAATATAGATGATAAAGAGATAATTAGAGTATTGACAGAGGAATATAAATTATATCTTGATAAAGCTCAGTTAATATTAAATATTGGAAAGAAACAGAGAAAATATATTGAGCCTTTAGATAAAGATAGATATAGCCTATATATTAGTATACCTTTTTGTCCTACTACATGTTTATATTGCTCATTTCCATCTTTACCTATAGGTAGATACAAAGACTATATCAAAGAATATATTTCAAAATTAACATATGAAATTGAGAACATATCTGAAATAATGAATGCAAAGAAAATAAATACAGTATATATAGGAGGGGGTACTCCAACAGCCATTCCTCCATTAGAACTTGAAAAGGTGATCCATGCTATTTATAATAACTTTGGAGAAGAAAATATAAAGGAATTTACTGTAGAAGCAGGTAGACCAGATACTATTACTGAGGATTATTTAAGAATGTTAAATAAGAATAACATAGGAAGAATAAGTATAAATCCACAGACCATGAATGATACTACTTTGAAGTTAATAGGTAGACAACATAAATCAGAAGATATTATTAGGACCTTTAAACTAGCTAAGGAAATAGGATTTGATGTAGTGAATATGGATTTGATTGTAGGACTTCCTGGAGAAGACATTAGATATATAAAAAACACTTTAGAAGAAATAAGAAAACTAAATCCTGAAAATTTAACTATACACACACTTTCGGTAAAAAGAGGGTCGAAGTTTAGAGATACTATGGATCAGTATTCATTACAACCGCAGAATGTTTTAAGTGATATGTTAAATGAAACTGTAGAGTATTCTAAGGAAATGGGTTTAAAACCTTATTATCTTTATAGACAAAAGCAAATATTAGGAAATTTTGAAAATATAGGGTATTGCAAACCTACAAAAGAATGTATATATAATATAGCTATGATGGAAGAAAAAGAAACCATAATGGCAGCTGGAATGGGCGCAGTATCTAAGATTTTCTTTCCAGAAGAAAATAGAATAGAAAGAGTTCCCAATTTTAAAGATTTAAGAGAATATATTAAAAGAAACGATGAATTAATTGAAGATAAGAAAAGGATATTGGGAAATAGTTAATATAAAGGGGGTTAAATATTATGTTATGGTGGACAGATGATCTAAAGACAGGTATAGAATCTATAGACAAGCAGCATAAAAGCATATTTGACAAGGCTAATGAAATCTTTGACTTAGGAGTTAATTCTGATGTTAAAGAAGTTGATAAGGTATTTGTATTTTTAATGGGATATGCAAATAACCATTTTTATGAAGAAGAAATATTGATGATGGAAAATTCCTATGAAGGGTTTATTGAGCATAGGAGACAGCATAACTATTTTATTGAGCAACTTTATAAAATATATAAGAACACAATAGATGGACAAGTTACTGAAGAAAACTTAAATGATTTAAAAGCTTTGATAATTGAATGGCTTGCAAATCATATTAGTGTTGAGGATAGAAAATATATTAAAGTAATGAAAGATATCCAATAATACTCCTTGACATCAGTTGCTTTATGGTCTATAATTAATGAAAATAAATATAATACATTGAAAAGGAAGAGTAGTTAGATCTCTTAGTTATAGAAAGTCGGTGGTGATGGAAATCCGGTACTAATATTTAATGAAGACACCTTGGAGTAAATAATCTATAAGGATTAATTCGCAGAAATGCGTTAAATTTTTGAGTGAGGAAAAACCTAATTAGGGTGGTACCGCGAGATAACCTCTCGTCCCTGTATATCAGAGACGAGAGGTTTATATTTTTTGAGGAGGTAATATAAATGTCAGAAAAGATGGGGAATTTAAGAAGAACTATTATGTGTGGGGAATTAAGACCTGAACATAATGGTCAAGAAGTAGTGCTGATGGGTTGGGTACAAAGAGAAAGAAATTTAGGTTCTCTTATATTTATTGATTTAAGAGATACAACTGGAATTTCTCAAATAGTATTTGATAATACTGTTTCCAGTGAGATATTTGAAAAAGCAGAGAAGATTAGATCAGAGTTTGTATTAGCAATAAGAGGGAAAGTAAGAATTAGACAATCTATAAATAAGGATATACCAACTGGAGAAGTAGAAGTATTAGTAGAAGAACTTAAAATATTAGATGATGCAGAGACTCCACCTATTTATATTAAGGATGATGATAATGTATCAGAAACCATGAGATTAAAATATAGATATCTTGATTTAAGAAAGCCATCTATGCAAGAAAAGTTAAAATTAAGGGCAAAAACAGCTAAAGTAGTTAGAGACTTCTTATATGAAAACAATTTCACGGAAATAGAAACTCCTATGTTGACAAAACCAACACCTGAAGGCGCTAGAGATTATTTAGTTCCTAGTAGAGTTAATCCTGGTGAATTCTATGCATTGCCACAGTCACCACAGCTTATGAAACAGCTTCTTATGGTTTCAGGAATGGATAGATATTATCAAATAGTTAAATGCTTCAGAGATGAAGATTTAAGAGCTAATAGACAGCCGGAATTTACTCAAATAGATATTGAAATGTCCTTTGTAGACATAGAGGATATTATTTCAATAAACGAAAAACTTTTATATAAAATATTTAAAGAAATAAAAGGAATAGAAATAAAATTACCTATAGACAGAATGACCTATGCTGAGGCTATGGAGCGATATGGAGTAGATAAACCTGATTTAAGGTTTGGTTTTGAGTTAAAAGACATTTCAGATTTAGTTAAAGATTGTGGTTTCAAAGTATTTAGTGGAGCAGTTGAAAAACAAGGCTCTGTAAGGGGAATAAATGTTAAAGGCTATGGAGATAAATTTACTAGAAAAGATATAAATTCTCTAGAAGAATATGCAAAAACTTATGGCGCAAAAGGATTAGCTTGGATAAAGATTACAGAAGAAGGCATTACTTCTCCTATTGCAAAATTCTTTAGTGAAGAGGAATTTACAAGTATTTTAGAAAGAATGAATGGAGAAAAAGGTGACTTAATTCTTTTTGTAGCTGATAAGAATTCAGTTGTATATGATAGTTTGGGAAATTTAAGAAATGAAGCAGCAAGAAGATTAAATATAATTGATCCAGATGATATGAAATTAGTTTGGATTACTGAGTTTCCATTATTTGAATATGATGAAGAAGAAAATAGATATGTAGCTAAGCATCATCCATTTACACATCCAATGGATGAAGATATAGATTTACTTTTATCTCAACCTGAAAAGGTAAGAGCTAAAGCCTATGATATAGTTATTAATGGAGATGAAATGGGTGGAGGAAGTATAAGAATCAATGATTCTGATTTACAAAAGAAAATGTTTAGTGCATTAGGATTTACTGAAGAAGAAGCTTGGGATAAGTTTGGGTTCCTTATAGAAGCATTTAAATATGGAACTCCTCCACATGGTGGCATTGCTTATGGATTTGATAGACTTATAATGCTTTTATCAAATACATCAAATATTCGTGATGTTATTGCTTTTCCAAAGACTCAATCAGCTACTTGCTTAATGACAAATGCACCTACAGTTGTTTCAGATAAACAATTGGAAGAAGTTCATGTAAAACTTAGTATTGAATAGTTAGAGTTTGGAAGGAGAATGAAATGAATAGTCCATTTATGAGGTCGGAGTTATTACTCGGTAAAGAAGGGATGGAAAAATTATCTAAGTCAACAGTAGCAGTATTTGGTGTCGGTGGCGTAGGCTCATTTGCTATAGAAGCATTAGCAAGAACTGGATTAGGTAATATTTCGTTGATAGATTATGATATAATAGATATAACCAATATTAATAGACAAATACATGCTACGAGAGAAACTGTAGGACTGCCAAAGGTAGAAGTTATGAGAGACAGAATTTTGAATATAAATCCAGATTTAAATGTAACAATATTTAAAGAAAAATATAATGAAAATACCAAGGAAACACTTCTTTCTCATAAATATGATTATGTTATAGATGCTATTGATATGGTGTCATCTAAAATAGATTTAATTGTAGAATGTAAAGAAAGAGGGATACCTATTATTAGTTCTATGGGAGCTGGAAATAAACTAAATCCTACTATGTTTAAAATAGGGGATATCTATTCTACAAAGGTATGTCCTTTGGCTAAGGTGATGCGACATGAACTACGAAAAAGAGATATTAAAAGTCTAAAAGTAGTGTGGTCTGAGGAAGTTCCAAGAAATGTAAACCTAGAAAATGACAGTCTTAGAAAGGCAGTTCCTGGTAGTATTAGTTTTGTTCCTTCAGTAGTTGGATTAATTATAGCATCTGAAGTAATAAAAGATATTGCATTTTAGGAGGTGTATATTATATATGGAACAAGTTGGATTTGTAAGGAAGATATCCGGCGATAATGTTGAAGTGGAAGTAAGGAGGATTTCAGCATGTGGCGATAACTGTAAAAGCTGCGGTGGAAGTTGTCATGCACCAAACCATATCGTAGTACTTCCAAACATTATCAATGCCGAAGTAGGAGATCTTGTTGAATTAAAAGGAGAAACTAAAAATATATTAAAATATACTATGATAGTATATATGGTTCCTTTTACTATGTTAATTATAGGGATATTAATAGGTATGAAAGTCTTAAAAAACCTAAATATATCTAACTATGAGTCCCTTGGTTTTCTAGTTGGTTTAATATTTATGGCTATAGGATATTTTATAGTTAAGAGTATAGATAAGAAGATTGGAAGAAGAGAAGAGAATATAATAAAAATGATAAGAATTATTTAGATAAAGGGGTGGAATAATCGTTGGGAGATAAAACTGCTATTATTAAAAGGCTAAGAAGGGTTGAGGGACAGATAAAGGGAATACAGAAGATGGTTGATGAGGAAAAGTTTTGTGGAGATATATTAATCCAAGTAGCTGCAGCAAGGGCAGCTTTAAATAGTGTAGGTGGATTAATACTTGAAAATTATATGAAAAATTGTTTAAAGGACTATTTACAAGGGGAAAGCGAAGAGGCTGTCTTGGATAAATTAGTTGATGTGATGCTTAAATATACAAAATAGAACTAATCTTTTAACTTAACCCTTTTTATCGATCTAGAGAAACCTGAGGAAATTATTATTCCTACGGCTATAGTAACTGCTATAAAAAAAGTTTCTACACCCTTGTTTGCAGCCAGATTAAAATCATTTTCTATTATAGCAAGCATTGTATAATACATGCCAGCACCAGGAACTAAGGGAACTATTCCCGAGGTTATATATATGGTTGCTGGCTTTTTACATAACCTAGCTAAGAGTTCACCTAATAATCCTACTGTTATTGCACCAAAAAATGTGCCTATTATATTACTATGAAATAAATGTGCAGTTATATAATATAAGGTCCAACCTATGGAACCGCCAATACCGGCATATCCTAGATCTTCCCTTGGAGAACTAAATAATATGGAAAATCCAACTGTAGACATAAAAGATAAGATTAATTGTTTAATTATGTCCAACTAAAATACCCCCTTTACATAAAAATTGAGAACAATACCAACACCAAGTGCTATGGCTAATGCAGAGAACACTGCCTCCATACCTCTAGATAAACCAGATAAAAAATCTCCAGACATAGTATCCCTAATGGCATTTGTAATTGGGACTCCGGGAACTAAACACATTATAGAACCGATAATTACCTTATCAAGATTTCCGCCTATACCAATTTTAACTAAAATATGAGAAAGGGCTGCTGCGAGCATAGAACCAAATAAATTATTTATAAAGAAAGTAAGCTCAAATTTTGATATTAAATTTATAATACCTACGACAATAAAACTTACAATTGCACTTGCAACAAAATCTAAAGCCGACCCTCCAAGTAGAACACAAAAAAATGCAGCAGCAAATGATCCAAAAATGCTTTTAGTCAATTTTGTATAACTATTTATCTTATTTATTTTTTTTAGTTCTTCAAGTCCATCAGTTATAGACATTCGGGAATTAACGAAAGAACGGGAAAATTCATTTACTAGAGCAATTTTATTTAAATCTATTGAAATAGTTTTGACCCTTTTAATATAGGAAATCAATTCACCATTATATTCTAAAGATAAAAAAATTCCAGTTGGAACTATATAAGCCTCTACATATTTAATACCCTTTCTTGATTTGCAAATCCTTACTGTTGTGTCTTCTACACGATAAATTTCAGCACCGCTCCGAAGCATTATATCTCCAGCTAAGGTTGCTAGAACCAATAGTTTTTTAACATCTTTCCTATTGGAAATTTCAGAATTATCCATATTTTCACCTCTTAAATTATATTCTTGTAAAAGTACCAAAAACTCTATATAATGTAAATGATTAGTTTTTTACTTTTGAAATTGATTATACTATATTATAGCATAATATACTTATAATTAAAAAATAAAAAATGAGGGGAGTAGAAGAAGATGGATTTTTCAAATTTGAATAAGTATGACCCTGAAGTGATGGACATTGTTGAAATGGAATTAAACAGGCAACAAAAACATATTGAGCTTATAGCCTCAGAAAACTTTGTAACTCCACAAGTAATGGAAGCAGCTGGCAGCTATTTAACAAATAAATATGCAGAGGGATATCCAGCTAAAAGATATTACGGAGGATGCGAAATAGTAGATAAGGTTGAGGATTTAGCTCGCGATAGAATGAAAAAAATATTCGGAGCTGACCATGCTAATGTACAGCCACATTCTGGTTCTAATGCTAATTTGGGAGTTTATTTTGCAGTATTGAAACCCGGAGATAAAGTATTAGGTATGAACTTATCACAAGGCGGACACCTAACTCATGGTAGCCCAGTTAATATCTCAGGTACTTATTATAATTTTATAGCTTATGGAGTAAATAAAGAAACAGAGACTATAGATTATGATGAAGTTAGAGAAATAGCTTTAAGAGAAAAACCAAAGATGATAGTAGCTGGTGCCAGTGCATATCCTAGACAAATTGATTTTGCAAAGTTTAGAGAAATTGCAGATG
>NZ_JBEBOY010000043.1:0-26825 GCF_040396155.1 Tissierella praeacuta
AGCTGTCTTCAAGTAGCTACGCTACTTGGACACGCCTTCGTGGCGCACAGTCATCGGCATATTGAACTACTCCAACTGATCTCCTGGCTAGTTTATGATATTCCTTGTCCACGTAATAGCTAACACCAAGCTCTTCTCCCATTCCATGTAGAGCAATATTTGCTAAGAGTGGTGACACTACACCTCCCTGCATGGTTCCAGAGTCTGTGTCATGAAATGAGCTATTGTCAACAAATCCTGCTCTTAGCCATTTTTGTATGGTATCTTTAGCAGGAAAATCCATTAAACAATCCATAATATATTTATGATTAAGATTATCAAAGCAACCTTTAAAATCTCCCTCAAATATCCACTTTCTTGTACTTCTTGAATCTAGCTTAGTGAATAGATTTACAATTGCATCTTGAGCACTTCTTTTTGGTCTAAATCCATAGGTGGAAGGTTCAAACCTAGCCTCCCATTGTGGTTCTAGAGAATTCTTGACAATATTTTGAAATATCCTATCTTTAATGATTGGTATTCCTAAAGGTCGCATTTTCCCGTTTTTCTTCGGAATATATACTCTCCTAGCTGGTCGTGGTCTAATATATTTAATATTGTACTTAACAAGAAGATTAAATAATTCTAATCTGTCCCTTGAAGTTAGTGTTATTTGACCATCTATACCAGGGGTTTTCTTACCCTTATTTATCTGTGTTACTCTCTTAATCGATAGTAGCAAATTAGCTTTACTTCTAATCATTAGTCTTTGAAGTTTTCTTAATTTTCTTTTATGACCCAACTGTTCGGCACGAAAAATCCGTTGGCGAAGCTTTTTCACATATGCATAAATTTTCTTCCAGTTAATTAGATCCCAATTCTGCACTTGTGGAGAAACAGCCGACTGATTAAATTTATTAATAGTTTCCATAACTTGTTTCTCCTTAAAAAATCTTCTGTCCGTTTTCTTTCATGTTGATGACCTTGTGGAAGTCTGCCCTCTTTCGAGTGAATTATGTAATTCTATCCAGTAGGTTATGATTTTCCCTAGACTTTCGTCTTACTGGCATTCACTTTCTCCACAATCCTTTACCCTCTGGTATTGTGATTTTCTTACGATTATCCTACCTTAAAAAAAAGGAACACAAAGGGCTTACCAAGTTCCACTAAATGTAGCTACAAATGGATAAGTATCCTTCTCTACTCCGATGGATATATGGGTTACTGCCTGATTGGTATGCGATACAATCTTTCCTATCCATATTAAGCTTAATACCTCGCAGTACGCTTATCTTTATTAACGAAGATTACAAAGGTTCAACTCTCGCTTATACTCTCCCAATTTTTCTCCTAGCCCTGTATCACTCCTACGAAGAGCAATCCATTAGGCATTTGACTCTCATGCAACCTACAACCCAATTACTCAAGATGCAGTTTCGAGCGGAGATATGCTTAGTAACTAACATAGTTTCTCACGAAACACTACTATTTAGCGACTTCTTGTCGCACAACAAAATATAAATTATGTGTCTTAGTAATTCACAGTTCACAATTATTTGGGGTCAAGCCCCTTCACTACACAGTCAGAGATAGATTAACAAGTAGTTTAATCCACTCTATATCCTTTATCTTCTAAAATGATTATTTCTCTAAATATTTCTTTAAATGCCTTCCCGTAATTGATTCTTGGGATTTAAATATCCCTTCAATTCTCCCTTGATATAATAAATACCCACCATTCTCTCCAGCATATGGTCCCAAATCTATAATCCAGTCGGCAATACGCATTATATCTAAATTATGTTCAATAATTATTATTGTGTTATCTCTAGATAGTCTCTTAAATATCCCTATCAATCTATCAATATCCTTTACATGTAGACCTGTTGTTGGCTCATCAAAGACATAAATATTTCCATTAAGATTTAAATTGATAGATAACTTTAATCTTTGTAGTTCTCCTCCAGATAGTGTATCTAAACTCTGTCCTAAAGTTAAATATCCAATCCCTACATCTATTAATTGCTGTAAAATTTTATTAATCTTAAAGTCTTTAAAATAGTTTAAAGCATTTTCAATTGATAAATCCAATACTTGACTTATGTCCAAACCATTTACCTTATATTTAAGTGATCTATCATTGTATCTTTTTCCATTGCATGCCTCGCATTGGCTAACTATGTCATCCATATATGCTAAGTCTAGTTTTATATAACCTTTGCCTCCACATTCTGGGCAAGCACCCTTGGAATTAAAACTAAAGTAAGATGGAGATACGTTATTTTTTTTGGCAAAAATATCTCTAATGTGATCGAATATCCCTATATAGCTTGAAACTGTTGATCTGACATTTGTATATATCTTCTTTTGATCAATAAAAATAGCTTCAGGATATCTCCTTCTAAATTCGATATCCATAAGTGATGATTTCCCTGAACCTGCAACTCCAGTTACTACAGTAATTGCATTTTTAGGCATTTTAATATTTATATTCTTTAGATTGTTTGCCTTTGCTTTATTAACTTCTATCCACTCTTTAAAAGTCTTTATTTCATTGTTTAATTCATTCTTCTTTTTAAATTCCCTTGATGTCAGCGTCTCTGCAGTTAAAAAATCTTCATATATTCCTGAAAAAATTAGCTCTCCACCTTTTTCTCCTGATTTTGGTCCTAATTCTACTATATTATCAGCAATCTTTATCATATCAATATCATGTTCAACAATTAATACTGTATTTCCCTTCTTCTTTAAATCTATCAATAATCTATTTATCTTCAATATATCCTCTGGATGCAAACCTACACTTGGTTCGTCTAAGATATATAATAGATCTACAAGACTACTTCCAAGTTGCTTTATGATCTTTATTCTTTGGGATTCTCCTCCTGAAAGAGTTCCAGTATTTCTACTTAAACTTAAATAATCAAGCCCTACTAATCTAAAATTATATAGATCTTTTAAAATTGAATCTATCAATTCTTTTGCATTTTTTATGCTTAAACCCTCCAGCTCAATTATTAAATTCTCTATACTTAGTCTACAATAATCATAGATGTTTTTACCATTTATTTTACATTTTAAGATATTTTCGTTTAACCTTGCTCCATTACATTGTGGACAGATAGTTTCTCTTGCATATTTATCTATTTCATGTTTATAAACTCTACCCTCCCTAATATCCTTTTTAAAGAAAGCTTTTTCTATTCTTGGTATTAATCCATCGTAAATTGCTGATTTTGGATATTTATCACTTGGATTTTCTAATTTTATTTCATCTGCATATAATAACAGATGAAGTTCTTTCTCATTATAATGACTGATTTTTTTGTCATTATCAAACAAACTAGACTCTACATACCTACTCCATCTAAATCCTCCTACTTGAAATGTAGGAAATAAAATTGCTCCTTCATTTAGTGATTTACTTTTATCTATAATCTTTTCTATATCAATGTCCCTTATCTTTCCAATTCCTTCACAAACTTCACACATACCTTTTGGATTATTAAAAGAAAAGCTATCTGAATATCCTACAAAGGGCTTTCCAAACCTAGAAAATAAGAGTCTAAGTTTTGAATATATATCAGTTACTGTTCCTACTGTAGACCTGCTATTATCTCCAATCTTTTTTTGGTCTATAATAATGGATGGTGATAGTCTTTTAATCTCATCACATTTTGGCTGTGGAAACTTCCCTAATCTTGTTCTAATAAAACTAGAGTAGCTTTCATTCATTTGCCTTTGTGATTCTGCAGCAATTGTATTAAATACTAAGGCAGATTTTCCTGAACCAGATGGACCAACTACTGCTGTAATTTCTTTCTTTGGAATACATACATCAATATTTTTTAAATTCTTTTCTCTTGCTCCTTTTACTATAATTTTATCTTTCATAACATCACCCTTCAATTTTTAATACAATAAGTATATAATATAAACATGACACTAAGTGTCACTTTAAGGAGGAAATATGAATAAAACTACGATGTTGTTTGATTTAATTTGGTTTGCTAATTCAAAAAAAGAATTTACAGCAAAAGAAGTAGCAGATGAGTTTAATATATCTGTAAGAACAGCACACAGATATATAACTGATCTTTCGGATATGGGAATACCTATATACTCAAAACAGGGTAGAAATGGAGGTTATAAAGTGCTAGATAATCAAGTATACCCTCCTATATTATTTTCAAAAGATGAGATATTTGCAATTCTTTTCTCTTTTAATTATCTTGGCAATTATAACAATTTGCCTTTTAATTTAAGTATTAACTCAGTTAAAGAAAAAATATATTCACTTTTACCTAAAGATACTTTGAAGGAGTTTAAGGAATTGGATGATTCCCTACAAATTAATGACTATCGATTTGAACGTAATACACCTTTTTTAAAAGAAATAATAGCTGCTGCTATAAATAAAAATATAGTATTGATGCAATATAGCTCCCCCAAATCAAAGACAAATAAGAAGATTGTTCCACTAGGAGTTTATGCATATGATGGCAAATGGTATTCTCCTGCTCTTGATATAGACTTAATGGAATACAGATTATATCGTGTAGATAGAATAATAGACTTTGAAAAAAGTATGGATACTTTTGAAAATCTCATGTCTTTAAAAGAATGGTTATCAAACTATCCAATTAACAATCCAATTGATTTACATGTGAAATTAAATAGAATTGCCTATTTAGAATGTAAAGACATCTATTTTTTGCAAAATGATCTAGAGTATATTGATAATAATTACTACACACTTAAAAAGACAATTGATTCAAATGAAATTCCTTTTTATACAAAACTCCTCTTAAGGCTTGGAACAAATGCAAAGGTAATTGAACCTTTAGAGCTAGTCGATAGTTTAAAAAGAGAAATTATGTGTATGTATAATCTATATGATATTAAATCTAAATGAGATGATTAATAACATAAATACCATCCATTAATTCAATCTTTTTCTAAAATAATTAAAATATTTTTAGGATAGAACTTCAAATCTTTTGATTTATCTATACTACATGCCCGTGTCATTATTATAGCATGTTTCACACCCTCAACATCAAGGATTGAATCTCTTATTGTTTTATCAAAACTATTTTTGGCATTTAATCCATCTTTTTATAAAAGAATAATTAATGTATCCAATGTTACATATAAATCCACTTATATTCATCTATAGTATATTATTCAACTATTCATTTATCAACCTAATCTTCCCATTTTTCCCTTGTCATAACTCTAATTATCCAATGTCATCTATAAATCACCCTAAAAACAAGGGTCAAAAAACGATGTTTTTCCACTGATTTTCGACCCTTATTTTACCCTTCAACCACTATATATTGTGGCCAAACCCTATTTTTTCTCCTCATTGCCACAATACGTCATCAGAATTATACTCTCCACATGCCTTACAGAACACTAATTCTTCACTTCACAAAACCTTAATAAATAACCATTTGGATCTTGAACCAGAAACTCCTTTTGTCCATGAATTATATCACCCTCAATATATTCTGAATATTTAAGTTCTCTAAATAGTGAGTAATTCTCTTTCTTTAAACTACTTATTATAGATTCCACATTCGTTACCTCAATTTGAAGATTAATCCCTCTTCCAAGTGGATACTCTAATTCTCCGGTATTCCAACCAGTTTCATGGTATGCTTCAATCATTAACTGTACTTGCTTTTCATATACAAGATATGCAAAGTCAGGATTATTTCGTTGGTACTTAATAACAAAACCTAACACATTTGTATAAAAATTCAATGATTCTTTAAAATTCAATACAGTCAACTCCGGAACCATAACATTCCAAAATTCATTCATTTGACTCTCACTCCTTACGAATAAGTTTATTTATAAATTTAATCACAACGGGTCATCAACACTACACACTCAACATGGGTTGTCCTCTTGATAGGTGCATTTTTGTAAAGCTGTATTTTGCTTCATTTTGCTTGGTGGTTTATGTCCATCTATTTTTGTATTTAAGCCTGTTTTAAATATAAAGGTCAACATATAAGGATCTATACTTTCATCTTCTTTATACCCACCTATTATAACTTCCTCCACTACAGTTTTAAATACTTCCCTATCAAATTCCTTCAGAGGTTTGGCATTTTCAAAGATTTTCTTAAAATCCATAAGCCTATCTTTAATTGTCTTTTCTTCATCTTGAACTGTATCTAACTCTACTCGTTCTGCCTTTAATTCCTTTAGAGTTTTACTTAGCTGTCCGTACTTTTCTTCATAGGTTATTTTATCAACCTTATCTTCTAGGTGCAAATCTATCAGTTTACTAATTTTTATCTCAGTACTGTTTATTTCAGCATTTAGCTTATTGATTTGCTTTTTATTATCCTTTGTCTGTAGACCTTCTTCCACATTCTTTAAAAATTCCTCTACTACATTTTTATTATCGGTACAGAGGATATTAAAGGCCTTAACAAAGGCATTCTCTATTATCTTTTCTTCTACTGCCTTACATTCAGGACAGGATTTCTTGCCCTTGCGAATTGCAGTTACACAAAACCAGACATCTTTTTGTTTATCTGTTCCACTGTGCCATCTCCTCCTTGTGATATTCCCACCACAGTAGCCACATTTCATCATACTACTAAAAGTATATTTTAGACTATACTTACTCTGTCTGCCTTGATTGAAATTCTTACTTCTTTTGCTTAGTATTTCTTGTGCCTTATCAAATTGATCTCTTGAAATAATAGGTTCATGGTGGTTTTCTATATAATACTTTTCTTCTTCTCCAAAGTTATCTAGCCTTCGTTTACTGATGGGGTCTACAGTAAAGGTTTTTCCCATAAGAAGATCCCCTTTATATTTTTCATTGGTAATAATCCCTCTGACGGAAGTGTCCACCCACTGGGTATTACCTTTCTTAGTTACTGCTCCCATAGTCGTAAGTTCTTGGGCTATTACAAAGCATCCTATACCACTGGTATAACGGTCAAATATATAGCGAACGATTTTGGCTTCTTCCTCATTAATATAAAGCATCTTAGTTTCCTTGTCATAATCATAACCTAAACATCTTTGATTTCCTACTATCTCTCCCCGTTTCATCTTCATTTTTAAACCCATCTTTGTATTGGCTGAAAGAGATTCACTCTCCTGCTGTGCTAGGGAACTTAGGATAGTAAGTAGCATTTCACCGTTCATGGTTAAGGTGTTGATATTCTCTTTTTCAAATATAATTGATACATTCTCATCCTTTAACTGTCTCACATATTTTAATGTATCCATGGTATTCCTAGCAAATCTTGAAATACTCTTTGTAATTATGACATCAATTAATCCTTTCGTAGCATCTGAAATCATTCTTTGAAACTCATCACGATTGTCAGATTGAGTTCCTGAAATTCCTGAATCGGCATAAATATCAACGAATTCCCATTCTTTATTTTGCTTGATAAGGTCTTTATAATGTATCACTTGTGCATTGTAGCTATTTATCTGCTCGTCTGAGTCAGTGCTTACTCTACAGTAAGCTGCTACACGTATTTTATTAATAATTCTTCCTGTTGTTCTATCAATTTTTTCTTTCTGTGCTTCAATAATCTGTACTCTACTCATTCTATCACCAACCTTTCTTTGTAGTTCTATCAAGTATTACAAGGATTATAGATAGAAGATTTTTCACAGTCAAGCTAATTAACTGACAACTTCTCATAAAGATTAAAACCTATGCTTACCCTATAAAATCATAGGGTAGCACGGCTTTTATTAGTCTTTTTTATCTCATCACTTTATCTCGTATTTTCTTTTTAAATTCTGCTTTATAGTGGAATGTTCTTTATCTGTGATTAAACCACCTTTATGTAAGTGATTTAACATTCCTAACTGTGCTGCATATTTTTCTATATTATCTTTTAGAAACTTATATCCAGAGGGAGTAAATAAAATCTTAGCGACTGTTACAATATCTCCTTCTCCTGATTTATCTTTTATCATTCTATTGAATCTGTTCCAGAATCGTCTTAGATTTTCTTTCATTAAATTCCTCCAATTCTATAGGTTGTTTTTAATAAAATACTCTTGACCACCTTCATGTGATAGGTGTAAATGCCCATTTTATCGCGTTTTGAAGAATTGTGACCACCTTGATCGACACAAATGCTAAAATCCGACCACCTATCTTTTTCTTTCAACCCACGGCACTGCCGAGGGATGTGGCTGGAAGGTGGAATCTTTTGACCACCTTCCTTTATCCTGCACTAAAATCAATGGAGGGGTTCACTTTCATCTTAGTTTAACTATCGCCACACTTGCCCCACAAATCAATTTTTTCTTGATTAAGTGTTATTGTCCCACTCTAGCCTTTATAATGCCACACAAGGGGAAACAGGGGCTAAGGTCTGCTAGAAATTATGCTTATTCAGTTGTGATTCATTTTTCAGGTTCTTAAAGGTCATGAGGGTCATCATCTTGAGGACTTATGGGGTGGTCATTTTATCAACCCTATCGTCCCTATTTCTAAAAATCTCAATCAATCTTTTACCATTGCTTTTACAGATAACAACAGTAATACAGCGTTCTTCAAGTTCTAAAGTATTTTGCAATATTCTTTTGGTAAGGGTCTTTGAAGAAATTTTATCGTCCCTGTTTTCAGATAATTCTTCTGCTAGTTCTGTTGGAGTAGATTTATGGTATTCTTTATCTTTCATAAAATCAGAAAGAAGAATAACAATATCATCTGCCAATAGATCATGGTTCTCAAAACTATCAGATACTACTTTCCAGATATTATCTTCACCACGTTTTAATTTAATTTCACGATAATCAATATCTCTACCAACACAAGACAATGTAGCAAGTCCACTACCTCTGGTTTCTTCTACTAAGATAAAACTAGTATCTACTGCACCTTGGATTCCTGTAGTACCTGAGATACGATTGAATGGATCTTTGTCATATTCTTTTCTCAGATGATGAATCAGAAGAATTGCAATGCCATATTTATCAGCCAATTTTTTTAAGATTGTTAATTCACTATAGTCATTGGCATAATTATTACCCTTGCTTGTATTTCGTATCATCTGTAAGGTATCGATAATAATTAGAACTGTACCTGAATGCTCTGCTATAAAGGTTTCAACTCTTTCTTCTAGTTCACCACCAAGCATAGCGTTCTCAGTGCAGAAGTTCACTGTGTCCGTTGCTTCATCTGTAATATCAAAGAGTCTATTTTGAATTCTTATTTGGCTATCTTCAAAACATAGATATAAGGTGTCTCCCTTCTTTACTTGATTGCCCCAGACATCTTCTCCCTTTGCTACTGCAACAGATAACCACAAGGCAAGCCATGATTTACCTACCTTTGGTGATCCAGCAAGAATATGAAGTCCCGATGATAATAGGTTTTCAATAATAAAGTTGATAGGTTTCAGTGGCATGGTCATTAGTGTTTCCCCGTCAATAGTGTTAAATCTTTTTGTCATTTTAATTTCACCTCCTTACTTGTTTCCACATTTAAGTCTTGATTTTGAAGTCTAATTTTAGAAATAGTTAAAATAAAAATCCTCCTCTATATGTTTCCACACTTAGAGGGGGATTTACGAAGTCCATATTTGAAATTTCAAAAAAGAATAACCCTGATTTTTTTCAAGGTTATCATAAAATCTATTCTTCAATTGTTGGTAGTTCACCTACTATTTCATCTTCTGGTGGAGTATTTAGCCTCCTAGTGTTATAAATTGCATACTCCTGTAATACTTTACACTCCATATCTTCACGAGAAACCTTCCCTTTTCCCTCTAAGATTTCTCTACGTCTAAACTGCAAGAATTCATTAAGTGAGTTATCCCAGTCTTTCATTGTCATAGGAGTTTTCCCTCTTGCCATATCTTCTGCATGATCAAGGAACATAGTTACAATACGATTAAGATCAGTTATCTCATCTTCTTGTAAATAGTTTTTTGAAATATTAATATCTCCCTTACGAACAACAACTCCTTTAAAAGCCGTAAGACCCATATTGTCCTTAGAACTATCTACCCTCTCTGTAATTAGTTCAGCTGCTGTTTGCCCTGTAACAGCATAGAGTAATTTATTCTGAACAGTTGCAAAGAAATCTTTTGTACTTTCAAGAGCAGGATTGTAATCAACAGATAGGCTATAAATATCCTTGATTTTTTGATAGAATCTCTTTTCCGATGCCCTTATATCACGAATACGCTCTAAAAGTTCATCAAAATAGTCTTCCCCAAACTTTTTAGGATTCTTTAATCTCTCATCATTCATTACAAATCCTTTTTGCATATATTCTTTAAGGATTTTACTTGTCCAATTACGAAACTGAACCCCAACATTAGAGCGAACACGATATCCTATGGCTAGAATCATATCTAAGTTATAGAATTTTGTTTCCCTTGCAACCTCACGCCCACCTTCATTTTGAACTATTCGGAATTCCCGAATAGTTGAACTTTCTTTCAATTCTCCATCTGAAAATATATTTTTTATATGTTCATTAATAGTATTAACACCTTTCCCATAAAGTTGAGCCATATGTTTTTGGGTAAGCCATATAGTACCATCTTCCATGTATACGTCAATTTTGGTTTCACCCTTTTCAGTTTGATAGATAAGAATCTCGCCTTTTTGATTTATATCTATGTGAGCCACCTCCTTATATCTTTTATGGTTCAGAGTACTTTTCATAAAGTTGTTCTACTAGTGAATCTAGCATCTTATCTAGCTTATTATATTCAAGTTCTGATAATATTACCTCAGTAGCCGATCTTTTGTTTTTGCCATATAAACAATTAAGAAACCTTGTGGAAATATCATGCTTGTTAAGTAGCAAATCATATATCTACTCTTCTTTACAAACTATTTATCATTTAAAGTAGTATAATCAGCTCTTAGATAAATTTAATATTTTCAAATCCCATAAATTTCTTCTCATCAATTGCTATTAAGTACTCACAAGTTTTAATTAACATATCCTTCCAAGTTCTTGCCTCTACAATTTGATTATTACTCAACTTAAAAGTATGTGGTCTTTTATGTGTAAAATTTACAATAAAGTATACTCTACATTGTGATCTACAGTATATTCATCATAATTAGGAATTGATTTCTTTAGTCAAATTTTTTCCTACTATTTTTCCATCAAAATTCTCTCTAAATTTTTGTTTTATTTCAGTTCTTGAATTAAATTTCTCCATACCTGCTAATCCCCTTAACTAAAGAAATCAGATTCACCTGTGGTAAAGGGAATATCTATTACAAACTCAATTTTTTTTAGTTGAATCTGTCCTGACTCCTCATAGATAACAAGATTGTAAGTCCTTTTATTATCATATTTTCCAGCTTTCAAGTTGAATGTTACATTAAATACTCTATCTTGCTCATTATTTGTATTCTTATCAGCTATAATACGGACTTCATCTGAAACTTTCTCTCCATATTCATCGACAAAATAAAGAAGAAAATTAGCGGCTTCTCTATTTACTGAAAGCATTTCACTTTGATAGAAAGACAGATTGAATATCATATTGCTTATTTTTCTTCCTGTTGAAAGAATATTAAGTTCCACAGGTTTAACATCATATTTACTCCTGTTTCTCTTATATTCTTTATTATCATTTCTTAAATGTCTGTATCTAATTAGTGGAACAACCATTTCCTGAAGTGAGATTCCTCCATGAACAAAGTTAATTCCTCCCCCTTGCTTTTTAATACGGATATTATGTTTCGGTGCAAATCCTTTAAGCCCTGATTCTTCATCAACAAATTTTATAGGCATTAAGAAACTTGGATTAGCAGATTCATCCATTATTGCATACCTTCTACCATAATCAACAACACCTTCAAACCCTTCTTTAGATACCTTATCATCCTCAGTAAACTCTTCATAAGTATAGAGAAACCCATGATCTGAGGTAATCATTATATTTACAGCTGAAAACTCATTTACAAGAATTCTAACCAAATTCTTAATTTCACCTATAGCCTTATCACAGGCTGAGAAAACCATTGAGTCAGAGGTATGACTAGCTGAATCTATCTGGTCATGGTATATATAAACAACATCCATTCCCTTTAATTGCTCTCTTCTTTCTTCTTTCTTCATATGAATCAAGTCATCATATTTAAGAAGTTTAGAGTTTTTATTAGCCTTTTGTAAGACCTTTTCTCTATTAGGCATATCTGTTGATTCACCATCAATAAGAACTTTGAGATTATTATTTCTAATTTCAGTTTTAAGACCATTGTTTGGAAGCAATGCAGCCATTCCAAAAGGTGTTATAGTAGGGAATATCCCTGCCATATCATCAATTTCTATCTTACATTGCATATCCTGTTTTAATTCTATAGCAAGCTCTTTTGCCACCTCATAACGCATTGCATCTGAAATAATTACATAGACTTTTGTCTTAGCATTTTTAATATTATTGTTATAGAAATCAACTTGTTGTTTAATCTCAGAGATTTTTCCATATTCCTCAAATTCTTTACCGCTAACATTACACCAGTTAGTAAGGAGATCATCTAGGAACCAATGCTTATAGATACCTTCTGACCTGTCAACAGTAAATTTGAATAAATCATCCAGCTTGGCATTTGAATTTCCAAGGCTTTTTTGATATGCTCTTTGGAATTTTCCATAATAAGTATCCATTAGATAGAATTTATCCGTATAGGATTTCCAAACTTCTTTTGCACTTGTCATATGAAAAGATGCTTGGTTTTTATTATAGAAATCCTTCATTTTACCCATATTATAAATACCTTCATAGTATGAATTAAATTCATCATACCAGGCTCCAACTCTTCTCTTTTCACATATCTCAGTAATATTTTCAGGATCTATGATATCATTTTTAATGTTTGTCATAATCTTTATAAGTATGATTTCATCAACACATGGAAAAGATTCGTTGCTCTCAAAATGTGATATATCAAGTTTCATCAGTCTTTCATCAAGACGGATTTCTTTTTCTATATAACGAGCAAGCTTATACAAGCTCTTTTTCTCATCAGTATTTCTAAGCCAATCCTCTATAAACTGAAAGCAAAAAGCTTCATGAGGACTAGAAATGAAATTATCAAGACCTAGAAATGCTTCTTTGATTATATTTCTTGCAGCTGCAGTAAGAAGTATGTGCATCGATAATTTTTCTAGGCATTTTTCTTCTCCTTGATATCCTGTACCTTGTCGTGCCATTTCCCAAAATCTATCATCTATTTTATAATTTATAAGTTCCTGATAAATCTTATTCTGATTATTTTCAATACCAGCCTTTAGAACTTCTCTAATAATAAGTCCTGGCTGCATTTCACAT
This sequence comes from Tissierella praeacuta, assembly GCF_040396155.1. Taxonomy (GTDB): domain Bacteria; phylum Bacillota; class Clostridia; order Tissierellales; family Tissierellaceae; genus Tissierella; species Tissierella praeacuta_A. Next base: position 13,293 of record NZ_JBEBOY010000043.1, read on the forward strand.
CCTGCAATCCCACCCATAATGGCAAGTTCTAAGTGTGCAGTATTTTTAATTTTACTTGCCTTTTTCTTTATAAGTTCTCTTCTTGCCTTAGCATTAAAAAACTTCTTGTAATCTTTTACAGCCTTTCTTATAGCTATAATATCTGATAAATTCATTTCTTCAATCTGTATAGATACAAAATCCGACCTAAATTCTTCACTATATCTCACAATGTCATTTATCCAATTGTCTTCTATTTCATTAAAAATAAGAGGGCAATATACAAGAAAATCTGACTCTTGGTCATCAAAAGACAGTAGTTTTTTTACTCTAAACTTATTATTTTCAGACATTTTAATAATTTTTACATTAGGAATTTCAAGATTATCAATTTCATCCTTAAACTCTTTATCCCCATCCATCCAAAAGATGATTCTTCTATTGTAAAATTCAGGATAGGGCTCTTTAAATCTCATCTGCAAATCTTTTAAAATCTCTTCTAAGTCCAAATCTTCACCTCCTCTATTTAATCTTAGCTAATACATCCTTAAATACTTTATAGTTTTCTTTTACTCCATCATCAAGGTCTATACCCATATAAGAGTCTGCTATATGCTGTACTTTCTCTTCAAATTGTTGAGATTCAATGATTTTCTTTTTAAGCTCACCTTCCCGTTTTTGAAGCTCTATTTTTTTACTTCCACTTGACTCTGCAATAGTGTCTTCTAGTCTTACCAGCTCTTGCTTATATCTATCTTGTACTTCAAAAACATATTTGATTCTTATTCTTGCAAACATATCTTTATCGTATCTATGGAGGTAAAACAATCCTCTACAAGCATCCTTATTACCTGAATCATATTGCCAGTAAATAGGTAGCTTTTGATACATCTTACAATGGTCTTTGTAGAAATCATTTAAGAAATAGTTTCTTATTCTTTGCCTGCTACTATCAGTATTCTTACCTTTAAGCTCTGATGCTATAAAATCAATGTTTTCATTTAGGTGCTCTTCACCAAATGTAACTTTTAAAAATTTAATAAATAGCTCTACAATATCATCTTTAAAATATTCTTGGTCTGTTATTGCAAGAATCCCATCTCTATCGGCTTCAAAGCTAATATATTTCGATGAATCAAAATCTCCACCTGCAAATACAAGACCTTCTTCATCAAGGGAATATCTACCCATAGCACAGCCAATAAAATAAGATAAAAAGTTCTTAACAACATCTTCACGAGTCATTACATATCTGTTCCCTTTTATTTCGTCATCTATATCTTTTTTATTATCAAAGATTTTAGCCACTGTAATGTCCCTATCAGATACTTGTGGAGTAAGTTCATCTTCAAGTACGTAGATTTTTATAAATATACGGTTCAATTCTTCTTCATTCTTTTTAAGATTTACAAATCTCTCATTTACTTCAGTTTTATAACTCTCATAAGCAGTTGCGACTCTGCCATCTACCTTATTTGAAAGTACTGGAGACTTTTCAAAATCCCAAGAAGTTTCATGCATATTCCAGTCTAAACGAGATAGGTGGATGTTTTGCTGGGTAAGTTTTATAATTTCATTTTTTCTACTTAATATCATATCTGAGTTAAAAGGGATTTGTAAAATATCTCCTACTTTAAAATCCATAGTTGAAGAAATTATTTTTAAGAATTTTTTTGAAACAATAGAATTAATCAATGCTTGTGTTAAAATTAAAACATCGCTTTCATCGGCAAAAGCTTTAGCACCTTTTGAATCAAACAAATATCCTTCTTCTGCATATCTTACAGAAATATCACCACTGCTTAAAGCCGACCATGTTATACCTTCTCTAAAAGCATATTCACCATTATAGTTATGGGATCTAATTCTTCCTGTTTTAATGTCTTTATTATTTTTTATCTCAAAACCATCATGTTCCCAATTTACAATATATTCATTATTTCCATACCATTTTCTGAACGCTCCACCTTTATTGTATGGGAACCATTTTTCATTAAAATAATTATCATTTTTACTATTTTCAAATGAAATTTTAGAATAGTTTACTTCTTGCCAGTATCTCAAGAACCTATTGTTATCAGCCGTAGCCATTCCTTCTCTTGTAACAAGAATATCATTAAGCTTTTTAAAATTGAAACAATCTAAAATTTTCTCACTCGCCCAATATGCCACCAACATTCCTGGTAATTTCTTGAAGTTTTCTACGCTTATTTGTGAAAATCTATTTTCTTTTACAGGAAACTCAAATGGTTTTTCTTTATCTGTTTCTTCATCTACTATAATATTTTCTAACTTTATATGATTATAAGTTCCTATATATTCACTTATGATTATATTTCTAAAAATACTAACTGCTGTTCCAAAAGCTATATGCATAACCATATTATCCATATGCATAAGTGATGAAATCGTCATATTATTAAATATCTTTTTCCTCATTTTTTCATAAGAAGATAAAAACATCCAGCTCTGCATTGTAACCATCGAATTAAATCCATATGGTTTTAACATAGAACACCATTTTTCAACAAATACAGCAAAAAGATCTGATTTGCTATCTTTATAATTTTTATTCACATATTTCGATAATTTTGGATTCATTCCTGCACTTCCCATATATGGGGGATTTGTTACCACAACATCATACTTATCAGATAGAATCTCTGCTTGTTCTACAAGTGGTAACAATTGTTCTAATGCTAAGACACCATCTAGATTCATAGCAAATTCATTTTTAATATCCTCAAATCGATTATATAAAGCTTCAAAATTTACTTGATTCACATTTATAATAGAGCCATATTCCTTTGCATCCATCATATCTTCTATAATGGAATCTATATCCTTCTTTAAATCATTATCTCTATTTACAAAATATTCAATAATGTTTTTGCCGTTCTCTGTTTTAAAAAAGTTGCTCTCCTCTATTGCATATACTTTAGGTTGTGGAATATCTCTTCTACTTAAAAATCTTCTGTCATACTGTCTTGCCTTCATCATTAAAGAGAAATATGCTAGCTGTCTTGCCCTCTCATCTATATCAAGACCATAAATATTATTTTCTAATATAAGTCTTACTGCATCCCTTCTCTTGTAACCACATGACTCATAGATTTGTATAAGAACATCAAATAGGTAAGCTCCGATATGACCTGAACCAATACATGGATCAATACACTTAATGTGCTCTGGCTTCATTTCTGCATATCCTTTTTTTATTTCATCTAGTTTTTCTTCAACCTCTTTCTCCTGTTCAGCTTCTTCTAGATAATATTCCCAACTTGCCTTCAACCCTTCATCAGGATGTCCTTCAATCCATAATCTCCCTAATGAATTTTCAACCATATATCTTACAATCCAATCAGGAGTAAAAAGCTGTGTTGCTGCTGGAATATCTTCTTTTTGGATTTTTTCACTTTTTGGTCTACTAAAAACCTCATCTTTAGGTTCTGTATTGTAATACTGATAAAGCCATCCTATTATCTGAACTTGTTCTTTCCAATCTTCTTCGGGTATTTCTCTTATCATTACATCTATTACAGAATCATCTCTTAAAAGCCCATCTGGGAGAAGAAGCTCTGTGTAGTCATTAAGCTTTTGAAACATTCCTGGAAGTACTTCATTTAAAGCATTACATTGGGTAATGAAAAGATAATTAAAAAGTTCCTCTTCCTTGTTTCCAGCATTATAAAGTTCTAGAACCTTTGACTTATCAAGTCCTGGTAAGTCAATATGTATAGCTTCTGATAGTATCTGAGGTTCAAACTCATTATTTTCAGATATAAAAACTCTTATATGACTGGGCATATATCCATTTACTTCCATGAATCTTATGGCAATAAAACGGTTAAACCATGTATATGCTACTTCTTCTATTGTTCTATCAAAGCCATCCTTATTTATTTTACCAATTAAAACATTTCTTGCTTTTTTATCATCAGAAGTCAGGACCTGCCCATTAAGAACAGTATCCATCTCCTTCATTTCTTTATCTTTTTCTATTCCATATATTTTTGCTTTCTGAGTAACTTTTTCAATAAGTTCTCTTCTTGCCCAAATTGCAAAGTTCTTTATCGCTGTCTTATTCATATCCTACCTTCCTTCTCTCAATTTATTTCTATACCATCGCAATCTCTTAATAGAGTCCTAAGATTTTCTTCTATGGTTTTTGCGTATTGTTTTATTTCATTTTCACTTTCAAGAATTCTTGCAGGGAATAATGATTGCCTATAGAATTTCTTAATATGTTTTTTCTTCTGAGGTTCAGAAGTTACCTCAGTTTCTTTTACAAGTTTATCTTCTCCATTTTTATTTCTTTCTGCTTGTTCTCTGCGTCTTTTTTCAAGTTCAACATTACCTTTTTCTATAGCGATTATGTCCTTGACAGCCCCATCCTTTTCAGACCAAATACCAGGGATGAATCCATCAAGAATTCTAAGACTTTCTGTTTCAGCAATTTCCTTTTTCTTCTGTGTATAAAAATCATCAGTTTTCTTAATTATATCTCCAATGTCTTTATCATTTCTATTTCCCTTATGGATTTCTTCCATGCACTGTCTTACAATTTCAAGAATTTCTTCACGCTTACCAGCAAGAAATCTACTATGTCCATCCTTCACAACCTTCATATAATCATTAAGTCTAGGAACATCACTATATTCAAAATCATCTTTTTTAGGATTGATAGTAACTATAAGTCTAATTTTATTTAATGCCTCATTTACTTCTGTTTCATCATGAAGGTAATCCAGATCTGAACGAAGCAAGCTTTCTAATCTTGTCGCCTCATCAAATGTATCTACTTGCGACTTAAAGAAATCTTCTATGGCTTCCATGTCTTCCTGCATATCTTCAAATTTATCTTCCATTTCAATAAGCTTGTTTACAAGAGCAATATTATCCGCCTTTGCATAAAGAAGATCTGATACAGTTGCCTTTGCTTCAATTATTTTATTTTTATCAGGATAGTTATTATCTTCGTATTTATTAAGGAGTTTATCATAGTGTTCTTTAAGGCTTTCAAATTCACGAATGATAAATTCTACAAGACTATCATCGTCTTCTGGTACATCCATAATATCAAAAAAACTTCTTAAGAAATCTCTTGATTCCTTCATTTTTTGAATGCTTATCATTTCACGTTTTTGAATTTTTGTTTTGCCAACTTCACTTCTTTTGCGAAGGAAGTCTGGAAGTCTTTCATCATCTGCTCTTATGGTTTCTCCACCATATTTAATAGTTGCTTTCTGCTCATAAATCAGTCTTGCAACTACAGCTGCTATATCTATTTCTCTCCAGCCATAAGGAATAGATCTAAATCTTTTCTGAACATCTGCCATATTTGTAGGAAGATGTTGCTGATTTTGAGCTATAAGATATGTTTCTACTTCAGCCGCAGCCTTTCTATTTGACTCAAGTCCCAGCATAACACCATTATCTTCTCTTCCATCAAGAATCTTATAAATATCATCATCGGATTCTGCGTTTTTCGTAACTAAATTAAGTTTGTTATAAACATTAGAAACTAGGTACTCTAATGCTTCATCAATTTTAGCCTGAGGTGTTCCTCCTCTTATGGTAACTCTATCTCCATTTATATAGAACTTTGCTTTCATAAAGGCATCTTTCAGTTCATCCAGGGCATCTTCTTTGAAATGCTCAGCATCATCTTGTTTGCTTCTTACAATATCTTGCATGGACTTGGGTAGCTGTGGTATATTCTTTTTCCTTGCAAACTTATCTATTTTCATAGCATTTTCTATGAAATTATAATATTCCGTATCTTCAAGTACCACAAGAACCTTATTCTGAGATTCAGTCATAAGCCTAAGTTCTTGTTTATCTATTACATTTGTAGCAATGGTTAAAATTTCAAGTTCCATTCCACCAACAGGATTTCCATAATTTACTCCATCTACTTTTTTATCAAATTCAAAGTCATACTTCTTTTCATAACGGAATTTCTTTGTTGTATATATATTTCCAAATACCATTTCTGAAATTTTTCTTGTAATCTCGCTTGGTTCTACATATTCATCCCTGATTTCTCTTTCCACATCTTGCTCAGCGTCAGTAAGGAAGTTATATGTATCTCCTGTTCTTGCTATATAGTTTTGACGGATAAGCCTATCAAGGGATTTCTGAATCTTAGCTCTTTCTTCAATCTTATCCACTCTTATATCTGAAGCCATCATAATCACGATATTATCAAGCTTTGCAGGTATTTCATCATCTACATATCTAATCATATAAAGAAGTTTCAAGACATTAACATCTATGGCTTCAAGCCCTTTATCATCTGCTGCTGCTCTTTCTGCTCTTTCTATTACTCTTCTGATTGAACTATCAAGAAAAGTATGAACTGTATCATAGAACATCCAAAAAGGTGTTATGGCATATTCATCCTTATCCTGTACTCCCTGTGCTGCTTCTTGAAAACCTGAAAGCATAGAGCGTTCTCCACCAGACAAATGCTTACCAGCGTTACCATGTTTTCTTATTTCAGAGAATACTTTTTGCATAAGAATAAACTGATATGGAATGAAGGGAAAGTTTATAGAAAATTCTTCAGGTCCTTCAAAACCCCTTATATCCCCAACTGATTCTCTAAACTTAAAGAGGTTGTCCATAACATTCTTCTCTTTGCCATAAACATCTTCAAGATATAACTTGGCTTTATCATTTTTCTTTAGAATCCTCTTTTGAATAACCTCATCTACCGATGATGAAGAAAGAGAAAGTCTTGTCTTAAATCTTGCCTGAATTCTTGAGAATTCATCTGCTCTTGTCCTAATTATTTCATCAAGTGCTTCTTGTCCAGTACACATTACCCAAACTTTTCCAATACATTCAGACCCTATTTTTTCAACTAAAGATTGAAGATTAAGAAGCATATCTGTATCTGCACCTACATATTGTCCCACTTCATCAATAATGAAAAGTAGCCTATAATTATCTGGCTTACTATCTACATATTCTTTTATTTCAGATACAAGTTGTGCTATTGAAATATCAATTTCTTCGGAAGAATCAAACCAATTTCTTGCCGATGTTTCACTCATGTCAAGAACTTCTATCAATGTTTCGACCACTTCATCTTCACAAAAATCAAATACATCTCTTGAATCTATCCATGAGTCACCATTTTTCTCTTCAAAAACACGTCTGAATTCTTCCATTTTCCCTTTTCTTTCTATATACTGTTCAAGTTTTGCAACTTTAAGATTTTCACCATAAAATCCAAGGTGTTTATAAAACATTTTAGCAAATACTCTTAAAACTGCTGTCTTGTTTTTTGTCATCGGCCCTTCTATATCAATATTAAAGAGAATTGTTTCTGTAGGAGCTTGTGTTGATTTATCAATCAACATAAATGTTGCCAAATCATCTTCAAATTTTTCTCTGAATCTTTCTACAGTTTTAATTCCGTTTACTTTTTTGTTTTCTAAAATATATGAAAGTATTTTCAAAAAGTGAGATTTACCACTTCCGAAGAAGCCAGAAATCCACACACCTATATCAGCTGTAGGTCTATCAAAAGGATCTGAATAGTAGTTAAAAAAACTGATAAAGTGTTTCTTTAGTTCCTTTGTAATGACATATTCTGATAGTTCTTGTTCTATTATACTCTCCGTATCCTGATCAACCTTGATGACACCATTTATCTCTCTATTGATGTCATCATAAAACATATTTTGTATTCTCAATTATATTCCCTCCTGTTTCCTAAATTATATTGAACGCTCTATAGTACTCATTCGGCGTAAATTCATTAAATAATATTACAGACCTTCCATCAAAACTTCCTGGATAAAGTACAACTATTGGTATATCATCAAATCCTGTCTGTAATTCTTCAAGAAGAGAATGAACTCTCATAAATGGATATACTTCTCCTACCCCTGTAAGTAAAAGAACATCTCCTTTTTCATGTGGTTCATATTGCATTTTTTCTGCAAAGGCTTTGGTTGTTGAAAATTTTAATATTCTATCCTTAAGGAAGTCACTTCCTCTTTTTTCCTCCATTTCAGGAATCTTTTTCATAATATTTTTTTCTTCGCATATTTCTAAAAAAATATGGTAAAGGTTATGGCAAATAAGATTACAATCCAGGAAATTATCATTTTCAAGTTGCTTTATAAAATGTCTTACAGCCATTTCATCTTCAGGATTATAGCAGAACATCCTTATATTCACTTCATTGCTAAGTCCTTTTCCCGTAAGAAAATCTGGATCTTGAATCAAGTTTCTTAATTTATCAAGTTTTTCATATATATTACTCACTTTGCTAACCCCCTTTATTCAAAATAATTGAAAGCTGGGAGACAAGTTGCATCACCATTTTTAATTATTTTATCTTTTAATTTATAATCTAAAAGTACTTCATTAAGTCTCTTAGAACTTGTTTCATCTATATATCCATTTTCTTTTAAAAGACTAACAAGTACCGATTTAAGTTTATTTATAGTTGAATCGCTCCAGCTTGCTACAGTATCATTCTGTTCCTGAAGTCTAGTAAAAAATATATTTAGATCCATTCTGCTGTAGGAGAAATTACAGGTTCTGTATTTCTCTCCAATAACCGTAATCATAAACTCCCATATAAGTCTTGATTGTTTCATCATTGCATATAGGCACAATTGTCTTGATATATCCAGAGGTCTATTTATAATCCATGATATAAGCTCATCGTCTTTTAGAGCGTTTAATCTCTTTATACAAGCTCTTGCTCTCATTTTAAGGCTTCTTTCTGTAGGGTATTGATAGAGATTTTCTTTAAATATTTTTTCTATAGCTTCTTCTTCACTTAATCCTTCCTCAAATAACTTGGCAGTTATTTTCATTTCATAAAACATAAAAGGTTCTCTTGTAAGGGAAGCTATATATGGTGTATTGCTATCCATAAAGTACCTCCTTATTTATTTTTATTCTCATATTTTCTGTTTTTAGGGCTATAAGAAACTATATCTTCTATGCCGCAATAGAAATAATCACAAATACGAGCTAGAATTTCCATATTTACCGTCTCATTCTTACCTAATTTTGCTACTGTGGTAGGACTCAATCCAACCGCTTTCTGGAACTCTCTCTTATTCATTTCTTTATCAATTAGAATCTTCCAAAGTTTATTGTAGCTGAATCCCATATATATCCCCCTCATTTGTTTTCTATGTATAATACTTCTATATGTTTGCGTAAATTATATACATCTATGATTATATCATAATCATAGATGTTTGAATATATAGCAACTTGAAATTATGGATAGGTTTTTTTATTAATATATCCTTTCCACACTTAACCAGTTCAAATAGACTATTGCTAAAATAATCATCAGCTTTAATCTTCTTCATAACAACATCCTAATTCTAATTTATATATTTCATACAGATTTATCTATATGGATAACTTTATTTTAAAATCATAGTCTCAGATCTCTCTTATAATAATAAACCTTGTATACATTTACCTCTCAATGATATATCTTTCATATTTTTATCTATAACTTTTATTTAGTAATAACTATATTTACCTTAACCCCATCATAAACTTCCATCTTTCTTCTACCCTTCCCAACATCATTAAAAACGATATGTTCTTCATCATGAATAAATTTCATAACAACATATCGTTTTCGTTGATAATTAGCCATTTGATGGTCTAATTCCAATATTAAATTTTCTGTATTCCTATCACGCATTCTATGTGCCTTGAGAATACAATAATGATGTCATAAAGACCTAATTGTTCTTTTTCAGCTACCTTTTGATTTTTAGGAACAGTTTCTTTATGAACAAATTGGGGAATAGGATTTATTTCATTTTCATATTCTTCATTTTGCTTCATGGCTACTTCTAACATATCAGAAATAGTATCTAATTTATCTATATCCTTATTTTCATTGATGGTTTCTAGACTTTGTCTTATTTCATCAAAATCAATATCTAAAAATTCTTCTTTTGTATCGTTATCTTTCTTCTATCTCTAGTTGTGCTTTCTCTTCTGTATGAAATGGTTTATCAATCATAGGCTCAGATATTTCACCTATTCGATAATCTTTCTTGCTAAACCCTGCTTTATTTAGTCCCTTTACGATATTTTCGAGAGTATCTCTAAAATCGCTGGAGCAAGTCAATGTATAAGATATGTTAAGGACTGGGTTTTTATGTTTTAACGCATAAGGTAGACGAAGTACCCCAAGTATTTGCTCTACATCTACTTTTGAAATTTCATTAGCAAGTGTTGCAAGAATATAGGCAAAAGGACAATCCCAATCTTAACATTGGAAGTGGATCTGAGTCAATACTTTGGACAAAAATTTAGGTTTTTTGTGAATCTCCGCCCCCCTTGACAATCCAAACATAAATGCTCATAATTTTATCATTTCGAAGACGAAGAATTAAAAGCAAGCTATGCTGCTCTACATATTTGCTCATATTCATTTGGTGTCATATAGTTTATAGAGGAGTGGATTCTTTTTCTGTTATAAAATCTCTCTATATATTTAAATAGCTCCATTTGAGAAGGCTTTGTTCATTACAATTTATTTTTCTATGCTTACTCCCAGTCTTTTATATTGTATTTGTTCAAAAGACTTTGTGCTAATCTTATACCCTCTTCAGTTATTGCAACAGACTTAGAACGATAACTCCCCTGCCTAATATAATCTTCTTCGTCCAACTCATTAATAATGTCAAAATCATATCCTTTCCAAGCCATATCCATTTCTGTATCAAAACGGCCTTTTTCATTAAATCTTGATAAATACATTAACATTATTGTCAATTCTTTCACTGCTTTTTCTGGAGTTGTTTTATCCACTTCAAAATCCTCCCTTTACTATGCAATTCATATACATGTTTTTATAACCCAATTTATAGCTACAGCATCATTTTACTAGAAACTTTTGTAGCACTCCATCCCAGGCTCTTTGCCCACGCACGTGCACTAGATGCCTCTTCTTTATCTTCTCCTTCATAGATTATCCCTAAGAAATCAGCAAATCCACTTAGTCCACCAACATCATCAAGCACAGATACGCCATCTTTATGAATACAAACTGGCTTATGCTTATCCAATACAATATCTTCTGCTTCTTCAAGCTCATATTCATCAATAATGTTATGACTTACAAGATCTTCACAATCTTTGTACTTAGTTATTCTAACTATCCAATTGTCTCCAAAGTCATAATTGTAAATAAGTTCCTTAGTCATTGGAAACAGCCCTTTTGAAGCAATATCTTCACTTTGAGCAGCAATAACTTTATTGACTTCTAATCTTTCTAATAAGCTCTCAGTACCGCCATCAATAATAAGGGATGAATCCATCTCTTCAAGAGTTAACTCAATTAATGGCGCTTCTTTTATTATTCTTATTTCAGCATCTTCATCTTCTTTTGTTCGTTCCATATAATCCCCGAAGGATTCTCTAACCTCAAACATTTTAAAACGGTCAAGAAGGTTTTGAATATCTTGTCTTGCTATTTCTGGATGCTCCATAGTTCCTCCATATATATATGGACCTGTGTATTTCTTCCTAAGCCAAACATTGAAACTCCCCTTCTCATAATCATCGTCCCAGAAAATATCACTTTCTGCTTCAGATGGAGGTTGAAATAGTATACCTACTAAATCAGACCAGCCCTTAACAGTACCACCTGTCAATTTATTATATATTTCCTTTGGTAAATAAAAACTACGCAAGTGTGAGTTTTGCCACCCAAATAGTCTTTGAATTGCATAATGAAGATTATGAAGTGGCATATCTGAAGGTATAAGAATATCTCTAATTATGGACTCACCACTAATAGATTCTCCATATCTTCTCAGCATTCTTTTTTGATAGTCTGAAAGATGATCATGTTCCAATTCCAAATGAAGACGCACTGTCGTAATCTTATCTTTTGTTATACCTATATTGTTTTTCATCTTCTGCTCCTTTCTATTACTTATTTAGTAATTCAAATTCTGACTTAAAAGCTCTTTTTCTAGAATGAATCTTTCCATAATACTCAATCATTGTAGTTCCTCAACCTTTTTATCTATTTTCTTGCCTTGTGACTTAATAAATGAAGGAAGGATTATTTTAGCTTGTATTTCAATAATCTTTGAATTGCCTCTAACTCACTTTTAAAATTATGTTCAGAAGGTATTAATAGTTACCATCTTCCTCATTAAAAGTACCTTTTCGAATTACATTTCTTATGATTAAATAACTGTATGTTTTCTTTTTATTTATCATAAAATATTTATAATAACTACATTGCTCACATTTTCCAAACTCCAATACTGAGCCACCTTGAAGACAATCATCTTCTTCACTATAAGGGCAGCTTTGAACTAGCATATCTTCAATTTCATTATCATCCATAAATTGCTTATAAGGTTTTATATCTGCTTTTGTATATTCTGACCATACATTATCGTGGATTCTATCCCTAGATTCAAAACGTTTTTCTATTTCTAATTTTAGTTCTGGTCTTTTATTAAAATACTCAATTATTTCCTCTTTAGTAACTTCCCTTATAAGTGTTAACTTATTTGATACCCATCCATAGGTAGTATTTTTAAAACAATGCCCCTCACCTTTTACTTTAAACAGTCGTACCTCTGAATGTCCATTCCCTTGGCTAAATGCTATAGGTGAAGTTATAAAATCCCTATAATTTAACACATCTTCAATTCTAACACAAAAATGTGAATATACATCTTGAAAATCTGTATGAGGTCGTATTCTCTGTGGTTCTTCATATGGTATTCCTATTTCATAAATATAATCTTTAGCCTTAAGAACGCCGTCTACCACTTCTACTCCTTTGAATCCATAAACTGGTTCTTTAACGTCTGGCTCAAAATAATCTTTGCATATATCAAGTATTTTTATACCCAGTATATACTTTAATGGAATGTTTTTTCTATATCTCCTATTCGATGTGTTCCATATTCTATGCTAGGATCAAATTCATCCTTACAGCAAACTAAATAATCATCCTTCAAATCAATTGGAAAACAACTATATATTATCCGTTCCTTAATCTTAATTCACAATATTTATTATCTTCAATTATACTTTCATAAATCCAACCATATATTCTATAATCAAAATATTCAACAATACATTCATTAGAATTAAAACTATTTCTATTTACCTGATGTATATCTTCATGTTTTTTCCAATCAGTAAGTTCTTCGCATGTTTCACACATAAAGATCATTTCTCTTCTCAAAAGCACTTTAATATATTCAGCTATTCCGACATTATAAAATTCCCCACATTTTTTACATTTTCTTAGCATCAATTCTACCTACCTCTTTAATACTTAATAGTTTGTTTATGTTTTAAAACTTCATGAGCTTAGAAAAACTATATAATTAAATTTGAATCAATTCCTATTATTAATTATTGTAAAATCATTAGTTCAACTAAAAACTCTCATCTTTAGATTATATTTATTATAAGCAATATAAATTATTTTTTTGAAAAAGGCTCCAGCATATTGATATGATACTTCCAAAGTAGACAGTTTAATTAATTAAAATTAGATTATCTACT
>NZ_JBEBOY010000044.1:0-24270 GCF_040396155.1 Tissierella praeacuta
TTGATTGGCGGTCAATATAGTTTACGGCCCGGTGGAGGCCTATTAGGATTTTTAACTCTGTTTTTGCCATTTCATCTCCTATATTATCTCTATGTAGTTATATATTACTCTATGTAGAGATAAATTGCAAGTGATTTTTTTTATCTTCTTTAACTTCTCATTTTGTAATTATCCTTTTACATTAATCTTTTACAACCTGACTCCATAAAGACGAACCGCGTAAGATTAATTTAAAAGATATCAAATAATTAAAGAATCTGTTGATAAGGTATAATGCTAGTAGTGGGATTTTATTTTTAAATAGAAATTTAATTGTTATAGACTTATGGAAATAGCGTGTGAAACAAATAGAATTATAGGAATAGCCCTGATGCATGTATCATAGTAAAGTAGACTGCTGATTGATGAGCACATGGTTACAATCATTATTAATTCCTTGAAGATATCTTTATTTTTGATTATAATATATATAATTAGATATCTTAACTACTTTGCATTATAAATATAATCGATAGGAGCCTTTATGACAAGTATTATTATGCCTGCGTACAATGCTGAACGCTACATTGAAGAATCCATTAAATCCATTTTATATCAAACCTGTACTGATTGGGAATTAATTATCATAGATGATTGCTCTAACGATCAGACACCTAATATTTGTAAAAGCTATACAGAGCATAGCGAGAATATTCTCTACTTTAGAAACCCTTCTAACAAAGGAGTTGCAGAGTCCCGGAATCGTGGTGTCTCTCTGGCTCAGGGTGAGTGGATTGCTTATATTGACAGTGATGATTGCTGGCATCCACAAAAATTAGAACTTCAATTGCGCCTTGCGGCTGAAAAACAAGCCCGTTTTATATTTACTGGATCATCTTTCATAAATGAAAACAGTGTGTCTTTGGAATATTGCCTACCGGTTCCATTGGAAATCTTCTATAAAGAACTACTAAAACAAAATATCATATCCTGCTCCTCCGTTCTTATCCATAAGGAATTGATGCTCCGTTACCCTATGGAAAATGGATCCGAGATGCATGAAGACTTTGCCGTTTGGCTTAAAATATTGCAGAATGAAAAGATCAGTGCCTATGGCATTGATCAGCCCCTGCTGATATATCGTATCAGTTCTACCTCAAAGTCTGGGAATAAAATAAAAGCAGGAATTATGACCTATCGGGTCTATCGCCATATAGGTGTTTCCATAATTCCTGCATGCTATTATTGGATATGCTATTTTTTCCGCAGCTTAAATAAATATAAACATCTTATCAAACGAAACTGAGTTTGTATTGTTATGGGTGAATATCCTTCAATACAACCTCCAGTGCCTGATCTTTGGTGAAGTGATGATTAATAAAATCCCTGGAATGACTCATTAATCTCATCAATTCATCATCATCTCCATACAGCGCAATCACACGATCTGCAAAACTATCATCTGCTTCAGCTATTGCAAAGGCGTCCTCTTCCAGGCTCAATCCTTCTGCACCAACCGGTGTTGTAATCATTGGGCTTTGGTTGTAAACGCTTTCCACTACTTTTCCCTTAACACCCGCTCCATAGCGAAGCGGAACTACAACCAGCCGACATTCCCGATACAATTCTTTCAAACGTTCGTCAGACACAAAACCAAGTAAATGAATGTGATCATTTTCAACAGACTTAATCTCATCAGTCGGATTCGCTCCTACAATGTTCCAAATTATATCTGGATAGACCTCCTGAATTTTCGGAAAAACATCCTTGGCAAACCACAAGACTGCATCAATATTAGGCGGATGTCCAAATCCTCCTACAAACAGCAGATTCTTTCGCCCCTCTAAAATAGGCTCACAGGTTTCATCCAACGGCTCATACGTGAAAATCGGGATATTGCGCAGCGGCTTTTCTGGATATTCCTTTTTCAAAACCTCATACTCGTAATCTCCGACCACATAAACCACATCCGCTTTCTGCATAAGGTCAAGCTCCATGGTTTTCCACTTTTTTGAAGACACAAGATAAGACTCATCATGACTCACCTCATATTGGCGATATTCTCTCAAATAATGCAAATCATGACCAAAATAAATTATCTTGCCTTTCGCATATTCTTTCAGCAAATCCATGTACTTTATCGCAATATGAGGACGGTTCACATATATGTAATCATAATAGCGTACATTATCTTTCAGCCATTCTTTACAGTACTTAAAATAGTAATTCCCGTATAATACTTCTATTCCCAACTGTTCCATCTCCTGCGTATATGGCTCTTGAGGAAAGTAATTATCTGGCATAAATGTAACTTTCAATCCCAACTGTAAAAAAATCCGAGTATACATAAATACATTTCTGGCACCGGCATCTTTATCATACCATGGTACTCTGTGATCTATTACAAGGATTTTCTTTTTCATCTGGCTTCGATCACGTGCCAGGAATGGATCTTGTCCATTGGGCAAATGCTCCTTTTCGAGGACATCTTTCCACTTTTCATAAAGCTTCATCTGATTTTCTATCTGATAAGCTTTTAATCCTGATGAAACATCCGTACCATTAGTGATGCCCTCAAAGTGCACCACCACTGAAAGTGGTTGATATACCACCCGATACCCTGCTTTCCGGATGGAAAAAGCGAAATCACTGTCTTCACAATAAGCTGGTACAAAATGCTCGTCAAACCCCCCTAGTTGTTTCCACAATTCACTGCGCACCATCATAGATGCCCCAGAAATATAATCGACTTCTTTTACATAATGATATTCTGGCAGTGCTGGATTATTCCCATGTCCATAATTCCATGCACTTCCATCTTTCCACAGGATTCCACCAGCTTCCTGCAGTCTCCCATCCGGATACACCAACCTGGAGCCTGTCAAGCCAATATCCAGATTTTCCTCCAATAATTGTACCAGTGGCTCCAGCCATCCTGGCTGTACCTGCGTATCATTGTTTAAAAACAGATAATACTTTCCTCTGGCAAACTCTGCTGAATAATTACAATTTTTTAAAAAACGTAAATTTTTATCTGTTCGGACTACACGAATATTCTTTATTACTTTTTCAATTTGTGAGGTCAAATCTGTGGAGCAATCATCAGCCAGAATAACCTCATATGAAACATTGCCAGAATGTTCTGCAATTGCTCTCAGACAACTGTACGTGTACGCAAACTGATTATAAACCGGTATGATGATTGATACAAGTGGTTCAACTATTTTAGGTAATGCAATTGGAGGATATCCCGTAATATCATTCTCATATATATCCTTTTTAATAACTAAATCCAACTTCAAATCGGCTCCCATCAATAACCGTTCATCCAGAATCCTGGATACACCCTTTAATCCTCCATGCCGCAAATAATATAGTGCTCGCATGATTTTTGATGGTTTCATGTAATACAATGCCTGTTGTGGGTGCTGTATTAATTGACTTATCATATTCAAAAAAATATTGTTCATAATAATGGCCTTCCTGTTGTTTTCTAAATGCATTTTCTAAATAACCAAGCACTTTATTATACCAATAATGAGGTCTCAAGAGAGACCTCATTATTACATCATAATCTAACAGTATCACGAATTCCCAACCACTTCTGGTCTTTCTCTGATATGATTAACTGCATATCATTTTCAACTGGCCAATCAATCCCTATTTCCGAATCATTCCACAGGATTCCACCCTCGTCACCTGGATGATAAAAATCTGTACATTTATATGCAAACTCAGCCTCGTCAGATAAAACAAGAAAACCATGTGCAAAACCTTCTGGAATATAAAACTGTTGTTTATTCTCAGCCGTCAGTTCAACACCAAACCATTTTCCATATGTATTAGAATCAGTTCGTAAATCCACTGCTACATCAAATACAGCACCACGTATGCAGCGAACCAATTTGCCTTGGGGAAACTGTTTCTGAAAATGAAGACCACGAAGTACCCCTTTTACTGACATAGATTGGTTGTCCTGAACAAATATCATATCCAGACCAGCTTCTCTAAAATCATTCTGATTATAAGTTTCAACAAAGTATCCACGCTCATCCCTATACACCATTGACTCAATTACACAAAGTCCTTCAATCTCACATTTTGTAACCTTTATTTTTCCCATTTGTCCCTCCTCATTTTTCATTAATTCTACTTAAATCTAAACACCATAAATCGTCCGATAGATACACATATCAAATATATATTACAGTTTCCAATCTAATTTTCCCTACTATTTCTTACAATTTACAGTTCTCTACCGCTCATAATAGTAACCTTCCTGATATTTTCCAGCAATCTTATCCTTTTGCTTCCATTCCTGCACTCAGATGCATTCCTTTTTTGTTATCCATAAACTATTTTTGAAAAGGCCAACAGTTTTGACTAACAATACTGAAACTACTCCAGTTATTATGAGATAAGCAATAAACAGTAAATATAGTATGCGTTTTGGCATATTAGATAAATCAAATCCTCTTACCAAAATGTATGTTATTTGGTGATGTACCAAGAAAATTGCATATGTATATTTGGAAATATCAATAAAAATGGTTCTCAATCTTAAAGATTTAACACTAGGTGCTAAGTATGCTAGAATTGTAAAAACACAAGCACTCATTACAATTTGGTAAGTAAGATCTCCTAAATAACTTACAACAAAATCAGCATGTATATAAAAAATAATACCGACAATAAATGCTATTCCGATACAAAAAAGCCGTTCCTTCCTAGATTTAATTTTTAAATACTTCACAAATAACATTCCAAATAACAGTTCTGGAATACGCAAGAAAACACTGACCGAACTACTTATAATCGGAATTGTAATGAGATTATTGAAAATTATATAGGTTATTAACACTAACAAGGTTACAACTATCGGCCTTTTTCGCACACCATAATCAATTGCTGGATAGATAACGTAAAGCAAAACTATACAACCTAGAAACCACTCTCCAACTAGATAAAATCCTCCTAGCCCTTCAATTCCTAAGGCAGTCATATAAGCGTCAGCTCCTGCGAGAGAAAGCACCATATTCCTAAGTGGGGCATCTGTCATACTCTTATATGTCAACAAATTATACAAGCAAAAGGCAATCCAGGCAATCCAGAACATAGGATAAATACTGATAAAACGTTTTTTATAAAAAACAAGCAAATCTCTAAAACTTCCTGCACAACCTTGGGGATAGGTAATACTAAGAGCTGCACCTGTCAGCATAAAAAACATACTTACACCAAGTCCGCCCAGATACAAGTGTTTAAAGATATAATTGGGAAACACTGCATTGGGATATACAAAAACCCCATTAAACCACCCACTTAATGTTGCGTTAAAGTGTATGATTAGCACACACAAACAAGAAAATACTCTTATAAAATCTAGGTCAAACCGTCTTTCTTTAATCACCTATTTCACCTTATAATCCCTTCCTTATATACATGCCTGCCAGCTCCATTTCTTTCAAGGAAGTCTCATAACCACTATTATCAGACTCCTGTCCTTTAACCCATGCAGTAAATTCCCGCAGTCCATCTTCCAAAGAAACAGACGGTTTGAATCCCAGTAATTTCTCTGCCTTTTTTATATCTGCAATATTATGTGCGATATCTCCAACACGAAAATCCCCAGTTATACAAATTTCCGATTCGCTTCCGTATAATCGCTTTAATGTTTCTACAATTTCTATTACACTGGTTCCTACACCACTCCCCAGATTAATTATTTCACCATTCGTTTCCTTCTCACCCAAAGATTTTATAACAGCGGACGCTACATCTTCCACATTTATAAAATCTCTGCTTTCCGCTCCATCCTCAAATACATTTACTTTCTTATTATCAAGAAGCAGTGTCGAAAAGATTGACAAAATTCCTGTATAGGGGTTCTTCAAGGATTGTCCTATCCCATAAACATTCTGAAAGCGAAAAATCGTATATTCAATCTGCATTGCTTTACACATTGTTTCCACCATCTTTTCCTGCGCATATTTAGTAAATGCGTACAAAGAATTAGGGGCAATCTTACTAGCTTCATCTGTTGGAACCGTTTGCAATCTTCCATTACAAATCGGACAGTGCATTGTGAAGTCTCCTGTTTTCATATCTTCTACTTTTCTGACTTCTGGATATACAGTTTTATGAACTGGGCACTCATATTTTCCTTCTCCATACACAGAACGTGAAGACGCCAGAATAAATTTCTCAAGTTTCACTCCTGTGGCAGAAATTGCCTGAAAAAGATTAGAAGTCCCCATGATATTCACTTCATTATATTGGTTAATCTGATACATCGACTGCCCTGTACCTGTTTCTGCTGCCAGATGAATAATATAATTACAGTCTTTAACTACCTGTTCTACTAACTGATAATCCCTAATATCTCCCCTAATAAAATGGCATTTATCTGCAATACCTTTATACAGATAGGACTCCTCTGTCTTTTTCCCATGAATTTGCTCCGTAAGCGCATCTAATACCACAAGCTCATTGCACTTATCTTTTGATAATTCATTAATAATTGCGTTACCAATAAATCCTGACCCACCAGTAATCAAAATTTTCATTTGCAATTGTCCCTTCTTTCATAAAAACAATTCCCCCAATAGAACTTCCCAACAAATTCAGCCATTTTCAAATCTTCTTCTGTATTAATATCAACGGCTTCGAATTTATTAACACAATAAATATAAGGCTTTCTTCCAATTCTCGATTTATATTTTTTTAAAGATTCCGATGAAATACCATACATTCCAGTTGTTTCTTCCATGACTGGAACCAAATCTTGTGAGCGAGGCAAAACATCCGGTCTATAATTAACAGGTAAGTTATTAAGCCAATAAAAGCCGTGATTTGGTACTGCTGTAAAACACGAATCAAACTCTTCACTATTTAGCATAAAGTTAGCACAATTTCGAATGCTATCGGGTTGTAAATATGGTGCTGTCGCAAATAGCTGAAAATAATAGTCATATTCTGGATGAAGTTCTTGTTGATAAACCAACAAATCATTTCCATTCGCTGTGTTTTCAGCCAATCTAGGCTCTCTATCAATAACTTTAACACCTAATTCATTCGCATATTTCTTTATTTCTTCGCTATTAGTATCAACATAAACATCATCAAAGCATTGTGCCTCAATAGCATTCGTAATGATGTATTCATATAACTTTTTTCCATTTAACACCCTAAAATTTTTACCTAAGACTCGTTCAGAATTAGATTTTATAGGTATAAAACATGCATTTTTCATAGAACTTTCCCTTCTGTAAATGACGCTGGGGTATACCTCTGGCATCTACTCAGACGAACCTGTCACTCAATCCATTTATACTTTTCTTTTCAATAAATCTGCAAACTTTCTAAAAGGTTTTGATTTGTAAGATGTAGATTCTAAAATCTCACGATACAATGCTTCTTTTTCACCACACAGTTGCTCTGCATCTTTCAACTTCACATTCATTATTGTATTTAAATTATTGAGTTCTTTTAGGCTGTCAATATTCTTTTTATTATTTACTTGCAACAGATTAGATTCATTTTCTAGTAGGCTGTATTTCTCTTTAAGCTGTGCTAATTCTTCATTTAACTCTTTATTTTTTTCCTTAACACATTCCACTACCTTAAATAATTCACTATTTATTTTAGTTTGTTCTTTCTCCTTATTTAAAGTGCGGTTCAATTCAATTTGAAGCTCTGCTACTGGTGTTAAGTTTCCCTTTGGCATTACCTTCAAGTATTCTTTATTCAACCTTGACTGTAAAATCAGTTCCAATCGGTTATCCGATGCTGCTAATTCTTCATATGTCAGACCATAATCTCTCAAATAATAATCCAAGTTTAATTTATACATTTCCAATTCTGAATCTAACGTAATTGCTTTCCTTATATAATTAATATCCTTCAATAATTCCAATGGAGCCAAGCAACAAAATGCTATAAAATTCAATTTAATATTATCTGGTAATTCATCTGTCAATTCTTTTAATGATGAATTACTAATAAATGAATATTGAGACCAACCCAAATCATATGCCGGAACCCCATAGAGAGCAGCTTCAAAAGTTACATTAGAACCTGCAGTTACAACTCGTTTACACTTCTGAATAAACTGAGCTGATGTGATTCCAATTTTCTCAATATTAGGAAAGTGAGGAGTTCCGTCTAGGGGATCTCCCGGATGCTTCTTTATTATTATTTTATCATTTGAGTACCATTTTCTCACCAACATCAGCTCCTCTGCCAATGTTATCTGATTAAAAGCACTGCTAGCTTGAGGGATACTATAACCACCCAAAATACCAAATTCATACTCTTTCGGTATATGTGTATTTAAATAGGATAATTTATCTTCTCTTAAAAAGAGGGCTAGTATTTCTTTCGATTCCAAAACTAATACGGGTTTTTCTGTGAACTCTATATTAAATTTAGCAAATCTACTTTCAAATCCAGCTTTTCCCTGCAATCCACTTTTCGACCAATAAAAAGTATTTCTATAATCAGGAACTCTTAATCCCAATTCAAAATAAAAGGTTGGAACATTTAACTTGTGGGCTAAATCCTCAAAGCATCTATAATATCTAAATAGTATTAGACCTTCAACAGTTTTTCCCTCTTTCAATATTATAGAACTTAATCTTTCATATAAATACTCTACTAATTCAGTCCATTTATCTACAAATGAATTTACATATGCATCTGTACGTGAAGGAAATTGTTGTCTGTAATTGTTTATTATGTGTTCTGGAATTTCAACAGGAATAATATTTTCCAGCACGCCTTCAGTATCCAAAGGGACATCATACAATTCACTAAATGAATCTGGAACTTCAAATATCTTATATATATCAAAATATTCTTTTTGTGCCACAACAGGCCACTTGTAGCCTTTTCCTATGGAAGCCAATTTATGGAACGCCCACATAAAAGATGCTTCTGCCGTAGGATCCAACGTCATGATAATAGGGATAAACATATTTTTTCCTATATGATATCTTCAGATACTGATAATCATACTTTTCCTCTCATTTATTTTAGTTCAATTTCTGCAAAAAACATGTTACCTCTTCAAATGTAATTTGACTAATAAATCACCAAATGCTCTGAGCGGTTTTGTAACTTTCCATGAGGTTGAATTCTTTATAGCATTTACCTCACCATTCGAACAAATACCATTATTATTTTGATCCCATTTTATGTCACTTACCTGCATTCTCTCCTTATACCACCCATAATAATATGTCTGCAGCTCAACCTGTGCCCACTCACTATTTAGCAGCCAACAGACATAATACCCCGCTTCCTGGACAAAATACGGATATCCTCTTTCAATTGCATGCAAAAGAGTTCCGTTGTTTCCATTCGGCTCCTTGGGAAAATCCTCATATTTCCATCCAATACCTTTGTAGCCATCAAATAACTTTTCAAGAGCCTTAGGACGAAACACAAACATAGTACCCAAAGGAGCGACTGGCTCTCTGTCTGGAGAAATTGGGACACTTAGCTTGAAATCTTTTATTAATTTCTCTGTAGCGGAATAATTATCTGTCCATTGCCAAGTCATTAACCAAGCATATGCATTGCTTGCAGAAAAAGGCGATGGTGGAAATGCCATTCCCAGTCGTTTTTCTTTCTCGAAAAGACTAACAATATTTTCTATATAAGCAGGAGTTCCAAGTAAATTTTCAAAACATTTATCCTGCCACGAAGCACCTATGGACCATGGTTCGACAACCACTGTTTTTTTGTCGTGAAGAAAAAATACTAAGTCATAATTTTTGTAATCCTCATACGCACCAATAAGCAAGGCAGATACATCCCGCCCACGATTCTCAATCATTATAAATTTCGTGTTGTTTTTAAGATTGACCTTTTTTGATTCTTCTATAAAAGTCTGCTTATTTTCTTCATTGCTCACAGTTATAAGAATATCACAATATTCTGGTGCATTTTTAAGGTAACTCACAACATAACTAGTTAAATCATTGTAATATATATGAACGACGATTAACACCTTAGAGTTATTTTCTCTCACCGAATAGTCATATGGTAACACACGATTAAAGTTGCAATAATGCTTTAACTGTTCCATATGACAGGTACGAAGAAGATTATCCCATACCATATTCATGTCATATTCCGTTTCTTCTTCTAAGAATCGAATAAATTCAGAAACCTGGCCCCCAAATGTGCCACTATCGCGATCCTCATAAGGGTGATAACCAAAAAAAACCTTTCTTTTAAAAACTGGACAGCGGCGATTCTTGGCCATCTCTGTTGGCATGAACATCAACGGATAATAAGATACTTTCTTCAAATCTTCAGAATTACAGTACACTTCAGCTTTATATCCTTTATCCCTAAAATCTTTTGTAAAAACTGTTTCATAGTAGCCGACAGAATCACCATAGCTTTTAATTTGAGGAAGTTGTTTCCAAAATTCATGATATTCTCTGCTTGTTAAAAGGCTATTTCTTATAACCAAAAAACTCGACTGAATGTGTTCGGGAATATAATTATATTTATGAACAGTAAATATATTGACAGGCATTTCTCCATGAGTAGTCAATCCCCAAAAGTCCAGATCTTCTGCAGCAGCCCAATCAAATGCCTCCTTAAATGGATATATGGGACCGAAGCAGGTGTCGTTCATCATAATAAGTTCATCATATTCAGCCAATTTATCCCAGCCAGTGAGTTCTATTCCTTTCCTATATGCTTCTACCTCAAACCCCTCGTTTTCGCGAACAAAAATTTCGTCTACAAACGGTTGGATTTTTTTTCGTGACTCGTAAGTAAGTTTACCATTAGCTAAAAATAATATGTGATCAACATTTTTTTTCAAATCTGCCACTTGATATGATACAAAGTCATCAAGTATTCCATCTTTATCATAAAATACATAGAATGCAATTCGTTTCGGGTTCTTACCTAAAATCATTTGTTCTCTCCTCTTATTGTATCCATAATTTTTATAATTTTTTCACATCTTTCTTAAAATCAAAGTTTGTAAGCATATTATTTTCCATACCTTGTAAACTCAGAACTTCTATAACCTCCAATGGCTCTTTCCTTTACCTTCCAAAGTCTCACATATAATGAATTCCCAATAATCTTACGCATTATATCTTTCATTTTTCTAAAGGGTGCATTTTTTCTATCTAACTGCTGCTTTGTCACGCTAATCTTGTGTAACATAAGTTCCCTATCATCTACACCATAATTTAAAAATAGCGTTTGGTTCACATCACGGAGCATCTTACATAAATTCGTAATTTCCATTTTAGCATATTTGTCACTAAGCCCCCATGCACAATAATATCCACTCTGCTGTGCAGCAAATGGATACAAACGTTCAATTGCATGCATAATATTGCCGTCATTGCTTCCTGTTGGCTCCGCCGGGAAATCACTGTATGTAAGCCCAACTTCATACAATTTTTTAAGAGCTTCTTTTCTGAACCAGAAGGTGGTTCCTAATGGTGCCACAGGTGGTTTGGACTCACTAATATCTACTTCTATTCCCCATCTTTTTGCCAAATCTACTACATTCTTATAATTACTTTGCCATTCCATACCAATTAGGCTATGATATGGTCCATGACAAGGAGTTGGTGGAACTAATAATCCTAATCGAGGATTTTTCTCAAATAAATCAATAACATTTTCTGCAAAAACTGCGTTAGGCAATGTATTTTGATAGCAATGGTATGCAAAGGATTCTCCAACCATTCTGGGCACATTATGATCCGACTTCTTATCATGCATAAAGCATATATAATCATATCTATCTATGTATTCTTTTAACCCAATTAATAATGCACCTACATCTCTGCCTCTATTAGTAACTTTTACAATATGAATCCTGCTCTCATCAAACGTAGAAAACACTTGTTTCAATTGAGCTATTTTTTCTTCTGTGTCTGTCGTTAAGCAGATATCTGCGTATGAGGGCATATATTCAGCATAGCACTTACACATCTCAGCAAGTTCCATGGAATATATATGCATAAACAGTGCTATTTTTTTATTCGTCTGTGTTTTGGCCGTCTTAACCTCTGTGGATAATATATAATTCAACTGCATTCTTTGCTTCACATCATACATATTCGCAGTTCTCAAAAGATTATCCCAAATAAGGTTCAAATCATAATTCGTATAATCCCGTAAATACTCATACAATTCTAACCCAGGCTGTCCACAGCTAATATCAAGAAACTCCTCATACTTATAAAAAAAAGTCTCACGCTTAAAAATTGGACACTTACGATTTTTTATTAACTCCACAGGATACAGCATCAATGGATAATTACTAAACTCCTTTAAATCTTTGGTTTCAATATATACCCTTGATTTATATCCCTTTCCAGTAAAATCCTCAGTAAAAATTGCCTCATGGTAGCAGACTGCTTCTTTATAATTGAAAATCATAGGCATATCTTTCCAATACTCTTGAAAGTCTCTGCTTATTAACATTGACTTACGGATGGCAATAAAGCTGGACTGAATATGTCTTGGTATAAAGCCATATTTACATTTATTATAGGGGTCAAAACTATGTCCATAATGTTCGGTAATCCCCCAAAAATCTACATCATATGTATCTGTTTCCATGAACATTTCTGAAAATGGATATATTGGACCCAAATTTGTAAAGTTCAGTAGAATTAGTTCATCATATCCACTTAAGACCTCCCAACCGGTCTTTTCCATCCCCTTTTTATATGCCCAAACATCAAATCCTTCGTTTTCTCTTTCATAAATTTCATCCGACACACAACGTAATCGTTCTTTTCCTGATTCCTTTAACACGCCATTAGAAACAACCATTAAATAATCTACATTCTTTTTTAAATCATTTAACAAATAGATATTATAATCATCAACGATTCCATCCTTATCGTAGAAAAAGTAAATTGCATATCTTTTCATGATTATACACTCCTATTTTAAGGTTGTCTTCTTCATTATATTATCAATAATTGTACTATCACCATAAACAATCGGTGAATCGTATGCTCGGTCTGGAAATGCACCATACTTTAATTCTATATTCATATTGTTATCTTTAATATAAGCTTCAACCTTATCCCCCAGAGAAATTGGATTGCCAGTACACGCATTAATAATACCAGTATACTCGTTCTGAATCCCAACCGCTGCTATTTGTTTTCCCAGTTCTTTCACATCAATAAAGTCATACCTATTCTTTCCTGATGTAAATGGGAATTTTGTTTTTCCTTCTGCTTCTGCCTGAACCAATTTTGTGAAGATTGAATTATTATGTAAATCATCTCCTAAAATATAATACGCGCGCAGCCACTTCAAATTCACATTTTTATCCTTGGCTATTGATAATATTGATTGTCTTAATGCATTCTTGGCAATTCCATATAAAGATAAAGGATTGCATGGCGTATCAGCTTCTATTTTCCCTTCCCAGTAGCCGATTTCGTGCATTGTACCCATTATTGTAATATCTTTACAGCCTCCATCCATTAAATGTCTCAGAAAAGAAAAATGACCCGATAAATTCTCCATATGTGATAAAGCATTGTGGACAAATCCATCCTGCCATGCCAAATGGATACAGTACTCTGGTTTTCCAATGATCTCAAATACATCATCTCCCGCATCCAGAACTGATGCTTTGCACTGAATTGCTCTGGAATCCACTCCATCAAACCTTAAATCTACCGCAACCACCTCATATCCATTATCCAATAATTCTCCTGTTACAAATCTGCCAATATACCCATTGGCTCCCGTTACTGCTACTTTCATCTTAATTTATCCTCCTTTGATTTGTCCTACTTCCAATATTCTTTATATGCCTTACATACCTCCTTTGCCGTTCCAGTCATTCTTACTTTTTGCTGGTCTAGCCAGACTACACGGTCGCACATTTCTTCAACCTGCGTTAAACTATGAGAAACAAAAAGTACAGTGGTACCTCCACTCATCAATTCCAGCATACGTGCCCTGCTTTTATTTTGAAATCCTTCATCGCCTACCGATAGTATCTCATCTACAATCAATACTTCTGGACAAACTACCGTTGCTATTGAAAATGCCAGCCTCATCATCATACCTGATGAGTAATTTCTTATAGGCATATTGATAAATTCACCTAGTTCTGAAAATTCCAGAATCTCTGGATACTTTTCCTTCAGAAACGCTTCACTATACCCTAAAATCGCCCCATTTAAATATACATTTTCTCTTCCGGTTAATTCCGGATCAAATCCAGAACCTAATTCAAGCATAGGCACAATATTTCCATTTACAGACACCTTTCCCTTGGTAGGTTTTAATACTCCAGAGATGATCTTCAGCAGCGTACTCTTGCCTGCTCCATTTTTTCCAATAATTCCGACAACCTCTCCTTTTTTTACCTCAAAGCTTATATCTTCTAAAACGGTAAATTTTTCATACTGTAATTTCCCTGACAAAAGTGCAACTACCGTTTCCTTAAGGCTTATAATCTTGTCATTTGTCATCTTAAATTTCATAGTTACATGTTCGACATTTATCATATTCCACCTCTATACAAATAATACAAATCTATCCTGAAACCTTTTAAAAACCAACATCCCTGCGGCACACATTAACATTGCAGTGCATCCACAAGTCAAATATGCTGCTGGTTCTGGAGAAATCCCCTCCATCAGAACCGTTCTGGCAAAGTGGATATAGTGATACATTGGATTCAAGGTTAGTATAAGCCGAAACTTATCAGGAATAATACTTTCCGGATAAAACAACGGAGTTGCATACATCCATGCCAAACTTATAATTCCCCACAGGTATTGTGTGTCCCGAAAGAAAACCATAGTCGTAGAGAGCAGCAATGACATACCAGCACTAAACAGCAGAAGACATACCAATACAAAAGGCAGCACCAATATTGCTTTTGTTATTTGCCCTCCAGTCAGCAAGGTAACTATTAATAGAGGAATAATTGAAATTATTAAATTGATAGAACAAGACACTACTTTTGTTATGGGATAAATATACTTAGGCACATATACTTTCGTAATCAAAGAAGCATTGCCTACAATAGACGTAAGCCCCTGTCCCACTGCTTCTGTAAAAAAACCAAATAATATGGTTGCCGATAATAAGTAAACAGGAAAATTATTAATACTGGAACGAAACACCTGTGAGAACACAATGTACTGAACCATCATGGTCAATAACGGGTTTAAAAAACTCCACAAATATCCCAAGATTGACCTCTTATATTTTGTTTTGAAATCTCTGGACACCATTTGCTTAATCAAAAACTCATAGCGTCTCCATACTATAATCAGGTATAAAGATATTGTAATTTTTCCCTTCTTTTCACAAAATACACTCCAAAAACCATATAAGACAAGTAATAATAAGCCAATGAAAACAAAATACCAATAGTAAACTCCAAACAAAAAATAATTCTTCCCTACATAATCAAAACATATCATCACTCCGGTACGCACTTCATCATTTACCAAAATTTTTCCCGTGTCAAGCCATGAGAAAAAAACGGTAGGGGCGGTTCCCACTCCTGATGTTGTCGTCAGTCTTAGCTGATAAGTCTTCCCTTTTGTATTCTCAATTGCTGGCACTAGTGCCCACCTAAAAGGTGCTGTATCCAATAAATTCTTCACATCCTCACTATGGCTGGCAATTACATTTCCATTACTATCTGCAAGCTCCAATTGAAGAAGTCCCTCATTTTCTCTTCCGTATGTTGAAACTGGCAAATCAATAGTCTCTAAAGTTTCTGACTCAACAGTAAAATCCTGTCTTACAACCATACCTGCCGTCAGTTCCTCCAGCATCCCTGCCATTTGAGGCATACCGTTATCCACATATTTATAATTTAAACTTTCTCCTCCAGCAAACTTAAAAATAAAAGCCAGTATCAAAAAAATACCACATATCTTCACTAGTAATTCCAGACTTTTCTTATTCATTTTTATTCCTCTCTAATTACCAAGTTCCTCATTAATTCAAATAATACATGACATTATAAGTGTAGTCATCGTGGCAAGTCTACAGTTTACCAATCAATACTATTATCCGGAATACCAAATCGTCATTAGTTTTTTGTCGAAAAATTTCTTTGTTTTTAACAATCTTTAACCGTGATAAAATACTCTTTTCCGCTTTCAATAACTCAATAGCCAAATCCTTATTTTTTGCTGGCATTTCCCTTTCAAATGCCATAACAAATTCTTTAACCTGCCGATAAATTTCCCCACGCGGCTTTTTTAGCTGTTTCATACGATAGAAAAACAATTGCCTTTTCGTTATCATTGCCCCTACTTTATTGTTTTGATGTTGCCGGTAACGAATATATGCATGTTCATCATAATAAACCGTTCCCAGGCAACTCGCTGCCATATACAACCACCAGTCATGCATCACAACATATTCGATGCGTTTCGGCATATGACCTGCAATAACCTCCATAAGTTTTCGATTACAGACAGCCGTACACCCCGTACATATTCCTTGCACCAATGCGTTTCCAAAAGAAAGCTTTCTAATATCCCTCGTCACCTGGACAGCCAGAGGTCTTAATTTTTCATCCACAATAATCTTATCACTACAATACAGCATCGGTTCTGCAAAGCCTTTCGCCTGCAACACCTTGATAGCTTTCTCTAACTTTTCTGGCAGCCATTCATCATCTTGATCAGCAAAGGCAAAATAATCGCAAGATAAATCCGCATGTTTTATTAAATCAAAGAAACTTTCTACCACACCCAAATTTTTCAGGCCATACCAGGTAATACGAGAATCCCTTTGAGCATATTCTTCCAAAATCTCCCGGGTCTTATCCAATGAACCATCATCACGGATTAAAACCTTAAAATCCTGATATGTTTGTACTAAAAGACTATCTAACTGAATGCGTATATACTCTTCACCATTATAAGATGATAATAAAATCTGTAAGCTCATCTTGCTCCTTCATTCATGTAATATCTCTGAAGTGCGACACTTGCACTCTCTATTCCAAATCCTGCATTTTCAACAATACGCCATGCATCATCACGTTTTATATTATTATGCTGCTTGCATACCTCTGACGCCCAAAATTCCGGACCTCTTTTTAAAGATAAACGCTTTGTGGTATCCAACAACTCTACTTCTTGAGTAATCGTATCAGCAAGAAAACACGGTAAACCGCTGGCCTGCGCTTCTACAGCAGCCATCGGAAGCCCCTCATAGAGTGAAGGCAGCCAAAACAAATCCATTGCCTGATACCAATCCTGATTATTATTTTGCTGCCCTAGAAAAAATACAGTGTCTTCCAAACCAGCAGCTTTCACTTTCTGCTCCATTACCACTTTCAAACTTCCACTTCCAATGAGTATTAAAACACTCTCTGGGCATTGTTTTTTTAAAATGCTGAAGCTTTCAATCAAAAATTCATGATTTTTTTGCTTTTCAAACCTACCCACATGACCAATTACGAGTTTATCCTGCACGCCCAGAAGGCCTCTCAATTCCTCTCTCTTTTCTCGGTTATAACGATATTTTTTACAATCAATTGCATTATAAAGGATATAAACCTTGTTCTGCCGCACCATCTTTTCACCAAATAAAAAACTTCCTGCCGCTCTTGAACATGCTATCCTATTACATTTCATAAATGGTATAGGATAGCATAATATCTGATTCCGTCTTGCATTCAGCCATTTATCTGAATAACGTGTCGCATGACTATGAATTGCGAAATGCCCGTAATTATACCTTCCAACCAACCGCCAAAGATAAAAGCTAAGATATACCTCGTGATTATGAAACCACTGATACCTTCCCTCATGCTCTTTAAAAAAAATTTCTAATTCCCTCACAGATGCTATGGAACTTCCAGGTTTTTTCACATAGTAAACATGTCCACCATACGATGTAATCTCATCTTCATAACTATTTTCGCAATGAAGAAAACATAAAAAATCAAATTGAACCAAATTCCGATCCAAATGGCGATAATAATTCATAATAACGCTCATCACCCCGCTCCAAATTGCCGGAGTAGAAACAAAGTGTAATATACGACGCATACGTCTCCGCCTTCCTGTCAAAAACTGCTTATTATTCTTTAAGCGACGGATCTTCCCATTTTCCTTCCTCAAATCCCTCTGTAGACTCTTTTAACAGAAGTACTTTAGGTGTCATGAGTATAATTTTAAAATCCATAATAATAGAATAATTCCTAATATAAGTCAAATCCAATTTTAATTTATCATAGCTAGTAGTGCAGTACCTTCCATAGATTTGTGCATAACCAGTCAATCCAGCTTTAACTTTCAAACGATATTCAAATTCCGGTATGTTTTTCGTGATAATACTGGCCAACTCTGGTCTTTCCGGTCTTGGACCAACCATACTCATATCACCTTTTAAAATGTTTATAAGCTGCGGGAGCTCGTCCATGCGTGTCGCTCTAAGAAAGCGTCCCACAGGTAAAACCCGCGGATCTTTCTCTCCAGCTTTGACTGGTCCGCTTTCCTTTTCCGCATCCACTATCATGGTACGAAATTTTAAAATTCTAAAACATTTCCCATCTTTTGTCAGCCTATCTTGTGTATAAAACACCGGACCGTGGTCACTAAGTTTTATCATAGCAGCTATCAGCAAAAAAAACGGACTTGATATAATCAAAAACAGGGAAGATACTATAATATCCTCTATCCGTTTTACAAACATCTGGTCCAGTGTAAGTCCGTCATAATTACGAGAAAGATATAGCGGAGAATCAAAAATATTCAATTCATCAGATGTCCTCAATAGGATGTCGCTGATTTTAGGTACTGCATATGTACGAATATTCTGTCCATAACACTGCTTAAGTAACCGATTACGCTCCTGCACAGCAATATCGCCCACTATAACTCCATCATATTTAACGGCTTGTTCCATCACAAATTCAATACCCTCTTTTATTGAAATTTTTTCCACTATTTCATATTTATCTTCCCGGGTAAAAATACGATCCATCAAATGGAACATTGGCTTCTCGCCATGAACCAATAAAAGACGTCTTCTGGGAAACATGAACGTGTACAGCTTTACAAACGCCAATGCCCATAACATAACCAACAACCAATCTACGCCAGTCATTACAAGTAATGCAGTAGGATTATGCATCTTCTTATCAAATAGTACAACCTGCACAAAAGAGAAAGCGTTGACTATGATTAACGAAAGCATATGAGAATATACTAAATTCCAATATTTAAAAACACCAACCCGCAATCCCCCATATATCCGATGCAGGAAAAGCAATAAAATCATATATTCGCCAAGAATCAACCAATTACCTCGTCTCCAGAAAGCAATTGTCATATTTTTATTATAATAATTAATCCACACATAATAATAAATTGTAAGTTCTAACAATACAATAATTGCTGAACTTAAGAACTTCACCATGCGTTTATACTGCTCGAAATTTCTACTTGTCATTCGTTTCTTCCTTATATCTGGTTCCAGTTGTCTCCATCTTAGCACTCAGTAATCGATATTGCTATTGATAGATTCAGATTCATTTGCTCTCTCTATTTGCTATTACAGATTCCTAGATAACTTTTTCGTTTTCATTGTCAATTAATTATATTTTCTATAACAAACCTCATTCTAGTATAACATTTAACTACCAATTACGCAACTTACGTGGTAGCAAAAAGAGTTGGAAATCTTTTAATATTTTATTAAAATCATATCTCAATCTTATTTCTATCCTTTTCCCATTTCCTGATATAAACCTGTCGGTATATTATTACCTCATAATATACTCAGGTATTTCGAAGATATCTCAAATGCTAGAAGAATATAGACAAATATAATTGCATTTATATCTAACACCTCTCACAAATTGTGATTCATTAGCCGCTATCAATCAAATATGTAGTATGAATATTGGAATAAGACTAATTCCGATCTGATTCTGAAGAAAGCGTTGCAATGATCCAATACCTGTGTAAAACTTGTCAACAAAAAAACACCTCCTAACTGAGTAATTCTATCTTACATCAGCTTGGAGGTTTATACAATATTTGGGATCTGCCAAATAAGTGAAAAAATTCCAACTTTACACTGTTTTAAAGTTAACAATTACTTTTACACAATCAATCTTCTATTGAATGTGCAGCTCCAATTCCTAATAATAGCCAAAATATCGGTGTAACAATAGGAAGATTAAGGTTTACAAAAGCCTGAACACTATAACAAATGACGGCAAACATAATCGCTATAATATACGGTGTTTTATCTCTATAAACAAAACATCTCCTTACATATCCAAATATAAAAATCAGATATGCTGTCAATCCCGCAAATCCAACTGTAGTTAGCAAATGAAGATATTCATTATGTGCACTATCAAATAATTGATTATATGGGTTGTTTGCAGTTTCACGCATTACTAAAATACCGAAAGTTTCAGGCCCAAATCCCACAATTTTTTTCCACAAAGACAAACTCTGATAACATTCCATAGCCTTTCTCCAGATATACCCCCTGGCCGTTCCCCAATCATCATTAAAGAGAAAGTACGAGCTTAAGCCTCCATATCTATTAACATTGCCAGCTATATTACAGTCATAAAGAGCATACAATACTATAAAAGTAATCAGACAAAGAAATACCATCCAAAGATATCTAAAAAAATTCCCGAATTCTATCAATTCATATTTTCTCTTATAAGTACTAAAATACCAAAGAATAACTATTGTCCATAAACCCATTACCAAATATGGCAATTCTTGAAATCTTATTATTACATCAAAAGCACTTTCTATCCCCAGGACGCCGTCTCCAAAGTAAACATTAATCCAGTCAATACATTGGATAACAGAAAAAAATGTCGCCAATACTATGACATATCTTTGAATTCCATTTTTGCTTTTAAATAAATACAATGGTAAAAAACCAAATAATGTTCCTAAAGAAAGATATGCATTATCACTAACCCCCATAATAATTGCAAAAAAACTGATAACCATACAGATATAGTGCCATAACATATTCTTAATTTTTCTATCTGTCGTAAATAAAACCGTTGCAATGGCAGTTAGCATTCCCACATATGCAGTATAGGTATTTATATTTCCTATTGTTGATGTAAATATTGACCTTTGCTCTGGAATCATAGCAATTTTAAAATGAAAAATATCTAACTTAAAATAATCGGTAATTCCAAACAAGCTTACAATCATTCCTGCTAGCAAAATCATATCAATATACCAACTTTTGAACTTCCAAAGTCTGCTTACACAAAAATAGGATACAATATACCAAATCATTAAAAACAAACCAGTAAATCGCCCTTCATTACCCCAAAATGCTTCATATAAGTAGTCAGATGTAACCGTTGACACTATCGCAATCAAAAGATATATAATAGCTGCAAGATCCATAATAGTAAGCTTTTTTATAAATTTTTTTATCTTAAATTCTTTGAAATAAATTCCTATGTCCACTCTTCCTACTGTCAAAGCATACCCTAACAATATCACTAGCATTATAATTGTGCAAAAGCAATAATAATAATATTTAAATACAAGAATATCAAAATAACGATCCCTGACCACCAAAGGAACTCCTATTCCCACCAGAAACACATAAATACCAAGAACAATTGATGGGAAACTTTTTTTCTCCGAATCGCGGCATATATTTTCTTGCATAAGCATTCCTTTCGACCATAAAACCATTTAGAGGATAACTATATCATGCAATATAGAATTCCCAACAGGTAACAAATAATTCTTCATGCATGTCATAAAAACAATACAGTAGAATTCATCTTTAAAGCAAACATTTTTTATTTCAGTGATTATACCATATATCGGTAAAAAAGAAAAGACCGGAAATCCTTAAGAATTTCCGGTCTTTTCTTTAATTCATAGTAATAGATTAGTTTTCAACGAAAACTCTTACAATATTACCACTACCATTAACTTCATAGCAACGGTCATTGCCATCTTTTGCTTTGTTTTTGCTCTTCTGAACAGAACCAGCAGTATTAACTAATCTGTACTGAACAGTTGCAGTATCTGCTGCAGCTTCTGCTAAATTGTAATCTTCAGAATATTTATCATTAGTTACAACACTATCAACATCCATTACGCGTAAGAATTCATCTGTAGTCAAAAGGGTTGCGGAAGTAAGTTTTCCATCAGCACCAATAATAGCCTTCACTACAGCGTACTTATCTTCTTTATCTGCTGATAACAGCAGACCAGACTGATAGTATTTCTTGTTATCAAGAGCCGTCTTGCCAGCACCCTTGAAGGTTCCAGACTTATTCAGTAAGAAACTATGAGAATCACCATCAATAGTGATGTTCTGTTTGTTAGTCTTTACAGCGCCATCATCACCGAAGAAGTAGAATTTGTAACCTTCGCCTTCCCAATAAGAAGCATTAGCCTTAAATCCATCTGTTGTGTCATATGGATGAGTTGAATCGTCTTTCTTTGCAAGAGAAACAATAGTTTTATTGTCAGAAGCTAATTCAACAAATCTATAACCATCAATCATAGCTCCCTGGTTATCAAAAGCATACTTCTTGCTGTTGATAGTCTTCATTTGTCCTGTAATCAGCTTACCATCTTTATCAGCATAGTACCAGTTTTCAGAATCGTCATCATAGTCACCTTCATTTAAGTAGGAGCCTGGAACAACCTGGAACCAACCCTTAGTTACTCTAGCGCCATCTTCAGGACTTCCATAATATCTGAATCCGCTACTGTATACCGGATTACCCTGAGACTGTGTAGCTGTTCTGTCTGCACTTGCCTGAGTAGCAGTTGTCTGTGTAGAATCCCAGTTAACCCACTCAGCATTCATACGTCCGTCAACATCAAAGCTATACTTTTTACCATTGATGGTCTCGCCTTTTTTGTCAGCCATTTTCTTACCATTGCTCTTGAAGTAGAACCAACGATCCTGTTCCTCATCGTCAAATGTGTTGTCACTTGAGAAACCTTTTTCTAAATCACCAGTATTTTCCCACTGGTCATCTTTGATGTGCAGTAATGCCCAACCAGTAGCCTGAGCTCCATCATTTTCATCACCGTGGTAGTAAACACCGTTATCAGCACGCCAAGCGTTATCATCAGTTAATCTCTGGCCATCTGCATCAATCCAGCCATATAACATCTTAGCTTCATCATCAAAGATGTATTTTTTTCCATTGATGGTCTTGAAAGAAGCACTATTGCTGGTGCTGGAGCTCTTATATGCTTTACCATTAGAGCCAAAATAGTACCAATGATTTACAGGCTCATTATCATCATCACCATCATAATCATCGTTCTCAAGGGAAACCCACTTATTAGCTACCATAGAGCCATTCTCATCTACATAATAGTAGTTGTCATTGTACTCAACAAGTACGTCGGTAGCCATCTCGCCATCTTCATTGAGGTAGAACCAGTTATCTCCTGATTTCTCCCACTTCTCTGTCTCTAAGTCGCCGTTCTTGTCATAGTACACCCATGTACCATTTTCTTCCTGCCAGCCAGTTGCTGCGAAAGAGGACATGGAAGCACCTAATGCAAGCAGTGCTGCTGTTGATAATACAGCAACTAATTTGGTCTGCTTTCTCATAATTAATGCACTCTCCTTTTTTCTTTTTGAAATACTCTTCGAAATTCCTAATTGCATTACGAGGTAATTATACTTCCTATAATGGAAATTATCAATACCTTTTTTACTTTTTTTGCATTTTTTGCAAAAACAAAAAAATATTTACATTTCCGGCAGAAGCTATCAATTCCTCCATCACATGGTATAGTATAATACATTTTTTTGGAAAATGCTATAACATTTCTCTGTTCATTTTCTTACATAATCATTACGAAAATGTTTTTTCTTGGCAGGATTGTTTTTTTATTAGTACAATCCTGCTTTTAAAGACTTATTCTCCTGTTTTTTCTTCATAAACCTTATTATAGGTGACGTATCAGAAGCAGAAAGCAGGGCTACGTGGTGCACGAATAACCCGCACGACCCAATCAAAATATCACCTTTTTTCCTCCTAAATGCAACAATCCTAATTCGCCGCAGATAAAACTGTAAAAGATAAAACCACATATCAAAATCAATTCATAATTAATTCTCAAGCATCTTAGCCCAAGTCAAACCGACAATCTTCTATCGCAATCTCCAAATACAATATGCTTTCACAATCCAAACGTAATCCTTCACGATCCAATTGCAATCCCATTCCTATTCCTATTGCAATTTGCCATTTCAATGGTATAATGTTCATATATCTATAATAATATC
>NZ_JBEBOY010000045.1:0-20615 GCF_040396155.1 Tissierella praeacuta
AATTGCTGGAGTTTTTATATTTGTAATTTTTAACTAGCACAACAGGTTAATTTAATTATGATTTTAAATAATAATGTCTAATTATTTTAAGAGCCCCTGCATTCCTTTTCTATTGTTCTTCTGTTACCTTTTTATGATGGATTCATTTAAGCCTGCTATGCTTACATAATATTCCTCTGCCCAAAACTTTCATTCTCCAAATATATACTTTAAATTTGCATGTTTATCAAATATCATCAAAGCACCATTTCCTTTTATATGATATTTTCATTTTCTTTTCATCCAATTTACTACCTTATAGAACCACCTATTAGGCTTAGCATCTTTAAAATGAATGTTATCATCTGTTATGTTATTACTATTATCGTTAGGTATACCTACTGTCATCTGAACCTCATTAGGCAGATTCAATAACCCCCAACCTTCTTCCTCATTCCAATCTTCAGTTGATAGCCTTATTGAATTTCTCTTAATAAATTCCTCAAATTCTAATGGTCCTAGATTAGAATTAATTTGTTTCAACATAGCGGCTATTCCAGATACAACTTGTACTACTCCACTTGTATGACTTAATGGTATATAGTCACCATATTGATTCTTAACAGCATAGTCTGTATATCCTAATCCTAATAAGTTTTCACCGTACTGGCTATATCCCGCCCTACCTTTGCCATCATAAGCTCCTATAGCAAACCAATGTTTATCTAAAGCAGGATAAGCATCTATCTCTCTACCCTCATTATCACTGCTATCAATCATAATTACACCTTTATCGTATAACTTTTTTGATAATCTTCGTAATTCACTATTCCACAAAGTTATTCTAAGACTACTGCATACCACCTGTACATCATCCTCAACCATTGCTTGAAAAGCATCCTCCCATATATATCTATATGAATCATCATCCATAACATTGTATTCTATTATTTCTGAATCGGGAACGACTTGTTTAATCAGTTCAGCTCCATTATGATGGCTTTTAGGTGAATATCCTATTATCCCAATTTTTACACCTTTACCAGTTATGCCTTTATCCTGCCAACTTATTATATTCAACTTGTTAAATCTCTCTTTATTCCTTTTGAGTAAATGAGTATTCATCTTATCACTTCACTTCCTACTTACTAGTATATATTTAACTTAAAGAACTCCACTATTTGCCTTTAATATGGTAGGTATTTTCATTTACTTTTCTTACTTATATATTAATAGCTTAATTTTGTATATTGCCATTATATGCAAACTATAGTATTATTAAAGAACTATAAAAACTATCTTTAGTCTATTTTTTATCATTACTATTCTGAAAAGAATTTTAGTTATATATCAATTATGAGTATATTTGTTAAGATCATAATTTTAGATAAAAAAGTTCTTTCCTCTAAAAAACTCAAGGATTTAATTTATCCCTGAGTCTCTGGGTTATAGATTCTCTTTCTATAATTTATTCTAATAGCCCAATATCATAAATTGTATAATCACATCTATATATAAAAAGATATTTCCCATCTATTAATATCCCTGTAGATTTATCTATTCCTGTTGCAAAGTAACTAACCTTGTCTCCTGCAAATGTAGCTAATGGTTTTCCAGATTGTGACCTTATCAATATTATTCTACCTTTTCCAGTAGTAAGATTTTTCATATCATTTACCATTCTATTAACAAAGGGGGTTGACCTATCAATATTTTGAATATTAGCTGTTTTACTATATTCATTAAATATATCTGTCAAACCTTCTTCATAGAGAATTAAACTACTCCCAACATGGACCATAGATTTGCCGCCTATAGTTAAATTTATTACAGAAGACTTATTAATTGTATTACCTTCTTCATCCTTAGAATTAAATTTATCTTCTGAACTAATGCTTATTGAGTTACCTTTAATACTATCAATAATATTACTTTCTTCATCATATGTCTGCACTATGGCAGTTCTTCCTCTTAATGCTTCTTTCATTTTTCCAATTTCATTACTAAATATTGCACAGCCATTTAACATTGATAATATAGGTACTAATACTACTAATAATACTATAAATCTTATTTTTTTAATTTTCATATGAAACCCCCTCCTTTCATTATATTAAACTAACATAAATTACATTTCAACTATTTTTATCCTATATATTGAGTCCTTATATTAACCATTTCTCAGTGTTAGATTTATTCTTAGTCCTATTATTGATACTATTCCACACAGGAATGATCCTATTAAATTAACTTCATAAACAAATTAATAACAATAATACAAAGTCTATTTCCTTATGAGTAAGTGAATTTTATATTTATCCTTTATTATGAAATAAAAAAGGTTAGAAACTCCTCTCTAACCTGGTTAAATTAGTCATAATTATTAAAGATAATATAAAGAAATTATCTTAATTTTCTTTATTATAATACTCCACCGATAATATAATTAATCCAATAATAATTAACATTATTCCAATTACAAAAGGCACTCCAAGAAATAAACTTTCAACTACTCCGTTTCCATACTTCTTTGCTCCAAAAATTGCATACCATAATTTTAATCCACTCCAAGCTGTCATAGATGGAGTATAAAATGCTGCAGCCATAATTAAAGTCATATCAATTATTACACCTGATAATAAAATTACAGAGCCTATGATAGTCTTTTTCATTGCCAAAACCCCTCTTTACCTTTTATTATTACTTTCTTTAAAAAGAACCTGGATTAACCAAGTTCCTTATCTAATATCCCATTAATTTTTTCTATATTTTTGCTGATTGAAGGATGTTTTTTATTATTGGAAACTCCAATAAATCCTACTATATTATTTTCATATAACGCTACATATATCATAGAAAAGTCCATAGGGTTTAAAAATAACTCTTTTAAAACATTTTTGTTCTTTGTAAATGAAAACATATACTTAAATCCATCAACAAATAATTCTATTGCATTCTCTTTATATTCATCATTTAAGTCTGATAACCTTACAATGCTAAAATCACCCACAGTAACCTCCTATTATAGAATAATCATATGACATATTTATTGAGCATTTTTCTACTGATATATATTTAAACCTTTAAATAATTATACTTGTTATCTACATTAAATTTAATAAAAGATAAAC
This sequence comes from Tissierella praeacuta, assembly GCF_040396155.1. Classification (GTDB taxonomy): domain Bacteria; phylum Bacillota; class Clostridia; order Tissierellales; family Tissierellaceae; genus Tissierella; species Tissierella praeacuta_A. The sequence goes on from NZ_JBEBOY010000045.1 coordinate 3,111, forward strand.
TGAAGCCTATAAACCTTTTGTTTCTTTTCCATGATATAAAATCAGTGTTGCCACATTAAGTATTATCGTAATTACAAGAAGTACTGCTGATAAAAATGCTATAGTATATGAAGTATCCATAAGAGCAGACCTAGCCCCTATCTTAACCAAATGATAGCTATAAAATAACTGGAAATATAGAGAAATTGAGCAAGCACTTATACTTAAAATTGAAAGGATACCCCATTTCCTATATTTATTGTTCCTATGTTGCATGAGATTAATAATTGGAAATGCCCATGCAATTAAACCAAGTACTAAGCTACCAAGCATAAGAAAGCTAATCATTGTAATACCTCCTAATTTTAGATATATTTCATATTATTATACCGCTACAAATTACTTATATGAAAATTATAGCATATACATATAACTTAATATAGTGATAGGTTACAATAATCTAGGCAACTAAATTAAGGTCTTGTAAACTAATATCAATATATTAAAAGTAGAATCGTTTATATAAAAAAAGAGAAAGAAGAACCTATACCCCCTAAGTTCAAAAAACAAATGGTGAAACTATACGAAAGTGGTAAGTCTAAGAAAGATATTTTAAAGCAAGCAGCGCTGATATTAGACCGTAGGTGCTTGTTTTAATATTATTACTATATCTACCTTTATAGTCTTATTTGTATTTTCCTATTTTAAATCTTGAGTTCGTTCCTACATAGTGGTATATTTATATATAAATTAATATAAGTGGTCAAAGTAGGCAAAATAGAAAATACAGCAATTAAGTTCATATTCTAAAATTCCATAAATATTAATTTAAACAAAATTTAAGTAAGCTTCAGATATATTATACATAGGAGCTAATTAAATTAAAATTTAATAAAATAAATAATAGGAGGATAATTATGTTAGAAAAGATAGCAAAAATTGGGGGATATTTTATTATCGTAATTTCTATTATAGCAGGAATTACTAGTATTATTAGTAAAGATTATGGATTACTGGTTTTGCAAATACTGGCTTTATTATCAGGAGTATTTCTGGTTTATGTATTGAAAGATATTAAAATATTCAAAAAATCAAATGATAGTGTTATAGAATAAATTTTCTTATTTTTAAATTATTTAATATTGATTTAATACAAAAAGAACAAAAGTAAGGTCCATAATGGATTCGATTAATATGTCTATATTCATAAAATCCATTATGGACCTTATGAAAGGAGAACATACTTTTCTTACAGTGAAAACTGAAAGTCGAATTCTATTTACGAACCTTACAACCTTATTATGTGAAGAATTAAAAATATTATACATTTATTTTAATATTTTTTATAAAAATATCTATCATCATTCAAATGTCTTATTTTATATACTTCCTATCCGTTATATCTAATCTATAAAACCTTCCTAATTTTATTTAACAATGACTATTAATTTTTATTACTTCCTAATTAAATATATATTTAGATTTTGGAAATACTAATAATAAACTAATAATAAAAGGAGATTTTATCTGTGAAAAAGATTTTAATATTATTAAGCTTTTTATTTATATTTCTTATTTCTTGTACCGCAAGAATTTCATATACCGAAGAATTTCCATATCTACCATCCTATAAGAATATGGTTGCTATAACTGATGAAACCAGCGAAAACCAAGAGGAATCATCGGAACTAAAAAAGGTTACTTATACTATTAAGGATACTAAACTAGAAGATGTTCTTACATCATATGAAACTATTCTACATGAAGATGGATGGAAAACTACACTTGACGGAAAGCCAAATATGCTCCAATTGGAAAAGGAAAATCATACAGCTTTAATTGTAGCGTACAATAAAAATGATGAAGTGCGATTAGATATAACCTCTAAGTAAAAAATATCTAAATGTATTTCTTCCTAATCATATAGCATCTTCAAGACTTCTTCTAGTTATCAGAAAATATGAAGAAGTCTTTTTCAATTCCAACTAACAAATCCATTCTTAAATATACTATTCACATATACTTTCACTAAACAAGCATATAAGTCAACTGAACATTTATCTTTTATCGTTATAAAAAGTCCACTTAATTCAGCCTATATTTATCTGAAAATATTCTTTATATTTTTTTCTTAGTTATATTCCCATATACATTGTTTTTTATATAAACTTGTATCAGTGTAACAGGTTAAATAAATACAATGTAGAAAAGGGGTATGTAACTTGCACGATGAAAATATGCTTAAAAACCTTGTTAAAGAAATAGAGGATACGAGGATTAAACTTCATAATTTGATATCCGATAAAAAATATAATCTTCTTGATTCGGAAGTAATTAAACTAAGCCAAATATTAGATAAACTTTTACATCAATACCATAATATTAAATAATTACATTTAATTTAGCCTGTTACACACTTTATATATCTTTATAAAAATCTACAAGTAAATTTAAATATTTCTTGTAGATTTTTAATTTATCATCAATTCAATCTAAGAAATATCTATTATATAAATGATTCTCCAGTTGCAATCCAATGAATTAATATTACATACTAAGATATTTAAATCACACAATTTAACTTTTATTCATAATAAAGTAAATAATTTGACCTAAAAATTAAGAATAGGGTGAAAAATTTTTAAATTAGTGTATAATAGAGGTGAGTACAGTAATTAAATTTATTAACTAAGTTTAATATACAATATAAAAGAGGGGGAAAATTATAATGAGTAAACCAATACTATCAGCGCATTTTGAATCAAGGAAACCATCAGATGTTCGTTTAGCTCAAATGAAATATGACGAACGTAAAGTAAAACCTCAAGCAGTAATAAATGTTGGGATAGGAAATGTATCTTTACCAACGAATCCAGCTATGCAAAAAAGAATGTTTGGGCTTAACTCATCTGAAAGTCCTTTTGCAAATGGAGTTGTTAGATATTCAGGGACAGCAGGTACTATAGAAGCACAAAATGCTTTTAAAAATATCTTAAAAAGTGAAGGTTTCGATGTAGATAATCTTCATGTTCAAATAACAGATGGTGGTTCATCTGGTATGGAATTATTACTTCTAGGGGTTTGTGGACCTGCTGGAACTGATGAAAAACCTCTTATGATGATTGACCCTGCTTATACAAACTATATTTCATTTGCAGAAAGAATTGGACGTAAAACTGTAACCATAAAACGTCATATGGGTGAAAATGGGAAATTTAATTTACCCGATATGAATGAAGTTGAAGAAATAATAAAAGAAAATAATCCAGGAGCACTTTTAGTAATCCCTTATGATAATCCAACAGGACAATATTACACATATGATATTTTAAAAAATCTTGCTGAACTTTGTGTTAAATATAATATGTGGATGGTAAGTGATGAAGCTTATCGTGAGTTATATTATGATGAAGAAGAAAAACTTGTAAGTATTTGGGGATTAACAGATGCAGATGTTTCAGGAATTGAAGGAAGAAGAATTAGTATTGAAACAGCCTCAAAAGTATGGAATGCATGTGGTCTAAGAATAGGTGCAGTAATTACAGATAATGCAGAGTTTAACAACCGTTCAGTTGCTGAATATACAGCTAATCTTTGCGCTAATGTAATTGGTCAATATATATTCGGAGCATTATCACATGAAAGCGAAGAAAGTATTCTTGGATGGTGTAAACAACAAAGAGATTATTATAAAGATTTAATAGTAAAAGTTTATAATGGACTTAAAGAACAGGAACCTAAGCTTATTGTTTCAAGTCCTGATGCATCAATTTATTTAGTAATTGATGTAAGAAATGTTGTAAAACCTGGTTTCGATTCAATTGATTTCGTTCTATATTGTGCTGGAGAAGGTTTAGTTGATATTAATGGAGTTGAAACAACTTTACTCGTAGCACCAATGAAAGGTTTCTATGATATTGAAAATGATGAAGAAAATCCAGGAAAAACTCAGTTTAGAATTTCTTTCGTTGAATCACCTGAAAATATGGCTAAAGTTCCTGAGTTATTCGTTAAACTTTTAAGAAAATATGAAGCTCAAAGATAATACAAAATAAACATATAAATAATAGTATAAGGGTGAGTTATCACCTTTATACTATTTCTTTTTAAATAGCTTCTTAAAGAACCCCTCTTCTTTTTCCTCAATTTTCTTTAATCTATCATTCAATTCAATAACTTCAAAAGTTTTTTCCTTAATTTTCATTTTAAGCTTTGCATTCTCACATATTAAAACATCTCTTTCCTTAGAATTTAATTCATTTCGAAGCATTGCTACTTCATCCCTTAATTCCTCTATTACTTTAATATTTTTTTCTGAACCTTCATTAATCTGAGCAAATAATTTATCGAAGAATTCCTCCTCCAAAGTCATGCTTATTTCTTTAGCTAATTGGTACGTATCGAAAAACATATTATCATCAACTGCGACTACATCTGTTGCCTCCTGATTTGTCATCATAACCTCTGGTGATTGTATTATAAGTTTTATTTGTTTATTAGTAAATCCTTTATCCTGTAAAGTCTTTATATATTGTATTAGTTCAATTTCTTTATATGTAAAATACCTATGATTTGAATTATTTCTTGGAACATCAATTTCAAATTCTTTTTCATAATATCTTAGGACATGTGGAGCATATCCAGTCAGTTCAGATACTTCCGATATAGTGTACTCATGATTCAAATCCAACATAATATATCCCCCTCGAATCCAGTCTACTACCTAATATAATTCTCCAAATAACTTATAATTCCTTTAATTTTTAGAAATTTTTTTCATACAAATTATTTCATAATAATACAAAACTCCACATACTATTTTATAATTGAACAAAATTCTAATATTTTATAAAAAATACATAGTACTTTATATGCATATTTGTCGATGGAAAATAAATAAAATCCATCTTATTTACTGCAAAGAATGGATTTTATTACTAAAAATCATTTCAATAAATTAAAGCCTGTGTTACCTTTCCCTGTTAATATTAGTATAAAAATTATTATATAATTCTTTGGATTCTAACACTATGATGAACTGTCAATAATTAGAATTTTCCTCTGAAAATATATTTTATAAGCAAAATCTTTATCTACAATATCATTATATTTGTTTACATAAATAACTTAGTATTTTCTAATTCAAAAGTACTTTTAGTATGTCTTCAATAAAAGGTGACATATTAAGTTCCTTATATACTTTTATAGATTCTTCTATTGTTTTATATTGCCACTCTGTATTACTATAAGGGGTAGTAATCATAATCTTATAGATTTTACCATCTTTTTCTACTTTTCTATATAAACCATTTAACTGATTATTTGACTTTTTATATACAGGACTATATACTTCATCTCCAATAGTAATATCTTCATCAGATATCACACTATCTGTATATTCAGCATAAGTATATTTTATTTTTTTAATATCCTTATCTTCAATTACAAATCCAATTGATATACTAGCATTATCTAAAATATCTTTATTAGATAATCTATTATCGAACATAAACTCTATTTTTCCTATATTATCTATCTTAGGTTCTATAGTATAAATTTTATCCAACTCAGGATCATCAATATATTCCTCAGATCGATCAAATACATTAACTGTATACAGATAATAGTTTCCTAGTTTTTCAGGTAGTTGAAACTCTGGGTAAATTTTATAGAAACCTTCAAGTTCCATACCCTTGTGATAATCTTCATTATATCTAGCTGGAGAAACAAAAAATCCAAGATCCTGTCTAATCAACTCTTTATTTTCATTAATTTCTATAAATTTATATTCATTGAAATTTAATTTAATATATTCCTCTGATAGTATATCATCTAGATTTTTAACTGCATTTAAACTATTGTCTAATAATTTAAACGTATCCTTTGAATTGTTTATTATAAAATCAACAAGGATATTACTTAATCTTTCTATATATTCTATATCTACTTTATCCATAGTATCTTCCAAAGTATGTATGACATCCTTTATATTTTCTTGAGACAATCCTACTCCATTTATATCATTATTTATAAATATAATATGATCACTGCCCCTAGGTATGTCACCATCAGAATATGCTTCAACACCATGTTCTTTGAATTGGGATGTAATAGCTTTTACAAGTTCATTTTCTTCTCCCTTTCCATCTACTAATAATCTACCACCATTTTTTAATCCTAAAGAGTCTATATTTATATTATATATATTCTCGTATTTAGTAGATATATCTTCTACAAATGGAATACTTCCTTGAAATAAAGAGTCCTCTCCATTAAATGCACAAAATACTATATCTTGCTCTAGCTTCTCTTTATCGGAATGCAATTTTAACTTTTCCACAATATCCAGCAGAGCAGATACTCCTGTTCCATTATCTATTGCACCTTTCCATATCATATTACCTTTACTTCCTACATGGTCAAAATGTGCTGTTATAACTATGGCGTTTTTTCTATTTTTACCCGGTATCACTCCAACTACATTATTTTGAGGAAATTCTTCTTCTATTCCATCCACTTGGAAATTCACATTTATTTCTTTTACTCCTTTTTCTAGCATCTCTTTATATAGACTAGGGCTTATTTGTATCATAGTTATATGTTCTTCTTCAATCTTTGGAGCACCTCTTCTAAAGCTTTCCATAGGAAATATTACACCCTTAGCCTTATCTTTCACCTCTACAGTATTATCCATCTTCTCTAACAACACAAATTTATTCTCTATATTTTCATCTTTATAGTCTAAAACCAATTCTCCCTTAAAATCTACATTAGTCATAATATTTTCTAAAAAATCTCTCCCATATTCACACTCTTTAGTATCTCCATCTAAAAATGTAATTACCATTTTATAGTTTTCATTATTAATATTCCAGCCCATATGATTATACTCAAATAGATAACTATTTCCATAGGGTTCTAATCCTATTTTTTCAAATTTATCCTTTATATACTCCTGAGCCTTTTTATTTCCTTCTGTATTTGGCAGCCTTCCATCACATTCCTCTGATGTTAAATATTCTAACGTATCTTTAATTGATGTAATCTGAGAATTTTGTAAAGCTTCTGTACTCTTACAGGAAGTTAATAAAAACATTAATATAGGTAACAGATAAACAAGCTTTTTCTTTATTTTATTAAACATTTACATGTCTCCTTTAAAATATACACTATTAAAAACAATAATTGGGATCAATCTCCCAATTATTGTTTTTTCACTATCTACCGCAACTTGTATGAATATACTTTGTTTCATGTTGAGTATCAACTCCAGAGTGATAACATCCATATGTGGTACATTGAGTCCAAGTCTGGGTTGTAATATATCTTTCTTCTATCTTGCATTTAGAAGAATGTCCACATTGTTCAACACCTACAAGATAATTGGATACTACTTTTTTTCTGCTTACAATTTGACCTTCTCCACAATAGTCACAGCCAAAAGATCGCAAAGAAATACCGTCTTGTTCATGTTCCTCCACTGCAATCACATTCAACGGAAGGATTGCAAGTAACATTAATACTGATAATACTACCGACAGGTGTTTCTTAACATTTTTCTTCAGCATATAATATAGCCCCTTTCTTCTGTATATAATTTATATTTTTCTACACTAGTAATTGAATATAACTTTCTTCCCCTATAGAAAGTTATTCCTAGTATTTATCTATGGGAAACAATAAATACCAAGCATTACCAACGATTGATTAGATTATATCAATCTTATCTACTATTGTCCACAATCTTTATTCGTCATTTATCGACATCTACTTCGATAATAAATATAAATATTTGATTATAAAAGTTTTACCTAAAAATAAAACCTCCCATTATATATGTTAAACATATATAATGGGAGGTTTTATTAATTTTGCTTATACTACACTCAAATTCTTATATGTCCAACTTATCCTCTAAAAACTTTACTAATAGCTTTGTACAATTAATAATATCATCCTTAGATGCCATTTCTATGGTAGAATGAACATATCTAGTAGGCACAGAAATTACTCCTGACGGAACTCCTTCTTTGTTAATATGAATAGCTCCAGAATCAGTACCTCCAAATTCTAATACTTCCATTTGATAAGGAATTTCATTATTTTTAGCTAATGAAACAAGTAATTCTTTTACTTTTGGATGACAGATGATAGAATTATCCTTTACTTTAATAGCAGCTCCTTTATTTAATCCAATAGCAAATCTCTTAGCCTTAGGAGTGTCACCATTACTTGTTACATCTAAAGATATACCTACATCTGGACTAACTCTATATGCAGCAGTCTTAGCTCCCCTAAGTCCTACCTCCTCTTGAACTGAAAAAACAAAATATAAATCATTGATTGGATTTTTTATGGACTTTAGGGCTTCAATTGCAATAAAACATCCTACTCTATCATCTAAATAGGGAGTAAATACGACATTTTCATTTTCTACATACTCTGATTTATATATACAAATATCTCCTATACTTATTTTCTTCTCTGCTTCTTCTTTACTAAAGGCACCAATATCTATATACATATTTTCTAATTTTAACTTAGATATATCATCAACAGGTTCAGCATAAATAACCCCAATAGTGCCATTTTCGAATACAACTTGTTGACTTATTGAAACAACAGGAGAAATTCCACCTACATTTGTAAATCTTAAAAATCCTTTTTCATCTATATCGATTACCATAAGTCCAATTTGATCCATATGAGCAGAAATCATAACTTTTTTTCCATTACCTTTTTTCCTAGCGATTAAATTACCTAAAGCATCTATTTCCATTTCATCTACATAATCTTTAATCTCATTTACAATATATTGTCTAATAATATATTCATTGCTAGAAGGTCCATAAATTTCAGCTAACTCTTTTAATAATTCGAAGTTTATATTCATTATAATTCCTCCTTTTCAAATTTAGATAAAATGGCTTTTAGAAGTGAATAAGTATTGTTGTAATCATTTTTACTCATTACAGATGCTGGTGAATGTATATATCTACAAGGAACAGATATAGTAGTGGTTATTGAACCTTCCTTAGTAGTATGAATTTTACCAGAATCATTTCCACCCATAGAAGTCTTTCTATATTGATATGGAATATTGTTTTCTTCAGCAATATTAGCTATCTTTTTCCTAAATTCACGATTAAACATAGTAGTTCTATCTATTAAAGATATAGCCGGCCCCTTGTTAAGATAAGTAGGAACTAAATATGTATCCAATTTCGGCATATCATAGCATAATGTTCCTTCTAAAACCAATGAAATGTCTGGATTGACTTCATATGCTGCCGGTCCAGCTCCTACTAGCCCGATTTCTTCCATTACTGTAAATACAGCATAAAAGCTAATATCTTTTACTTCTTTAATCAAATTAATCAAAAGTGAACATCCAACCCTGTTATCAAGGGCCTTTGCCTTTACTAAATCTTCACCAAACTCTACATAATCAGATGCAAATGATACATAATCACCAACACTAACTATTTTTTCAGCTTCCTCTTTAGAGCTTACACCTATATCTATGTATAATTCATCTAATGTTAATGCTTTCATCCACTCTTCTTTTTTCTGAAGATGAATAGGCTTTGCCCCAATTACACCCATAATCTTGTTTTTACCAACTAAAACAGGTTTTGATACTAAAATCCTCTTATCTATTCCACCTACTGTAGTGAATTTAAGTAATCCCATATTATCTATTTCTTTAACAAGCAGTCCAACTTCATCCATATGTGCCGTAACCATTAGTTTTTTATTAGTATCTTTACCTTTTTTATATGCGATAATATTTCCTATTCTATCTATTTTTAATGTATCAACATGTTCTTTTATCTCAGAAATTATTAAATCTCTAACTTCTTTCTCGTTACCAGATACTCCAGATGATTCTGTTAATTGTTTTAATAGCATAATAATCCCTCCAAATTCTCATTAGAAATAGAAGCAATAAAGAATGCTAATAGTTTTGCGGTATGTTTTATATCAATCATATCAACTACTTCAACAGATGTATGCATATATCTTAAGGGTATGGAAAGAACTAAAGCAGGAATACCTTCTCTATTTATTATCATAGCCCTTGCATCAGTTCCAGTTAATCCTGGAGATATTTCCATTTGAAAAGGAATATTATATTCTGTAGCTACTTCAGTAAGTTTCTTTCGAAGTGTTGGATGAATATTTCCTCCCAATGTAATTCCAGGTCCCTTTCCTAGTTCTATTGAATCAGATTTAGAAAGCTCAGGCGTTGTTCCAAATCCAACATCTATAGCAATACCTATATCTGGATTAATCCTATAGGTACTAGTTAATGCCCCAGCCATACTAACCTCTTCTTGAACCGTAGATACAAAATATACATCTGCTTCATGTTTAATTTTATTTAGTTCCTTAATACATTCATAGACAACTGCTATTCCAGCCCTATCGTCTAAGGCCTTTCCTGCTACCTTTGTTCCTTGTAGGTTAGCCATATTTCTTCCGAGTGTTATGGAGTCTCCTATGCTTATAACTTCATCAACCTTTTCCTTAGGGTACCCAATATCTATAATCATATCTTCCATCTTTATAGCTTTATCATGTTCTGATGGATCTTGTAGATGAGGAGGTTTAGAGCCTATAATACCAAAAAAATCTTCTTTACCATGTACAATAACTTCTTGCCCTAAAATAGTCCTTGGATCAATTCCTCCTATATTAGTAAATCTAATAAATCCATTATCTTCAATATCCTTCACCATTAAACCAATTTCATCCATATGGGCTGCCAGCATTATTTTTATATTATTTCCATTAGATAGTCCTTTTTTCAATGCTATAATATTTCCAAGCTTGTCTACTGAAATATCATCAATATATTCATTAAATGCTGAAATGATAGTATTTTTTAAAGTATGTTCATATCCCGAGACACCTTTACCATTACATAATAATTCCAAAAATACTTTGGTATCCAAATCTATTCCCCCTTTATTTATGATTTTATTCAATAATTAAATTATCTTTTCATAAAAAAATGTTTTCGCCGCCTTTAATTTATGTTTTTCAGGCATAATTATCTGTTCAGTACTTCCAACAAATAATATTCCATTATTATTTAAGGAATTATAAAACTTAGAATATAAAATTTCTTTTGCATCTTCAGTAAAATAAATCATTACATTTCGGCAGGTAATTAAATCTACATTCGATGGAAATCTATCTTTTAACAAATCCATTTTTTTATATTCAACACATTTTTTAATATCATCTGATATTTTATATGAGTTTTCTATTTTACTAAAATATTTTTCCTTAAATCCTCTTGGAAGATTTGCTAAGGATTTTTCACTATATAACCCAAATTTTGCTTTGTTCATTGCTTCATTATCTATATCTGTTGCTAATACTTTTATATCTTTTAAAGGAAAAAAATTAGATAACATCATAACTAAAGAATAAGGCTCTTCGCCAGTAGAACAGGCTGCACTCCAAACATTTAATCCCTTTTTATTTTTCGTAATCAAAGAAGGGATAATATTTTTCTCTAGTACCTCCCATTGGGAAGGATTCCTATAGAATTCAGAAACATTTATGGTCAAATAATTAATAAATTGCTCTAAAAGATTTCTATCATTTTTTAAGCCAATAAAATAATCATCAAAATCTTTAAAATTATTTCTAGTTAAAAGAGATGATATTCTTCTTTTCATTTGTTTCTCTTTATAAAAATTCAAATCTATATTTATTAATCCATTTATATTTTTTTTAAATACTTCGTACTTGTCCATTTTTACCCCCTATTTATTTAAGCAAAAATGCAATATAGGGCTTTAATGTAATTGTATTACATCAAAACCCATAATATAATAATTTATTAATTTTTATCTACAATATCTCCAATAGTTACTTCTGGTTCTTCATTTAAAGTAATATTTTCATCTATTATTTCATCTGATTCTACAGCATCTTTTAAACTTAAACTAATTTTCTTTGACTCTACATTAATGTCAATAACTTTCACATTAAGTTTATCACCTATTTTTAATACATCTGCTGGCTTGTTTATATGTTCTTTAGATATTTGTGAAACATGAAGTAGTCCATCTACTCCTTCTTTTAATCTAATAAATGCGCCAAAATCCAATAGATTTACAACAGTTCCTTCAACTATATCTCCAACATTTACATTTTTAGAAAAAGCAGACCATGGTTCCTCAGTAGTTTGTTTCAAACCTAAAGAGATTCTACCTTTTTCCTTGTCAAGAGCCAATACTTTAACTGAAACTTTTTGTCCCTCTTTAACAACATTTGAAGGATGCTTTACTCTATTCCAAGATAAATCTGATATATGAATTAGTCCATCTACACCACCTAAATCTACAAAAGCACCAAAATCAGTTAACCTTTGTACTGTTCCTTCTACTAATTGATCTACTTCAAGAGTTGCCCATAATTCTTTTCTTTTATTACTTAATTCTTCTCGTTCAACTTCTTTTCTTGATAAAATAACTCTTCTCTTTTCTTTATCAAAATCAATAATTTTAGCTATTAAAATTTTACCTTTATATACACTTAAGTCAGATACAAAATTAATAGAAACTTGAGAAGCTGGCATAAAACCATTAACTCCATTTACTATTACAGAAAGACCACCTTTAATGTTATTTAATACTTTACATTCAACTCTTTCTTTATCATTAAATATTTTTTCAACTGTATCTAAATTTTTAAAATCATTTACTCTCTTTGAAGAAAGAACAACATTACCTTCTCCATCATCTAATCTAACTACAAAAACATCTATTTCATCTCCAACTTTATATAAATCCTTTGGTTTTACATCTGGATCATTAGATAATTCTTCTCTATTAATAATACCATCTGATTTATAATTTATATTTACCATAACTTCATTATCAGTAACATAAATTACTTTACCTTTTAGTACATCCCCTCTATGAATTTTAGTAAAAGAATTTTCAATTGCCTCCATCATTTCATTGCTGTTAATATTGTCCATTGTTTCAACTACCTCCTTAATTATCCAATCAGGTGTTGAGGCACCTGCTGTTATTCCTATTTTATTAAACTTTGATAGTACTTGTAAAGGTAATTCTTTAAAAGTTTCTATATGATATACGTTTCTGCAATACTTCTTGCTAATTTCTACCAATTTATTTGTATTTGAACTATGGTATCCGCCTATTACAATCATAGCATCGACTTTCCCAGAAACCTCTTTACATGATTCTTGACGCAAGCTTGTAGCATTACAAATTGTATTAAATATCTTAACCTCATTACCTTTTTTTTCTATTACCTTAGATAAAGTTTCAAATTTTTCTTGTGTATTTGTCGTTTGAGAAACTACACATATCTTTTCCATCTCAGGTAATTCTTCTGCCTCCTCTAGGGAGTTTATAATAAATGCCTTGTTATTACACCAGCCATTTATTCCAATTATCTCTGGGTGATTTGAATCCCCAATTATTACTATATTATATCCTTGATTTTGATATTCTTCAACCCTCTTATGCACAGATTTCACATAAGGACAGGTACTGTCAATAATATCTAAATTTATATCATTGATCTCATCAATAATAGATTTACTCACTCCATGAGCCCTTATAACTATTCTGCCATTTTCAACTTCTTCAATTCCATTAATAGGTTTCAATCCATTTTCCTCAAATTGTTTTACTACTTGAGGGTTGTGAACTAAAGGACCTAATGAGTAAATATTCTTATTAGAATCTGAAAGTTCAGAAGTTGCCAGATCAACTGCTCTCTTTACCCCAAAGCAAAAACCAGCATTATCAGCTATAATTATTTCCACTATATTTTCACCTCTTTATCTTTAATAGAATATATTGAACGTAGAATTTCTTTACCAAATAAGTGATAATCTTCTTTAGTTAGCTTTTTATCATAACTATTAGAAAAATCAATTGGCTTTCCAAAATAAACCTTTATTTTACTAAAAGGTCTGGATTTCCCTTCTATATAAACTGGTAAAACTGGTGACTGAGATTTTATACTTATTAATGCAATTCCAGGTTTTGCATTCTCCATATTAATCTCCTTGACCCTAGTACCTTCTGGAAATATTCCTAATACTCCATCTTTCTTAAGAACCTTTAATGAATTTTTTATTGCCGATAGATCTGATTCCTCCCGATCTACAGGAAAGGTTCCTATTTTAGTAAGAAAAAAAGATAATATTTTATTATTAAAAAGTTGTTTCTTTGCCATCCAAGAAATCTGGCGTGGAAATACAATGGATAATACAATCGGATCTAGATTACTTATATGATTGGAACAAAGTATTACTCTTCCTTCCTTTAATATGTTTTCCTTCCCATGAACCTCTATCCTATAGAATAATCTAAATAATGTCCCTATTATTGTCTTTATCACATTATAAAGATACATATTATTACCTCCCTTTAACTATGGAAATAACTTCCTCTACAGATTCCTCAATAGTTTTATTTGTAGTATCAAGTTTATATGCATCTTCACTTTCCACTAAAGGAGAATTTTCCCTAGTACTATCTATTCTATCTCTATTTTCTATATCAAGCTTTACTTGTTCGTAAGATATTTCTCTTTCTTCCTTTTCCAATAGTTCTTTATATCTTCTGATAGCTCTTTCCTCAACACTTGCTGTAAGAAAAAATTTAAAATCCGCATTTGGAAGAACTACTGTACCTATATCTCTGCCATCCATAATAATTGACTTTGTTTTAGCCAATTCTTGTTGGATTTTAACCATGCCTTCTCTTACTTCTTTAATTTGTGCAATAAAAGAAACATTCTTGTTTATAACATTATCTCGTATTTCTTTATCTACTTGGATACCATCAAGATATATATGATTATTTTTAAAATCAATAGAAGTACTGTTTAAAGTATCAATAACATTATTAGTCGATAAAGGATTTATTCCAAGTCTTAATACCTTCAAAGTTAGGGCTCTATACATAGCACCTGTATCTACATATTCAATAGATAAAGCCTCAGCTATTTTTTTCGCAATAGTACTTTTACCAGCACCAGCCGGTCCATCTATTGCAATTGTAATATTCTTATTTAACATAATATCCCTCCAATAAAAGAACCTTCATTACAAAATAATAACCACCTTTGGGTGGCTTAGGCATTATTTAACAAATCAGGTCTTAAAATTTTAGCATCTTTTAAATAAACATGATTTACATCATTCTGACTTATTATCGAATTATAAAATACAATTATTCTAATACATTTAGCAAGACTACCCTCAACATACATCTCATTAGAGCACATTAATCCAGCATTTATATATCCTAATTCTCTAACTGCCTTAGTAGGATATGCCTTGTCTAAATCATTAGTGCAAGAAAATATTATGCTAATAACCTTATCCCGGTTTATATTATTCTTTTTTCGATTTCAATTAATAATTCCTTAGTACCATTTAATATGTCAGAAACTGAATTCTCTGAAACTGTGATGGCTCCTCTAATTGCTACAATACTCATAGCATCACTCCTTTAATAATTATATATTAAATCCTTATAGTAAACAAGCTATTTTAGCTTAATTATGAACAATATTTCAATGATTTAGTAGATTATAACATTATACATTGATTCCAGCTAAATAACCTGTGGAATAAGCTATTTGCAAATTGTATCCCCCAGTTAAAGCATCTACATCAATAACTTCCCCAGCAAAATATAAACCAGAAACTTTCTTTGATTCCATTGTAGATGGATTTATCTCCTTAGTTGATACTCCACCAGATGTGACTATAGCCTCATCTATTGGTCTAAAGGATTTAAAGGTAATAGGAAATTTTTTAATAGCATCTAATAGATTAAGCCTTTCCTCCTTAGTAATTTGATTTACTGGCTTTTCAGGGTCTATACCAGATAAAAATATTATAGTCGGTATCAATTTTTGAGGTAATAGGGCATCTAAAGCATTTTTTATTTTTTTGTTATTATTTAATTCAAAATCCCTTAGTATTCTGTCATCTAATTTCTTATTATCTAATGCAGGTTTTAAATCAATAAATAATTGAATTCCATCATTAATATACCTATATAGATAATTGCTTATAGAAAGAACAATCGGGCCTGAAATTCCATAATGAGTAAAAATCATTTCCCCAAATTCTTCATATAATAGCCTTTTTTTAGAATAAGCAGATAAAGTTACATTTTTAAGAGATAATCCTTGTAATTCTTTAATCCAATCTTCTTTGACTTCAATAGGCACTAAAGAAGGTCTTATTTTAGTAATACTATGTCCAAACTTCTCAGCAAATTTATACCCATCACCAGTAGAACCTGTAGAAGGATATGACTTTCCACCTGTAGCAATTATTAATTTGTCAAAAATCATCTTATCATTATTAGTTTTTACAATAAACATTCCATCTTCAATATCAATGGAACTAACATTAGTATTTAACATTAACTTAACATTGTTAGCTGATAAAAATTTTTGAAAAGATTTAATAACATCTGATGATTTATCACTTTCTGGAAACACCCTATTTCCTCTTTCCACCTTTATCTTTAGTCCATAGTCTTTAAGTAAATTAATTATATCATTATTAGTAAAACTATAAAAACTGCTATAAAGAAAATTTTTATTTTTCATTACATTATCAAAAAAATCTTCAATAGGTGAATTATTAGTTATATTGCATCTACCTTTTCCTGTAATAAAAAGTTTCTTTCCTATTCTTTCATTTTTTTCAATTAAAGTCACATCTTTGCCCCTAGAACCCGAAATCCCAGATGCTATAATTCCAGCTGGTCCAGCTCCTATTATACAAACTCTTTCATTCATTTACAGCAACTCCTTTAGATGAGATACATCATTTAATAGTGTCAAAACATTATTATAACTCCTACATTCAACTATAGTAAGGGAAACATTACTTAATGAAATATTCTTATAATATGAAACATTCATTTCTAATAATCCTAGAATTATAGTTTTTAGTGTAGCGCTATGTGATACTATAGCAATATTCTTCCCCTTGTTCTCATTTATAATGTCATTAACGTAATTCATAGACCTATATTGTAATGTTTTTAAGGTCTCAGCACCATTCATGTTAAGCTTATGAGGTTCCTTATTCCAAATAGCATATTCGTAGCTATAATCCTCTCGTATTTTTTGGATATCCAACCCTTCCCATGGTCCAAAATTTATTTCCCTAAGAGCCTCATTTGATATCAATGGTTTATCTATTATATCAGATATTAATTTAGCTGTAGTATATGCTCTTGATAAATCACTGGTATAAACCCTATCTATATTTTCTGTCATAAGTCTATTTCCCAATTTCATAGCCTGTCTTTTCCCTAGATCAGTTAGCATAGTATCTTGTTGTCCTTGAACCAAATTTAATTTATTCCATTCAGATTGCCCATGTCTTATTAAAAATATTCTTGTCAATAATAACACCTCTTAATGATAATATTTGTTAGGCGTTTGCAAAACGCCATAACCCGCATAAATACGGGATATTTTTCGCTT
>NZ_JBEBOY010000046.1:0-19837 GCF_040396155.1 Tissierella praeacuta
AAAATAATTGGTAAATTTATCTAATCTCAAATTTACTAGCACAACAGGTTAAATTTATAATATTTTATATGAACATTATATAGGGAAATAAAATAATATATAAATATAAAAAAATATCTTGATTTTTTTCATATAAAGTATTATGATATATAAAACATAGTAATTTAATAGGAATTAAACATAGCGATTAGGGAAAGTAAATTATGTAGAGTAGACAGAGAGGAGCTTCTAGGTTGAGAAAGCTCTATGCATAAGCTTAATTGAAGTGCCCCTATGAATGTTAGGTCGAATAATAGTAGACTGTTACGGAATCTCCCGTTATCGAGATACAACATGTTAGTGTTGGAAAAGAGATAGGCATTATTACTATTATTTTGTCTAAACAGAGTGGGATCGCGGAGTTAAACTTCTGCCTCTGAGTTATCAGAGGTAGGAGTTTTTTTATTTTCTATAAAAATAGTAATTTTGGGAGGTGATGCTAGATATACAACTAGAATATTGGGAATATTTGGAATCAACTTGAAATTATTCTATTGTGTCTCTCCAACTTTATCGTTGGAGTAGACTTGATTTTTAGTCAGCAATCCAAAAATCAGACGTACTAATTTACGAGAGGTAAGTGCAAGTGCTCGTTTATGTTGATGAGTTTTCACCTCATCAAACTTTTTAGTATAGAATTCTTTGTATTCTAGTGAATGGTTCTTAACACTGTTAGCAGCTTCAATTAAATAGTATCTAAGATAGGTATTACCTGTCTTAGTCATATTAGTATCATCAGAAGTATAATCGCCTGATTGGTTAGTTCTCCAAGTTAAGCCGGCATATTTAGCTAAGGCATTATGTGAATTAAATGCACTAATAGAACCAATTTCAGCCAAAATACCACTAGCTAAAACAGGACCAATACCTGGAATTGATCTTAAAGATTGATATTCATTAGTGTTAATACCTTTAATGTTTTTCTCAATAGCTTTATCAATAGTTTTAACTCCATTTTGAAAAGCATTTATTAGATTAAAAGAGGATGCTATTGAAACGTTAATAGGTTCGTATAGCATTTCATCTAATCGATAAGAATTTCTTGCAGCTTTTTGTAATAATTTAGCTGTTTCAAGTGGGTCACCAAATCGATTTTTACCTTTTTCCTTGACAAAAGCTACTAAATCTTCAATGGAAGAATAGGTAATATCATCCAAAGATAAAAATTCAGTTAAAACCGCTGCACAGGTAGCACCATATCGATCAGCAAAAGGTCTATCATCGTTATCTAAAACAGCTAATTGACTAAACTTTAGGTATATGTTAGAAACCATGTAAGTTTTTTCACGTGTAATACACTCAATTAAATGTAGTCTATGACGTGTTAGCCTTTGTAAGGCAAGGAATTGTGAACCACGCCAAGGTGAGGAGCAAATTCTTCCACATCTAGCAAAGTCAGCAATAACATATGCATCTAAAGGATCAGTTTTGTCCATATCTACAAAAGATTTTCTGTAGTTGACAATAGTCTTAGGATTAAGGCAATACACTTTGGGATCAAAGAAGGATAACCCCTCATGTGAAGATAGAAAATTAGCCACATGAATACTATAAATAGAAGTAGACTCTAAGGCAATAACAACAAAATTGAGGTTATTAGAAATCAAACATTCCAGAATGCTTTCTGACATAGAAACAGCACCAGGATTGTTATTTGCAGCTTTTAAATTAAGAAGTTTATTGCCTTGAAAATCGAGAGCACATAAGACGTTAGTTTTAGAACTAACATCGATACCAACAAACAAAGTTGATAAAATATTGTTCTTCATATTATCACCGCCTTTCATAAGATGGTATGGGAACAATTAGTAAAAGAGATATCCTAATCTTAGTCACTAACTTCAACCTCGCACTATTAGCATTCATCTCTGAAAATTACCTTGCTGTTGGTCTAGTCAAAGAGATGCAGCATCTGTGTTAGAAGATTATGATGACTAAGTCAGGAAGCATGCTTTTTAAGCAATAACCATATGGCTTTGCAAGGAGTGGCAGAATTATCCTTTGCTAATTATTCGTAGTTTAATTATAGCATTAGGATATCTCAAATAAAAATTGTATTAAAAATATAAAAATATGCTTAGAATACTTAATAAAAAGTGATTCTAAACATATTATACGAGGAGTGTAGTTATGAATACAAATTTTGCAGTAATAATAAATATTATAATTATGTTAACAATTATTTATGGTCTAGTATTTTTGAAGAAAAAAAGAGTTTCTTTTACAGTTAGAGTTCTTCTAGCAATGGCTTTTGGAATTATTTTTGGTGCAGTACTTCAGACAATTTTTGGAGCATCATCT
Source organism: Tissierella praeacuta (assembly GCF_040396155.1). Taxonomy (GTDB): domain Bacteria; phylum Bacillota; class Clostridia; order Tissierellales; family Tissierellaceae; genus Tissierella; species Tissierella praeacuta_A. The sequence continues at coordinate 2,341 of NZ_JBEBOY010000046.1, forward strand.
GATATAGTGAATCAGTCTAGTACTTGGTTTTCCATTATAGGAACAGGTTATGTAAGACTTCTTAGGATGATTGTTATTCCATTAATCTTTGTTTCAATAACATCTGCTATAATAAATCAAGATTCTAAGAACTTAGGCAAAATGGCAAGTCAAATAATTGTTATTTTACTAGTAACAACAGCTATATCAGCTTTTGTTGGGGCAGGTACAGCTAATATATTTAAGCTCTCTGCTGAAGGCCTTCAATCTGGAGAAAATGAACAAAAAGCAGTTGTAAATCTAGAGACTCGTTTAGAAGATTTCAAATCAAAACCAATCCAGGAGCAGATAGTCGAGATAATACCAACTAATCCATTTTATTCAATGACAGGTCAAGGTAGTTCTGCTACTTTATCTGTTGTAGTATTTGCAACATTTATAGGGTTGGCTACCATAGGTATAAGAAAGAAAAACTCAGAATCAGCTGAAAATTTTACTAAGATTATAAAGTCTCTTCATGATGTAGTAATGCGTATGGTTACTATGATCCTTAGGCTGACACCTTATGGAGTATTGGCACTTATGACGAAAATGGTATCTACAAGCAATTTTGCTGAAATACTAAGACTCCTAAACTTCGTAATGGCTTCATATGTAGCTTTATTAACAGTTTTTATTATTCATCTAGTGATTTTAGCAGTATTTGGAATAAATCCGATCATTTATTTAAAAAAAGCAGCAACACCTTTAATGTTTGCATTTACTTCCAGATCATCTGCTGGTACTTTACCAATAAACATAGAAACTCAAGTAGAGAAAATGGGGGTATCTCAAGGGCATGCAAATCTATCGGCTTCATTAGGTACTAGTATTGGGCAAAATGGATGTGCAGGAGTTTATCCAGCAATGCTTGCAGTAATGATAGCGCCTACAGTTGGTATCAATCCATTGGCTCCAGCTTTTCTAATTAAATTAGTTATAGTTACAACTTTATCTTCTTTCGGCATAGCTGGTGTAGGAGGAGGAGCAACATTTGCAGCTTTAACAGTTCTATCAGCAATGGGTTTGCCAGTAGGATTAGTAGGGTTACTAATAGCGATAGAACCATTAATCGATATGGCTAGAACTATGGTTAATGTAAGTGATTCAATTGTAGCAGGACTTATTTCAAGCAAGCTTATGCGAGAATTAAACACTGAAGTATATAATGGTGAAATAAGTATAGAAGGATAACAATGTAGGAATTAGGACAATTATAAATCAAAATGTGTAGTATATACTACACATTTTGATTTATGTACCTGCTTTTGTTTGGATTTAATATTGGCATGATAATTGCAAAATTAAAGATTGAAAATAAATAAGGTTACCAGGAGGACTGGATAATGAAAAAGTTAATTAGAAAGTGGCTAAATAAACTAGAGGAAGCAAATAAGGAAAGCTTTGGTTCAGAATCACTGGATTGTTGTCATCTAGGTAAAAAAACAAATACAGTACAAGCAAGTAAGAAAACATCTCAATCAAATTAGATTCGACTATTTCTCAATATCAAGGAAGTGGCTAATTTGAAATTGATACCATATATAATACTATCAATTATTATTTATTTAATTGTTAGGAAAGAAGAAAGATCATATGTAAATAGTAGAGATGAGAAATGTAGAAATTGTGGAATGAAAATAGATAGTGATTTCTTATATTGTCCATATTGTAAAGAAGAAATTAAGAAAGTATGTGATTGCTGCGGAAAATTAATAGATATAGACTGGAGATACTGCCCATTTTGTGAAAAGGGTACGCAATGAATTAATAATATTGAATTAGACTATGCTTCAAATCTTAAGTCATGAAATATATTAGTTATTGATATAAAAAATATATTTATAAAAATTATTGGAGGTAGAAATTATGAAAAATAATAGACATGAACATGGATGTGGCAAACATATGATTTTAATGTTATTCGTTTGTCTAATTCCCATAATTGCAATTACAGGATTAAGATATTTTAATATTGGAGGTCAATTTTTATCAAGACTACCATTTTTCTCAATGTTCCTTATATGCCCTTTAATGCATATATTCATGATGAAGGCTATGATGGGACATGGTAATAAAAGTTGCCATGGAGGAAATGTTAAAAAATATAAATAAACAACCTAGTTAAATTTAACTAGGTTGTTTATTTATATTCTATATAAGCTTGTTCTTCTTCGCCTCAGTCTTCTCTTCTTTTTATTTATGGCTATTATTCTTACAACTATAAGAATCACGGCTAAAAGTATATACCATTTGCTTAAGATCTTTTTAAAAAGACTAGGATTAGGTAATGGTTCTACATCCATAGTAGAGATAATATCAGTTTCACTAATAGTCTTTCCATCTAAAATATATTCAACTTTACCAATTGTTTGTCCTTTTGATATTGGAGCTTTTAAATCATCCATTATAACTTTTTCCTGTACCTTATCTTTCTGTCCCTTTCTAATTATAAAATGGGAATCTGTTTTAGTAACACCAGATACAAAAGGCACTACTCCATTATCTACTTTAAAATTGTCAATAAACTTATTAGCAAAGCCAAGATTTATATTTTCAAAATTTTCAATTCCATAGTTTAATAATTTATGAATATCAGAATAAATATTCTTTCCATTGGATTTCAATACTACTGCTATAAGATTATGACCGTCTTTCTCTAAAGATATGACAAGACATTGTTGAGCAGCTACTGTATATCCTGATTTAACACCATTTACTCCGTCATATTTAATAGGTACAAGTTTTCCATCTACGTCAATTTTTTCATTGCTGTATAAAACTTTATTAGCTGATTTTAAATATCGCTGTTCAGTTTTTTTATTTGTTACAGGAATTATATACGTATAGTTTTTAACTATAGACCTAAATTTTTCATTTTTCATTGCATATCTAGCAATTAATGCTAAGTCATATGCTGTTGTTTTATGGTCTTCATTAGGTAAACCATTGGGGTTTATAAAATTGGTGTTTAATGCCCCTAGTGACTTTGCTTTTTCGTTCATAAGCTTGCTAAATGCTTCTATACTTCCAGAAATATGCTTTGCTATGGCAAAGGCTGCATCATTGGCAGATTCTATTAATAATGCATTTAATAGCTGTTCTAATGATAGCTTTTCTCCTGGTTCTAAAGCTATATGGCTGCCACTGGTTAAATTAACAACTTCTTCATCAATAGTCACTATATCTTCCATATTGCCATTTTCAATGGCAAGTATTGCAGTCATAATTTTAGTAGTACTAGCAGGATAAAGTTGAGAATGTGAATTTTTTTCATATAAAATCTCTGAGGTATCCGTATCGATTAAAATAGCTCCCTCTCCAGATAGATTTAAATCTTCTGCAAAAGAAAAGGAGTATGTATTAAGCAAGAATATAAAAATAAATAAAATTAAAACTTTTTTCAAACTATCCACCACCTTATCTTGATAATAAGATTATACCAGAAAAACAATAAATAATTAAGTGTAAATATTTTTAAAAGAAGGAAATAGAAAAAATAAATCGAATATTAACAAATAATAATATATTTAGGGGGTATATAAATATGGATTCCTTTACAAAGAGAGAACAAATCGTTATACTATTAATAGTTTTTATAATTATCCTTACCTTATGTTTCAAAATTTTCATGAAGGACATAATTAAGTCAAAGGATGATATCATGGAAATTAGCAGTTCTGAAGATACAATAGACATGAAAGAAGATAATGTAATGGATAGTGAGGATAAGATTATTATGGTTCATATAAGTGGACAGGTTTATAACTCAGGAATAATAGAATTAGAAATAGGGAGTAGATTAATAGATGCAGTAAATTTAGCTGGGGGATTGAAAAAAGATGCTGATATAGATAAAATAAATTTGGCAAAGAAATTAGAAGATGAAGAGAAAATATATATACCTAAGATTGGTGAAGAATTAATAAATGATGCAATAGTTACTACTGACTCTAAAGAAAATTCTGGTAAAATAAATATAAATACTTGTACTAAAGAGGAGTTAGTATCTTTGCCAGGTATAGGAGATGTTATTGCAGGAAGAATAATTGAATATAGAGAAACAAATACATTTAAAAGTATTGATGATATTAAAAATGTTTCTGGTATAGGTGATAAAAAATTTGAAGGTATAAAAGAATTAATAATAGTAAAATGAAGAGGTGTAGTTATGGAAAAGAAATTAACTCAATTAACAAAGAGTTCTGGTTGAGCAGCTAAAATCGGACCCGATATATTGGCACAAGTTTTGTGCCATTTACCAAAAACTTATGATGAAAATTTATTAGTAGGATTAGATACATCTGATGATGCGGCTGTATATAGAATAAATGATGATTTGGCCATGATTCAGACATTAGACTTTTTTACTCCAGTAGTAGATGATCCATATACATTTGGACAAATTGCAGCAACAAATTCCTTATCCGATGTTTATGCTATGGGTGGTGAACCAAAATTAGCTATGAATATAGTATGTTTTCCAAGTTGCTTAAATCCAAATATATTAGGAGAGATACTAAGGGGAGGATATGATAAGGTAAAGGAAGCAGGAGCTATTACAGTAGGAGGACATACAGTAGAAGATGATGAGCCTAAGTATGGGCTATCAGTTGCAGGATTTGTACATCCAGATAAAGTCCTTACAAATAGTAATGCTAAACCAGGAGATATACTTGTAATAACTAAACCATTGGGTTTAGGTATTATAAATACTGCAATAAAAGGTGAGCTAGCAGATAAGGCTACCTATGATGAAGCAGTAATGGTAATGTCTACATTAAACAAGTATGCTAAAGAGGTAATAGATCGTGTAGGTGGAGTTAATAGCCTTACAGATATAACAGGGTTTGGACTATTAGGTCATGCTTTAGAAATGGCTGTTGGCAGCTCTGTAACCATAAAGATAAACCATAAGAATATTCCAGTAGTATCTAATGCATTAGAATATGCAGGGATGGGATTGGTACCTGCAGGTGCTTATGCAAATAGAAGTCATACAGGAGACAATGTATATATTAATGAATACGTTCCAAAGGATATAGAAGATATTCTATTTGACCCTCAGACTTCTGGAGGGCTTTTGATATCTATTCCAAAGGAAAGAGAAGGAAAGTTATTGGAAGAATTAAAATCAATTCCTACTAAATATGCAGTAGTTGGAGAGGTATGTGAAAAAGAGGAGCATTACGTAGTAGTAGAATAGAAAATAAGGAAGGGATTATATGTCGGAAAAAAACCTATTTAAGTTAATACCCAAAGTAGACGAAGTACTAGATAAAGATAGTATAAAGGAACTACTAAGATATATGCCGAGGAAAATTGTATTAGATAGTATAAGGGCGGAAACAGAAGAACTTAGATTAAAAATCAAAGAAAAGAAAATTTCAGAAGAAGAAATAATAAAAGAGATCCAATGTATTGATATTAAGATAAAGATGCGAGCAGAAGAAAAGAATGCATATAAATTAAAGAGAGTAGTCAATGCTACTGGTGTAGTAATTCACACTAATTTGGGAAGGTCACTAATCAATGAAAAAATCATGGAAAATGTTAAAGAAATAGCAGTTAACTATTCAAATTTGGAATATGATTTAGAAACTGGTGCAAGAGGTTCTAGATATAGCCATTTAGAAGAAATAATTTCTGAAATAACTGGTGGAGAAGCGGCCATGGTTGTTAATAATAATGCAGCAGCAGTAATGCTTGTATTAAGTACTATGGCTAAGGATAGGGAAGTAATAGTATCTCGAGGTGAATTAGTTGAGATAGGTGGTTCCTTTAGAATACCTGATGTAATGGAACAAAGCGGTGCATCTTTAGTTGCAGTTGGAACTACAAATAAAACCCATGTATGGGATTTCGAAAATGCAATAAATGAAAATACAGGAGCTTTATTAAAAGTTCATACTAGTAATTATAGAATATTAGGCTTTACATCAAATGTTGATTCTGAGGAGTTATTGCCATTAAAGGAGAAATATAATTTACCTCTAATAGAGGATTTAGGTAGTGGGGTTCTTATAGATTTATCTAAATATGGTATAGAGTATGAGCCCACAGTTCAAGAATCTCTAAAAAAAGGTGTTGATATAGTAACATTTAGTGGTGATAAGCTTTTAGGAGGACCACAGGTAGGAGTTATAGTGGGAAAAAAGGAATATATTCAGGCTATGAAGAGAAATCCATTGACAAGAGCATTTAGAGTAGACAAATTTACTATATCTGCCCTTGAAGCAACTTTGAGATATTATCTTGATGAAGGCATAGCAGTTGGAGAAATTCCTACATTAGCTATGCTTGTTATGAGTTTGGCAGAAATAGAGGAGAAGTCTCTAAGACTTAAATCAATGTTAGAAGAGAAAATTTCTGATGATTTCTTAAAAATAAATATAGAAGATAATTTTTCAGAGGTTGGAGGAGGTTCCTTACCCTTAGAGAAATTAGCTACAAAGTGTATAGTGCTTACTTTACACAGCTTGAGTACTCAAGAATTTGAAAATAATTTAAGAAAGTTTCATATACCGATTATTGCTAGATTGTATAAAGATAGAGTGTATTTAGATTTAAGGACAATTAAGGAAGAAGAATTTGATATTGTTGTGGAAGGAATATATTTTGCTTTAAATAAGGTTAAAGGAGTTTAATAAATGAAACATGTAATTATAGGAACAGCAGGTCATATAGACCATGGAAAAACAACTTTAATTAGAGCTATTACAGGCAGAAATACAGATAGACTAAAGGAAGAACAAGAAAGGGGAATATCTATCGAATTAGGTTTTACCTATTTTGATTTACCATCTGGGCAAAGGGCGGGAATAATAGATGTGCCAGGCCATGAAAAATTTATTAAGAATATGCTTGCAGGAGTCATAGGTATAGATATTGTTTTATTAGTTGTAGCAGCAGATGAAGGTATAATGCCTCAAACATTAGAACATTTATATATTTTAGACTTATTAGGAATCAAAAAAGGATTCGTTGTTCTTACAAAGTCTGATTTAGTAGATAGTGAATGGATTGATATGGTTGAAGAGGAAGTGCAGGAAGAAATAAAAGGAACATTTCTTGAAAATACACCTATAATACGAGCTTCTTCTACTACTAAAATAGGCATAGGGGAAATTATAAATCTTATAGATAAAGATGCAGCTGAGCTAGAAGATAAAAATGTAGATGATATGCCTAGACTGCCAGTTGATAGAGTATTTTCAATATCAGGGTTTGGAACTGTAGTTACAGGGACTTTGTTATCTGGAAAATTTAAGTTAGGGGATGAAGTACAGGTGTTTCCCGGAGACAAAAAAGCTAGAATAAGGACATTACAAGTTCATGATAAGGATGCTGATATTGCTTATGGGGGACAAAGGGTAGCTGCTAATTTAGCAGGATTAAAAAAAGAGGATATTAGTAGAGGAGATACTATAGCCCCTGTTGATTCAATGAAGGATACTATGATGCTTGATGTAAAAATTAAGCTTTTGAAAAATATTGATAGATATATTAATAATAGAACAAGGTTAAGACTATATATAGGCACAAAGGAAGTTCTATGCCGTATTGTATTGTTAGATAAGGAAGAGATAGGTCCTGGTGAAGAAGCATATGCTCAGCTTAGGTTAGAAGAAGGAATAGTGGCTAAAAGAGGAGATAAATTTATAATTAGATTTTATTCTCCTATGTTTACAATTGGTGGAGGAGAAGTATTAGAGCCTAATCCAAATAAAAAGAAGAGGTTTGATGATAAAGCCATAAAAGAATTGGAGATTAAAGAGATGGGTTCTTCTACAGATATCATCGAAAATATCATTGAAGAAAAATCTAAGGAGTTTCCAACAACAAAGGAAATTGCTGTTTTTACTGCTATGTTAGAAGAAAACCTTAAAGAAGAAGTAAACAAGCTTAAAGAAGAAAAAAGAGTTGTATCATTTCCTCTTACTAAGGATTTGCATATAATTCACATAAATTATTTCAATAAGACTAAGGATGAAATTTTAGGGGAACTTAGAAGATTTCACTCCAAATATCCTTTAAGAGCAGGAATGCCAAAAGAAGAAATTCGAAGTAGATTTTTAAAAAATGCAAAACCAAAAGTTGCAGAGGCGTTTATAGACTTGTTAATTGAAAATGGTTATTTAGATCAAAAGCTTGAAAATATTTCAATAAGTGGATTTGAAATAGTATTTGATTCTAATCAATTAAAAATAAGTCAAGATATATTAAAAAATTTCAAAGAGAATCTATATCAACCACCAAGAAGAGAGGATTTAGAATCTATAATAGGTGGAAAGAAAGATGAAATAGATGAAGTCTTTGTTTCACTATTGAATAGTGGGGATATTATAAAATTAAATGAAGAGGTATATATTTCTAAAGATGCATATGATTTAGGCTTAAAGAAATTAAAAGGACATTTTGAAAATAAAGATTCAATATCAATAGGTGAGTATAGAGATTTATTAAATACAAATAGAAAGGTAGCCCTTGCCATTCTTGAATACTTTGACCATGTGAAAATAACAAAAAGAGATAAAGATATTAGGATTTTAATAGATGATTAAATCCATGGATACAAGGGTGAGAGAATGGAAAAAAGAGTATTAATATTAGACAGTGATAAATCTTTTGTAAAAGGGCTGAGATATAGTCTTGAACAAGACGGATATGTTATAGATGCAATATATAATGGTAAAGATATTGTAGAAAGAATAAATGTAAATAATTATAATCTAGTATTACTAGATTTAATATTACCAGATTCTAATGGCTTGAATATTTGTCAAGCCATTAGAAATGCTTCGCAAGTTCCAATTATAGTAATAACTGAGATAAATGAGGATATCAATAAGATTTTAGCTCTTGAATATGGAGCAGATGATTATATTGTTAAACCTTTTAATATTCTTGAATTAAAGGCGAGAATCAAGGCAATATTAAGAAGAGTGGGTTATAAACTAACTGAGTTAAATAGCCAAGTAATAAAGATAAAAGATTTTACAATCAATACAATAGGCAGAAAAGTAATTATAAAGGATCGAAATATAAACTTAACTGGAAAAGAATTTGATTTATTTTTTGTTCTTATTTCAAATCCCGGTAAAGTTTTCAGGAGAGAAGAATTATTGGAATTAGTATGGGGATATGCGTATTATGGTGATTTAAGAACAGTAGATGTTCATATAAGACGAATTAGAGAGAAGATTGAGAAGGATTCATCTGATGTACAATATATTATGACTAAATGGGGAGTTGGCTATTATTTTAATGATTCTAAGTTATAAGTTGGTAATTTCTTACACAAATATAAAAGTACTCCTTGACAGATTTTGTCGATATGCTATAATATAATAGTTGCAAAATTGCATATACCTTGGGGGTAGATGAGTCCTGGTGGGCTCTCTGGTCTTCAAAACCAGCGCGAGGGGTTAAGAGCTTCTTGGGTGGGTTCGATTCCCACATATCCCCGCCATTGATTATTAGCGACTTAGGTCGCTTTTTTTATTTTTTGGTTTATTTTATAACTCTTATATTTTTGTCTTGCGAGCCAGTAGATAAAATTAATGAACTTGTGGAAATTGCTAATGAGCAAGAAACGGAAATTAGAGAACTAAAGAAAAAGGGGGATTAATATGGATATAACCAATCATGCTAAAGAAAGATATGTAGAGAGAATTAAGTGCTAGTCTATAGACTTAAGCACAATTAATCACAGTCTCTTTTATAAAGATGTAGGTCTTTTTGACTAGGTTTAGACTTTATGTAAGTTAACTTTTTAAGATTTGGATAATCAATTGCTAGTAAAAATGTTATAAGATCATTTGTTATATATTTGTAATCAAATTCATTAATGCCTCTATAAATATATAGTTCATTTTCTAGTTCAATTGACCTGCTTTTAATTAGTCCGGTTATATTATCAATAAATACATATACGTATAAAAAATGATTTTTGTTGTAGTTTATTTTATTTTTTTCTTTTAGATGTAAAAATATTTTATTGTTTCTATCTGATTTAGTATCTAAAACAAATCTTGAAATTTTTAATTTTTTTATATCTAAATTATATTTTATATACATATTATTTAGTTCATTTCTAAATGCTTTTTCGGCACTTTTAAAATAAATATCTATATCTTCATAAAATTGATATTTTTTTATCTCTTTAGAATCCATATTATATACAGAGTAATTTTCTTCAAGATATTTTATTATTTCAGGATAATTCCTTTTATCAAATATAATTTTATTAGAATACTTATTTATAAGATTTTCAATTCTTTTTAAAAATACATCTTCATGAACTTGAAACTTATCATTGTAATTATACTCTTTTATATTAGACATGTTTTTTTCTCCTAGTTATCTAGAAAAACAGTGAATATATATATTCACTGTTTTTCTAATTTTATATTTTGAGTCTTAACATCTAAGTATATTATTTAGGCCATACATTATACCATCCATTACCTGCTACAGCAAATTCTCCAGTATGAACCACAAAACCACCTGATTTAATTCTAACTTGATAATGCAATCTATCAGGCAAAGAAATAGTATCTACATGAAATGTACCAGAGCTTAACATGTTTCTAAAAGTATAGGAATAGTCATCTTCATGTAATATGTCAGTATTAATTGCTCCATCTCTAACTTGAATAGTTCCATTAAAAGCCATAGCTTGATAACGATTTGAAAGGCTAAAATACAACGAAAGATCATATATTTCAGAGTCAAGTTTATCCATATAGAACTTTACAGAACCAACATTAGCACTTGCTAATCCATGCATATCCCTTTGCAGTGGATCAGTAAGATATAATTCAATTTCGCCTTCATAATTACCTTCATCATTCAATTTTAATTCAACATCTATATATTCATCTACTATACTTTCCGCATTAACAGTAGTAATAGATCCAAACACAAATACAATTAGCAAAATAAATGAGAAAATTCTAATTTGTTTTTTCATAATTATCCCCTTTCTTCAATAACAAATAAGTAGTTACAAAATGAAATAGCTTTCAAGTTTGTTTAAAATATCCTATTACGGATAATCATACTAGAGTATATGTTGAATATCAAGGTGAGAATATAAAAAGAGCTTGAAAGTATACTCTAATAATCTTTAAATCAAACAACAATTTACCTCAATTGTTGTTTGATTTAAAGATAAGGTCAAAGTAAATTTGTATTGTGAAAACAATTTGATTTCATAAACATCCTTCCTTAGTCATATTTTGATAGACATATGTCTATCAAATTTTATATTCATAGTAACCCAAAGTATCCCAGTTGCTAACAGATTTACTGACATTATGAAATGAAAACTGTTTTTATTATTTTAGTGTTTTTGGCCCCTTCTTTTAGAAATATATTTATAATATTTATACTGCATATAAAATATGTTTTTTATTGAACTATAGTAATTTATTCCTGTTTGTATTTTCTCTAATCATATAGCTTTAATTACTTTCATCTTATTTCTTGGGTTATCTTATGATTATCCTTGTATACTAAGAACAAATTTATTATAGGTTTCTAAATTGTTGCATTTGAATACGGAAATGAAAAATAGAGTTCTTGATATATTGAGGGAAAGATTAAAGGAATTGTATAGCGAGTTTAAGAGAGTTTAGTTATTGATGAACAGTTTTTTATTTATGCGACGTAATTATTAAAAGTGAAGATGCAAATATTAAAATTTGAATAATGTGGTGTTAGAAAATAAGAATATTTCATATGAATTATAAAATTGCTTATTGACAATTTTAGTCAATAAGCATAGTATATGAGTATAAGCGAATATAATCATAAAGATATATAAAAATATAGGGAGATATGAAATGGATATAGTGCAAATATTAAAGGCATTAGGTGATGAAAATAGAATTAGGATATTAAATCTATTAAAAGATGGACAATTATGTGTATGTGAAATTGAGCATATACTAGGGATTACACAATCAAACGCTTCAAGACATCTCACTAAGTTAAGTACACTTAGGATTGTGGTATATGAAAAAAAGGCTCAATGGATATATTATAAATTAAATGAAGAAACTTTGGAACAATTTCCATTTGTAAAAGAACTTCTAGAGAATGAACTAAATAAAATAGACATATGTAATCAAGATATAGAAAATTTAATTAAATATAAAAATAGTGGAATGACTTGTGAAAATTTGAGAGATTATAAATATAATAGTGAAAATAATTGTAAATGCAAAAATAATTAATGGAGGCAAAAAAGATGAGCGATTTTAAAAAGATAGATGTTAGAAATGCTGTTCGTAATAGTTATGGTAAAATAGCTAGAGGAAATGTAAAAGAGGATGGTTGTTGTGGAGGAGGTATTAAGCTTAATAAATCTTCAATAGAGATATCATGTAAGATTGGATATTCTAATGAAGAAATATCAACTGCTCCAGAGGAAGCTAATATGGGGTTAGGTTGTGGAAATCCATAATTAATAGCTAATCTTAAGGAAGACGAAACCGTTATAGACCTCGGAAGTGGAGGGGGATTCGACTGTTTTTTAGCCTCCAAAAAAGTTGGGATTAAGGGATATATTATTGGAGTTGACATGACTCCAGAGATGATTAACAAATCTAGATCTATATCTAAAAAGTATAGATATAGAAATGTAGACTTTAGACTAGGAGAAATTGAAAATCTTCCTGTAGCAGATAATACTGCAGATGTAATTATTTCAAACTGTGTTATAAATTTATCTCCCAATAAGCAAAGGATATATAATGAGGCTTATCGTGTATTGAAAAATGGTGGTAGAATTGCTATTTCTGATATAGTTCTTGTTAGAGAATTAACAGAAGAAATGAAACAAGATGAGAACCTTTATTGTGGATGAGTTACTGGGGCATCTTCAGTTGAAGAATTAAAATTATATTTAGAAAAGGCTGGTTTTAGTAATATTAGCATTGAAACCCAAGAAGTATCAGAGGAATATGCTGAAAAATGGGCACATAATTTAAAGGTTGGAGAATATATTATGTCTGCATCAATAAAAGCAATAAAATTATAGAATTTATGTTGTATTTTTATTTAACATAATGACTAAAAATTGAATGATTTATTTGAACACTGCATTATTCAAATTTGAATTTTGTGGTGTTTTTGTGTTGCGTTTTAACTAACTAAAGTTATTTATATAAGGGAATAATCAGAAATTGAGATGAGAACGCCGAACATTGAAAACTGAATAATACGGTATTAAAAAGTAAAGTATTTCCATAAATTTATTGGTGTTATATGATATGTATGCTACAATATATCATATAAGCAGATCATAGTCGTATAATAAGGCGAACTACAGATTATTTGTATTATATAAACTTTACTACGGAGGTACTTATGAGAACTCACTATTATTTAGGTTGGTTTAACGATGTTTTTCCTGAGAAGCTGGTTAAGTTGTTGCATGAGGATATAACTGATAGGAAATCTCTTGTTATGATTAGTGCGAATCCATTTCTTTATGAAGATGAGGAAGTTGGTACCACTGAACGCTCGTGGCTTGACCAGGCCAACATTATGTTTGATAAATATTATTTAATTGATTATGGCGTACAGAAGGGAGAGGCACAAAAATTAATTCAAAATGCTTCGGTCATTTTCTTGTTGGGTGGAAATATCGTTGAACAGAACGGTATTTTGATTGAATATGGATTGTCGGATTTGATTAAAAAAAGCAGAGCCGTTGTGCTGGGAACAAGCGCTGGTGCGATAAACATGTCCGCTAAATGGTTATGCTCGAAATACACTGGCTATAAAGGTGAAATAAGTTCTATTTGCGATGGTATCGGCCTTGACAATTTTTCTGTCTTGTCTCATTTTGATCTTGAAAATAACATTGAGCAGATTCAAGTTGAACTATCTCTCTTATCAGAAGAAATAAATGTTTATGCGTCGAACAAAGATTGTGCTGTACGCGTAAAGGGAGACAAAATCGACATTTTAGGCAATGTATATTTAATTTCCAACTCAAAGACTCAGAAGTTGGATGAAACGCTTTAGTTGTAGTGAGTTGCTATGGCTTAACTGAATTAATCTCTTTATACAAAGATTCTGCAACAGGCAAGGTCATGGTCGCATAAAGTATAAGCATAATCTATAGTAAGTTTCTTGCACAATATTTATAATAAACGTTATGTTGTAAGAAACTAAATATTTAATTGAGATACCGTATTATTCAGAAATGAATTTTACGGTATTTTTGGTTTTATAAAGATGGTTATTGTATTTATTGCTTATATATAATATTATAAATGCATATTGATAGACATGGATAAAATCATTTCTAAAATAGTGCGAAAACAAGGAAGGTTTCCTAATATAAGGAAAAGATTAGAAAATCCTATTTTATATTTATATATATAAATTTCTATTGATATAGTTTGAGTTATTGCAAGATACAGTTGAATTAATTATTCCAAGAGAATGATTTAATCTACAATACTAAAATATAAACAATGTTTTAGATGGCATAAATTTTGCTTATATTAAATTTAGAATTTATTAATGGAGGGAATAAAATTGAAACCAATTATCGGAATAACAACTTTTGAAACAGAGAAAAAGGGATTTCATACTGTTAATAGTTATTATATTAATTCAATATTTGCTGCAGGTGGAATACCAGTAAGCATACCAATTATTTATGACGAGAATGATTATGATTATTATTTAAATTTAATAGATGGTATTCTTTTTACTGGGGGATTAGATATTTCACCTTTAACTTATGATGAAAATCCTTTAAGGGAAATAAATGAAATATCATCCATAAGAGATAAATATGAGTTTGGATTATTTAGAAAGGCATATGATAGAAAAATACCTATATTGGGAATATGTAGAGGACATCAGTTGGCAAATATTGCTTTAGGAGGAAGCTTATATCAAGATATATATGTGCAAACTCCAGATACCTTAGGTCATAATCCTAAAGGAATATCAAAAGATGAACTATATCATTCAATAGATATTAATAAAGATACTAAGCTATATGATATATTTAAATCAGAAAAAGTATTTGTAAATTCCAATCATCATCAATCAATAAAGGAATTGGGAAAAAATCTAACTATTTCTGCATTTTCTGAGGATAAAATAATAGAAGCTATAGAAGCCACAGATGAAAGATTTTTAATTGGTGTACAATTTCATCCAGAATGTCTATCAGAACGTTATTCTCAATTTTTAGATTTATTTAAAGCATTTATATCAGCAGCACAATCTAAATAGAAATATGACAAATAAGATAATTAAATTAGGAGGGATGTTCGTTGGATTGTTCTACTGATTTATTAATGAGAAATACATGGATAGAGGTAGACCTCTCTAATTTAGAGTACAATTTATTTCAAGCAAGAAAAATGTTAAAGCCAGAAACTAAAATAGCTGGAGTTATAAAAGCAAATGCCTATGGCCATGGTTCCATACATATAGCAAAGACATTAATTGAAAATAATGTAGATATGTTAGCAGTTGCATGTCTTACGGAGGCAATTGAAGTTAGGAGACATTATTCAGATATTCCAATATTAGTAATGGGACATACTTCTAATGATAAGTTAAAATTTGCTGTACAAAATAATATAACTCTTACAATATTTAGTTTAGAGCAAGCTATAAGATTGTCTGAAATCGGAGAATTGCTGAATAAAGAAGCTACAATTCATATAAAGATTGAAACTGGATTTAACAGACTTGGTTTAAAAATCAATTCTAGTATTATAAATATAATAGAAAAGATATATAATCTAAAAAATATAAAATTAGAAGGGATATTTACACATTTTGCATTAAAGACATATGAAACTGACAAAAAACAATATGACTTATTTATAGAGATTATTCATAAACTTGAAGATAAAGGTATTCATATACCTATTAAACATGTCTGTGACAGCATAGGTATGGTGAAATATCCAGAATACCATCTTGATATGATAAGATTAGGTTCATTCATGTATGGAGTACAACCATCGGCAATTAAAGAAGAATTTCTAAAGTTGGTTATGACATTTAAGACACAAATATCTCAGATTAAAGAAATTCAAAAAGGCGAAGGTGTAGGTTATGATTATCACTATATTGCAAAAGATAGATGTGTAGTTGGTACTTTGCCAGTAGGATATGCAGATGGATATATGAGATGTCTTACAGACAAAGGAGAAGTAAGTGTTAAAGGCAAAAGGGCACCTATAATTGGTAAGATATGTATGGATCAATGTATGATAGATTTAACCAATATACCTGAAGCTAAAGAGGGAGATATGGTTATTCTATTTGGTGGGGATTATCAGAATTATATAAGTATAGATGAAATTGCTGCAATAGCAGATACAAATAGAAATGAGGTGCTTAGTGTTATCAGCAGGAGAGTGCCAAGAGTATATATAAAGGATTCTAATCTAATAGATATTGTAGGCTATTTATTAGATTAATTATATTTTAACTATAATAAGGAGGTTGCCATGGATAAGTTGTCATTAGAGTCAAGAATCAATGCCGAAGTTTATAATTTCAGTGGAAAGATGGGTTTGTATTTAAATGATTTTAAAGGAAATATAGTAGAGGTTAATTCAGATACTAAATTTGAAACAGCTAGTACAATTAAGGTTTTTGTACTGGCAGAATTATATAGGCAAATATATGAAAAGAAAATCAATGCAAATAAAATCTTAAAATATGAAAAAGAAAATTATGTAGTTGGAAGTGGCATACTAAGGGATTTAGACTATGGAGTGGAAATGACAGCTAAAAGCTTTGCAACACTTATGATTATAATTAGTGATAATATTGCTACCAATGTTTTAATAGACTTACTTGGAATAGATAATATAAACAATACCTGCTTCGCTTTAGGACTTAAGGATACAATTCTTCATAATAAGATAGACTTTGAAAAGTATGATAAGTTAGGAACTACTACTCCAAGAGATTATGGAAGATTTTTTGAATTATTATATAATAATGAACTTTGGAGTAAAGAAATTTGTGAGGAAATGATTGGTATATTTAAAAATCAACATTATAACACTATTTTAACAAGAGATTTACCGCAATATTTCTTAGATGCGGAAAATACTGGTGATGAGGAGTTAATTTCCATTGCTTCAAAAAGCGGCAGCATGGATGCTTGTAGAAATGATGGAGGTATAGTATATACACCTTATGGTGGCTATGTTATATCTTTATTTACAAAAGATTTTATAGATAATCTATATTATAATGATCATGAATCTTATAGATTTGGTGGAAAGGTAAGTAGATTAATATTTGATCAATATATAGGATTGAAAGGTCACTTTAAATAATTTAAATGATAATTAACAATTAGATAAACCTTGGGATATGTAATCTTAGTAATCGGTTGATTAAAATAGGAGAAACATTGGTGTTAGTATATAAGTATGGACACAAAAAGTTTAACACGATACAATAATTA
>NZ_JBEBOY010000047.1:0-19314 GCF_040396155.1 Tissierella praeacuta
AAGTGATGCACGGGAAGAGAGTATTATAAGAAAACTAGATTTATGTTTTGCTGAAGGATCAGACAATCTTAACAAACTGTTACTTGAAAGCTATATTTTAGAGCTGATGTCCATAAATATTGAAAGATTACTTTGCGAAGATTGTTCTAAATATCCCCTTAATCAACTGTCAAAAACTGATATGGAGTGTTTGGTGTATGCCCGTGAAATTCTATTAAACAGGTTGGAATCTCCTCCCACATTACTAGAATTATCCCGCATAATACAGATGAATGATTGTAAGTTAAAACGTTCATTTAAACAATATTTCGGAAAAACAGTATATGAGCTCATTCGTGAACAAAGGTTTGAAAAAGCTTTCTCTCTACTTGAGAGTGGGGAGCATAATGTAAGCGAAACAGCTTTTGCTGTAGGGTATACAAATGTAAGCCACTTTTCAAAAACTTTCAAAGAAAGGTTTGGTATTACTCCACGAGACTTATGCAAATAGGAAAATCCAACTCTATGTAAAGTAAAAGGCGGCTTTGAAATAAAATCAAAGCCGCCTTTTGACTATGCAGTTCAAATGGAATATATGCTAAACTTCATCTAAAAAGACGAAAGTGGGGATTTGTATACCTTCGTAAGTAGTATATAGTGTTTGAGAACGGACAGAAAAATACTTTTTGATATTTGAGTCTGTCATTACCTCCTGTACCACTCCTTCTTGATAATCATTATCCCCCAACAGAAAGCATTTGTCAGCTATCCTAATTGCATGATTGGGATAATGGGTATTGATAATGCAAGATATATTTTGCTCAGAAACAACGTTCTTTATCAACTTTAACAGCCTTAATTGATTACGAAAATCTAAATGGGCTTCTGGCTCATCTAATATCAGAAGCTGGGGGGAGTTTACCAATGCCCTCGCGATAAAAACAAGTTGTAATTGTCCACCACTTAATTCATTACACCGTTTATCACTTAAATCCGCAATACCTATACACTCTAAAATCTTATCTGCTTTTTGATAATCTTCATTCCGTGGAACTGCAAAATATGAATTGTGACCTACTTTCCCGAATACAACCATATCCCGGACAGAATATGAGAAGGAAGCTTTATGTGCCTGCGGAACATATCCAATCTCACCAATGGGTTTGTTGCTGTTGCTTTTTTGACCAGCAACAATTGAATAACCACTTTTCCATTTCAATATCCCCGCAATACATTTAATCAATGTTGTTTTTCCAACTCCATTACGCCCCATAACAGCCATGGTTTCACCTGGTCCCATTTTAAAATTGATGTTTTCTAATATAGGTGTCTTTGAATCATAATAAAATGTTCCGTCTTTAACCTCTAATAACATCTACATTCCTCCTTTGGATTGCCTATAAATTACTGCAAAGAAAGGGGCTCCAATTAATGCGGTTAAAATTCCAATTGGTATTTCTGCTGTTGTCAGATTCCTTGCTATGCTGTCAACCAGTATCATAAATACCGCACCCATTAAGCAAGAGACTGGAAGCAGTCTACCATGATTAACACCTACAACTCGTCTGCATATATGGGGAATAACAAGACCAATCCAGCCAATTATACCTGATACTGTCACACAAGCTGCAGTTACCAGTGTGGAAAAAATAATTATATGCCAACGTGTACGCCCAGGATTGATACCCATTGTATAAGCATCCTCATCCCCAAGGGATAATAGATTGATTTTCCAGCGTAAGACCAGCAAACCTATAATACCTATTGATGCGGGAATGATTGCAATCTTTATATGGGTGTATGTGGTGTTGGAGAAACTACCCATAAGCCAAAAGGTTATTGCAGGTAGTTTGTCTCCTGTATCAGCCATATATTTTATAAGTGATGTAAGTGCATTGAAAATTGATGATACTATAATGCCGGATAATACAAGGGATAGTGTTTCTCTCCTACTTTGTCCATTTGCAAGAAAGAACACCAATAGAATACTGGAAATCCCAAATACAAAGGGAAGTAGGGACGAAAGCACACTGTCGTCAGGAAAAAGCAGTATTCCTAGTGCTGCACCAAATCCAGCTCCTGCACATACACCCAATAGGTCAGGACTTACCAATGGGTTTTGGAATGTCCCCTGTAAGGCGGCACCGGATATAGATAATCCAGCACCCACCAATCCAGCTAATAATATCCTCGGAAGTCTGACGTTTATCAACACATGATCCATAATTTTAAATTTATCGTCATAGGTTCCATTTATTCGATTTTTAATTACATTACCAATATCCACCAAACTCATTTCATATCTTCCGAAAATTATAGATCCCACTATTGCTAGCACTAGTAAAATACCAAGCAGAGTTATAATTGTTAAATATTGATTTCTGACAGTTCTATCCATACCTATTGAATATTCCTTAAACTCAAAATCGAATCCATATCCGCCTCTGTCAGAGTAACATTATGTAATCGCTCATAATATCTGACTAATTCGGTACGGAACTCTTCTTCACTATAGAGTTCAGGATATGCCTTTGAAATCAACCACGAGGGCATTAGCGGAGAATCCGCACAAGGGGCACCCCATGAATAAGCTGTCTGCGGAATATCATAAATAGCTTGATTTTTCCAAGCCTCTAAAAGTGACCAATCTTGTCCTTCTATACTATTATTCAAATACCTTTGTGCTGATACATTGTGGAATACAAAAATAATATCAGGGCTCCACTCATAGATTTGTTCCATATCCACCTCGGTAGTTCCCTCTATACCGGTTGCCACATTCACAATACCAGCCTTTTCAAAGAAACTTTCTGCATAAGCGTCAAACGAACTACTGCCAGCCACAACCAAACTACCACTAACATTGCTAAACACCCACAAAGCACGTTTTGGTTCTTCAGTCTGTCCTGCTAAGATTGCTTCAACTTTTGTATCAAAATACTCCCATTCCTTTTCAAGGCTTTCACTGTCATCTACCTCAAAGATCTGACGCAGCAGATTGTCCCAAGCAACTGTTACATCTTTAGGGTCGGTCAATTTAGGTGAAAAGAAGTTAATAATAGGAAGTCCAATATTTTCAAGACCTTTCTTCTGTATCTCTCCATAATAAAGAATAATATCCGGATCCAGTGCTAGAAGTGCTTCGGTATTGATAGAAAAATCGTCACCAACAAAGGTTGTTTCAATATCTTTATAATTAGGGAATAACTTTTCCATAACATCTTCGTTAGAATATACAAAAGTTTTTGGGCTAAGTCCCGCAATCATATCTGTGTCAGGTATAACTTCAAGCAAAACTGAAGTAACTGGCGGTGTAATGACAACCACATGCTTAATTTCCGTTACTGCAGGAATTTCTACTTCATTGCCTGCCAAGTCTGTTATTGTCCTCACTTGAGATTGTATATCCTCATCTGATTCATTGTTTGTGATGTCTACATTTGTTTCAGTTTGACTGCTTTCTTGCTGTATATCTCTACCACAACCAGCCACTGAGTATAACATTACAATAGCCAACAGCAAAATAATAATTTGTCTTTTCATTTTTCCCTCCTATTTTATGCATATTTCACGCATGATTTTGAATTAAATTATTTGCATGTTCTAAAAAGTCCTTGATTGCCTCTAATTGATCACTAGGTAATCCAGCCACATAATCAAATAAGGATTTATCATGCTGATTGTGATATTCTTGGTGATACTGATAGGCTAGTTGCCCCTTTTCTGTCAAAAACAAATTATGACGTTTTCTATTTTCATCATCCTGTTCTTTTATTACAAGATCCCGTTCTTCTAATTTGAGTAGAGTTTTATGAACAACAGCACGGGTAATACCAAAACGCCTGGCAATCTCTGAGCTAAAAATACCGGGATAATCACCGATCATCTTGATAATATGGATTTCACCACGATAAAATGTCATATCCTCGCTTCCAAAATTCAAAATATTTGTCCTGCTATTTGCAATATTCTCTGTAAGAGTGATAAAAGCATTTATAACTTCAATTCCTAATCCTTCCATACTACACCATCACTTTCTTATATAGATAACCTTGAAATCGCCCGGATTGAATTGAACGAACAAGTTGAAGTTGTGCCTTGCTCAGTGCATTCTCAACCCGACTTCTTGTTGGGGAAGGCTTAATCCCATCCATATATCCTGAAAGCCAGCCTAATATATTTTCCTGAGTATATCCTTCTGTGTCTGAGTATCGTCCTATTAAAAGGAGATATCCTTTATCCAATAGAGATTCTGAGATTTTTGACATAAAACCATCTAAATCATCTGTGGTAAAGTCTAATATACCAGAAGCTATAACCATATCATAAGAGCTGCCAATCTTATCAGTATTAAAGTCACCAGTCAAAATCGAAACTCTATCCCCCATATCGTGTTGAGTAATAATCTTTTTAGTTGTAACTGCTACATTGGGAAATTCAAATACATAGGCTTTACTATAGGGATAGTTTTTAGTAAACTCAATGGCTAGTATACCAGAACCTCCGCCTAAATCAAGGATTTTGTACTCCTGCGTCCTGTCAGTAAAGATAGTTTTGATTTCTGAAACAAAATTTTCTACCCGACCAGTAGCATACATTTCAGGAACGGTAACTTCTGCTAAAGTAGCAAAATCGTATCCAATGCCAGCCTCTTTTTCAGAACCATGTTTAACTTTGATTCCAATATCAGAAAGTGAAGTCATGGTTTCGCGAAATATAATTGTTTGTCCGATATAGTTGGGACTTTTCCTTGATAAATATTCTACTCCAGCCTTTGTGTTACAATAACTGTTGTTCTCCTTATCAATATAGCTGCATGATGAAAGTGCAAGTAAAAGCAATTCCACATTCTGTTCATCATATCCTGTCTCATTAGCAATTTCCTTTGCTGTTGTTGGCTTATCCAAGTAAGAAAAAACATCTAACTTAATTGCCTCAAACAGAAGCTGCGCAGATTGATATTGATTGAGAACTTCATAATAGATATTTGGGGTAATCTGTGCATCCAATTTAACACCCTCTTTCCCTCGTTAGCTTCCGCTAACTATATATTGTATACATAGCATACAATAAAAATAATCGTATGTCAAGCATACAATTATTTTTTATCTTTCTGATATAGATTTCGCTATTTTGTTTAATTTATTTATAGATATTTTTCCCCATGGAGTAAAAGTATGATTGTCAAAATTCCATATGGCTCCATTGTCTGAACTGATCCATGTCAAGTGGACATTTAATTAAAATATTATGCACTTATGGATGCATGGTATCGATATTCTAAAGGAGCCATGCATCTTAGTCTTTTTTGAAATCTTTTTTCATTGTAAAATTTAATATATTCAACTATTTTGCCTCTTAATTCTTCAAGTGTTTTAAACTTTTTTCCGTGATACATCTCAGTTTTTAAAGTACCAAAAAACCCTTCCATAGGACCATTGTATATACATTTACCAACTCTAGACATACTTTGAGTATTCCAACTTCATCAATCTTATTCTTAAAGATATTTCCTATATATTGAAACCCTCGGTCACTGTGAAATATGGGCTTTGCATTAGGATATTTTTGTATTACTTTATCAAACATGCTAAACACAAGATGATTATTGTTCTTAAAAGAAAGTGTTTATATTCAATAATACTATTAATCATAAATATCCATAATTGGACTTAAATAAAGCTTTCTGTTATCTCCATGAATTGAGAATTCAGTTACATCTGTAAGTCATTTCTCATTAGGAGCCTTAGCAGTAAAATCCCTTGATAAAATATTTTCTTTTGTATATTCTGGTTTTATTCTCTTACAATTAACTTTCTCTCTTCTAATTCTGACTGTAATACCTGAAACTTTCATAAGTCTATGTATATATTCTTCCAAAAATGATTTATGATTTAGTCTGTTAATGAACATGGTCATCCTTCTATACCCTAAAATTCCATCAAAAGTTAAATTATATTCATTAATTAGTGAACATAGCAATTCATCTTGCTTTTCTCCCCATAAAAAACACCTCCAAGTAGATAGTCTAAATTTAAATTAATTAGACTGTCTACTTTGGAAGTATCATATCATAAATGGTCCTTTTATATTATTTAAATATGCCTTTATGAATGTAAATACTACAAATTTTCAAATTTAATTCATCATAATATCTATTTATATTCAACAAGATTTCCATATTCATCTAATGTTATAGTTATAATTTTATCTTCATATCCCCTTGCAAAGATTTCTACTACATTCTCACCAGATTTATTTAATTTGGACTTTATATTTAACGATATACCTGAAGCAGAATAAATCTCCCAATCAACTTCTGTATCATTTACTCTTACATCATCTATTGTATATACATAATTACCATTTTCAAACTTAATGTCTACTTCACTTCCCCAAAAACTGCTAACATTTGTCATTTCTGGAACCTTTTTGTTTTCTACTATATCTCCAATATTAAGTTCTGTAATATCTCCATGTTTATCAACCTTTAACGTTAATTCATCATATTTTGAAGATTCTATTATAACTTCATTAACATCATCTAGTATACTTCTATTGATATAAATACTATTATATCTTTTGTTTATACTATAATTTTCTGTATTTAAATCTCGTCCATTTAACTTAATATTAATAATCGTACCTAAATAATCATTTGTTATATCATTTTCATAAGTTCCAAGTTCATCAATTAAAGATATTTGCATCTTTTCATCTTTTAGATAGATCTTATTTACATATGGTGGTTGATTTTCTCCTCTTTCTTCTGGTGCATCCATAGAATCAACTACTTTAAAACTTTTAACTCTATTTCCATCAAATTCAACTGAGATTATTTGCTCTTTAAATCCATCTGCTTTAATAACAATTTTATTAGGATATTTTTTACTAAATTTAGCACTCACTAATAATGTATTTTCTAATGGATACCACATATTGTATTCATTGTCTATCCAATATGTTTCAGATTTATCCATTCCTTTCTCATTTACCTCTACTGATTTTATTGCATTTATATATCCAGTATTATCAAATGATATTCCAAGTGGTGCATATAGCGAAGAATCAACATTTATTGGCTTAGGAGTATCTTTACCTGCAATCTCTTCACCAGGTTCTAAATTAGTAATATCTCCATATCTATCAACTTTGACAACTAGTTCTTCATATCCATCAGCTTTTAATTTTATTACATTTACATCCTCTTTGTCTGTATTTATATATACTTCCCCTCTTACAGTATTATAACTATCTTGTCTCATTTCTTCAGAAGTTCCATATTTAGACATAGGTTTTCCATTTACATCAACAGCCACAAGTTTTTCTAAAAACTTATAAACTTTACTTTGAAGTTCTGGGGTTGAATCATTTTCATATAAGTATAATACTATTCTTCCATCTCTTTCAACTTTAGATTTTATAACTTCTGGTGTTTTTTCTAATACAATTTCTTCTCCATTACTTCCTATATCAAATTTAAGATTAATAGGATTTTCATATCCCGTAACAACTATGGATATATTGTATTCTCCAGGTAATTTAAATAAATCTTTATTTAATATTAATGTATTTCCTTCAAATTTAAACAGTTTATCCTTTTCATCTCCATAATAATAAACATATCTATTATTTATATTTATAGATTCTATTTTATTTATAAACTCTCCAGTCATTCCTTTTATTCTAATGTCTTCTCCAACTTTCGGTTCTTTATTTTCTAAACTCACTTCGATATCCCAAAGAACCTTATTAGGTTGAATTGTGAATCTATTTTCCTTATATCCCTTAGAGTATATATATACTATAGTATCTTCTTTCAAATCTTTTAGCACTTCTGCTTTTATTGTCAATGTACCTTCTTCTGCATCTATTTCATAAAACTCTTCATCCAAAGATATATGTGATCCAACAAACACTTTATGAACATTATTTAGATAATCTTCTTGATTTTCTGTACATTTTAGAACTAAATCTTCTCCTGCTATAATTTCTTTTTCTGTTATTAGTTTAGGCTCTTTCTTTCCTTCTACATCTGAAAATTGTATTTCACTTCCTAGATTCCCATCTTCTAGTACAAACTTAACTTCACCAAATCTTCCACTTGCCTTCATTCCATTTTTTCGGTATTCCTCAAATGTTAAATAATGGTTATCATTTAGTTGTGCATCTTGAACTAAGTCATGATATTCTAGGAAACTATAATATTCTCCATCTCCTTCAGTTAAGGCAAAATTTGGATGAAACTTTTTCCAATTTTTAAGAACTTTATCCATTTCTTTGTTATATTTTCCTAAATTACCTAAAATCAAAGCGTTTGAAATTAAATCTTCTTCAAATACCATAAAAAAGCTCTTCATAAAAGCTCCTCCACCAGATCCTCCTGATGTAGCACTGGACATAGCATCTATTCTAAACGGTTGCTCTAACTTAATATCTACACCATCTTGAATTTTGAATTTTTTGGACGTGTCTTTATATCCATTTGCTTGAATTTGTATCTCATATTCTCCATTATATTTCGTATTTAATTCCCCATTTTTCTTACTTGTACCATATATTTCCAGAACGCCAACGGTAAAATCATAATCTATTCCTTTTATCATTCTTTTTACTGTTCCATCAGGTTTTACTAACATAAATTTTTCTATAGGATTTTCTGGCCAGCTTTCATCCATTCCAGATATCTGAAAACTTATCTTTTTTCCTGATTGATATGTTAAATGAGTATTTAATCTTATCACTGGAACTTCCACATCTACCAAGTGTATATTAGTAAATGCAACATCCCTAGAATTTTTAGATTCCGTTCTAACTACATACCTTCCATTTTTTCTAATTCCATATTGTGGAATAGTAAATTTAACTACACCTTTATCCCCTTCTTCTACCTTTTCATAATTTAAAGATTTATTTAATGTAGTATTGTCTTCTGCAATCAAAACTAACTTTTCTATTTCTTCAAACCATTTCTTCTGACTTTCATTTTCAAATTCATATATTATTTCCACTTCTCCTGATTCAACATCTCCATAATTATTTCTTTCAACTTCTACATCTTCTGAAGTAGTTATCGGAACTCCTTCCGCTCTCTTATCTCTTACTCCTGTCAAATCAAAAGTCGTATATTTAGGAGTTTTTCTTAAATTCCCATACTTGTCATAGTATTCTTCTAAGTACTCAGCATAATCCACAGCTGCTCCTGATATAAATTTAGATGGTGCCGCCATAGCCACTGTATTAGTCAACATCCCAACTAATATAATACTAGTTGTTATTTTAGTTATTTTAGTTATTTTAGTTATTTTTGTTCTCTTCATTTCTATCGTCTACCTCCTAAAACTACTGTTTGAACTTTACCATCCTTTTCAACTGTTAATTTAAACTCTCCTAATTTTTCTATTTCCCATTTTGCCAAAGTTCCTTCATCGTCAATTTTAGATGCCTTTACTTCTTTCCCATTAACGGAAATTTTATAGTCATTTAAATTGCCATTTTTAAAAGATATTACTGTATATTGAACCCATCCTAAATCCATTACTTTAGTTTCATCAAGATTTAAAAATTCTGTAGTCTCTTTATTTTTATCTTTTCCAGTTTCTGTTGATGAATTCCCACCTGTATTATTAGACCCATTATCATTTCCTGAAGTATTTCCTGTTCCACCATTATTTACTGAATCATCTGTACCATCTGTAGTCTCTTTATTTTTATCTTTTCCAGTTTCTGTTGATGAATTCCCACCTGTATTATTAGACCCATTATCATTTCCTGAAGTATTTCCTGTTCCACCTTTATTTACTGAATCATCTGTACCACTTGAACTTCCACCACTTCCTGAGCTAGTCTTACTACTAGATCTTCCTCCTCCACTTCCTGACCTACTTTTACTATCATTTTTAACATCTTCACTCTTTGAAGCCACTATTTTATTTTCACTATTTTTTCTACCTTCTCCTGATACTTTTATGCCATTACCATTGTCATCTATATTTTTTACATATCCTTCTTTTTCCACAATGATTTTTGTCTTATCAGATTTTTTATCTACAACAATGTCTTTAACTTCTCCAGATTTTATTGTTACAGTAGCCTGATCTAATATTTCTAATTTATCTGTATTCCCATCAATTGCAAAATCTGTTCTTGTTATTATCTTGGGGATATCACTATCTTTTACAATTAAATGTGTTAATTTATTATTATTTTTTATAGTAATCCCTTCTGATATTTTAGATGATTTTATCTCACTTGAATTCGCTCCGCCGCGAATTATTAATCTTCCAGCTACTTTTACATTATCAAGCACAACTTTATCTTGATTTACTCCATCCGCAAATATCAAATCTCCATCTATGTTCAAATCTTTTAAAATTACTCCTGAAGATTTAATTATTACATTCCCAGATTTAACTTCACTGATTGTTCCAGATGAAGTAATATAAGTACTTGCTAAGTTTTCCATTACTTTTGCAAACTCAGCACGAGTAATGGTTTCTCTAGGATTTATCTTGCCTTCAGAACCCGATATGTATCCATTACTGATTAAAGCATTTATTGCATCTATTGCCCATGAGGAAACTTCATTTCCATCTTGGAAAGTATTTAATTTATCTCCATGATTATTTTCCATTAAAAAAGCTCTAGCCAAAATTGTAAATGCTTCTTCTCTAGTTATATTTTTTTCTGGATTTAATTTGTTATTATCTCCTTGTATAATTTCCATTTTTACAGCTTTAGCCATGTCCTTATAATACCAAGCATCTTCATTTACATCTATAAAGCCATTTAAACTTAACCCATCTTCTACTCCAAAAGCCCTCGAAACTATTGCTGCCATCTCTGCTCTTGTCAATTTCCCGCTGCCATTAATCTTACCATTTGAACCACTTATCAAGCCATTTTCCACTGCATGTATCAATGGCTTTCTTGACCAATCATTTGGCAGATCAGAAAAACTTTCAGTTGATGATGCAAATACATTCATTTGTAATACCATAGATGCAGTTAATCCAATTGCCAATATTTTTTCTTTTTTCAATTTTATCCCTACTTTCTTAAATAATATCCACGTATTGATATTGATTATCATTATCATTTACATGGTAACATTAATGTTATATTCTGTCAATATTTTTTTGTTTTAAATTTATTTAAG
Organism: Tissierella praeacuta; assembly: GCF_040396155.1. Lineage (GTDB taxonomy): Bacteria > Bacillota > Clostridia > Tissierellales > Tissierellaceae > Tissierella > Tissierella praeacuta_A. The sequence continues at coordinate 11,138 of NZ_JBEBOY010000047.1, forward strand.
ATTTAATACTTTAGATCATATTTAATTTTATTACTTAAACCTTTGTAATTTATAAGTTAAATTGTATAATTAAGTGAGATATCTAAAAAATAAAAAGCTCACAACAAATCAATATTTCGTGTAAAATGCTAATATCTATAAAAGCACTACGAAAGGAGATTGTTATGAGTTATAAACATTTTACTATAAATGATCGAAATAAAATAAAGGTTTTAAATAGTGAGGGATATTCTACAAGAAAAATTGCAAAGATATTAGGATTTCATCATTCTTTTATTAGTAGAGAATTAGCCAGATGTAAAGGAAAATATATTGCTAATTATTCTCAAATTGATTACGATAAAAAGTCTAAAGATAAATATAGAAAATCAAAATGTATATCTACTTTAAAACAATTTATTAAACATAAATTATCTGAAACTTGGTCACCTGAACAAATTGTAGGTAGAGATTTAGAAGGTATTGTTTCTTTTAAAACTATATATACATGGATTTATAAAGGTTTAATAGATCTTCCTTTAAAAGTTTTGAGAAGAACAGGAATCTTTAAGAAAATAAATACTAGACCAAGAAAATATCTAGCATATGATACACCATTTGAAAGATTTTTACACGAAATTAATTATTTAGATTAAGTGTCGCACTATTTATTCCAATTCAGCAATTGATGCAGATATTCATGATATATTACAGACTTTAAAGTCTCTTTGCCTATTTTTTCTATCATCAAAAAAACTTATCTATTATATTGATATGCTCCCCTTGTAGTAGACAGTTAGAATAATAAAACAGTGGACTGAACCCGGTTAGGTAGACTCGATAAATAGTCTATTTGCTCAGGTTCAGTTTTTCATATTCTAAAGGAGATAAATATCCAAGAGAAGAGTGCCTTCTCTTTCTATTATAAAAAAATTCTATATATTCAAATACAGCTTTTTTAGCCTCTTCTCGTGTAGCAAAGACTTTGTTACTATCCATCATTTCTGTTTTTAATGATTTATTAAAGAACTCCATAATAGCATTGTCATAAGGATTTCCAGCATTACTCATACTTGGAATAATACCATGTTTTTCAACCTCGATCTGGTACCTCTTACCAATAAATTGAGATCCTCTATCCGTATGCACAACAAGGCCTTCATTGGGTGATTCATTCCATATAGCGACCTCTAACGCATAATTACTAATTGTTCTCTCATATTTTTATCCATAGACCAACCTACAATTTTACGAGTATATACATCCATATAAGCCATTAGATATAGAAATCCTTCTTTAGTAGGAATATATGTTATGTCACCAACCCAAATTTTATTTTTCATATCAGCAGAGAAATCTTGCATAAGAATATTATTTTTTATTAGCTGTTCTTTAATTTTTTTATAATTACCATTTTTCTTTCTTGGATGTTTTCCAGATATACCGCATTCTTTCATCAATCTATATATTCTTTTATGATTAACTATTATACCTCTAGCATCTAACTCAAATTTTATTCTTCGATATCCGTAACACATTTTAAATTGATTATGTATATCTTTAATATATTCTGTTAAAGCTTCATTCTCAACTGACCTTTTACTTGGAGTATGATTAAGATATTTATAATAGCCAGATCTTGAAATTTTAAGTACATTACACATGGTTTTAACACTATATTCACTAGAATTCTCTTTTATAAATCTAAACTTTTCTTGTTTCGTTCCTTGAGGAAGGTTGAGTACTTTTTTAAAATTTCACATTCCTTTTGTAAAGTTTCTACTTTTTTATTAAGCTTTGTTATTTCAAATTCATGGTCATTGCGAGCATTACCATGACCACAAAAAGCTTCACTTCCATGGATTTCATATTCTTTTATCCATCTATACACCATATCTCTAGATAGATCTAATTCATTAGCTATATGTGAGGTTTTCTTACCTTCCTCAATAATTTGTTTAACAACTTGAACTTTAAATTCCTTACTATATTTTTTTCTAGACATAAAGTACCCCTCCTAATAAAAGTATTGACTAAATCTACTAATCTATACGTCTACTAAAAGGGGTTCAGTCCATATTAAAAGTTATCACTAAGTTAATCTATCAACAAATTTGAATTACTGCTTATCAACTCCTGCCAACGTTTGCTCTTTTTCATATAGCTATATGTTTCTTCATTACTAAAATTAGTCAACAAGTTTTTATGCAGTTTTGTAATGAATTTCTCTTCTATTTTTTTAAATTCCATATGTTCATATAGAATCACCTTCGTAAAGTCACATATTTTATCAACACTGGCAAGCATTTTCTCCATCGTCTCTATAGTTGCTTCCACATCTTTTTCTGCTATTGCTAGGTCGAGTCTACACGATGCTTCATGGTATTCTCCCATTTCAAAAATATTTGCTAATTCTCTTTGTTTCTCAACAAATATATAAGCTTTTTCCCTGTCTTTATCCTGCATAGCCAATATATATATACTTTGAAATACCAGATTCATCATTTGATAACCCGAAAACAATAATTCTTCGTATGCTTTATATGCCTCATTCACCCGATTTGTCTTACTATAAACAAATGCTTGTTTTCTCTTTTTCTCCGGATTCTGACTAGAAAAATAATTCAGATATTCCTCTGCTTTCTCGTACTGTTCTTTTCTTGAATAAAATCCAAATAATGAATCAGCTGCTCTATTCCTAATATTCTCATCCTCGCTATCTAATGCTCGTACATAACAATCATTAATATAACCTTCATATTTCTCTGAATCTGGAATATCCTTTGTTAAACGCCATGCATCTAAAATCAAGGCTATTTGCCAAATCAACTGTTCACAATTAGGATATTGTTCGATTTTCCCTTTTGCCCACTGAAAAGCCTCTCCATAAGTTTCGTTTTGTAATTTGGCATCCATTTCATAAACAATACCATTTATCTCTTCTGCTGTAAGTTCTTTTTCAAAAGACAATAAAGTATCAAGAGTAACGTTGAGCAATCTGGCAATAGGAGCCAATAACATAATATCGGGCTGTGAATTTCCGTTCTCCCATTTATTAACTGCCGGAGCTGTTACTCCAAGTCGATTTGCCATTTCCTCCTGAGTCATGTTTTTTCTTTTTCTGTATTCTCGTATTACTTCACCTATCTGCATATAAATAACCTCCTGATTCTATTTCAATAAGCAATGGCCTTTGCTACTTTAATCATATCAAGAATCATCATATCTAACAATTGAATATCTATTAATTATTCCTCAAAAAAAATAACTGTTATTCATATCAGAGTGTATTCCTTGTGCAAATAATCTTTATTTCTATAAATGCGACTTAGCCCATCATCATTTCTCAATTATACAAAATCCTTTTGTTATTCCAATCCTCTTTCTGCTATAAAATTAATAATAGGAGGTAATGTAAATAACTAATACCAGAAAAACTTATATTGCTGGAATTATAGATGGGAAAGATAGTATTTCCCTCCATTCTCTCATAAGATATCTTTATCTTATGGCAATTGTTTTATAAAATCAATTATACTTTCTTCATATTCATTTGGGTAATCTTGATCTATTTCTACATGTTTGCTATCCTCAACAGTAAATAGTCTTTTATTATTATGAGGGATTGCATTATAAATGTCCTCTCCCATAAAATAAGGTGTTATTTGATTCTCCTTAGTGTTTATAACTAAGACAGGAACCTTAGTCTTGCTTACATAATTACAAACATTTGCATCTTCATAAGAAAATCCTAATTTCATTTTATTAACTACATCTCCCATAGACATTAGAAAACTTACTGATATTCCCATATCCATTTCTTCCATTTTAGTAGAGATCATATATGCCATATCACTTACCGGACAATCTAAAATTGCAAAATCAACATTCTGACTTGCTTGCTCTGAGTCAAGATGCATTCCCACAGTTACCCCACCAAATGAAGCTCCAAATACTCCTATCTTTTTATTTTCATCAATATTATCTATTAAATATGTCATACAATTCTCTAAATCATGACTTTCTAAGTAACCAAATGTAGTATATTCTGCCATATTTTCTCCTGAACTTCGTTGATCATATGAAACAACATTATATCCATTCTCCAAAAACATAGTAGCTATAGGATAATTCGTCCAACGGCTTCTCCCCAATTCATGAACCATTATTATAGTATCCTTATTTTTATCTCATCCATAGTAATATAATCAGCACGAATTGTATGTCCATCTAATGTAGATTCTATCTGTATTGTCTCAATTTTATATTTTGATTGAAATTCCTCTAAATCAAAGTCTATCTTTTTAAAATATCTTTTTGCTGCTCCAATATCAGTACTTTCATTATTTACCAACTGAGTAGTATTATTAAAAACAGAAACCCCTGTAAAACCACATACACCTATTATTCCTATTACAATAACAACTCCTACAATTATTCCAATTATCTTCAGAATCTTTTTATTACTCATTTTCCCTACCCCCTTTATGAAGTATAATGTATTGTAGCATAACTTATTTTAATTAAAATTATATTTTTAAAACACATATAACTAAAATAGTAGATTGAAAATATAGTATTATCCTTATTAGGTTTCATAAAAATTAATATCATTCTTCATGTATCTCAATTTCTAAATTAATCAAGAAACAATTTTATAATTCATAATCAAGGTAATACTTTTTTATGATTTCCAATACTGTAGTAGATGTCTTTTAAATAAAGTGTATGCTATAGATCTCCGTATAGTCTTTAGTTTGAACCGAATCTATGATTTCAAAATAATCTAAAGCCTTTACAATTTCCACCCTCATATATGACTAATATTATCCTCAATAAAACATTAAGTATAAAGAATATTCACTAATTTAGTACTGCTTGTCATATAACTATAACTTTATTCATATAATATATATCCATATATCTAAATGAAAGGGGAATTATTTATGAATAAAAACTTTAACAGAGCTAATAAGCTGGGATATTTGGGCTTATTAGGATTGCTAGGTTTGCTTGGAATATTTACAAGTAGCACAAATTTATTTGGACTGTTTGGGCTATTTGGATTCTTTAGTTTCTTTCGAAAAGCACGAGATTAATTGTTTTCTCAATAGTTAAGATTGCATTTATCTGCTGATGTTAATCTATAGCATATTATTTCCCCGTCAATTTATCAACAAAACTTAACCATTTTCCTTTGTTATCATTCAGATTATCCAATGTCATCTATAAAACACCCTATTTTTAAGGGTTAAAAGTCGGTGTTTTTTCTCCGATCTTCAACCCAAATTCATCTTCAAACCACAATATATTATGGTCAAACCTTACTTTTTACTTCCCGAACCACAACGTTGCATCAGAATCACGCACTTAACATGCCTTAAGGTGACAATGAAGATGTCGTAAAGAGATGGTTAAATACTCTCAATGGTTTGCCATCTATCAATTCATTTTGCAATAAAGACCTCAGCTTTAACAATCTGTTCAAGTTTTAACTCCCAGAATGTAGCTTGTATTGATTTATTGGAGTTACTCCCATAAATCAAATTTTCATCTTCTCTTTCCAAATCAAAAATACGATCCCAACCTTTTTCTATTTTTCTTCGAATATCTTTCATATTTTTAGTTCGGATATTAAAATCTTGTAAATCCTTCCATTCAAAACCATAGTCAGTGTATTCCCTTTCAAAATTTTCTTGTTCTTTTATATCTATAGGTAAATACCAATAATTCAAAACATAATGAAAAAGATCAAAATCCGAAAGTAATACATATTTATCATCAACTTCTATAGTTAATTGAACTATCTTTTCACCTCATTCTGCATATCCTGATTCTCTCATATCTCGTCTTTTACTCTTTCCTTCCCATTTGTACCATGCCCAAATAGGATAATTTACACCTGCAGATGGTACAAGACCGTTATGTTTCATTTTCTCTACCATCCAGTCATATGCTAAACGAAAATCACTATAACAATAATTTTCATTTGCTCTTAAAACTCCGGTTTCTAACAACTTATTATAAGCCTGATAGTGCTGTATAATCCATAATCTCATAATAGTCCACCTGCCTATAAGTATAAATAGATTTAAAGATCAATCTTGATTCATTCTCGTTAATAAGTTCTTCAAAGATTTTATATCTTATTCTTCTTCAAGTTTTTTAATAATACCTTTATTAGTTTTCCCTATTGCTTGTAGTGATGTGCCATAAAATTAATTACACTATTAGGTTGATTTTAGAGGTGAAAATCTCATAAACTAAGTACCAAAGTCAGTTTTTATCACCTCTACTCCCTTTTCAATAGTCAAACCAACATATTTTATAATCTTATATATTCTAAAGAATTATCTAAAACATTATATTTTATAATTACGTGTTCAATTATTTCCATATAATTATAAGCAAGGTTTGCCTCAAACTCTACTGTATTATTGTCAATCCATTTTAGGTTGCCACACCAACTGTATTGTCCGTCTGGATATGTATTACTGTAATTTTTATTATCCATTGCTACTTTTTCTATAGCTAATTTCATGATTTCAGGACTTGCTTTTTTATTGTTTAAATCAATAATATTGAGTGAGTTGCTTCTTCTGGTAGATGTTTGTACTGCTATTTTATCATTATCTGGGGAAACTTTAATTGCTTCAGTCGTATCAATATATGTTTGCGACTCTGTAAAAGAATAAAGCTTTGATAGCTTATCATTCTTAATTATCCATAATTCATTATAGCTTCCATAGTCGGAGTAATCATTAAAAAGTGCAAAAACTTTAATGCCGTCAACAGCGTTCACTATATATGAACTATCAAATTTCTTACTTAGCACACTTATGGCAAATTCTGCACCTTGCTTGATTGTATTGTTTGTACTGCTCAAAAAAGGTGTGATTTTTGCTATTGCATGAATTCTTATATCATCATAATTATAATACTCAACAAGCCTATTTATACAGTAATATTGACTATACACATTCGTTGATTCTAGTCCTTTAAACAATACATCTACACCATGTTTTTCAATAATATCATCTGCTTTCTCCATAATATTGTTATCTATATGTCTCCAATATATATCAAGTCCTGTGTAGTTTTCTGGTATACTAACTAAGGTATCCCAAAACTTATCAATTTCAGTATCATATATTATAACTTGTTTCGAATCTTCATCCCACTCAACAATCTTATTAAATGACTCTGCGACTCCTCGAATTGGCACATATGTCGTGCCATTATAACTAAACGGTTCTACCTTATGACCATTAGCATCTTTTATTTCTATTTCCTTACCATTTAAAAGAATTTTTATGTTATCATAGCATACAGTTATACTTGTACCTGTCACAGCAGCAAAAACAGTGCCAGTCAATGCCATGATTACTAAAGTAAAAATAGTTCCTGATAAGAATCCCTTCCATTGCTTAAACATTTGTTTTCCTCCTTTTACGGATTATAAGAGTTATCCACTAGCTCAAATGTCACCTAACTTTACAGATATGTCGTGTTTTATTAAGATTGTGTCCTAGCTAAAACTGTAAATTATATTCATAATAAATACCCTATAGTTCCTATACCCATTGCAAGACAACATAAAATTATTGGCAATGGCTTTTTAGTATTCTTTTTAATTTCTAATATCCCTGTAATAATACCACCAATACCTAATATAAACATACTTACAATCCTTAACATATCCATAATATTATCCAAAATATTGCCTCCATCTACTATATATTTATTTATAAGTACTGATTTGATATTAATCTGAAAAATTTTTGAATAAATATTTTAAAGCTTGTTCACTTTCTACATTTATAAAACTTTTAAATCTCTTAGCTACTATATCACCATCAGCTGAAAACTCAACCTCCTATCGTTCTCCTGGAACTGTGACATCAACTCTTATATAATCTTCTCTAGTCTTATCTATTGCACATAATCCTACTCAATTATAGTCCGTACATCAATGTAACGCCACTAGAGTAAGCACGACAATTCCAAAACTAACGCAAGCCCAAACGGTATATTTTAATGTTGTATCATCATTTTGTGCTTTGATTGCCTTAATTAAAAATGCAGGAAATGCTACACCCATTATGATAGTTATCAATTTTATGAAATCTAACAACGTTATAACCCCAATGTGTTAGGATAGTTGTCGTATAGAAAAAATAATATATAATAGAATTACG
>NZ_JBEBOY010000048.1:0-17772 GCF_040396155.1 Tissierella praeacuta
AAAATTCTTAAATTATTTTCTTTTATTCCTTGACTTTTTATAGTTGGTCTTTCTATAAAATTTATGGAACAATGTCTTCAAATCCTATTTTTAAAGACATTGTTCATTTTATTCTACTTTGGATCCAATTTCTTTAAGAATGTTGGAACTCCGTCCTTCATTTCTATTATTGTCACAGATTTTACTGGATTATGTTTTTCGTCTATTGAAACTGTTCCTGTTACTCCTTTAAAATCCTTAGTTGAAGCGAGAGCATCTTTTAACTTTTCTGGATTTACTTCTCCTGCTCTTTCTAGAGCGTCTTTGAAAAAATAACCTAAATCATATCCTAATGCATTGAAAGCGTCAGCTTCTTTGCCATATTTTGCTTTAAAATTCTCTTTAAATCTGACTACTTCTTCTGCCTCATCCATTGGAGAATAGTGACTTGAGTAATACACATTATTTAAAACGTCTTTTCCTGCAATTTCAGTAAGCTTTGGTGATTCATATCCGTCCCCGCCAAGTATTGGTACATTTAATCCTAATTCTCTTGCTTGCCTAATTATTAAGCCCACTTCTTCATAATAACCAGGTATAAATAATGCTTCTGGATTTAATCCTTTAAGGTTTGTTAATACTGCTTTAAAATCTGTATCCTTAGATTGATAAGCTTCTTCTGCTAGTACTTTTCCCCCTAATTTTATATAGGTTTCTTTAAATGCTTTTGAAAGTCCCTTAGCATAATCAGATGTACTATCAGCTAATATTACTGCATTTTTGAAATCCAAATCTTTTAAAGCAAATTCTGCCATCATAACACCTTGGAATGAATCACTAAAACAAGTTTTAAATATATATTCCCTTACATTTCCATTGCTATCTACTGTAACATCATCTGTTGTAGCTGAAGCTGATATTAAAGGGATTTTATTCTGCATTGCCGCAGGTGATGCAGCTTTAGTATTACCAGATGTAGCAGGTCCAAGTAATGCTACAACTTTATCTCTAGTGGCTAATCTTGTAGAAACATTAGCTGATTCTGTATCCTCTGATTTATTATCAACTTTAATCGGTTCTATTTGTTTTTCAAGTGCTCCACCATTTTGATTTATTTCTTCAATAGCTAGTAACAATCCATCACTTAAACTCTTTCCATAAGTTGCAACATCACCTGATAATTCATAGTTCAATCCAACTTTTATTGTATCTTCACTAGCTTGATTATTTGCGGATTTAGATGTGCATCCTGCAAGAACATTTAATATAAAAATCAAAGATAATACTCCTAGTAATTTTCTATTCATTTTAAATTTCCTCCTAATTTTCAAAGTAATTTTTTTCTCTTATAATCCCATCTTCATCTATATTAATAATCATATATATGCCTCCCTTTTTAAGAAAAATTGATACTAAAAAAGCCTCTATATGTATACATACATATAGAGGCCAGTTATAGCGTTACCACTCTACCTTATAATTATCTCACGATAATTAACTCACTAGGTTCAATTATTAAACCCTGACTTTTTAACGGAGTCCACCGATATAACCTACTTAATTCAGCCATATAACTCAGAAGTGATTGTTCCCTATTATATCAATACTGGCTCTCATCTACCCCAGCTCTCTGTAATTGATTTTTCTTAATAGTTCGCTCTTCATCTTAGTATTTATTATTTAATTTAATTTAATTTAATATTAGATTGCAATCTTTTTTATATTTAAGAACTAATATAGCACGATAAAATATTACTGTCAATAAGATTTTGAAAAAAAATTTAAAAAAATTTCAATTAACCAAATTTTCAGCATTATTTCAATCTACAAATATTTGCATTTTCCATGTCTTTGAGTTCTATGGTTTAAATTCCTTTATATAAATTGGAACATAGGTTAATTGACCATTTTTTCTTGTACTCTCCATTATGGAAACCTTATTTACAGTCATTTCTTTCTTTTCTACTTGAATTAGCTTTTCTAGCATATTAAATTCTTCTGTAAGGATTATTTCCCTACCTAAGGTTATATGCGGAACAAATCTTCGTTGTTCTTTTTCATATCCATAAATCTCTAATCTATCTTCCAAATTTGAATATAATAAATCCAATGACTTATTTTTTTGCAATCCTATCCAAATTATTTTTTTGTTTTTTCTAGGGAATTCTCCAATTTCATTAAAAACTATTTTAAAGTTTTCTTGATTTAATGATATGTAATCAATGGCTTCTTTTAATTTATTTAATTCATCTTCCTTCACTTCACCAATAAATCGAAGTGTCAAATGAAAATTTCCCTTGTTAGTAAAATTACCTTTAGCACTATGTTGCTTAACTATCTCTTGAACATTATATAAATATTCTTTTATTTCTTCTGTAAATTCTATAGCTAAAAAAATACGCATAATTTCCACTCCTAATAAAATATTATATCCCAAAATTTCAAACTTCTTTTTATAATTAATATATTATAATAAAATATCTAGCTATACTTTAAATCTATGTTTTACTTATCTCTTGAGGAATTTTTTATTTAAATTAAAGTTGTGCTTTACAGCTACAAACTTAAATTTATATCTTCTTCTTTTTTAATTACTATACCCCATGGAGGTTTATTTATGAAAGAAAAATTCCTTAGTATATTATCAACTTTCATAGCTTTTACTGCAACTTTTTCTACCATTATTTCAATTTTAATTTTATATTATCCAACTATTTTAAGATTGTTTTCTAATTGACTAGAGAATATTTTTTAGCATTTATACCTCATTTATACAAATTCCCCTTAAAGTAAATAGATTTTCATATTTCATCTGTCTACCTTAAGGGGAACATGTTAAAATTTATTCTTAGTCCATAAAATACATTGATTTATAATCAATAACTATTAAAACTTTCGTCCTCCTCCACCATGAGTATTTCCACTAGAAGAAGTATGAGTTGTACTTCTTCCACTGGAAGAGTTTGAATTATCAGTAGGTTTTGGAATGACTCTATGTGTTACAAAAGTATCTATTAGTTTATCTTCATTTGAAGTTAAATTCACAAAACTATTCTTTTTATAGGCAAAGGGATTTGCAGGTTTTGGAGTTTTATATCTTGATTTTGTAGTAAAGTAAAATATACTACTAGTCAATATCCCTCCAATCACACTAATTACTACATCAGCAAATGTTAACTTATTTTTAACTTTTTCAGGTTTATTATATTGATCCGATGGAATTCCAGACTCAAGATAACCCTTAGTACCTTTTAAAAATTCCATAGCAGCTCCATAATAATCCCCATCGCCTAAGCCACTATCAAATACATTATCTAGTATTCTTTCAATTCTTTCATCTGTTAAATATCTAATTCCTATACCAGATGTGGATATATAAGCTTCTCTATTATCCATATCTATTAAAAATAATATTCCATCATGGTTATCTCCTACTCCAAAGTCTCCATAATCAAAAAAGTCATCTGCATATTCCCTAGATGTTTTTCCTTCAGTATCATTAGTGGTTACAATAACTATATCCATATTATAGTCATTAGATAAACTATTTACCTCATTTTCTAATTTAACTCTCTCATCTTCAGTAAATAACATTGCATCATCAAATACTAATGACTTTTCAGCTACTACAGAAACTGGATTAAAAATAAATATGGTTAATATTAAAGATAATATTAAACTCATTAATCTTTTAGTTATATTTACCATATCAGTATCCCTCCTATTAAAAGAAAAATAATTGTTATCACAAATATTATTATAGATACATTAAATGCCTTTTTCTTATTAAAAGGAAGTTCTCCAAAAGATTTGCCAGTCTGACCATTTACAGCATATACATATGTCTTCCCCTTATAGATATAAGTTAATATCCATGCAGGTAAAAGAGTATATTTCCAATCTTTATAATTTATATTGGAATTATTTCTTATATCATTTACTAGATTAAACCCAGATATGGTTTCGTCTATTAAATTTTTTGAGTATTTATTAACTCTATCTTCTATTCTAGGAACTACATCTTTTCTTTCTATATCATATTGTTCTGCAAAAAAACCTGAGAGATAAGGCATAGAGAAATCTATAGATTCATCTTCTTTATATGGAGCTATACCATTTAAAAGAATAGAATCTATTTTAGTAAATGCCAGTTCCCCTACATTCTCTATATCTACTTGGCCCCTTCGCACTATTTGATATTTTTTGGTTTCTGTAAATTCTCTGTCTCCACTTCTCCATACTCTAATATTTCTTGCCTCACCTATATAATCTATATCAACTTTACAGTCAGTCCACCAATATGGTAAATATATTCCTGTTATCTTCTCCAGTTGTGAGTCACCATAAAAATCATTGGGAACAAATCTCTTATTTTCAGCCCAATTTAAAAACCTTTCTTTTGCCTTCTTTTTATCAATAGAGAATGCTATCATTTTATTAGGTTGAAAGTTACCTTTTAGCCTATCTGAAATTATAACTGGGTTATGGCAATAATAACAGAATGTAGCAGTAGTAGTATCATCAGTGACTACCTTTGCACCACAGCTATTACACTCATAAGACAATAGTTTCCCATTTTCCTTATGATGTTCATGCTTTTCTTCGTTTTCTTCTTTGTCCTTTTCCTTATATATATCTTCAATTTCTTCTTCAGTATATTCACTTAAACAAAAATCACATTTAAATTTCTGAAGTTCAGGTTTAAAATGTATTCCTGCCCCACAACTTGGACATTTATAACTTTTAGTAGCCATAGCTTTCCCCTTTTCTAATTACCAAATATTTAAGCCTAATTAAAATTTTGTTCCACATTCTGGACAAAACTTTGGACTTCCTTCAGTTGGTTTATAACCACAGTTAGAACATTGTAATGGAGTAGCTCTCTTTGTTCCACATTCTGAACAGAAGTGTCCTGAATTCTGGGCACCACAATTAGTACAGAACCAGTGGCTTTTTTGTGTATTTTGAGTTTGATTCTGTGAATTTTGTTTCTGTGCCATTTGATTTTGATTAGATTGAGATGCAGCACTCATAAAATTACCTGCTCCTTGCATCCCTACTCCCATGCCCATAAAAGCAGTGGCAGCTCCTCCTTCATTTGAACCAGCAGCTTCCATTCCTCTAGCAATGGAACCCTGTACATATCCTTCTCTTACAGATGGATCCCCTAGCATAGCTCCTTTATTTCTCATATTAATTAATTCCTTAGATTCATCATCATAGGAAATACTAGCTATACCTACAGATTGGATTTCCATACCTCTCATTCTTTTCCATTCTTCATCTAATATATCAGACATATATTTACTTAATTCTCTACCCTTTGATGGAACATGTGATATACGGATTCCATCAACAGACATTTGATTCATAGCTGATTGTAACGCCTCTAAAAATTCTGATAGATATTGTTCATTAATATCTTCGATATTTACCCTATCTTTATTTCTAGGAATTGCTTCCTTAAAGAATAGTAATGGATCAGTTATCTTTATAGAATAAGTTCCGAAGGTTCTTAAAAACAACTCGGAATTATAAAAGTTATCAAAGTAATTTAAAGGATTTGGAGTGCCAAATTTTATTCCCTTTATTTCTTGTAAATTTATATAATATACTTTTTGAACAGTAGGTGTAACCCCACCGTATTTTACACGTTGAAATGACTCTCTTAAGCTATCCTTGAAGCTTCCATTAAATAAGGATGGTAAAGATGAATTATCTACTTTATAATATCCTTCTTCTGCTGTATAATCTACTATCTTTCCTCCATCTACTAGAATCATAAATTGATTTGGATATACATGAATTATTGATCCATTTGAAACTGTATTCTCAGTTCCTCTTTTATTTGACCCTCTTCTATCATCTTTTCTAACTGTTATACCAGATGTAAATACAGTATTATCACTCATATCATTAGGTTCAATTACTTCTAACCATTGATCCGCAAGAGAGCCTCCTATAGCAGAGCTAATTGCTTTTATTAGTCCCATTTTTATTCCCTCCTTATAGAATATATTTAGTATTATACTATATATTTCATACCCATTGTATAATTTTTCAATTTAATCTCCATATATTGATTATAAGACATAACCTCTTATGCACCTATAGAAGTCAAACACTACTTTTTTATAAGAACCTTTTCCAATTATTTTTTAACCTGGTAAAATTAGGAAACCATATTTCTTTAGACATATTCAAATAATTCTTATACTAAAAATATTTATACTGATAGGTTAGATTCTAGATTATATCTACTCTTTTTGGATTTAAATACTATTTATATATTAATCTTAAATTTTGATATTCAATTTTTCCATTATATTCAATGAAAATATTTTTTAAAAAAGAGTTGACAAATTCTATTATAGTTCATATAATAGTTTTTAAATAAATATTTAGCTATGATGAGGAATAGTAAATAGAAAGATTCTAAAAGGAAGGAAGACTCACCGACTGAAAGGTTTTCTAAGATTATTTCTTTTGAACCCACCCTTTAGGCTGCAAATGAAAAGTTTGTCCGTTTCGCCAACGTTATAGGCTTCAAGTGGATTAAGTTAAATTTTACTTAATCAATTTGGGTGGTACCGCGAATTACCTTCGTCCCAGTATTGGGACGAAGGTTTTTTTATGACCTAACCCAGTGAACGTAGTGAACTGTAGGTAGGTCAAACGCAATGAGCACCAACCTTAATATAGAATTTATCATTGGGGGTGTCCCTTAGGACCAAATTCATACAAGTATATCAAGTAAATGAATTTAAGTTTCAATACTGAAAGAAGTTATTTAAATTGTTAAATAGTGAAAGGAGATTTCAAAATGGAAATAGATAAATTAAGAAATAAGAATAAAACTAAAAATATATTGTTGAAAAAGGTAGAGCAAGATAAACATGTCCCTGATGATTTCTATTCAACTACAAATTGCACAACCTTAGTTTTCTATAACAATGAATGGATAGAAGTACAAAACCAACGAATGGATGCAATTATAGTAATAGATGAACAAGGTGCTTCATGTAAAAAATTAAGAGATATTAAACAAGGTGATATGGTAGTATGCGGTGATTCAGGCATCAAAATAATAAAAAACAATGATGATAAAGTGGAAAATTCATTTAATTTTATGAATAGCTCAGTATCCTCTGAAAGAAGGAATAATATTCTTATAAAAAACTTGGCTTCTGAATTATTTTATGATAATAAAAAGATGACCATAGTTGCAGGTCCTGTAGTAGTTCATACAGGTGGAGATTATTATCTTTCAAAGCTCATTAAGGAAAATTATATATCTAGTTTACTGGCTGGCAATGCCCTTGCAGTTCATGATATAGAAAAAAACCTTTTTGGTACTTCTTTGGGAGTATGTGCAAAATCAGGCAAAGTAACTCATAATGGATATAGAAATCATATGAGAGCCATAAATCAAGTTATGAAATATGGATCAATAGAAAACACTGTAGAAGCTAAAGTACTTCATTCAGGTATAATGTATGAATGTGTTAAAAGCCATACTCCTTTTGTACTTGCAGGAAGTTTAAGAGACGATGGACCTTTGCCAGATACAATTACCGATATGATAAAGGCTCAAGAAGCCTATAATAATCATTTACAAAATTCAGATATAGTATTAGTTCTTGGCACTATGCTCCATGGAATTGCTAGTGGAAATATGCTGCCTGCAAGGATTAAGATGATATGTGTAGATATTAATTCTGCTGTAGTTACAAAATTATGTGATAGGGGAAGTAGTCAAACTATAGGTATTGTTACAGATGTAGGTTTATTCTTAAATCTATTGGTTTATGAAATTGAGAACTTAAAAAATAATTTACAGGCATTAGGTTGTTAACCTAGTACCTGTAAATTATAATTAATGTATTCCATCAAATTCAATTTCATGCTGAATAATCTCATCTATACGTTTTTCAATTCTATCAAGGTCAAAATTGGCTTCTTTTTTTATACTCTTTCTAAGCATAGGACCTATTTGTTTAATACTATCACCTATATCATATAAAAGTTCTAATGCAGCAGAAGCTTCAAGTTCTTCTCTAGGTATTTCCACCATTCTTGCTAATATAGAATTTTCAGTTTTAGATGCTATTATAGGTGATTTAACTTCTTCAACATATACAACTGTTCTTCTTCCTGGTCCACGATCATCTTCAATAGGTTCTAAACTAATGATTTTATCAGAACGAGCAAACTTTCCATAACCTAATGGCACCATTATACCTTCTTTGATTTCCATATAACCACCGTCCAATCTAAAGTTCAAAATTATAAGTATTATATACTAGTGTTCCTTGACATATATAAAATATACTGCCTACCTAATTAATAAAAGCAATGAAGACTTCTAATTAATTAAAAATCTTCATTGCCTATATATTTATTTAAAATCACTATAATAAATTATTCTGCTTCAAAAAGTGGGAGATACTCTAAGAAAATAATATCTTTCCTATTTGCTGCCTCTCCTTCTGCCAGTATAGCAGCTTTAGCAGCAACTATACCACCTGCAGATTCTACAATTCTTTCTAGAGCTTTGATGGAATCTCCTGTACTTATTACATCATCAATAATAGCTACTCTCTTTCCCTTTATATATTCTGCATCTTGTTCGTCTAGACACAATAATTGTTTCTTCTGCGTAGTAATAGATACGACTTCATCTATAATCGGTGAATTCATATATGGTTTAATACTTTTTCTAGCCACAATATATTTTTTCATATTTAACAGTCTAGACATCTCAAATACCAACGGAATTCCCTTTGCCTCTGCAGTTATTAGTACATCAACATCAGGTAATTTCTTTACAATTTCAGGAGCCGATGCACAGACTATTTCAGTGTCTCCCAGTATTACAAAGCTTGCAATACTAAGTTTATCATTAATTTGTATAATAGGCAGTTCACGCCTTATTCCAGCTACCTCAATAAAATATGTGTTTTCCATTATTTTAATCCCCCTTATATATTACATTCCCAATATACTTGCAAATGCTTTAAATATAACTCCTGCCAACATGCCTAAAAATGGATCAGTTATTGCTGTTACTGTCATGGTTATTCCTCCAAGAATTGCTCCTCCTGGCATACCTGTTGCAGTTAATGCAGCCACAGCATTATCTGGAACTGTTACAATTGCTCCTAATACAAATAAGAATCCTGCAATTGACTCACTAGGTATATATTTTCCCATTTTAGGAAGTAATCCTGCAAATAGGATTATAGCCATTAAACTCATCATTAAAACTCCAGACATTAATGGATGTGGTGCACCTCCTGTAGCAGAAATAACAGATTCAACAGGTCCGCCGCCAAATAATGCCGATGCAAGGTCTGCTAAACTGCTTACAATAGATAAGTGGTCTATGTTTACATTGACATTTGCAATATTTCCTGTAATCTTACCAAAAGCAATATTAGCTCCAATATTTAAACATACCATTGCTAAAGCCCCACGAATAACTGAAATATTTATAATAGGCTTTTGAAAAACTATTTTTTCTCTTTCAGTAATATTGATATCAGATTTTTGCTTTAAAATCATTGCCATAACACTGGTTACAATAACTGAAATTGCAATTGTATACACTAAGTCCTTTGTAATCATGTAGGTAATAAAACTAATTGCAATTGAACTAAATCCAACAATTTTATTTTTTCTTGCCATATCCACAGCTACACGTGTCAACATAATACCTACACCTGCCATCATTCCACTAGTAATTGCAGGTCCAATAAAACTTACAATTCTTTCAAGAAAACCAAATATACCTATAATAGTCATACCTACTCCACCTAAAATGACCATTGATATTCGTTCCTTCATATCTTTTCCCATTGTCCCTGCCAAAGTAATTGTTTCAGCCTGAAATGAGACTGGTGCTACTACACCTAAAATTAAACATCCTATTGCACCAACGATAAATGCAAAAGCCGTAGGCACAGATGCAAATCCAAATGATAATGCTAAAAGTCCCTGAGGTAATCCATTAAGAATAACACTCAATGCTGCAAGTAAATCCTTTAGTAAATCCATTTATGTCTCTCCTTTACATTGCTCTCAGATAATAAAATACCATACATAATAACAAAAGACTAGGGTTCTCTCCTATAGGAAAGAACTCCAGTCTTTTTAAATCGAAAACAAAGGTTAGAATGAACTCTACCTTTGTAGCATTATCTGTTATCCTGACCCATAGTAGGATATTTTACGGTTATCCTGTAGAAACTCTCGAACCATATTATCGAGATTATATGAGAGCAAATATTTATTTAACATAATAAATATATCAAAAAACTTGACATTTTGCAACATTTTTCTACTATTAGTTCAAAATTCAAAACAAAGATTACCTTTATAAAAAATGGGTATTACTATATCATTATATAATTAAGAAACAAACCTATTTCAAATAAGAAATAATAAATAACTATTATCTCACAAAACTAATAGATAGAAAATATTTAAACTTCAATTTTATTATAAAAGCAAAACATTGTTTATAAAATACAAATATTACCTTATATTAACTAAAGATAAAAATAGGTATTTCATGTAAATTTTATTATGTTTATAGAAATAATCTATTAAAATTATAAAACTTAATCAGCGATATTGAAAAATACTGTTTGATTTAAAAAGGAGGAATATCTTTGAAAGCATTAATTACTTTTAAGTACAAAGATGATGAAATGAAAAACCTAGAAAATCTAGGTTATGAAATAATATTTAGGGATGAAAGGAATATCGTCTTTTCTGATGAAATAAAAGATGTAGATTTAATGGTATGCTTTGATCCATTTGAAAAAATAGACATAAGTCTATTCCCAAATCTTAAATGGATTCAGCTTTTAAGTGCAGGTATTAATCAGGTACCAATAGATAAAATTCTAGGGAAAAATATCATTCTAACAAATAATAGGGGTGGCTATAGCATACCAATTGCTGAATGGATAGTACTTAAAATTCTAGAAATGATAAAAAATAGTAAAGAATTTTATGATAAGCAAACTAAAAAAATATGGAAAATGGATACTTCCCTTCTAGAGCTTTATGGAAAGACTATAGGATTTATAGGCACTGGATCTATAGCTAAAGAAGCTGCCAAAAGACTAGAAGGATTTGGTGTTAAAATATTAGGAATTAATTCTAGTGGAAAAAGCGCAGACCATTTCCATCAATGCTTTAGTATAGACAAGATAAACCATATAGTTCCTCGATGTGATTTCTTAGTAATAGCTGCTCCTTATACAGATAATACTCATCATCTTATAGATGAAAATGTTTTTGCTAATATGAAAAACGGAACTTATTTAGTCAATATTGCTCGTGGAAGTATTATAGATGAAAAGGCACTTATTAATAATCTAAAATCTGGTAAAGTGAAAAAAGCTGCCTTAGATGTTTTTGAAATAGAACCTTTATCAGCAGATAATCCTTTATGGGAAATGGATAGTGTAATCGTATCACCTCATAACTCTTGGGCCTCAGAAATGTATGCTAGAAGAAGATATGAAATTGCTTATGAAAATATGAAAAGATATATTAACAAGGAAAGTCTTGTTAATATAGTTGATTTAAAAATAGGATATTAATTTGAAGTATTAATGTATAAAAATAGTAGAAAAATCTATCCTCGCCAATTGTGATTTTATGCCCGACAGGAATAAGGAATACGCCGATAATCCTGCATAAATGCTACATTTTTATAGGTTATCGGCGTATTGCAGCACCTCATTTCATAAATATATTTTTAAATGAAACTATAATTATCGGTGCATACATACAAAGCAAACTTAATCTTTGCCATATTCCCTCATTAGAAATTATAGTGTTTTCAAACTTTGTCTTATCAGCCATTACAAACAAAGCAAAAAATAGTATAGTCAAAGCAAAAAATATAAATGACATAACACTACAAACTACCTCGTTTGAACGCATGGAAACAATCCCAATAATCAAAGGAACAAAGGTTAAAACAAAGAATCCCAAAACAGAGCCATACCCATGTATTTTTTCAGGTAGAGTTGTAAGTTCCTTTGTTTCTCCAACTGAAAATATACCAGATAATATGCAAGCTCCAATTGCATAAATCACTACACAAAATAGCAATACTTTTGAAAGTATATTTGAAGCAGGCAAATATATTACATACAATTTTAAACTGCCAAGAATAAGCATAATTCCCGCAGAAATAAGCCACAAGTTATATATTAAATGTACTGGTGAATTGCGATTACCTAACAAACTCATTACCATTGTCAAATGATTATACTTTTTGCAAAATGTAGCAAGAAAAAAAGGTATAATTAAATCGCCAATTGTTGCAATGAGTAAGAGAATAAAGCCTACATCTGACACACCAAAGGATTTTGTCATATTATTTATCATCTAGCTTAAACCCTCCTAACCCTTTAAGGATTTTTACCGCAACTTCTTGCATAACATCTGCTTTTGTAATAGCAATCCCCTGTTCCTCATCTCCTAAAACCAATAAAATGTCTCCCGGTTTTATATCAAACATATCTCTTGCTTCTTTAGGAATTACAATTTGTCCTCGTTCTCCTACCTTGACTGTTCCAAAAATATGTTTACCTTTTGGTAATGGCATTTTCACTCCCCCTATTTTCATATTTTTCATACTAATATGAAAAGCATATCATCAATCACATAGTAAATCAAGAAAACACCAGCCCCAAATTCTATTATATGCTTTATTTCCATCTATCAAACCAATAAAAATTTAATTTAAATATAGAATTAGGTATGATACTTATAAATAAAAATAGTAATATGAATTCTATATCTAAATAAAAATACAGATTTCACATTACTATTTATAATATCTCCTATTATTATAGCTATTACAAGGTACGTCTCAAAAATTCCCTCGTACGTTCCTCAACTGGATTGTTGAAGATTTGCTCTGGTGTTCCCTCCTCTACAATAACTCCTTTATCCATAAATACTACACGGTCAGCTACTTCCTTTGCAAATCTCATTTCATGGGTCACTACTAACATAGTAAGTCCAGTTTCAGCAAGTTCTTTCATAACTTTAAGAACCTCTCCTACCATCTCTGGATCAAGAGCAGATGTAGGTTCATCAAATAGCATAACATCAGGTTCCATAGAAAGTGCCCTAGCAATGGCCACACGCTGTTTTTGCCCCCCTGATAATTGCTTTGGTCTTGCATTAATATATTGGTACATTCCAACTACTTTTAAATATTTAAGAGCTACTTCTTCTGATTCTTCTTTTGAACGTTTCAACACTTTTACTTGACCGACTATACAGTTGTTTAAAATATTATGATTATTAAACAAATTAAATTGTTGAAATACCATTCCTAATTTTGTACGATATTCGTAAATATTATGATTATCATCTAAAATATTTTTTCCTTTATAAATAATTTTTCCACCACTTGGTTTCTCCAAAAGATTTACACATCGAAGAAGTGTTGATTTGCCTGAACCAGATGAACCAATAATGCAAACTACCTCTCCTTTATTTACTGAAAAATTAATATCTTTTAATACTTCATGAGTTCCAAAGGATTTATTTAAATGTTGAATATCAATGACCTTTTCCATCTTTCTCCCTCCCCATCTAATATTGATTAACATTACATTCTTTTCTTTTACCGATTATAGTCCCTTCTACTTGTATTTCACCTGTATATTTAACATAGTTCTCAGGACCTTCTAATCTTCTTTCAATAAAACGTAAAATTCTTGTTATAGTAAATGTCATTATAAGATAGAGAGTACATGCTATAAAAAACGACTCATAATATTTAAAGTTATTTCCTGCTACTGATTTTGTTTGAAAATATAATTCAGTTACGGAAATTACATTAAGAACTGAAGTATCTTTTATATTAATTATAAATTCATTTCCAAGTGCAGGTAAAATATTTCGTATTGCTTGAGGCAATATGACATAAACCATAGTTTGAATATGGTTCATCCCTATAGCTTCAGCGGCTTCAAATTGTCCTTTATCTATGGAGATAATACCTCCTCTAATGATTTCTGACATATAAGCCCCTGTGTTAATAGATACTATAAATATAGCTGCAAATATTCTATTCATATCTACACCAAATGCAGCAGCAGACCCATAATAAATTACCATAGCTTGTACAATCATAGGGGTTCCACGAAATACTTCTATATAAATTGAAAAAATAATATTAATCAATTTAAAAATAATTTTCTTTACTCCATTTTCAGATATAGAAATTGTACGCACAACTCCTGTTAATAAACCAATGACAGATCCCACTACAGTGCCGATTATGGAAATAAAAAGTGTCATACCAGCTCCACGGAGAAACATTGGTCCATTATTTAAAGCAATCTTTAATATCGACTCAAAATTCATATTTCTCCTCCTTATTCAGCTGCTGGTTGATTTTTAATAGCAGTATCCATAATAGCTGTTTGTTCTTCTTCTGTAATATCTTCTAATATTTCATTGATTTTTTCAGTTAACTCACTGCCCTTCGCAACACCTACAGCTACTGCTGTATCATCATCTGATGTATTAAAGCCATCTGTAAATTCTATCATTTTAAAATTAGCATTGGCAGTTTCAGCACTAATACCTTCTGGTCGCTCTGAAACATATCCATCAATGATTCCTGATTCAAGGGCAACTCTAATTGCTGTAAAATTATCCATAGCTGGCTGCTTGTCTACATCTTGAATCTGGTCAATCACTGAGTAATGAAATGTATTTAATTGAGCAGTTATCTTAGCTCCTTTAAAATATTGAATGGAATTAGCATTTTCATATTTTCCACCTTTTTTAACGACCATAACTAAATTGGACTTATAATAATTATTTGTAAAATCTATGGTTTCCTTACGCTCTTCTGTTGGTGACATCCCTGCAATAATTGCATCTATTTTACCAGAAGTCAATGCTGGTACAAGACCATCCCACTCAGTTTTAACTATAACTAATTCCTTTCGTAATCCCTCTGCAATTTTCTTAGCAATTTCTACATCATATCCCCCTGCAAATTCTTTAGCTCCATCTATCTTAACACCACCATTGGAATCATCCATTTGTGTCCAATTAAATGGTACATATCCAGCTTCAAGACCTATTCTAAATACTTTACTTTCTTCTACTACCTTCGTATTTTCTACATTGCTGCTTGTACCACATCCTGTTAAAACCATTAATGATAATAAAGCTATTGTGATTAGTATTGATAATTTTTTTCTCATGACTAGTTCTTCCTCCTGCTGTCTTAATTTTTATTAGTATTCTAACTTAAAGTCAAACTTGCCATTTATACGAGTCATGCTATTTAAAACAACAAAAAGACCTGAGATAGACTCAGGTCCTAATAAACATAGTAATACCTAATTCCCCTCCTTTTCCCAAAATGAGATAGCACAACTCAATAAACTGGGAAAGTTTATTGAGACAGTCCTACAGCTATTAACTGTAGCCCCAGCAAGTAATACTGAGAATATTACAAGCTTCGGCGATATTTCCTTCTCCTTAGTATCATTATTTTCTCATACTCCACTAAAGACTGTTAAATACCGCGCCTCTACCTCACCTGTAAAAGTGAGGCTTTATTCAATTATTTTTATAGTTTACAACAAAATCTTGTATCTGTCAAGTCAGTAGTCAAATTATAACTATAAAATCTTCAAACAAATGTATTATTTAAAACAATATATGCATAAACAATGCTGCAAATGGCATTGCAATAATGGTTCTTTCTAGGAATACAATCATTAACTCTTTAAACTTTATCGGAAGTCCAGTATTCATAATTACTACAACGGATTCCGCTAAGAATATTATTTGCACCATTGATACTACTGTTACAAAAAATCTTGTTTTTACATGTAATTGGGATACCTTATCTGCAATAGTTAATACAGGTATAAACATTTCTGTAATCCCTGTTGGAATAGCTGCTGCTGCAACTTGAGCATCTGGAACTCCCAATATTTTCGTTAGTGGTAAAAATGCATAACCTTGTATCTCAAATATATTATCATTTTCATTTATAAGACTGTCCATATCAAGTAACTGAACGGACAGTCTTATCATTAAATTAAAACATTAAATGTGTTTCTAATATTTGCTCTTGTTTTAATCCTTGTAATCCTAGATAATGAGTAAGATTATTTAATAAGTATTCTAATTTAACTGGCCCTACAAGTTCTGAGCCTGTTACTGCTACACCATATTTTTGAGCTTCAAGTTTAACTAATTCAAATACTCTATAAAGTGGTGTATTTGCACAGTCAAACATATTTACAGATACAACTACTCCTTCTCTTTCTGGGAATTTTATTCCTACTGCTCTAGTTGTTGAGAATCCACCACTTGGTCCTCTTACTGCTTTAGCTATTTGTTTAGCTATACTTACATCTTCTGTTGCTAAAAATACGTTATAAGCTGTTAATCCTTCTTTATCAGCTGATACAATAGTAGCACCATATTGTGGACTTAATTTTCCATTTGCTGATAAATCAGGTTTTCTAGATTCATAATCAGGATTATTGCTATCCTCTAGTAAAGCTTTTAAACCTTCATATTGCCCTTTTCTAATAAATGAGATACTTTTTTTATCTTCAGTTCTAGCATTTTCTCCTGAGAAATAAATAGGAACTTGATGTTTTTCAAACAACTCTTTTCCTATTTCCTCAGCTAATTCTTTACATTCTTCTAAACTTATATTAGCCAATGGAAATAGTGGAATAGTATCTTGCCCACCAATTCTTGGGTGCGTTCCCTCTTGTTCTCTCATGTCAATTAATTCATATGACTTTGCTGCCATTTCTAATAATGCTTCTTTAAGTGGAGCTGGCTCACCGATTATAGTTAGAACTGTTCTATTAAAGTCATGTTCTGGTTCACAAGTAACTAGTTTTACTCCTTCTTTATTTTTAATAGTACCAGAAATCGCATCAATTACCTCTTGTCTTCTTCCATCACTGAAATTAGGTACTGCTAATATATATTTATTTTCCATGTCCTCTCTCCTCACCAAAGTAATATTAAAGAACTTCCTTATCCATTAAGTCTCTCATAAACAATTGCTAAAGATTTTTCCTTTAGATTTTTAGCAGAATTTAATAAACTAGATACCTTTTCAGAAATAATCTTTTTATATTCTTCATCTTTTATACTACCTAAATTAATTGTTACATTTAACAATGCGCCTTCTAATCCTGAATAAGCAAGTAATACACCTACTCCAATATCAGTTATTGCATTTACATTTCCATATCTTGCAAATACATCTTGTAATTCTAATACTCTGTGGCATTTTTCAGCACATTTTAATGGAACCTCTAAGGCAATTTTATATCCTTCTTGAATTGCCTGTGATCTGACTTTTTTCTCCTCATCAGTATCCTTTGGCATTTTAAATGCTTCCATTACCTTATCAAAAGCATTGGTATCCTTATCTACATCATCTGCTAGGTTTTCAAATAATTGTTCTAACTCTTTAGCATTAGACTCCATCTTAGTCCTTACATCCTCTGACAACTCTAAATAATTCTTCTTAGAGAATGTTAATCCTCCAACCATGCTTGTTAAAGCAGAACTTAATGTTCCAACATAAGCAGATACGCTTCCTCCACCTGGTGTAGGATCACTGCTCTTGGTATCTAATGCATATTGCTTTAAGCTTTTGTCTATAAACAATTTTGACACCTCCATATATATAATATATAGCGTTAATCATAATTCATAACGCTTGAAATCACTGTATCTTACACAGTG
>NZ_JBEBOY010000049.1:0-17166 GCF_040396155.1 Tissierella praeacuta
TATATTCTTTTCTTTTATTTAAAAATTTGTTCTTGACATATTACCAGATTGCTTTTAATATCAGAAATTAATTATATTCTCTCTATAATCCTTTTGCAAGTCTTTTTCTAGAAATTCTAAGAATTTAACTATTAAAGTGGAGGCTTCTGCCTTTGTTAACTGTTGGTTTGGGTTTATTCTATTCATAGCATCACCTTCTACTATATGCATTTCCCTAGCCATATATATACTATCCCTAGACCAAGATGGAATATTTCTATCATCAGAAAAAGACGTCATATATCCTGGATTTGGTGCTCTGTTTTCAAACCCCAATGCACGAACTAAAACAGTTATGGCTTCAGCTCTTGTAAGAGATTTATTTGGTTCAAATAGTTTCTTAGATGTTCCTGTGATTATTTTTTTATCTACTCCCGCCTTTACATATTGATAATCTGGGTGTGCAATATCTATATCAGTAAAGTATGATATCTCAGGAGGTATATTTTTTTTCCTGCGACTACTGCTTTTTTTGGTTTCTAATATTGATGTTCTAATATCACATGCCCTCATTATTGCCTTAGTAAACTGCAGCCTATTCATTGGTGTATTAGGACCAAATATATCACTATTACCTTCAAATACATCAAGAGAATATAATTTCTTTATATTTTCCTCAGCCCAGTGTCCATTTACATCTCTAAATTTTGGTACAATAAGTCTTTCTAGTTTTGGTACCATATCTTGATTTAAAGATATACTGCCATTTGCCTTAGGAAGTTTATAATCATATTTCGACACTACAGATTGATTGGTTATTCTAATATGCCCTCCATGAAAACTAGAAAAATTCGCATCGTTTTCTGAGTATCTAAGGGACTTAGTCATACTATCAGACACTTGATGGCTATATGAACCTTGCCAGGAACTTCCTTTTTTATCTTCATCTGGCTTCATATCTACTGTTATCATATGATTTATTATCTGTGTTTCTGTGCTTCCCCAGAAATTTTCATATCCTACATTGCCGCCAGTAATGTCTATTATGACAGTTCCCTTGGTTTTATTATATTCGTAGTATTTTCTCCCTTTTATATTACCAGAGTAAAAATCTGAAGCAGCCCTTTCATCAATTATATCAGACTTTGAAAATTGATAATCCACTAAAGTATAAGTATCTTTACCAAATTTTATAGTTTCTTTATATTTATCTACTGTAGTTTCTCCTACTGTCTGTCCTACATTTGTATGTTTAGATAAATTAGTTCCATAGGTTATTGTTCTATCTAATTTTCCCTCTAAACTTGTATCCTCACTCTTTAATGTAAATTTATAGGTTATATTTTCTTCATCATCCTTTAATTTCTCTGATACACTATATGTTCCTATAAATTTTATAGGTTTCCCTGTTATAAAGACTATTTCTTCATATTGATGTTCATTTTGTACACCACCTACATATTCTAGAGGCGTAGCAAAAGATTGATTTGGTACTAATATTGCTATGATTAATAATGTTAAAAGAATTTTATTTTTCATGATACACCTCATTTAATGATAATTACTTTAGCCATACTACTATCTCTTACAAGATACAATCTATCTCCTACTTTAATATCTTCAACATTAACCTTTACTCCATCTTTTATAAGCATTGCTTCTTTTAAATATAAATTTAATGAAGCATTGGCTGCCATCCACTCTTCATTCCTTGAACTCCAGTTTTTAACATCCTTTAGTCTAACTGCCCATCCCATTGAACTATCAAGTACTGGACTAGCTTCCACTACACCTATGGTTGTTCTTTGACCTGATAGAGAATCTAAGGACTGTTTCACAAATGCCACTGAAACTCTATCTCCATCAGTATATATATAGCCATACCAATCTCTTGGCTTCCTATTTCTCGTATTATCTTCATCTACAGAGAAATTAGCTGAGAAAAATTCTTTAGGAGATACTGCTTTTTTGTTTTCCATATCATATATAAAGGTATCATTATCATAAAATAATTCTTTTTCTTCTCTAAAGGACTCCCACTCATTTTTATCTAATAAGAAGAAATTCTTTAGATATAACTTATTTTGTAATATAGTGTTTAGCCTTCCAACATAGATATGGTCTTGTCCAATATTAGAGTTATTTATATCTTCATTATATACATATATAACATCAGCTGAAAGCTCACTACCTCTACCATCTGCTATAATTAAACCATCAGATTCAGGATTTAGATTATAATTGTCTACTAATCTGCCACTTTTTATAATCATTGTTCCATCGTGGAATTTTATATTTTTATTGTTTCCTAACTCTAATTGTGAACCGTATTGAGTAACTGTCTTTATCTTATCAGAAAAAACAGTTTCATATTGAGATTTTACTACCATTTTTTCTATCTTTTCCTTACCAAAATAATCTTTCATTGCCATATAAACTGTTTTACCTTTATAGTATTTCAGATTTTTGTAATTAATTTTTTGTCCTCCTACATATAAAGGCAGGTCTGAATTATAAGGAAGTCTTAAATTCTTATCAAGGCTTTTCCAACTACCATTTCTAAACACATCTACTTCTTCAAGAGCTATTACATCCTCTAATTCATCTACTACTGTAATCTTTCCTCTATATAAATCTTTAATTAAAATAGAACTTCCTTCTATTTCTAATCTGCTAATATATGATGTATCCATTTCATCAAAGTATAGTTTAACTCTATCGCCAATATATAGAGAGTTAGCATTGGTATTTTGTTTATTTTTAGTAATTACTGTGGCAGGAGAAGTAAAATATACTTCCTCCTTGCCTGTTGGTAGTTGTATTTGGATTTGATCTCTGTCAACTCTTTTGATTACTCCCACTCTTACTTTCTCCCCAGGTTGTATATATCCAGGTATATCAACAGAATATGCATCCATGTATTTCACACTTCTGCCTTGTAATTCAATATATACTTCCATTCCCTTTTTAAAATCAGTAATATTTACGGCACGACCATCTATCTCTAGAGCTACATCTTTAACCATAGGTAATTTATAGATATCTCCTCCATATTCTTCTATGACTATATTATTTTTATTATATTCTATAAAATACCCTTCTACAATCCCTTGTTGAAATATATTTTTTGCACTTACTCCATTAACAGTAGCAAAGCTTCCAATTATCAGCATCATTAATACAACAGATATTATTTTTTTCATATTATCTCCTACTTCCTATTACAGTATATAATCCAAGCCTATTAGGATAATTAATTGGCATCCATACTTTAGCATTATCATCATATCTAACTGTTTGAATTCTATTTGACCTACGAGCTTGTGCTTTTTGCATATCATAATCCAATGTAAATCCTATATTTCCATTTAAATAATCTATTTTTGCTGTATCTTTTCCTACATAAGTATTTGCTTCTAGTAAATATAACTCTCCTAATACTGAATCTCCTGATTTTATATCTACATTTCCTTTATAGGTAAATACCTTAAATACCACCCCTGCATCGGAATTTCTTTTATTACTTTCTATAGTAGAATTCTTAAATATATTTGGACTAAATTCCATTGTATAGTCTTTTCCTAGAATCTTTATATTTCCAAAAGAATTTACTACAATCTCAGCAGGAATTCTAATTGTTATATCTTTTACTCCTGCAAGATTTCCTCTAGTTAAATCTATTGTCATTCCTTTACTAGTAAAATCTTCAGAACCTATGATAATGTCTGCTACAGTACCATTTCTGTTTATTACTGTATTTTCTCCCGGGCTGCCATCTTCATCTTCAGGTCCTACTCCTCTGCCTGTAGTGACATAATTACTTTTTGATTCGTCTATTGGTTTTGATGTACCGTATTTTCCTATTGCCCGTACTAAAAATTGATACTCTGTTCGAGATTTTATATTTTGTACCACATAGGATGTTAACTCTGTTGTGCCTATGAACTCAAATTTTCCGCCATCTTCGCTCATGTATATCTCATATTCAAAGGCATCTTTTACAGCTGACCAATGAACTTTGATGAACTGATCAAATACTACTTCTGCTTCTACATTAAGTGGTGCATCTATTTCTGGTGTTCCATATCCTATATTATATACATTTGATGCTCCCTTATCTGGATTGATAACTATTATACCTTTATCGTCTAATTTTCCCGGAGGAGTTATTACAGTAATAGTTTGTCCATTAATTACCTCAACTTCTATACCCTCCGTTCCAGATTCAAGTATATATTCTTTTGTATCTATTGTAATTCTTTCTCCTGCTCCTTGGGTTTTATCATCTACTAATTTTAATACTGGATTAAATACTACTTTTGCGCCTTGCATAAAGTCACTACCTATTATCTTTACCTTTTCTCCACCTTCTACAGATAGAGTCTCTATTACCTTTTTATTATTTTCAGGATCAACAACTGATACTATTTTAGGATTACTTACATAGGTAAATCCATTTTGTAGTTCTGCTATATTTCCATCTGGGTTTTCAACCTTTACAGTTGCTGGCCCCGCTGTATATGGTGGAGTTTTTACTATGATTTTATCATAGGTAATAGATATTATATTCTCTTGTGGCACCTGTACTTGTTTGGAGCCATCTCCAAAATATACTTTAAGTTTACCATCTGGGAAACCATCTATTTTCTCTCTAAAGTCTTTACCCTCTATGGTTACTGTAGTCCCCCCTGCTGTAGGTCCGAAATTTGGTGTTATCTTTGTAATAGTTAATCCTGTACTTTCTGGAGATATGAACTTAATGAAAATAGGCTCTGAGTTAGCAACTCCACCATCTTCATTTTCTACTACTACTCTATTGTATGTTCCAATATATTTCTTATCTACTGCTGGCATTTTAAATATTAGCCTATTGGATATTGATTGGTCCTCTGGTTGATATTCTATTTCAGCATTTATAGATATCTCTCCAATTTGAATTTTAACTGGCTTTCTAAAATCCGTACCTATTATTTCTAAGGTGTTTCCACCTAAATAATTTACTTCAACTATTGTTCTTCCATCATCCACTTTGTATCCTTCCTGTCCATCTCTAAGAATATTAGTTATCTTAGGATTACTATCTGGATTTTTATAGTTAAACTTTCCTGTAGCAATTCCATTATCTGGATTTATTAACTGAACCTGAACATCTCCTATTGTATAATAGGATGGTGTAACTGCATTTACATGTCCTTGATTTAACACAGTAGCTTTTGGTGAAAATCCTCTATCCACTCTTACTCTAAAGGTATTACTTGCCCCTTCAATCTTTTCTAATCTAATTCGAACAAGTTCGTTTCCTTTATAGTTTTCACCTTTATCATTTTTTAATAAATTTAAAGGGATGAATACTTCTTGATCATTATATGGAATATCTTCTCCCGTATATTTTATATTATTGTCTGTTAGAGTCATACTAAGTTTTACATCATCACCTGAAGCGTCATACTTTAACTCTAATTGTCCTGCTTTAGCTTGAGCAACTTTATCTCTTATTCTACCTGAATTCGGGTTATCTAAGGTTAAGTTAACGTTAGTCATATTTTCGTCATTTGGATTACCAAATTGAATCTGTACCATTTCTTTTAGTTGAGGTAATGAATTTAAATCATTATATACTGATATATCCCCTTTAATAAATCCTTCTCCTAATATTTCTAATTTATCTCCACCTTGTTTTTTACCT
Source organism: Tissierella praeacuta (assembly GCF_040396155.1). Lineage (GTDB taxonomy): Bacteria > Bacillota > Clostridia > Tissierellales > Tissierellaceae > Tissierella > Tissierella praeacuta_A. The sequence continues at coordinate 5,666 of NZ_JBEBOY010000049.1, forward strand.
GTATTAGGTGTAATGGAGTTAATCTTAGGATTAGATGCTTCATAGGTAAATGTTAATTTATTGGATACTCCATAATCATTATTTACTAAATATACCTCAACTGGTCCTTTAACTCCCTTTGGCACTTCTACATCAATAGTTGAAGCTGTGAAACTTTTTATAGTTGCTATCTTGCCCCCAAAATATACTGTTGGTAAAATAGGAAGAATATTGTTATCCCAATCATCTTTTAAATCATCAAACACATCTTTCTTCCTTAAATCATCCCATTTTTTATTTCCATTCTTATCTGTAAAAGTTTCACCATCATTCCAAATCCCATCGTTGTTAGCATCTCTAAATGGCTCAAAATATCTAAAATCACGTCCCTCTATAGTGACTATATCTCCACCTGCTGCAGAGCCTTTGTTGAGAATCAATTTAGTTATTTGAGGATGTGATATTGGAATTATATATGCAAATCCATTTATTCTTCTATCAGAGCCTCCATCAGGGTTTATTACTACAACATTAACATATTTCCTATCCATATCCGTTTCGTTGGATAAGTCTCCAGGATATTTAGGTACTTTTACTTTCATTGTTTTTCCATCTGGTGATACTTCTATATCCTGTGATGGCACTACTATCCCACCTATGATTACAGAAGTTTTTTGGTCTGGTGTACCTCTATCTACAAAATTTTCACCATCGATAAATATATCATACTGCCCCTCTGTGGATCCTTCTGATGGTTCGATATCCTTTATCTTTGGTGGCTCTTCTCCCGGTTGGAAGAAGTAGTAGAATCCTGCATTTCCTTTTCTCTCATCTTTTTTTGTATCTGGATTTACTATGGCTATATCATAATACCCTTCCCTTGGTTGAGGAGGCACTTCAAAATATAATTCATTTCCATTTGTTACTTTTACTCTATTTCCTGTAATGGTATCTACTCCATTAATTGCCTCTGTAGAATAAGGTGTTTTTATAGTTAATGTTTTTCCATCAAGTTCTACTTCAGTAATAGCTAATATTTTCCCATCAAGTTCTATCTGTTTATTTTTTACCGTTATACCTTGTTCTGAATCCCCACCTTTTTTACCAAATAATTTATCTTCTTTTGCTATTATCTCATATACATCCTTGTCCCCATCTGTTAAATAGTATTTTCCTGAAATTGTATCAAAATATATTTTATAATATGTGCCATTATCTTCTAGAATAATACTATGATAATAGTCTGATGGTATTATAGTATTGTCTCTTGCTGATATTAATGGTTTATCAGCTGGTATTTCATATGGTTCTAATGTGTTGTTTGTTGTATATGTGTTAATATCCTTACCACCTATAAATACCCTTGTTCCTACTAATTTCATAAACCCTATACCATCTAATTCCTTTACTAACGGATTTGGTGGAACTAAGTTTTGCCCTTTTAAATCAACTAATGTATTTGCTGTACCTTTCTTAGGATTGAAATCTATTATTTTAGGGTCTGTATATGTCTTTACATATAATAACTTATCGTAAGTTGCCAATGCACCATCGTCATTTTGTACTATAAGCTGTACATAACCTTCAGGTTTAGGTGGGGCATCAAAGGTTATTTGAGTACCTGTACCATTTCTTTTGGCTGATGTTATTTTCTCTCCATCCATATATAGAGTAAACTTCTCAGCAAAATTTTGCCCTGAAATAATTATACCCTTTTCTCCAGATGTAGTTATGGTATCTGGAGTTACGTTGGTAATAAATGGTGTCTTATCAGAGGTAACTTTAATAAACTTAATTTCACCATCCCCACTAAGCCCTAAATGCTTGTTTGGATCATCATCTTCTATATCCTGATTATTTTTTATAGGATTGGTCACTATCAATCTGCTAATTATATCAATAATATTAGGATCTATAGCTTCACCCTTAGGCACTGTTACAAGTATTTTATTCCCTAAATCATTTCCTACTGTACCATCTATTTCAACTCCACTTTTATTAAAAATCTTCATATCCGTTACTGGAATTCTTTTAGGATTACCTACTTTATCCTCACTTATATTAGGATCTAAAATTATCTGACCCCCTAAATCAATAACTGGCTGTTTTACTTTTACTTCGCCTTTATCATTTGTATATCTATATTTTAAGAAATTCTCACCAACTATAGATATCTTAAAACTATCTGCTATGTTATTATTTGCATCTACAGGTATTATATCTGGAATGATACTAGTTATTCTAGGTTTATAATTTATCGGTTGAAATATAAATTTATTCTTCCATGTGCCTTCTTCTCTTATTACTAACTTCTTTTCGCCATTTTCCTCATAATAAATTGTTGTTGTTACATCAACCTTTACGGGTTTAGCAGGGTCCTCGCCATCCTGTAAGTTTATGGAAGACACCTTAATATTTAATTTGTCCATATCCTTAGTAAAAACTGAGCCTTCCCTAAATGTTGCCTTATTTCCTATGAAAACTGTTATTTCTCTTTCTATTTTAGTAACATCTACCCCTTCTTTTCCTCCTATAAGCTTGTATCTACCTATTGACTCGCCTACATTCTTGGGATTATAATCAACTTTTAAGATATTTGATGCAGGATCTATTTTTGCCATTTCAAATTTACTATTATCATTTGGAGTAAATACATTTGGGCTTAAAGTTCCTATATATCTTCCTTGTATTATAGCATCTACTCCAGTTTCTGGTCCTCTTGGTGGTTCTACATCAGTTACGGAAATAGTATCCCTATTGTCGATAACAGTAAATATATTATCACTGAAAAGCTTTCTGCTTATAATTTTTCCTTCTAAATCACTTTCACCATTTACATCATTGGTTAGAACTACATAATATCTACCTTGCTCTAGTTTTGGTGGTACTCTTAGGGTATAAACATCTATGGTTTTATCTTTATCTTTGCTTTCATCATCTTCTACTTTACCATAAGATACAAATATTCCCCTATTATCAACTGTGTAGGGATCACTTCCATCAATATCCTTTAGAAAGAAAGCACTCATTTGCTTAGTTAACTCTTTACCTTTTATTTTAACTTCAGTACCAGCTGGTCCTTGATTTGGAACCATGGTAATATCATCACTAATACCTAGTTCACCATATACTGTAAATAGATTAGGATAATTATCTTCTATAATTAGATTTCCTTCAGCTCGTTTAAATTCTAATCTATAAGGACCACCTACGGTATTCGGCAAAAAGCCTTTTATTAACTTTTCTATCTTCTCTCCATTCTCCCCTTCTTCTTCCCTAAATCCTATATTAGAATTATCTAGTCCAGATCCGCTAATGAATCTTATTTCAACAGCTTTATCTTTAAATCCATTACCATTGATAGTTAGTTTCCCTGCATTACTAACCATCCTATTGAGTGGTTCTATACTGGTAATAATAGGCATCTGTATTGAATTAATATCATAATCATTCTCATTTACCGATACTCTTGATATTCCTTTAGGGTTCTCTATCTTATAATGCAATTTATAATCATTTTCTACTATAGTAGAAAGAGCACTAGGATTTCCTATCTCATCTCTTACAATTACAGGGTTTTTCCCTAGCTTACTTAAGTTAGTACCATTTACTTCGATAAACATTACTCCAACTTGATTTATGTCTTTATATGTTCTAGTAACAGTTACATTCTTTACTACTGCTGGATCATCATCTGCTGCAAAGGCTACTAAATCCCCCATTGGAAGTCCTGATATAACTATCATAACTGCTAAAAATATTGATATAATTTTTTTCACACTATCACCCCTTATTCTACTATTACAAAAATACCTGGTTTACTGCTCATACCTCTTACTTTTCCATTTATTAAATCTATTACATATGGAATATCTTCAAACCTTCTATTTGATTCATCATATCTTAAAATCCTTAATCTGCTGCCATCAGAATTAAAATATGGTATCTCAATTGTTAGATTAGTGAAGTCAAAATTAGCTCCTGACACTTCTATAAAGTTTGATTTTATACTTCTTCCTACTAATTTCTTCCTTAATATATCTGACATACTTGGTTCAACTCTGCCCGCTCTAAGCTCTATATATTTCTCATCGTAATAGTTATTAAGTTTTAGACCTCTTATATTGGCATTTGCCCATTTGGATTTAAGTTCAAGTTCCCATAGAATATCACTCCAGGATATTGGATATTCTATACTTCTTACCCAGGTTTCAGAACCCATTAATTCATCTAAATCTATTTCCACATAACTCCTATCTGTATATTTAGAACTTAATTCTACTACATCCTTACTTGTCCCTATTGTTTCCTTTACAAGACCAATGGACCTATCTTCTTTCACTCTATATTCTTCATTAGGAACATAATCACCTTCCTTGACTACAGAAAATACTCCATAAACAATTTCAGTTTCATAAGAATCTCCATTATTTATTATTATATCATAGACTCCTACTGGCAGCCTTCTATCTCTTGGTAAATATACATATATTGTACTATTGTTATTTCTAATATCTATACGTGAAGAACTATAATATTTTCCATTCATGTTTCTAAATTCTACAGATGTATTTCCGTGAAACATTGCCCCATCTATTACTATTGGATAGTTCCAATCATAGAATTCTGGTACTGAGCCTTCATATAGTCTTTCTGCCTTGGGAAAATAATTTGTATTAAATGTCCATCTATAAGATCTATTTTTCTCAGTCTCTATATCTGAATATTCTACAACAGAATTCTCAGGTATAAATACTTCATATCTTTGGCCATCATCTAGTTTATCAACTAATGGTATATAAATACTAAATCTATTCGTTGAATGTTGACTTATTGATAGTTCTCTTTTATATACCAGATGTTTATTTTCATCTACCAAATTAGTTTTATCTCCTATTACATTGACTTGGATTCTATGATTTATAGTATTTATTATCTTTAATGTGCTACCTATATCCTCAAAAACCACTTTTATATAATGCCCTTCTTCATCTGGATTGGTAAATTTGTTATATAATAGCTCTGGCTCAAAATACCTCTCTCCATTTCTAGGAGTTGTATCCATTACCTTAGGTCTATCTTTTACTATAAATCGTTGATCTATTTTATGAGTTGATGTAGATTGTCCCCTTTCAAAATCTATATAGATGTCATAGACCCCTGCATTGGTTTTAAATAGTTCATATTCTTCGCCATCAATTTTTGCAAACTCAGACTTTGTGCTACCTTTTATAACGCCTGTTATTTTTGTTACGTCATGGAATTTTAAATCGCCTTTAGGTATTGTAATTGTCTTATTGTCAGTTTCTCTTACAAATCTTAATTGCTTAATATCTTCAGCAAAATTATATCCTATAATACTAAACTCTATATTATCTTTGTCTGGTGTAAAATCCGTAATTAAAAGTGGTCTATCTATAGGGCTATTGGCTATTTCAAACTTATATATTCCCCTGTCTATAATATTCGCTCCTTCACCCCTTGTAGTAAAAGTATAATTAATTACACCACTATTACCTTCTTGGCTCAAGAAAAATCCATTTGGTATATAAATATTGTAATAGCTATGTTCTTTAAGAATAAATGGCTTTAAATGAGTAGGATTTGATTGTTCTTCTTTTACCTTAATCTCTATCCTATTCAGATCACTATTATAGTCTATGGTATACTTAAAATTACCGTTTGAATCAATAGGATTTTCTTCTTCTCCATTAACAATAATCTTTACCGCTTTATGTAGGTTTTTTAAATCAAATTTATTATTGTCGACTTTATAACCAGATTCATGTTCTATATATATGTACAATACATCATAATCTATATCCTTATCTCCTTGAAGTATAGTTTGTTTATTTGTATATACTTTTGTTATTATACTTTTATCTGTCCCTGAAGCATAGGTAATTCCCTGAGGCAACATGCTAAGTATTAAATTTATTGCTAAAAACATATAAAATATCCTTTTTTTCATGAAATAAGATCCCTCCCAAAATATAATTCTAAATATATCTATCGGCAAAATGATCCAAAATCTTTAGAGAAACACAATAAGTAACAAAAATAGTGAAAGCACTATTTTTGTTACTTATCTCTTTTTATGCAATATATTTTCTCCATTATCTACATAAACTGGCAACCCCTTTTCCTTTAATATCTTCGTTAAATCCGTCTTTGCTCTTTCTTTATTGAGAATTACTCCTACATGGGGATGCATTGTAACAAAGTCCAATATTTCTTCATCTGTATAATTTTCTTTTATTGGATTTAATATTACTTTATTGAACCCTCTATATGTGACAGTTAGATATTGGCGGAAGTTTTTTATTTCTACTATACATCTATCTATAAGAACAGGATAGTTTTTAAATGCCTTTACAAAAACTTCATTCTCTGCTTCTCCATGACGAAGAATTACATATACATCTTTGTGTTTTTCCATCCATTGTATAAGATCTTCTATTGTCATTTGAGTCTTATTTTCTTTCATATTTAATTCTTTAAATTCTTTTAAAGTTAACCTTTTATCCTTTGGGTTTTCAAAGAGATTATTATAATACCAGTACCAGTCCTTCAAAAGAATTATTCCATCATCTACAGTTAATTCTATATCTACAGCCAATACTCTATATCCTTTGTCATAAGCCCTATCTAGTTCTTCTAATGAATTATAATAAAAGGATGCTATTTTTTTCTTTTTTAATATATTTGGTTCTGTTAGAATGCTTAAATCTATTTCACCATTGTTATCTATATAATACTTTAGTAAATCCTTTTTTAGAATGAAATCCGATTTATTGATTTCCTTTATAATTGTATCATACATTGAACGAAATCTAGTTTTATCTATTTCATCCCTTGTATTTAAATCATATACTTTACTATGGTCAAATAGTCCATCTCTTGCCATTACAAACATTTCATCTTTTCCTATAAATGAACCTTTTAACAAATAAGTCTGTGGAAATACATAGTTTTCCTCCTTGCAATTTGTTAAATCCTTACCCATCATTAGTCCTTTTTCATTTTTATATCCCATTATATTTAATATAGTAGGATAAAAGTCCATAGGACTTCCTACGGTGGAAATAGTTTCATTTATATCCTGTCCTGGTACATGAATTATAAGGGGTATATTCATCATAGTGTCATAATCATATTTATATCCTAATAGCTCTGTCATCATATTATCTGTTTCTTTTTCTCCGCTTTGTATTGCAAAATGATCCCCATATACTGCTATTACAGTATCATCATATAAGCCTTCTTTTTTTAATTCTTCAATAAACTTACCTATTTCCTTATCTACATAATGTATGGATTGTAAATAATCACCTAATATAGTACCTTCATGTTCTGGTTTAATTTTTAGCATACGATATTCCTGTGGAATATTAAATGGTGAATGGGATGTAAGGGTTATAATAAATGCATAAAATGGATTATCATCTACACTGTCTAATTCCTTTAAATATCCAATATTTTGCTTAAAGAAATCCTCATCCCTTATACCAAAACCAATTATTTCATCAAAATCATAGTCTTCTTCAGAGATAAATCTTTGAAATCCCTGATTTACATAGGCCTTTTCCCTATTCCAAAATTCTTTTTTATATCCATGCATTGCCCAAACAGTATATCCATTATCTCTAAGCAACCAAGGAATACCATAGAATCTATTGCTCTCATATTGAATATAACTAGGTTCTTCCAATGATGGATGAAGAGAGTTATGGCTTACAAATTCTGCATCAGAAGTATTGCCTCTACCTATTAATTGGTAATATTTATTATAATATAGGGAGGACTTGTCCTTTATTAATTTATTTAAATTTGGTGTAATTTCTTGATTATTGTAATTTAGATTAATTACGAAATTCTGTAAGGCTTCCACCTGTAATACTATAAGATTTTTATCTTTACCTATTCCTGTTAGTTTACCATCTTTTAAATCAGTCCTATTCTTTATCTCTTCTAAATCTTTTATTGTGAAATCAATATTCTTTTGTTTTTTATTTATATTCTTAGCTATATCTGATATATGAAAAAAGTATAATTCTTGTGCCATTAATGCTTGTATCTGTCCAATTGTATTTCCATAAATTATTGCAAATGCCATTATTGTAAGAATAATATGAGTACCAATTGGAGATATCTCCCTTTTATTTTTTATATTAATTTTCTTAGAATATAATGATAGGAATATTAATATAGGTATATCTAATATCATCAATAGATTTTTTATATTTACTAAACTTTTAATATTATCTCCAACTGCCGTAAGCTGTTTAGCTTGTCCTAACATGGCAATAGAAGGTAATGCGTGGAATTGAGAATAATAAACTGCATCTACAAACATTATAAAGGATATTAGCCCATAAAATAAAATAATGATTGTAGATTTATATTTCAATCTTGTTTGCTTAATCAAAGATATAAATCCTATTGTAATCATTGATGTGATAATTAATATTAGAATTCTATTAAATTCAATATTAGTGATATTCATGAATAATATGGTTTTTAATATAAATAAGATTGAAATCATTTTTTCCTCCTAATTATGTCAATAGGTTCTCCATTCTCTTTTAGAATAGAAAACCTATATTAATTTCTCCGTTGAACTTTTATCTTGCTGCCTTTAACAAGGCGACATCATATGCATTCTTAGCCGCAATTATTTCCATAGTATTTAAATCATGACGAAGTTCCTTTACTTCATCATATACCGCTTGAATTTTTTCTCTTAATTCCTCAGGAACAAGTTCAAGCTCCTCTTTAGTTGCCATGATAGCCTTTAATTCTTCTAACTCTATCTTTGTTGCCATAGGAAAACTTACTCCTTCAACTTCTTCCTTTAATTCTGGCTTTATTCCTTTAATCTCTTCTTTCAGTTCAGTCCTTAATCCTTGAATCTTATCTTTTAAGTCTATCCTTAATTTATGGATTTCTTCTTTCAGTTCTGTCTTTACATTTAGCACTTCAACATAGAGCTTTTCTAGTAAATCATAAACTTTTTCATCCATTTAGATTCTCCTCTCCGTTTATCCTTAAATAGATTATATCATTTATGTATCACTTTATACAATTAAAAAAATCAGGCTTTTATTTCCAACATAATGGAAATAAAAGCCTGAGCTTTATCTTTACTTAATTATACTAATTTTCTATTTACCATTTCTGTAACTACAAAGGTAGCCACGTCTTCTGCAAAAGAACCTGTGCCAAATCCTGCATCATAACCTAATTCTTTAGCTAATTCGTGACTAATTCTTGGTCCTCCGCAAGTAAGTACTACTTTATCTCTAATGCCTTCTGCTTCTAATAATTCAACTAATTGTGTCATATTTGGTATGTGTACATCTTTCTGTGTTACTACTTGTGATACTAAAATTGCATCTGCGTTTAATTCTATTGCTTTAGCTACTAATTCTTCATTTGGCACTTGAGACCCTAGATTATATGCATCTACTCCTTCGTATCTTTCAAGTCCATAATGTCCTGCATAGCCTTTCATGTTCATTATAGCATCTATACCTACTGTATGAGCATCTGTACCTGTACAAGCTCCTACTATAACTACTTTCCTCTTTATATTATCTTTAATATACTCTTCTACTTCCTCTTTAGACAATACATCTACATCTACTTTAGGTACTTCTATTTTAGTGAAATCTACTGTATGTGTACATTTACCATATACTACAAAATAGGTATAACCTACTCCCAAATCCTTTGAATATACTACTGCTGGCTCATCAAATCCCATTTTTCTAGCTAATTGACGCGCTGCCTCTACTGCTTCATCTCCTGCTGGTACTGGAAGTGAAAAACCTAGCTGCACCATTCCATCATTCATTGTATCTCCATATGGTTTTACACGTGTTAAATCTACCTTTGCAATTTCTACCATTATCTGTCACCTCCAAGCATCAATTCAATAAATGGATTAAAATACCCTGAGTCTTTCTTAGCTACTCCATCTAATCCCTTGCCACCTGTACGTGATCTCTTTACTCCACCAAATTTACCTTGCTCTATAGTTTGGAATAATCCTTCTTTTTCTATTTGAGTTAGAAGTTCTTCTGCATTTTTAAGCACTTCTTGTGCCCTTCGTTGAATTATACCATCCTCTTTAAATTCTATTTCATCTCCAAGATCCCTTGCATTATTAAATATATATTGAGCATTTTCAATGGATAAATATCTATCATGTAAATGAGGTGTATGAATTGCCTCTGTCAGCATACCTAATAGTTGAATTCCTTGATTGGTCATAATAGATACCATATTGAATAATGCGTTTTGTACATGTCCTTTAAATATATTTCCTGTCATGAATTTTGTTGGGGGCATGTATTTTAATGGTGCCTTAGGGAATATTTCCCTTGCCATCTGTGCTTGTGATAACTCAAGCAAGAATCCATTCTCAACTGATGGATCCATTTCAAATGCATGTCCAAGACCCATTTGTTCCTCTGGCAAACCTGCTTTAATTGCAAACTGCTCATTAATAAATTGTGATGCTAATACTGTATGGGCAGCTTCTACTGCATCATCTGTAGTTAAGTAATTGTCTTCTCCAGTATTGATGATAATACCTGCATAACCATTGATTATTCTAGAGAAGTATTGATCTACTAAGGTTCTTTGCATATTAATATCTCTAAATAATATTCCATATAATGCGTCATTTAACATCATATCTAATCTTTCACTAGCTCCCATTGCAGCTATTTCTGGCATACAAAGTCCTGAGCAATAGTTACATAATCTTATATATCTGCCTACTTCCTCTCCTACTTCGTCTAATGCTTTTCTCATTAGTCTAAAGTTTTCTTGAGTTGCATAGGTTCCTCCAAATCCTTCTGTTGTTGCTCCATATGGTACATAGTCAAGTAATGATTGTCCTGTAGTTCTAATAACTGCTACAACATCAGCTCCTTGACGAGCTGCTGCTTGAGCCTGAACTATATCTTCATAGATATTTCCTGTAGCTACTATTACATATAGATATGGTTTTTTTCCCTCACCTATTGTATTTAGATATTCATTTCTTCTATCTCTATTTGCTTTAATTTTTGCTACTTTATTTTTTGCCATTTCATAAACTACTTCTTTAATTTTATCTTCATCTTGAGCTGGAATTCTTGTAATATCTATTTCTCCAACTGATATCTTCTCTGCTATTTCTTGAGGTGTAAGTCCTGTACTCACTACTGCATTTCCAATCCAGTATGCAGCCCCTCTTTCTAATCCGCCGCCTTCTTTAATATTATCTATAACTACGTTTGGCAGAGGCTTTTCTATTTCATCTACTCCATCTATTCCTAGAAGCCTCGCTATGGTTCTTTCAGTTGCAGCAGTAGTATGGGCATCTATAAATTTTTGTACTTCTTCCGCTATATTTTTAGCTGCATTTCTTGAGCTTTCTATTAAGTTTTGATCAAGATTTAATTTACTCAAATTTATCACTCCTAGTATAATAATGTCATAGTCAGTAATGACCATGCAGTTAAAACATT
>NZ_JBEBOY010000050.1:0-17049 GCF_040396155.1 Tissierella praeacuta
AATATGCTTAGAAGACTTAATAAAAAGTGCTTCTAAACATATTATACGAGGAGGTATAATATGGAGAAGATAAAATATTTAATTATAGGTAATGGAATAACAGGACTTGCAGCTGCTAGGGAAATAAGAAATAATGATGAAAATGGTACTATTATAATGATAAGTAATGAACCGACACTTACTTATTATAGGGTAAAATTAACTGAATGTATTTCTAAAGATTTTACAGAAGAGGAATTATTAGTAAGTAAAGAGAGGTGGTATCAAGATAAGAATATAAAGGTTATTCTTAGGAAGGTTGTAGAAAATGTTGAGATTCAAAACAACAAGGTAAGACTCGATGATGGACAAGAATTAAGCTATGAGAAGCTTTTGATTGCTACTGGAAGTCGTCCGTTTATTCCGCCTATTAACGGGAAATATAAAGAAGGGGTATTTGCTTTAAGAACTTTAAAAGATTTACACTATATAAAGAATTATATAAATTCACGTAATGATATATCAGTAATTGGTGGAGGACTTTTAGGACTTGAAGCAGCATGGGCATTAAGGGAATTAGGTAAAAAAGTGAATGTAATAGAATATTCACCATATTTACTGCATAGGCAATTAGATAAAGAGATATCAAATAAATTAGAAAAGAAACTTTCCGAGTCTGGAATTAAAGTTTATCTTGATTCACAAGCAGAAGAAATATTAGGAGATGAGTCAGCCACTGGAATAAAACTAAATGGGGAAAGAGAAATTGAATCTGATGCAATTTTGATTTCTTCAGGAATTAGACCAAATTTAGATTTAGTTAGAGATACTGCAATAGAACATAATAGGGGTATATTAGTTGACAAACACTTAAAAACAAATATAGATGATATCTATGCTGCAGGAGATGTAGTTGAAGTAGACGGAATGGTTTTGGGGCTTTGGACTGCCGGAAATGAACAAGGTAAAATAGCCGGGGCAAATATGGCAGGTAAGGAATTAGAATATACTCAACCTAAGATATTTACAACCTTGAAAATAGGAGAGATAGAACTTTTCTCAGCTGGAGTCATAGATAATTATGATAAGATATATGAATATAAAGATGATAAAAAATATATACATCATAAATTATTTACTAGGAACGGAAAAATAGTTGGTACAATTTTATTTGGTGATTTAAAGGAAATGAATGCTGTTAGAAATGCAGTTATATCAAATATGGATATAGACGAATATATTAGGAGGGACAATAGATTCAAATAGTAGATAATAGGATGGAGGTAAGTTCATGGATATTAAATTTTATGGTGCAGCAAAAATGGTTACTGGTTCTAATTATCTTGTGAAAACTAATAAATATAATATACTCGTGGATTGTGGAATGTTTCAGGGAAATGAGGAAATAGAAAGACTAAATTACAATGATTTTCCCTATGATCCTAAGGAAATCAACTTTCTTATATTGACACATGCACATATAGACCATAGTGGAAGAATACCGAAGCTGGTGAAAGATGGTTTTAGGGGTAGGATAATAACTACCAATGCTACTTATGACTTATGTAAGATTATGTTAGTAGATAGTGCCAAGATACAGGAATCAGATGTGGAATGGGAAAATAGAAAAAGGCAGAGAGCAGGAAAACCACCTGTGGAACCATTATATACAATAGAGAATGCAGACAATAGTTTGAAATATTTTGAACCATATTTTGTAGACCAAAAGATAAAGATAAATGATAATATCCAAATTAGGTTTAAGGATGCTGGACATATACTACGGTCAGCCATAGTAGAGCTATGGATAAAAGAAGGAAATGAAGAAGTTAAATTAGTTTTTTCAGGAGACTTAGGTATGCCAGGAAGACCTATTATCAATAACCCAGATTATATAGATGAAGCAGACTATCTCGTTATAGAATCTACTTACGGTGATACTATACATGAAAGTTTTGAAGAAAGTACAGAAAATCTAATAGATATAATTAATAAAACTGTAATGAGAGAAGGAACAGTACTTATTCCATCCTTTGCAGTAGGAAGAACTCAAGAAATTATTTATCAATTAAATAAATATTATGAGTATAATCCATCAATAGAAGAGTATATGAAAATTCCAATTTATATAGATAGTCCTATGGCAGTAGAGGCTACGGAAGCTTTTAAGAGAAATTCCAGTAGTTTTAATGAAGAGGCAAGATCTCTTGTATTAAAGGGAGATAATCCCTTTGAATTTGAGAATCTAAGATATATAAAAAGTCAAGAGGAGTCAATGGCATTAAATAAATACACATTTCCAAAGGTAATAATATCTTCCAGTGGAATGGCTACAGCTGGAAGAATAAGGCATCATCTAAAGCATAATTTATGGGATAAAAGAAATAGTTTAGTGTTTGTTGGATACCAAGCTGAGGGAACACTGGGGAGAATACTTCTTGATGGTAAAAAGCAAGTAAAAATACTCGGTGAGGAAATTAATGTAGGAGCAGAAATCTACAATATAAAAGGATTTTCAGGTCATGCTGATCAGAATGTATTACTTGATTGGGTGAATAAATTTAAGAAAAAGCCAAAGAAAGTATTTATTGTCCATGGAGAAGAGGAATCAGCTATTGCTTTATCTACTCTTATTGGGCATTTATATGGAATAGAAACTATAATTCCTGACATAGGAAATAGTTTTACTATTGATGGTGATGAGGTTGAATTAACACAGAAGGTTGAAATATTACCAGATATAATACGTGCTGATATTGAAAATGAATTTAGAATAGCATATAATCAATTTGAAGCATTAATAGATAAATCTAGTAAGATAATTGATAATAAAATTTTGACTCAAAAATATGATGAAATTAAGAATCAGTTAATTGATATACAACATAGATTGATGGATTTAAATGTAATGATTGGAAAATGATATAACCTTTATATATAGGAGGAGAATATGAAATATTTAGTGAACAATTCTAATGATCCAAGATATAATTTAGCTTTTGAAGAGTATTGTTTTAAAAGCTTAGATCTTAAAGATGATTATGTAATACTTTGGATAAATGGTCCGGCAATAATAGTAGGTAAAAATCAGAATACAATTGAAGAAGTGAATCAAGATTTTGTAAATGAAAAGGGTATTAAAGTTGTAAGGAGAATAACTGGCGGAGGGGCAGTATATCATGATTTAGGGAATCTTAATTTTAGTATTATATCCATGTCAGTAGGTTCGGAGAAAATCGACTTTAAGAAATATAATATTCCAATAGTTAAATCTTTAGAAAAACTTGGTATTAATTGTGAACTATCAGGTAGAAATGATATTACTTTAGATGGGAAGAAATTCTCAGGGATAGCTCAATCAGTATGGAAGAAAAGAGTTTTAAATCATGGAACATTACTATTTGATACTGAACTAGATATCTTATCAAATGCTCTAAGAGTTAAACAAGATAAGATTGAATCCAAGGGAGTAAAATCAGTAAAAAGCAGAGTAACAAATATAAAACCCTATATAGATCAGGATATAGATATTTATGAATTTAGGGATATACTGCTTAAAAATATATTTGGAATGGAAGGATTAGAACCAGAAGAATATAAATTATCTAAGGAAGATTTAGATAATATTCAAAAATTATTTGAAGAAAAATATTCTACATGGGAATGGAATTATGGGGAGTCACCAAAGTCACATTATCAAAACTATAAAAGATTTAATTTTGGAAGTATAGATATTAGGTTTAATGTAGTAAACGGGTTGATTTCTGATACTAAGATTTATGGAGATTTCTTTGGTACAGAAGATGTAGCATTACTTCAGGAAAAATTAAACGAAGTTAAGTATGATAAAAGTGAAGTATTAAAAGCTATAGAAAATGAATCTTTGGAAAAGTATTTTGGTAATATTTCTAAAGAAGAGTTTATAGATTTAATGTTTCAATAATATAACTATAATAAAAATGCTAGTAGGTTTAAATCTATTAGCATTTTTTATTACAGTAAAATAGACTTAGAAAATACTTATATTATGTTCAATAAGTTGTTTTATCTTTTTACTAATATTATCTAGAAGTTCTATCATTTGTTTTGATAGGGCTTCCGCTTCTTTATATAGTTTATTAGCAGTTTCTTTATCAGATTTTTTTATTGAATCTATTACATGATCTCCTATAGAATGAAATTCATGATGAATTTTATCTATTTTTTCCCAATCCTCTGCAATAACAGGATGGTCTATTTGAATCGAATGATAAAAATGCCCAAAAGCACATTTCTTAGAATTAGTTTGGAGTGGATATATGTGGGATTCATCTACCATGTTATAAAGGACTTCTACCCATTTTTTATGAGCATCCTTAGCATTATCAATTACTTTTAGCAAATCTTCATTTGTAAGTGAATTAGCTCCTCCCTTTAGGCCTTTAAACATATGGCTGACTATTGTAGAGAGCTGTTCATCTATTTGTGATATCTGTTTAGCAAACTCTATACTTTGAGTAGCATCAGCATGTATATTATTGGTCATCTGACTAAGTCTTTCTGCATCCGAGCTAGAAGATTCCATTGCTTGATTAATTTCATTTGCAGCTATTTTTATACCTTCCATTGATTCATTGACTATATTTACATCCTGAACTACAGTATTAAGCATTGTTACATTTCTATCTACTGTTTCATAAACTAATTCTATTTTTTCACTCATTTGTCCAGTAGAGGATATGGTCCTGTCTAAACTATTTTTTCCATCTGTAGTAGCATTGTGAATATGGTTTACGAATTGCCTCATGCCATCTAGCTTTTGTTTGGTATCGTCAGCTAGATTTCTAATTTCATGAGCTACAACGGAAAAACCACGACCATGTTCGCCAGCTCTAGCAGCTTCTATTGCAGCATTTAATGCCAAAAGGTTAGTTTGTTCAGCTATGGCTTGCACACTATCTACTATTTTACCAATCTCATTAGTAAGATTGGCTAATTGTTTAATTTTTTGATTCATAGTTTCAGTGTCTTGTATAACATTATCTTTTAAATTTTGTACTTCTTTTAATAAACCCATACTTTCATCATTTTTTTCAGCCAATAATTGAGATTCCTTTGCTAAACTATCTAGAGTTTCGGAAGTCACATCTATTGACTCATTTACTTGGTTCATACTTGCCGTTGTTTGTTCAACAATTGCAAGGTTAGACTCACTTAATTCACCCATTTCCTCAGCAAAACCTATTAATTGATTGGAAATATGAGTCATTCCAACATCAAAGCTGCTTAAGGAACTAATTATATTTAGGGTTTGTTTTGTTGATTCTGACATTAACTTTTCATTATTAAGTAATTTTTGAAAGTGTTCAAAAATTTCTATATGAATAGGATATTTTACATCAGGAATATTAATTTTTTCTCCATTTAATGCATGGTCTACATATTTAATAATACATTCTACTTCTTCACAGTGAGATCTGTGAAAGATCTTTTTAAACATATGAATTCACCTCTTCTATTAGTTGATAGGATATTTATATTATATATTAGATAATTGTAACCAAAATTGACTTTGAGATATTTGGTTCTTAGATAAATGCAGATAATAGTGTCTTTTAGAGAACAAATAGAATATACCTCAATTATACTACAGATAAACATTTTTTTACTAATTTTCTAGTTAATGTTATAACATACATATGTTAAAATATAAATGAACTAAAGTCAATATTTATTAATTACAATAAGAGTTTAATCTAGTAGAATATATTGGAAAAATAAGTTCTGATATGTATAATAGAATTAAATAGAAAGATAAATATCTAGGGGGAGATTTTATGAAATTGCCAAAGTCTATTGATCTTGCTAATCTGCCAACTAAAATTGAAAAATTAGAAAGATTAAGTCAAGAACTAGGAAAACAAATCTATATAAAAAGAGATGATCAAACAGGCAGCGAAATATCTGGAAATAAAATAAGAAAATTAGAATTTGCTGTAAGAGAAGCACTAGACAATGGTTATGATTATTTAATTACTTGCGGTGGTATCCAATCTAATCATGCCAGAGCTACAGCAGCAGTAGCAGCAAAGCTTGGAATAGGCTCATACCTTGTACTTAGAGGAAATGGTGATTCAGAGTTAGAAGGTAATTATTTTTTAGATAAGATATTGGGAGCGAAAATTAAACTTATTACTGCTGAAGAATATAAAAATAGCAGAATGGATATTATGAACAGCATTAAAGACGAACTATCTAAGGAAGGACATAGAGCATATATTATTCCAGAAGGAGCATCTAACGGAATTGGTTCATTAGGATATTTCAAGGCTATGGAAGAAATATTAAAACAAGAAAATGAGTTTAATATTAAATTTGATGCAATAGTTACTGCTATTGGTTCTGGTGGTACTTATGCAGGATTATATTATGCTAATCGTATTAGAAACAATGATGCAATAATTTATGGCGTAAATGTATGTGATAATGAAGAATATTTTAAAAGTGTCATACTTAGATTACTTAAAGAGATATCAGAATATACAGGTGAAGAAATTCAGGTAGGTAATGAAGAGATACATATCTTAGATGGATATATAGGAAAAGGATATGCTTTGAGTAGACAAGAAGAAATAGAATTTATCCATAGATTGGCTAAAGATGAAGGAGTGATTTTAGATCCAGTATATACTGGTAAGGCTATGTATGGATTAGTTGAAGAAATTAAAAAGGGTACATTAGATAAACATGAAAATATATTATTTATTCATACTGGAGGCATATTTGGCTGGAATAGTTTTGCTAGGGGTTTGGTATAAGATTAGTTAATATTAAATAATATAAAGGGGATAAAATAATAATGGAAAACTTGATATCGACTAAAAACGAACATTTCAAAATTAGATTTGCAGAAGAGAAAGATGTAAAACTTATTTTAAATTTCATTAAAGAATTAGCAGACTATGAAAAACTGCTACATGAAGTAGTCGCAACTGAAGAAATACTTATGGATTCGCTATTTATCCGAAAATCTGCAGAGGTTATTATTGGAGAACATGATGGTGAACCAGTGGGATTTGCTCTATTTTTTCACAACTTTTCAACTTTTTTAGGCAGACCAGGAATTTATTTGGAAGATTTATATGTAAGACCAGAAATGAGAGGGAAAGGATATGGTAAAATACTTTTATCATTCTTAGCTAAATTAGCTATAAAAAGAAATTGTGGAAGATTTGAGTGGTGGTGCATAGACTGGAATGAACCTTCCATAGAATTTTATAAGAATATTGGTGCAGTTCCTATGGATGAATGGACTGTATATCGAGTTCACAATCAGGCATTGATTGACTTGGCAAATAAATTTTAAAATTAAAAAAACAAAAATTCCCAAATGTGAATTGAGCATTTGGGAATTTTTCAATAAATAGACTAATAATCTATATAAATGCCTACATATGCGGATTATTTAGTGGGTAAATTAATAAAGAGAAATCTTATAAAACAAAATAATTTTTTAAATTTTAAAAGGAGGCACAAATGGATATACTAAATAAAGAAAAACTAAAAGAATTAATGAATTCAGAAGATGAATGGTGTATATCAATCTATATGCCTACCTGTCGTATGGGGGCAGACATAAAACAAAATCCAATACGATACAAGCAAAGCATTAGAGAAACTGAGGATAGATTATTTAATATGGGTCTAAGCAAATCCGAAGTTGGAAATATTCTACGATCAGCTAGTGATCTGATTGATGAGACAGAATTTTGGCAGAATCAAACGGAAGGACTTGCAATATTTATAACTCCAGATAAAATAGATTATTATCATCTTCCGTTTGAAGTTAAAGATCAAGTAGTAATTTCAGATAAATTTTATACTAAACCGCTTCTTTCTTTGTTTACGGAAGATGGAATATATTATATTTTAGCATTAAGTAAAAATGAAGTTAGATTATTTAAAGCTTCTAGACAAACTGTCAAGGAAATAATAATGGAAGATGCACCTAGAAACATAGATGATATGAAAGTAGATTATGATCCCAGAACTAAATTACAAATCCGTACTGCAAATTCAGTAAGTAATTCTTCCATTGTATACAATACTGTAAGTCAAGGTCAAGGCGTAGAAAATGATTTTGATAAAAATGAACTAACTAGATATTTTCGTGCAATAGATGAATCTTTAAATAAATTAAACAAAAAAGAACAAATACCTTTAGTACTTGCAGGAGTGGAATATTTAATTCCTATATACAAAGAAATTAGTAGATATCCAAATATAGTAGATGAATTTATTAAAGGTAATCCAGAAATATTATATGGGGATGATTTACAAAAGATGGCTTGGGAAATCATGGAACCTAAATTCTTAAAGATTCAAGAATTGGCTGAAGCAAAGTACAATCAATTTTCAGGCCAGAAAAATGGGTTATCGTCTAATTCACTGAAGAAAATATTATCACAAGCTTATAATGGACAAATCGAAACATTGTTTATTGCTAATGGAATACACCAATGGGGAAGATTTAATCCTGACAACAACAAAGTAGATTTTTATGAAGAACAAGATATTGGAAACGAAGATTTAATAGATCGAGCTGCTACTCTTACTATATCAAGAGGTGGAACAGTATATGTAGTAGATCCAGATAAAGTTCCAGATGGAGGCACTGTTGCAGCTATACTAAGATATTAAAATATAAAATAAATCTGAATGAATTTCTGATATGCTCCCCTTGTAGTAGACAGTTAAAATAATAAAAGCTGTTTAAGACAAGGAGGAGTATATTTTTATGGGAAGAAAAAGTAAAGTACTAGGTTTAATTAAAATAGATGGTATTAACATTATCTATATATGAATACTTTATTATAGATTAAATTAATTGGACATGGCCAAATATTGAATATAGACTATATTATGTACTTTGTTAATATTAATACATATAGGAGGTTAACATGAAAAGAAAAGTTAGCTTATTATTAATTGCATTAGTTTTAGTTACATCTTTAATTGGGTGCCAAAATAAGGATGTTACTTCAGGTAACAGTGAAGAAAATGAGTTTAGAGCTGAAATGACTTTTAATGGCTCATCTACTTTAGCACCTGTAATATCTGCGATTGCAACGGATTTTATTGAAGCAAATACTACATGGGATAAAGTAGATGCTAGTTTTCCAGAAAAAAACATATCCATCTATGTGTCAGCAGGTGGTTCTGGATCTGGTGTTAAGTCAGTAATAGAAGGAACTAGTGATTTTGGTATGTTAGCTAGAGAAATAAAGGATGAAGAAAAAGAAAAAATAGGCGATATGAAAGACTTTGTTTTAGGCATAGATGCTTTAACTATTTCTATTAATCCAGAGAATCCATTAGTTAAATTAAAAGATAGTTTAAGCACTGAAGAAATTATGAAGATTTTTTCAGGAGAATATAAATACTGGGATGAGCTAGATCCAAGTCTTGAACATAAAGAAATAGTAGTTGTTATTAGAGATTTAGGTGGTGGAGCTCACGAAGTGTTCCAAAAGAGTATAATGGGAGATGTACAAGTAAGAGAAGATGCTATTCAATCTCCTTCAATGGGTGCTTTAGTTGCAAAGATCATAGAAAATAAAGATGCAATAGGATATGCTTCCTTTGGTATGGTAAATCAAAATGCAGGAAAACTTATACCTTTAAAGGTTGATGGAATAGAGCCAACAGAAGATAATATAGTAAATGGCTCATATAAGGTTTCAAGACCTCTTATTGCAGTAAAAAAAGGAGAGTTAACACCTGAACAACAAGCATTTATGGATTTTGTTTTATCGGATAAAGGTTCAGAAATTATTGCAAAAATGGGATTTGTACCAACTAACTAATATCAGGGGCTTTAAGCCCCTATTTTTTTGAGGTGATTTTAGTGAAGGAATTAGAAAACAAAATTTTTAAATCCATAGTATGTTTTCTTACAATATTATCTTTGTTTATACTTTCTTTTATTGTATTATTTATTTTAAGAGAAAGTATTGTGTTTTTTAAAGAGGTCTCTATATTAGATTTTATACTAGGAAGGAAATGGAATCCCTTAAATTCTCCAGACAAACTATCAATATATCCTACAATATTAGGTACTATATATGTATCAATAATAGGAATAGTTATTGCATTACCCATAGGTGTAGGTAATGCTATTGTTTTGTCAAATTATACTAATAATAAAATAAAGAAAATAGTTAGGATTACTATTGATGTGTTGGCGGGTATACCTTCTGTTATTCATGGTTTTATTGGCTTATTAGTAATTGTAAAATTTTTTGAAATAAAATTTTCATTTGCTACTGGGGAGTCTGTATTAGCTGGTGGAATAGTCCTTTCAATTATGATGTTACCATTTATAATTTCTACATGTGAGGAGTCCATGGAAAAAATTTATAATGAATACTCTACATATTCAAATGCACTGGGAGTTTCTAAATCTTATATGATTCGAAAAGTAATCCTACCCAATAGTAAAAGGAGTATATTAGCTTCTGCAGTATTGGCTTTATCTAGAGGCATGGGAGAAACCATGGCTGTAATGATGGTAATAGGTAATGCTCCAATAATGCCTAAATTATTGGGAAAATGTCAAACAATTCCATCTTTAATTGCTCTTGAGATGGGAATGGCAGAAGTAGGCAGTTTGCATTATCATGCACTTTATGCTTCAGGGTTTGTGCTTATGATGATTTTAATTATTATTAATATTATTCTCTATGTAATAAAAAGAAAAATAATATAAAATAAAGGTTGAGATACTATGAAGGAAAAAATTGAAGATAGTCTATTTAAATTATGGATTACAGTGAGTACTATTATTGTAGTTGGAGTTACTATATTTATTTTAGGATATATATTAAGAAAAGGACTAGGATCTATTAATTTAGAATTCATTTCCGCTAATCCAAAAGGTATACCATTAGGTTCAGAAGGTGGAATATTTCCAGCTATTGTTGGCAGCTTATTGTTAATGCTATTGTCGTGTATTTTTGCATCTTTTTTGGCAATAGCAACATCTATTTATACAGTTTTTTATTGTGAGAATAAAAGAGTAAGTGATATAATTCATTTAATAATACAATGTATGGCAGGTATTCCCTCTATTATTTTAGGGATGTTTGGTTATACATTATTAATAATGTATCTTAAAGTTAATAGATCTCTTCTAACTGCCAGTATAACACTGGGGATTATGATATTTCCATACATTGAAGTTAGAGTTGAAAAGATAATGAAAGAGATAGATTTTAATATTGTTAGTGCTTCATATGCTTTGGGAGTATCGAAATTTTATACTATATTTAAATTGATATTACCAATGTGCAGAGAAGATATTACTTCAGCCATTCTTTTAGCTGGAGGATTTGCTATGGGAGCTACGGCACCAATAATCTTAACAGGTGTTGTGATATTTGCGCCTATACCAAAGTCCATATTTTCTCCAGTTATGGCACTTCCTTTTCATCTTTATATATTGACAGGCGAGGGAATATCATTGGAAAAAGCATATGGGACTGCTGCTATACTTATTATACTATTACTTATAATTAATATTTTTTCATTGATTTTAAACAAGAATAGAAAGGAATATAAATAAATGGAAATAATAAAGGTGAATGGTTTAAATGTTAGCTATGATAATAAACTAATATTAAGAAATTTGTCTATGAATTTTGCAAAAAACAAGATAACGGCTATTATTGGACCTTCTGGTTGTGGAAAGTCTACATTTCTTATGGCTTTAAATTTAATGTTAGAAGAACAAGGGGGCAAATATACTGGAGAAATTATCTTTAAAGATAAAAATATCAAAGAGTATAAGAAGGATAGTATAAGAAAAATGATTGGTATGGTATTCCAGAAACCAACACCTTTTCCCTTATCGATATATAAGAATATGGTTTATGCGCCTATATATTATGGAATTAAGGATAAAAAAGAGTTGCAAAACATAGTAGAATATAATTTAAAAAGAGTAGGACTTTTTGAAGAAATAAATAATGAATTAAATTTGTCAGCTATGAAATTATCCGGTGGACAGCAGCAAAGACTTTCCATAGCAAGGGCATTAACTGTAAATCCAGAAGTACTATTATTAGATGAGCCATGCTCAGCATTAGATATAAAAAATACTGCTATTATAGAGGAAATGTTACTTAAACTTTCTAAGGAATATACTATAATAATAGTAACTCATAATTTATCTCAGGCTAGAAGAATATCTGATTATACAGCATTTATCTTAAATGGTGAGCTAGTTGAATATGGAGATACTAAAGAAGTATTTTCTAATCCAAAGGACAATAGAACAAGAGAATATTTAGAAGGAATTTATGGATAATTTAGGTGGAGGGATAGATTTGTTAATATATGAAATACCAGGAAGAGATAATATAGAGGTACAAAATATAGTCTTTGATTATAATGGTACCATAGCAGTGAATGGAAAATTAATTAATGGGGCAATGGAGTTGATAAATAAATTATCGGAGTATGTAAATATATATATATTAACAGCTGATACATATGGAACTGTTGAAAAAGAATGTATAGGTATCAATGGAAAGGTATTAACTTTTCCAAAGGAGAATGCGGGACAATCAAAAAAAGAAATAGTAAAGGATTTAGGTGGAGACAGGACCATATGTTTAGGAAATGGATTTAATGATATTCCGATGTTTGAAGAATCAGTTTTATCACTGGCTATAATAGAAGAAGAGGGTACTTCAGGAAAACTTTTAGCTAAAGCAGATATAGCGACTAGGTCCATTATTGAAGCATTGACAATATTACTTAATAGGAATATGATAAAGGCAACATTAAGAAATTAAAAATAGTTTCTTATAATATTATAGAAAATTTAAAAGTAGTAGGGGAGAGTAAAGATGAGCGAAAATTGTAATCAAAATTGTAGTAGTTGCAATGAAAACTGCACTGATAGAAAAGATGATTCAGTTAATTTTCTAGAAAAGGCACATGAGGGAAGCAATATAAAAAAGGTTATTGGTGTTGTAAGCGGTAAAGGAGGAGTAGGTAAGTCATTAGTTACCTCTATTCTAGCCGTGACTATGGGTCAAAAAGGATATAACACTGCTATATTAGATGCAGATATTACTGGACCATCTATACCTAAGGCTTTTGGGATAACAGACAAAGCCATGGCAAATAATTTAGGCTGGTTCCCAGTGAAAAGTAAAACAGGTATTAAGGTAATGTCTATTAATTTATTAACAGAGAATGATACAGATCCTGTAGTTTGGAGAGGACCAGTAATAGCTAGTGCTGTTAAACAGTTTTGGACAGATGTAATCTGGGGAGATGTAGATTATATGTTTGTCGATATGCCACCAGGAACTGGAGATGTTCCGCTTACAGTATTTCAATCTATTCCCATTGATGGAATCGTTATAGTAACATCACCTCAAGAATTAGTTTCTATGATAGTATCTAAGGCGGTTAAGATGGCAGAAATGATGAATGTTCCAATTATTGGATTAGTTGAAAATATGTCATATCTACAATGCCCTGATTGTGAAAAGGAAATCAAAGTATTTGGTGAAAGTCATATTGATGAAATTGTAAATGAACATGGACTTAATATACTTACAAAGATTCCAATAAATCCTGAATTTGCATCAGCATGTGATAGGGGTGCAATTGAAGACTATAAGTTTAGGTATTTTGATAATACTTTAGAGATATTAAAGGAACTATAATTATAATAAAAAAGTTCAAAAATGGATAAAAATAGAATTAATTAAATTTATAATGATTTATAATAAATAGATATTTCTTATATAAATTGAAAAATACAACTGTTAATGTTATAATCAACAAGGCAAAACAAAGGTATTTTAAAATAAGGAGGAGTATAATGAATAGAAAAGGTTTTAAATCAATTACATTGTTACTTGTGTTAATTTTAACAATGGCATTAACAGTTGCTTGCGGAAATAATGCGGCTAAACCAGCAGATGGGGATTCAGCAGTAAAGACAATGACAGGTGAAGACCTTGTAAAGCAAAATTCAGGAAAAGAAAAAGATAAAGTTTTAATTATTGACGTACGTTCTCCAGAAGAATATAAAGAAGGTCATATTCCACATGCAATCAATATGAATGTTGAAGGATTCGAAGACAGAATTGGCGAACTTGAAGATTTAAAGGATTTCCCAATTATAACTTATTGTAATTCAGGCAAAAAAAGTGGACAAGTTGCAGATGTTTTAGTAAATAACGGATTCAAAGATGTAACTAATGGTCAAGGTGTTAAAGAATTTGAATATGATTTAGTTCATTATGATGATATAAGAGGAGCTGCTTTCCAAAAGCTTATTGATGAAAATAGTGATATAGTATTAGTAGACGTTAGACCAGAAAAACAAGTTGCAGATGAAGGAATGATAGCAGGTGCTATTAATGTGCCATTTGATGCTGTAGAAGCAAATCTTGATAAATTGCCAAAAGATAAGACTATTGCTTTATATTGTAATACTGGTACTAAGAGTGCAGAAGTTGCAAAGCAATTAGAAGATCTTGGCTATGAAAATGTAGTAAATACTATTGAAGGTGTAAAAGAATTTGAATTTGAATTAGTAAAATAATCTTATATTAAAAAGAGTTGTGAGTAATCACAACTCTTTTTAAGTTTTCAAATTTATCTTAAGGTATTTTAGTTTGCATAATGCAGTTTTATTAAATATTTTACTGTATAAGTATGTATAATAAATTTGAAATAAACTAATCTTGTAAATAAAAATTGAAAAGATTCATAGGATGGAAAATACTCTTATGTAAAATTGAATGGAAAAGATAATGACTAATAGATAGAAGTAAAATAAAATTATAAGTAAGGAAGACAAAAAGAATCGGGGATGACCCCGACTCAATCATTGTGAACTAAAAGAAATCACAGTTACAGAAAATAATTACTAATATTAGAAAGAAGAATAATAAAGAAGTATCCATGCATCCTCTTTTACAATCTCCTCTGCCACCGAATAAGCCGCCCATAAAAGCACCTCCCATTTAGTATTATTTAGGTGAAAGTAAAGGGTCTAATATAGAATATGAAAGATAGTGATAAAGTGTTAATTATTATTTTAAAGGAATATAATGATTTTTAAATGTAAAGAAAACATAGAACTTAAAAAAATCTATGGGAAAAATTAAATTAACTCTATCAATAGAGAGAAGAATCGGGGACTAGCCCCGATTAACATGAAATAATCTAACATCTTCTGCCTGAACCACCAAATAAGCCATCGCAACTACAGAAAATAACTACTAAGAGTAAAAAGAAGAATAATAAAGAATCCTCTCCACCGTAACATTCTTCTCTGCGAGATTCTATTCTGCCACCTACTAATTCATCCATAATAACACCTCCAATTCAGTTTAATTAAGTACTCTCACAAATATAATATGAAATATAGTATTAAAATGTTAATTATTGTATTTGCATAGGAGATAGAGCGAATAAAAGTTCTATAATACATGAGTATTTTAGATAAGAATAGTACTCTTATAGATCAAATAAGAGAGTGTTTAAAAATTAGTTTAATCATTCATAAACTTTTAATTAGATGAATAACATGTCAATATAGCCGTTTAATTATAGGGGGTATTTTGATGGGATATTATATTAGTGTAGAAGCGAATGTAAAAGTTTATGTAGAAGACCTTAATCCAGAAGGTTGCAAGACAATTGTTTTTTTACATGGATGGCCTGGAAGTCATGAATTATTTGAATATCAGTTTGACCATCTTCCTAAAAATGGATATAGATGTATTGGAATCGATCAAAGAGGATTTGGTAAATCAGATAGACCATGGAGAGGATATGATTATGATCAGTTAGCTGATGACGTTAGAACCGTAATTGAAACACTTGAGTTACAAGATTTTGTATTGGCAGGACATTCAACAGGTGGAGCAATTGCTATTAGATATATGGCTAGATATAATGGATACGGAGTATCTAAACTTGCCCTTTTTGCTGCAGCGGCTCCTAGTCTTATTAAACGTCCTAACTTTCCATATGGTTTAGATAAAGAAACTGTAATTGAAATTATACGGGGTACATATGATGATCGGCCTCAAATGTTAAGTAATTTTGGAAATATATTTTTCTTTCAGCATATAACAGAACCATTTTCTAGTTGGTTTTTACAATTAGGACTACAAGCGGCAGGATGGTCAACTGCTGCCATTGCAAATACTTGGTTAAATGAAGAACTATTCTATGATTTAAGTACAATAAATGTTCCAACATTAATCATTCATGGTATCCATGATAAAGTAGTTCCATTCCAATTAGGTGAAGTGCAAGAACGATACATTAAAAACTCAAAGCTTGTACCATTTCAATATAGCGGTCATGGCTCATTTTATGATCAGAAAGATGAATTTAATGAAGAGTTGATGAAATTTATTGAAGAATAAAGTTTTCAGTATGAAATTTAATAATTATAGTTTTTATTATATAAATTTTATGTTATATTAAAAACTTATAATAAGAAAATAAATAAAATATGCTAAAAAATAAAAAAGCCTAAGGATTAGCTTCCTTAGGCTTTTTATCTCATATGAAGAATTGAGGATAAATATTGATTAGTTTGGGGATTTAGCATCTTCCGCCAAACATGTTATCACAGTTACAGAAAATAATTACTAGAAGTAAGAAAAAGAATAGTAAAGAATCATTATTATCACAATCTCTTCTACCCAATAAGTCTGCCATGATAGCACCTCCACTTTGAATTTTATTTAGATGAAAATAAGGGGTCTAATAATAGAATATGAAATATATAGATAAAGTGTTAATTACTATTTTAATAAATGCTATGTTTATAGATTAAATTAAGAGAATATTAAAAGAACTGTCAACAATAAGATAAAGGAATAAAAAATGAAAATGTAAAATATAAGCATGGTATGAAATATAATTGATATTCTTCGAAATCTAAATAATATAATATCTGAAAATCCATAATCTGCTATAAAGATATGTAAACCTGAATTATTCATCACAATTCAATAATGATGCTACACTCTCAATATTTCA
>NZ_JBEBOY010000051.1:0-16941 GCF_040396155.1 Tissierella praeacuta
TCATAAATCGTCTTTGTGTTCAAATGTAAAATCTTTGTTGCAAACTATATATATAAATTTATCATGCTTTTTCTTGACAAATAATTGCAAATAAAGTATATTATTATACAAGTGAAAATATATGCTTTGATAAGGACAGTAGCAAAATGAATTTATTAAAGAGAGATAATCATTTGGTGAGAGATTATTATAAATAATTTTGTGAAAATCACCTTTGAGCTTAATACCTGAAGGCTAATATAAACATATAGTTCTGTGTTAGTATGTAAGGTATTACGTGAAGACGTTATACTTATTGAGTGACAACAAGTATCTATTTACTTTTTGTAAATTGGGTGGTACCGCGGAAATTTCGTCCCTAAGTCTAAGACTTAGGGGCTTTTTTATGACCTAACACAACGAACGATAGTGAGTTGATATAGGTCAAACGCAATGAGCACCAACCTTAATATTGCCTTTAAATAAGAGGTGTCACTAAATTAATATGAGTGATAGTGAGCCTTAAAAGACTACTGAATTACCATGTGGGTAAACTAAGGAAATAAACGTATTTGGCTGCGAAATTGCGATGATTTTATTATGAGAGGATGGGAAATATGAAAAGGTTTAATGAATTATCAAATGAACCTATAAAGGTCAGAGAGCATAATATTAGCAGATATTGGCAAGAAATAGACTTGCTTCATAAATCAGTTACTTTAAGAGATGAGAAAAAACCATATGTATTTTATGAAGGACCTCCAACAGCAAATGGAAAACCAGGAATACACCATGTAATGGCTAGAACATTAAAGGATTTAACCTGTAGATATAAAACTATGCAAGGATATCAAGTAAAGAGAAAAGCAGGTTGGGATACTCATGGCCTTCCAGTAGAAATTGAAGTGGAAAAGAAACTAAATTTAAAAAATAAGCATGATATTGAATCCTATGGATTAGAAGCATTTAATAAACAATGTAAAGAATCTGTTTTCCAATATGAAAAATTATGGAGAGATATGACGGAGAGAATGGCATATCTAATAGATTTAGATAATCCATATATAACTTTGAATAATGATTATATTGAATCAGTATGGTGGATACTAGATAAGTTTAATAAAGAAGGATTAATATATGAAGGACATAAAATACTACCATATTGTTCAAGATGTGGCACAGGGCTTGCTTCACATGAGGTTGCTCAAGGATATGAGGAAATAAAAACCGATACAGTAATAGCAAAGTTCAAATTAAAAGACAAAGATGAATATTTCCTAGCTTGGACTACAACTCCTTGGACTTTACCATCTAATGTTTCCTTAACTGTAAATGCTGCAGAAAATTATTTAAAGGTTAGACAAAATGATGAAATCTATTATGTAGGAAAGACTCTAGCAAATAAAGTATTAGGTGAAGACTACGAAATATTAGAAGAATTAAAAGGTAAGGAGCTAGAATTTATTCAATATGAACAACTAATTCCATTTATAAATGTAAAGGATAAGGCATTTTTTGTAACAATAGCAGACTATGTAACGACTGAAGATGGAACAGGAATAGTTCATACTGCCCCAGCATTTGGTGAAGATGACTATAACACTGGAATGAGATATGGCTTACCAGTTATTCAACCAGTATCAGAAGATGGGAAATTTACTGAAACTCCATGGGAAGGTAAATTTGTAATGGATGCAGACCTTGATATAATAAAATGGCTTAAAGAAGAAGGAAAGCTATATAAGAAAGAAAAAGTAGCTCATAATTATCCACATTGTTGGAGATGTAAAACTCCACTATTATATTATGCAAAACCTTCTTGGTATATAGAAATAACTAAATTAAAAGATAAATTAATAGAGAATAACAATGGTGTTAATTGGTATCCAGATTTCGTAGGAGAAAAAAGATTTGGAAACTGGTTAGAAAATTTAAATGACTGGGCGATTTCAAGATCCAGATATTGGGGTACACCATTGCCTATATGGAGATGTAGTGATTGTGGTCATATAATTTCCATAGGATCAAGAGCAGAATTAGTAGAAAAGGCTATTGAGGATATAGATATGAATGTAGAACTTCATAGACCATATGTTGATAATATTCATATAAAATGTGAAAAATGTAATGGCACTATGACTAGGGAAAAAGATGTGATAGATGTTTGGTTTGATAGTGGTGCTATGCCTTTTGCGCAACATCATTATCCATTTGAACACAAAGAAGATTTTGATTCATTATTCCCAGCAGATTTTATTTGTGAAGGTATAGACCAAACGAGAGGATGGTTTTACTCACTTTTAGCTATATCAACATTTGTAACAGGAAAGTCACCATATAAAAATGTATTGGTAAATGATTTGGTATTAGACAAAGAAGGAAAGAAAATGTCTAAGTCAAAAGGGAATACAGTAGATCCATTTGCATTATTTGATAGATATGGTGCAGATGTATTGAGATGGTATTTAGTTTATGTATCACCACCATGGACACCAACTAAATTTGACGAAGATGGTCTTAGGGAAGTAGAAAGTAAATTCTTTAGGTCACTGAGAAATGTATATAATTTCTTCTCATTATATGCAAATACTGATGCTATAAATCCAAGAGAATTTTTTATAGAATACAAAGATAGACCAGAAATCGACAGATGGATACTTTCAAAATACAACAGTTTACTCAAGGAAGTAAAGATGAATATGGATATCTTTGAGTTGACAAAAGTAGTAAGGGATATTCAAGAGTTTGTAATAGAGGATTTATCTAATTGGTATATCAGAAGAAATAGAAGGAGATTCTGGTCAACAGAATTAGATGACGATAAAAAAGCTGTATATAATACAACATATGAAATACTTGTAGGATTATGTAAAATGGTAGCTCCATTTGTGCCATTTATTTCCGAGGAAATATATCAAAACCTGACAGAAGATGAATCAGTACATTTGTCGTATTATCCAGAAGTAAATGATGAGCTTATAGATAGAGAAATAGAAGAGAAGATGGATTTAGTAAGGAATTTAGTTGGACTTGGGCGTGCATCTCGTGAGTCAGTAAAGATAAAAGTACGTCAACCACTTAAAGAAGTAGTAATAGATGGGAAATATGAAGAAATAATAAAAGATTTAGTACCATTAATAATGGAAGAGCTAAATGTTAAAGAAGTAGTATTTGAAAAAGATTTATCCCAATTTATGAATTATTCCTTAAAGCCAAACTTCAAAGTAGCAGGTTCAATACTTGGAAAGAGAATTAAATCATTTGGCAAAGCATTAAATGAACTAAATGCCCGAGATACTGTAGAAAAATTAGAATCTGGGGAAAAAATAATATTAAACTTAGATGGAGAAGATACTGAAATAGAAAAAGATTATGTATTAGTTACTATATCATCTAAAGAAGGCTTTGATGTGGCTATGGAGAACAATCTATTTGTAATTTTAGATACAACTCTAACTCCTGATTTAATCAATGAAGGATATGCAAGAGAATTTGTATCTAAGGTTCAACAGATGAGAAAGAGCAACGGATATGAAGTCTTAGATAATATTAATATATTCTACGATGGAACTGACGAAATCAAAGCAGCATTGGATGAATATGAAGAGTTCATTAAGTCAGAAACTTTAGCTAAATTAATAGAAAGAGTAACAGATGAAAATATAGAAAAGCAAGATTTAAACGGTCAAATGACAGGAATAAGATTAGAAAGAATATAATAGAAATTAAAACAAGGTAGATAGCAAAAGTTATCTACCTTGTTTATAACTAACAGGAAACTTCTTATTTACTTTTGGTTTTTCAAAAGCAATTTAATTCTAAGTATTTTCATAAAAAATAATATATACTCATAGAAGCTTTTAAAAGGGAGAAATTACCATGCTGATATCATTTGATAAATTTTCAGATGTTTTTGACACTAAACCATTTATAACAGAAGAAGTTAGGTTCAATTTGATGCATAGTATAAGGGAGTCTGAGAATCCTATTTTAATTAGAAGTGAAAATGGAAAAGTTATTATTGCACAATTTTCACCACAGTATCCTATATGGATATGGACTGATAAAGATATAGAAGAACAAGAATATAAAGAATTAGAAGATAATTTCTATGATTTGTTTAAAAATCAAAGTAATTTAGAGTTTATTGCAAAACCAGAAATAGCTGAAATCTTGGCAGAAAATTATGCAAAGAGAAAGAATATAACTTGGAAGATATCAATGTCCATGGAATCCTATTATTGTCCAAGTATAAAATTTCCAATGAATGTTAAGGGCTCAATTAGTAAACCATCTTTGGATGATGTGGATATTATATCTGAATTCTTTGTAGGCTTTATACAAGATTGCTTTGGAATCAGTACGATAGTGGAGGAACAAATTAAAGTGACAAGATCTTATATACTTCCCCATCAAATCGTAGAAAAGGATATGCAGGGGCATTAGTTAGTGAACTAAGTAAAATTTTATATAAGGAGAATAGAATGCTAATGCTTTATACTGATTTATCAAATCCAGTTTCAAATAATATATATAAGAATATTGGTTTTGTAGAATGTGGAATAGTAGATCAAGTTAGTTTTCAAGTTTAAACAATGAGGAAAGATTTATATATTTTTATGAAACAAGGCAAATGGTGAAAACTATTTGCCTTATTTATCACTAAAAAGTATTTAGTAATAAAAGAAGGAGTTTAGCAAAATTTGTAGAATAGTATATTGTAAGAATTTTTGTGTGGAAATGAAAGGGAGAAAAGGTTTTATAGTGCTAAAGAATGGGGGGGTGATTGCAGTAGTACTTAACAAAATGTTGCCATTCACTACGCATGCTCATACTTTGCAGGAGTCGGCAACTAGAACCGTTATAGTATACCTTAATATAGGATTTAAGCTTTAAGCTGAATTGCTAGGAGGGAAAGATGATGGAACGAGTTAGATTTAAAAACTCAAGAAACTTAAACTTAGTTGGGCACCTATACCCATCTACTTCTGAATCAATAATTATAATGTGTCATGGCTTTATGTCAAACAAACATTCAAAGGGACGTTTTGAAAGGCTTGCTACGGCATTTAATGAATCAGGTTACAGTGCTTTACTTTTTGACTTTAGTGGTTGTGGAGAAAGTGATGATGATATTCTGACTGTTGAAAAAGAAGTGGATGATTTGAAGTCAGCAATTCAATTTGTAAAGTCGAAGGGATATAAAAAAATTGCACTGTATGGGCATAGTCTTGGAACTGTTATTTGTTTAAAAAATTATACTCCTGAAATAATAACAATGGTTTTATTAGGTGCTGGAACTGATTCAATTAAGTATAACTGGTATGAATTCTTTACAAAAGAACAAATGCAAGAATTGGAGGAAAAAGGATATTTAACAGAGCACACACCACAAGAAGTACGAAAAAAGATTGTAATTGATAAAAGGATTCTAAAAGATTTTGAGTTAATTAATCAGAAAGAGTTATTAAAAGATGTTAACTGCCCAGTTTTAATAATTCATGGTAATAATGACGAAGAAGAAAAGTTGCTCTATGAAAGATCTAGAACAGCAATGACATTGCTTTCAAGTGACTCAAAATTAGAAGTTATTGATGGAGCAAATCATAGTTTCCTTGAACATTTTGATATAGTAGTTAAATTAACTACTGAATGGTTTACAAAGCACCTTTGTTAATATTGCGGGATATAAGTTTTCGTTGGCTAAAGCATCCTATAACAATGTATTTGTGCAAGAGTGCATTAGAGTACAATTTTAGGGCAATGAGTACCATATCTCTTCACTGGTATAGAAGCTACGTTGAAGGTATTAATTAATCTTATAAATTATTGAGTGGTGTGATAAATGAACTGAAGATGCTATATAAAGAACAATTTTAATAATTACATGTTACTTTTATGCTATACATCAAATTATTGAATAAAGGATGAGGCTTAGCTTTGATAGTAATTTATTATATAAAGGACAGAAAGGTAGATATTTATGGCTAAAGTTATCTTATTTAGGGGTAAAGTAGGTGTAGGAAAGACTACATTATCATCAAGGTTAGCATTCCTGTAGTTCGGAAAGATGATGTATATGATTCGATAGCTCATTACATAGAAAATTATGAAATAAGAAATAAAGCTTGCTATGATATTTTATACAGAATTATTGAAACAAATTTATCAAATGGTATTGATATAATAGTTGATGCTGGATTTCATGATATAGATCAGGTATTGCAGTTCAAAAGATGGGTTAAAAGTAAGAAAGGATATTTTATCTCAATATTATGTATATGTAGCAATGAAGAAATTTGGGCAGAAAGATTTAATAAAAGAAAATTAAATCCGCAGCCCAACAATTTAATAACAGATTTCCACAAGTTTAAAATACATTATAAAGATTTAGAAACAGAGCTTTTAGAGAATGAAATAATATTAGATTCTATTGATGATATCCATATATTGATTGAAAAAAACATGCAAAGAGATAAATGTTGTTTTAAGTAATAATAGGAATTAAGATAATAATGAAGTTGAAAAGGTAGATAATATCTTTGGAAAATCATTTGACATATATTTATAAATATATGTCAAATGATTTATATAGACTGAGAGGTGAATTTGATTTGAAGAGAATATTTTTTGATATTCTTGAAGAATAGCATTCTTAATAGCTTTATCTTTGCATTTAGAATTTTAATATGTTTTAGAATTAATTTTAATTACATTTATGTTACCATAGGCTTTCTAGTGGTATGGGTTATAGCTAAAATGACATTAAGAAGATTTCTTAGTAAAGTGGATGAGATGTAGGTTAATTATAGAGGGATACTAATTTTAAAGAGTAAGGATGCATCATTAATGTTTTGGAAATGGCAATTGATGAATATATTGTAATTATAAGAAATAGATAGAAAGGGAAAGAAACAAAATGGGAATAATTGTTGCGATTGGTGGATAAGTTATTGGGTCTGGACACATCTATAAAAGCATGAAAATTGTAGATTTACGAGAGTTTATATTAGGAACACTACAATTAAGATGTTAAAATTAAAAAGCCTTTTTTAGTTGTAACTTTTAGGATTTATTAACTTAACTTCGCATAATATAGGCTTATCGAAATCGGAAATAGATAATATTGGGAATTCCGATATCGATAAGCCTTAAAATGTTAAGTGGTTCTAATATCAGAGTAGAATTCTAGTGAAAATAGACTTTAATTTATTTTAGTAGTAAGTGTGTAATATATTGTTCATTATTAAGCCATGAAGCTGCTGGTAAATATGTCATTAAGACAATAATAGGGGAGAAAGGGGAAAGAATGAATTCAAAATTATTAAAATTATTGATTGCTATAATAATCATTGGTTTAGGAATGTATTTTTTTCAATTTACTGCTTTAGGGTATAGAATGACCGTACCATTAAGAGACTTTCAAGAGCTGGATGATAATATATACCTTTATAATAATTATAGTGTGGATGAAAAAACAATTTTGAAGGTAACTTCGGAAGCTAAGAAATGGGTAAAAGATTTTCATGGTGAGCTAAAAAGTAGTCCAGTTATAATTCTTAGTGATGATGAGAAAGTAATAGATAGACTGAATGGAGATCATGATACAATGACAACAGTTTTTGGGAAAGCATATAGTTATATTTCAGTTTCATCTAAATATTTTAATGTCGATATATTAGCACATGAAATAACGCATGCAGAGACACATGCAAGATTATATAATGGAAAGCTATGGTATTCTTCAATAGTTCCCGTTTGGTTTGATGAAGGCTTAGCTTTGCAAAATGACTATCGTGAGCAGTATAGTGAAGAAACATATATAGAAAAAACGGATAATGGGATTAATGTAATACCATTAAATGAAATGGATACACCAGAAGAATTCTATGAAGGGAATACAGAAGATAGGAGGTTCCGTTATATGCTAAGTAGACATGAATTACATAACTGGCTTGAGAAGAATAGTATTGATTATTTAAATGAGATATTGGAGAAATCAAATCAAGATGAAGATTTTAATACAATGTATTTTAGGGATTAGATATAATATAAATCATTATTAATTCGTTATATTTAAATAAGATATTATAGTATTGAATCTCCGATAAAGTCATCAAAGAGAAGTATAAAGAAAACATTAAAAAGATTATAATACTATAAACTATTTAAAGAGATTAGTAAAAGATATTTTAATATTATAAGGGTGTCGGTAAGATCAGATAGATATTAACAGATCATTATGCTAACA
This sequence comes from Tissierella praeacuta, assembly GCF_040396155.1. Classification (GTDB taxonomy): domain Bacteria; phylum Bacillota; class Clostridia; order Tissierellales; family Tissierellaceae; genus Tissierella; species Tissierella praeacuta_A. The sequence goes on from NZ_JBEBOY010000051.1 coordinate 8,231, forward strand.
TGACCATATAATTTATGATAGCGAATACCAATAGTTAAATATGTATTAGACATGAGATTGTATATGTGGAAATACAAAAAGTATGGTTTTCTACATATGAATCCAGTAAGTAAAGTTCACTAGGGGGGTTAAGCTATGAAGAGAATTTCTTTATTCACTATAATTTTTATCTGTATAGCATCATTGATTGCTGGTTGCAATGATAGGGAAGAGAAAGTTTTGAAAGAAAATTTGTTAGGTGCAATTATGGTTGATGGTGATATATGGATATGTACAGGAGATGAAGTTCCTGCTGAAATTGACGAAAGTGCAATTATTGGAGAGATCATATCAACTGTAGGGTATTATCAAACACCAACTGAGAATGGTCAAGCAAATTTTGAAATAGTAGGTTCTAAGTATGCACGATACGAAGACAATATTGTTGCATTGATTGATAATAAGTGGACGCTATTTATAAAGGAAAAAGATTGGTATAATGGAATAACAATTCAGTATGACTGTTCTTTAGAGAAAGAAATTTTTGGAGATCTAAGCCAAGAAGAAATAGTCAAACTATTGGGAAAGATTGCGAAAGAGATAAAAAAAGATAAAAATTACGAAGATAATATTGATTCTATAATTAAAAATGTATTTAGAGAATTCGGAATAAATGAATCTTCAAATTTAGATGTAGCAAAATCCAGTCTTAAAATAACTATATCTGATTCTAAATAGAATTAAAGATGAAAAGTTAGAATACATTCTCAGCTTAATTAAACAATCATATAGGAAGAGTAATATATGAAAACTCATAAGTAGGTGATGTAAATTGGAAAATCAATTTAGTAATATTAATTATTTAAAACAGGGAAATCCTAGACAGAAATCAGCTTATAATTTGCTGAGAAAATTAGAACTATTTGAGATATTAAATGATTATAATCCAATTTTAGTTGGCACAATTCCTATAGATATTGATATAGATAATAGTGATTTAGATATTATCTGTGAAGTCCACGAACATGATGTTTTTGAAAAAGCAATAATACAATCTTATAAAAACAATGATGCATTTTATATTAATAGACAGTTTGTTGGAGGATTGGAAACATCATTTTCTAGTTTTAGGTGTGATGATTTTTACATAGAAATTTTTGGACAGCCAAAGTCTGTTTATAAACAAAATGGTTATCTCCACATGATTATAGAAAAAAGAATACTTGATTTAGGTGGGGAAAAATTAAAAGAGGAAATAAAGGAGCTAAAAAGTTCTGGAATAAAAACAGAACCAGCTTTTGCAAAATATCTTGGATTAAAAGGTGATCCATTTGAAGAAATTCTAAGATTATCATCATTATCAGAGGAAGAATTATTTAGGTTTTTAAGGAAAGAGATTGATAATACTGAGTAATAATAAAAATTAAAGGTATTAGTAATTTCGTTTAATACATCTAGTATTAAATATCAAATTAAATAAGGAATAAGAGATATTATATTTTTTATAAAAAGTACCAAAAAATATTTATTTACTATGGGTCTTATAGTGATAGAGCAGTATATAAAAATAGAAGTTGCATCTAAAGAACAATATTAGAAAATTATAAGTTCTTAATTTTACTCGTTAGATATTATAAAATGAAAGATTCTTAACTAAGAATTAAACTTTTATACAGGGGAGAGGATGGAATGAAAAGAAATATTAATTATAAGTTGATTTTATTATTAATAGTTCCTATTTTAGTTAGTAAAATAATTGGTATCTTAACGGTCTGTGGAATCAGACTGAATTTCTCAATATTGTTAAATATTGCAGATATACTTTTATCTTTATGGCCATTTGTTTCTATATTTTTTTGGTTTTACGTAGGTAAACAGTTTGGAAGTTTGAAGATGAATAAAGTAAAGAGCTTTATTTTAGGCAATATTATATGGGGAATTTCAATAATCTTATATATCTGGCAGTTTATTTTTGTAGATGCTGGAAATAGAAACGTCTTTATTGCTGTAATATCACAAGATTACATGCTTGGATTTGTAAGATGGGGGTTTAAGATTGCAAGGTTATTTACAGATGCAGTAGATGGAAATATAGTAACGATAATTTCATACGCAATGATGCTTATTGTTTTTACAGCAGGGTTCATTAATGCATCAATACCTAAATATGAGAAGAAATATTATTAAATAGGCTTTATAATTTAATATTAATAACGAATGCAGTATTTTATATGTAGTTTCTAGGTAAGATTTTATATAATATAAGATTAAGGAGGATTAAGATGAAAAGATTTTTATGTTTATTTATAGCAATGGTAATTTTGTTGGTTGGATGTACTCAGTCTAAGACAATACAAACAGAATCATTAGAATCATCGGCAGAATCAGAAGGATATAGGACTTTACTTTCACCAAACAATGAACTAGGTATTGTTAGAAAATCCAATATGGCAGACTATTCCTTGATTAACCCTGGAAAGATGATTGAGTTGCCAAGCTATAATCCAGATTCAGATGAAATGTGGCAAGTAGATTTAAGAAGCAGTGATTTAACGAATCTTGATTTATCAGAAAGGCTTAATGACTTACTTAATGCTAATTTTGACAGCAATACTAAATGGCCTGATAAATTACCTGATAACTTTGACCCTCAAATGATAATGGAGTTAGGGAAAAATCCTGGATTAGGATTAAGAGAACTTCACAACAAAGGGGTTACTGGAAAAGGGATTGGTCTAGCCATAATAGATCAATGTTTATTAGTTGATCATGTAGAATATAAAGAACAGTTAAAAATGTATGAAGAAATCCATTGTTTTGATGAAGAAGCACAAATGCATGGACCTGCAGTTGCATCTATTGCTGTGGGTAAAACCGTTGGAGTAGCACCTGAAGCAGATCTTTATTATATTGCTGAAACCCATGGATATTATAATGAACAAGGAGAACGTGAGTTGGATCTTTTGTGGGTTGCGGAATCAATAGACCGTATTGTTGAGATTAATAGGATATTATCTAAAGAGAAAAAAATTAAAGTTATATCAATTTCTTTAGGGATTTGGGAACAAATGAATGGCTATGAAAAAGCATTGGAGTCTATTAAGAAGGCAAAACAGGAAGGGATTTATACTGTATACGTAGAGGGAGATCCGTATTTAGGACTTAGTCGTGACCCTTTAAAAAGTCCAGATGATATTACTTCATTTACAAGAGCAGATTTTTGGAAGAATCAAAGATATGAAAATAATAAACTTTTAATCCCTATGGATTATAGATGTACAGCAAGTCCTACAGGTGTTGAGGATTATGTTTTCTATAAAGAAGGTGGTATAAGCTGGACAGTACCTTATGTTGCAGGATTATATGCATTGGCATGCCAAGTTAAGCCTAATATTACACCTGAAGTTTTTTGGAAAGTGGCATTTGATACAAGTGATACAATATCTGTTGATAACAGTAAAGAACAACTCGGGAAAATAGTTAATCCACCAAGATTGATTGAAGAAATCGAAAAGATAAAGTAGTACTTAATTTTGTATAAACAGCGTCGAGATAATTATGAACTGTGGGTTGCAATTCCTGAAGATATGGTAGTGCCACCATCTCTTATAAAAAAATATTTTAATAGGGAGTATAAGGTTTATTCTATTTCATAAAATTTAGGTAAATGCTTAGTTATATAAGTAAAAGCAACATAAGAATGGAGGACATATGGAATGAAAAAATCAATAGGAATATTAGCTGGAATGGGACCAAGATCCACATCACCTTTTCTTGAATTAGTACTAGATCAATGCCAAATTCAATATGGTGCAAAATATGATATAGATTATCCACATATTATGATTTACTCGCTACCTACACCATTTTACTTAGATCGTCCAATTAATCATAAGGTAATGAAGGAAACAATAATTGAAGGGATTCAACGTCTTGAATCAACAGGTGTTAGTTGTATTGCTATGCCGTGTAATTCTGCCCATATATATTTTAATGAACTAAGAGAAAGAGTAAATATTCCATTATTAAACATTGTTGATGAAACCATAAAAAAAATAGGTTCAGATAGAAAGATAACTATATTCGCTACGGAATCAACCTTTAGCTCAGAGTTATATCAAAAAGAAATGTTAAATTCACACAATCAATTTATATTTAAGAGTGATTGGCAGAAAAAAATAAATATTATAATTGAAATGATTAAAGAGAAAGAAGAAATACCTGAAATTGATTTATATTGGGATGAATTAGTTCAAGATACTATTAAAGAGGGTGTTGAGGATATTATTATAGCATGTACTGATTTAAGTGTTTTAAAAAACAAATTTAAAGATAAGGTAAATTTTATAGATTCATCCCATGCCCTAGCTGAATCGTTAATAAAAGAGTATCTAAAATAAAAGGCTATCAATATCTAATATTATATAGAAAGTTTTTAGAAGAAATATGGAGAAAGGTAGTTTAGTTAGATATATTGAATATTATAATGACGAGGAATTAGGATTTATTGAGATATTTTCATTAGATATATCAAGAATGCTAGGATTTTCAATATGAAATAAAAGTGCTAATGGTGTTATGATTGCTTGCCTTTCTATTCACAAAGAAATGAGTGGATATGATGTAGCTTCAAGACTAATATAATATTTAAAAAAAGGAGCAAGAGGGAGAAAATTAAATATGATGAAGGATAATATAATTAAACCTGAGAAAGCTAAAGTACCTAAGCATATTGCTGTAATATGTGATGGAAAGAAATGGACGGTGGGCACAAAAAAGGGGATTACCAAGGACATTTGGGCATAGAGCAGGTACTGAACCTATTAAAGATATAACTAAAACATGTATTAGATTAGGTATTGAAGTTCTTACTATTTATGTTTTTTCAACTGAAAATTGGAAACGTTCAAAAGAGGAAGTAGATTTTTTAATGAATTTATTTATTGATTTTTTTAGGAAGTTGGGTAAAGATGCATCTAACAATATTAAAGTTCGTCATATAGGAATTGTAGATAATCTTTCAAATGAATTATTATATGAAATTAAAAAAACAGAAGAGCTTACTAAAAATAATTGTGGTATGATTTTAAATATAGCTTTAAACTATGGAGGACGTTCGGAAATTACCAGTGCAGTTCAAAGTCTTCTAACTTCAGTAGAGAGTGGAGAACTTAATATTGAAGATATAAATGAAGATATTTTTAATAATTATTTATTTACAGCAGGGTCGCCAGATGTAGATTTAATTATTAGGACAAGTGGAGAATATAGATTGAGTAATTTTCTAATATGGCAATCGGCTAAGGCTAAGATATGGATAACTCCGACTTTATGGCCAGATTTTAAAGAAGAACATTTATTGGAAGCCATTGATTATTACAATAGATAAATTTAGATATTCAAAAGAAACATTAAAGCTATTAATATAAGAAATAAGAAACTTATTCACATTTTTATCAAAAACTCTATTGACTTTGACGTCGTGTAGTACCTTATACTTATTTATTAAGTAAGGAGGAATTTATTATGGAATTAAAAACAATTAGTCAAGTTTCAAATGCTTTTAAAGTTTCTACGAGAACACTTCGATATTATGAAGAAATAGGGCTTTTGGTCAGTTTCAAAAAAGAAGGTTATGCATATCGTAGCTATGATGAGGATGCAATTTTACGTTTGCAACAAATTGTCATTTTAAGAAAGCTACGTATTCCATTAAAACAAATTGGTGACATATTGGATAATGAAGACGCAGTTCAAGCAATTGAAATATTCAAGCAGAACTTAACCGATTTAGAAGATGAAATAACTGCATTATCAACAATTAAAGTGATTTTAAACCGCCTTATTGAAATCTTGCAGAAGAAAACAAATCTTAAATTGAAACTTGGCATATTAAGTGATGATTATATACTTGATGCAATTGAGTCCTTATCCTTACAAAAAATTAGTTTTAAGGAGGAAAAGTCAATGGAAGATTTAAACAAGGCAGTACAAAATCTATCAACACTTAAAAATGTTAGGATTATTCATTTACCACCATTTACAGTAGCGTCAAGTCATTATATTGGAGAAAATCCTGAGGAAAATGCAGGAAAACAGTTAGAAGAATTCCTAAAAATAAGTAACCTCTATGGAATTAAGTCAGATGCTCGTGTATTTGGTTTTAATCATCCGTGTCCAACTAAGGATAGAAGTGATTATGGTTATGAACTATGGGTTACAATTCCTGAAGACATATTAGTACCAACTCCTCTTAAGAAGAAGTATTTTAGGGGTGGATTATATGCAGCACATATGATCACTTTAGGAAATTTTCATGAATGGGAGTGGTTATTAAATTGGGTTACTGTAAATAACCCTAAATATGAAGCAAACTATTCTGATGATGGTGGTGAATGTATGGGAGGATTACTTGAGGAGCATCTTAATTACGTTTATCATTATAATCTTAATTGGCCAGAAAGTGATGAATATCAACTTGATTTATTATGCCCAATAAAATTGAAAGAGCAAAAGTAGGTTGCGAGGGTCATTCATTCTTTCGTTATACTATTCTATATTTGAAAATAAATACACGAGATAGTATTTATCTGCTTTCATATTGTTGGTGTTAGAAAGCTAAGAGAAAACAAGGGAAAAGAAGTTGTAGAGGTTGCAAAATATACTGTTAAATTCGAGGATTTTATAATTAAAAATGAAAACGGACAGATAGATGAAAAATTAACGGATCAAGTTGTTAAAACCTTAGACTTGGCATTACATAGAAAGAGATTAACTAGTTTTGGATTTATTTTTAAAGATGTCCATAAAAATTTAAATCTTGATGATACAGAAGATGGAGATTTAATTAATACGGATAATGAAGAAGAATTAAGAGAAGATTTAACAGAAATAATTTTAAGATATCAGTGGAATGTTGGTTTTAAGAATTATGAATTGATACAAATAAAAAATCATATTTTAAGGAGTTAGTATTTATGAATAAATTAAGAGGAAAAATTAAAATATTATACCTCTGTATTGTTCTTATATTTATGATTTATCTTTATTTTACACCTAATATAGATAATCGAAGAAGTTTGGAACATATTAAAAATGTTAAGAAAATAGAAGTATATGAATTTGAAGATATAAGTAAGTTTAATAATAATAATAAACTGTTATTAGAAATAAACTGTATGGATTCATTAAGTATTATAAATAAAATGTTTTTTTCTTCTCATACTTATCAAGGAAAGATATTTGAAAAAGATATTGAATACAAATATGCTTTAAAAGTTTTTACTGAAGATAATTATTATTTAATGTTTTTATTTTTAGGTGAAACTTATAAAAATAATTTTATTAGTTTTTATGGTTATGATGTTTGGTACTTTATAGAGGATTATAGTTCTATTATTGAATTTAAAAGGATACTAGATATTATCTAGTATCCTTTTAAATTCAATAATTATGCCCAATTACCTGAAGCTGCTCCATTTTCGTGTTTGTGAAATGTGCTAGGACACCTTTTAATAGTCCCTGATTTTGTTTTATATATTGTAAAACTTGAACACCAAGCAGGGTCATATTTGTCATTGCAATATGCTGGTCCTTTTGTTGGACAACCACTTCCTACAGCTAGTGCTGCTTGACAATCACTACCTCTGAAATTCTTGAGTGCTCTATCTAACTGTAAAGGATCTCTCCAGTTATAATGTATCTAGTCTGATTGTGGTCCATTAAATCTATTACAATGAACATCATCACCTTCATAATATTTTGAACCATATGGTTTAGTTTCGACTCTTCTTTGGCTTGTAACAGGAGTTATTTTATTAAGTAATTCAACATTTTCATTATATGCATCAGCTTTTTCTTGCATAGTTTTTAAAACATTTACTACATCGTCTGAGAATACTATTTCAGGATTATTTTTATTTTTTATATTAGGTTCTGTAATTAAAAGTGGATTGTTGGCATCTTCATTATTTCTTTTTAAGAGTGTAGTTGAATTAACATTTTGATATCTTGATACTATTTTAGTGTCCACAGGTATAAGTACGGTTCCATCATTTTCTATAGGTATTTCTACTCCATCTGCAAATACAGTTAAGCCCTCTGGGAATACTTTAGGATTTACAACTGTCTTACTTATGATATTAACAGTATCGTCATTGTAAATAATTTCATGTTTAAATACCTCTTCTATTTCTTTTATTTCTTCTGGAGAATATAAGTTAAAGAAGTTTTCATTAGTATAGGTCTCTTTTAATTCAACATATACAGTAGCTCTAATTTTAGACTCAGATATTTCTTCTGTACTTTCATTTGCAAAAACATGTGTTGTAGAAAACAGCATAATAAATGCCATTATTAAAGGAATGCTTTTCTTAAATTTTAACATAATAAATCATCTCCTTTTTGATATTTTTAATATAGTATAGCATAGACATTTAAAAAAGCTTGTCAGATATTGTCTTATGCGGCTTTTTATAAGCATTTCAAGGATATATTTATCTTTAGAGCCTGAAGCCTTAGGTTCTTTTTTACTGTTTATAGAATTAGAGAGTGGTTTCATCTGCTATAATTTTATGACGAAGGCGAAAAGCAATATCCTAAGATTATTTGATTTATATTTCTGTTAATGTTATCCTATTGTTGGATGTATATTAATTACATTAAAAAAATTATTTTATTTAAAGCAATCTGGTAATATGTCAAGAACAAATTTTTAAATAAAAGAAAAGAAT
>NZ_JBEBOY010000052.1:0-16777 GCF_040396155.1 Tissierella praeacuta
CATAAATCAGTGAGGAGTTATATCTTTTTAAGCGAAAAATATCCCGTATTTATGCAGGTTATGGCGTTTTGCAAACGCCTAAAGGTGTATTAAGTATAAGAGGTGATGTTTATATGGAACAGAAAAAGCTGGAAAACGCATAAAAAAACAGGTAATGATGGCTGGTGACACAGAAGAAACGATGTTGGTAAGTTTATAGTTCCAGCATCATTTTTAAATCAGACTCTAGGTATTTATTGTTAATAAGAGGAATATGCTTAAATCCAAATTTTTCATACAACTTTATAGCTGAAATCAGCTTATGATTAGTATATAAAATTATCTCTTTTATTTTTTCTTCATTTGCAACTTGTATACACTTTTCCATGAGCTTGTTTCCGATTTTTAATCCTTGAAACTTCTCAGTTACAGCTAATTTTGCTAATTCGTATATTTTCTCATCTACTCTAATCAAAGATACTGTTCCAACTATTTCTTCACCACACTTGGCGAAAAAAATACGACCTCCATTATCTAGTATAACTTCTTTTGGATTGTTTAGTATTCTTTCATCTTCTGGCTCTACTGAAACATACTTCTCAAGCCACTCATAAGATAGTCTTCTTAAATCGTTATAGTATTCATCCTGATATTGTACAATATCTACTTTGCTCATACTCCATTCCTCCAATGATTAATTTTCGTGATTAATGCAGCACTCAATATTTTTTTAATTCCAACCTTATTAGCTACTTTCTAATGCTATGAATGTTTCATTTAATTATACTTATATACATTATATAGACTCTCTGCTAACCTATAATGCTCATAAATACAGTATATCAAAATTTTGCAAAATCCTATAAATTCCTAGAAGCACTTATTACTATGAATCAAAATCCAAGAAATATAACACCAAAGGTTATAGAGATGTTTAAAACAAGTAAAAACAACTATGGTATAAGAAAAATCAAAGTAGAGCTTAAAACCGCAGACTATATAGTATCTAGAAGAAAAACAGGTAGAATAATGAAGCAAAATAGCTTAGTATCAAACTATACAAAACTATCTAAATTAGTGCTGACAATCCAGCTATGACAATATTCTGTCTTAAAATCTAAAACAAGAGAATGTTTGCTTTTTAAATCATTATTTTGATATAACAATGCGAGTATCACTAATCTTTTCGTAAAAAAATCTATTTTTCTTAATAACACAAAGTGCTGCATGTATTAGAACTAATATGATTAATACAAAATGTATTATAGAAATAATAATAATTGCATAGTTAATCTCAGTATTTTTATTTAATGCAGAAATAGCATTTAAAATTTTATTGCCACTAAATAATCCCAAATATAAAATACCATATCTTATAAATACTTCTTTAAAGGTTAATTTATCTCCTTGGCCTTTAACCCTTATAATTGTAAGCCATTTCCCAATAGTTTTACCATTAGTAAAATAAACAATTATAATAAAGTATATAAAAAATACTATTGCTTCTAATGAAATACTTTCTTCTATCCTAGGAATTAAACCAATGATAAACATATCTATAAGATATGCTAAAATTCTTCTAAAATAAGTTACCCTTATTTCTTCAAGATTTACGTCATCATCTATTTCACCTCTATTTGGAAGAAAGAAAGTAAACACTGGACTTATTAGATATCCAATATAACCTCCAGAAGTATTCAAAAACAGGTCATCAATATCAAAAAGTCTATAAGGAGCATTATAAATACCAAATATTCCAGTAATCTGCGTTACTTCAAAAAATAGTGACACTAGAAAAGTAATCAATAAGGTTCTTTTCAGATCTTTTTTGAAATAATATCTCAAATAAATTCCAAGCGGAGTAAGTAAAATTCCATTAAACACTGCTTGTAGAAAAGCTCTTTCAGTTAATAGATATTTGTATGTTGAGGGCATGGTTAGAACTACCTTTGTTTCTTTAAATATATCGCGGATAAAGTTAAAAGGTACCAGATTAAAATATTGAGTGTCAGCCGCCTGCAAACTTTTTATATCTCTTGTTGTTGGTAAAGGCAGTATTACTAAATAATAAGCCACAATTAAGTATAACAAAAAAGAATATAAAATAAAAACCCTAAATTTATTTATATACCCATGCTTTTTATATTGATAAATTGCAAAGGGAAAAGTAAAACATAAAGCTATAAATGGAAAGGTAATAAAAGCAATCTTTATGGAAAAAAAATATGCTTGCATAAAAATCCTCCTTAATATTTTTAATATATTGAAGTTAAGTTTTATTTATATTATAGCCATTTATTCTTAATTGAACATAAAACACTCCTTAAATAAACTTTAATATTAAGAAAGATATAAACACTGTTATGCTGATTTTATAGAATATTACAATATTTTTCAGCACAGAATTATATTATTAACCAAATGTTTTCAAACAGTTCTCTAGAAATTTAGATATTTTGGTTTAACTATTTACTCTTCTGATACATTGCCTAAGTTTTTAATATCTTCTTGATTACACATAAGATACTCCAATATTTCGATATTAATATAGATAGTCTTATCAGTATCTTTATTAGTTTCTGATGTAAGAGTCAAATTCCAAAACATCCTTTTGCGTTTAATACTATTAACATTTAATTTGTTCTATCCAATTAATCATAGTATCTAAAGTAAGCTTTGTATTTCCCATATTGCAGTGATTACAAGCACTTTCTTTTTCAGTAAAAAGTCTAAAAGTTAAGGATCTTACATTACTTAAACAATCCAGCTCATCCTTAAAAATTTTATAATTAATAAAATGATCCTTATTTGCTCCTATAATCAATACATCTTGATCAATTAAATGTCCAATATCTTCTATTTGAAACTCATTTAACTTTACTGCATATCCATAAGGAGACTTTGCATTATAAGCATACATACCATGCCTGATTCCCCAATCTACTGCAGCATCACTTTTAGCGCCTAAATGGAATATCAAATTAATTATAGGTGCCGCATGAAGCTTCATTAATAACTTTACTAACTTTTGCTCAACAGAAGGCATAGTGCTTAATATAACAGAAAAGAAATTAGGAAAAATAGACCATGCTATAACTCTTTTAATTCTCTTTTCATAAGCTGCCGCTCTAGGCGCTAACATTCCACCAAGTGATGCACCTATAATAGTAACCTCATTTAGTTTAAAATAATCAATAACTGCAGTTACTGGTTTTTCCCATTTATAAGTAAAATGTTTTCCTTGAATTCGCATAACATTACCTTGACCTGGCCCTTCAAAAAGATATACATCAAAGCCATTTTCAGCAAAATAAAGCATTGCAAAAAATAATTCCTCCATATAAGAATCATTTCCACCATGAAATAAAATGGTATCTTTCCTTTTTCCAACAGCTTTTGTATACAATACTGGGAGTTTTACATCTTCATAAAGCACTTCATACTTAATTACAGTTCCATCTTCAAAATATTCTTTATAATATTCATAAAACATATCCACAGCTAATCTATAATACTTTACTTTATCTGGATCATGGTCATACATGAAAAATTCACTCATTCTATAATAGGCAATAGTTTCTTTTATTCTTCCTTCTTTTTTAGCTTTATCACCTATTCCTATTAATTCTTCTTTCCATGTTATACTGTCTTTTATTTTATGAGAAATTTCTTTTAAATCCTCTAAATTACCTTCATTCCACATTATTATACGATTTAATTGAAAATTAAAATTAGGTTCTTCATTTAAAGAATATAATCCTTTTTCAAAAGTAATCTTATCCTTCTTCATTTTATCCTCTCCCCTATTATAACTTTTAAAGGTATAATCCTTATTTATTTGCCTATACCTTCATTATAATTGGAAATAGAATATAAAACTTCTAAATAATAGCTAAGTTTTAAATACTTTAGTTATTATTAATCGATTCTTAGGTTCAAATGGAACTTAATTTATGTTTTTGACTTTTATATTTGTACAACTTTTATATCTTTTCTAAATTCATTTGCTGATATTCCAAACATATTTTTATTAGTAGTAGCAAAATGGGAAGGGCTATGAAAACCCGCTTTTACAGAAGCTTCTGTAATACTTTCTCCTACTAAGATATATTCATACGCCTTTGCTATCTTCATAATGACTAAAAAGCTACTTAAAGATATCTTCGTTTCTTCCTTAAATAAATGAGAAAGTCTACTCTTAGATAAAAATACTCTCTCAGCCACTTCCTCTATAATACCTTCTGTAATTCCTTCCCTCTCTTGAAGCAAAAACAATACCTTCTTAATTCTTTCATCTGTAATATAAGGTTTTTTTGTATCCAACTTACAAGCTTTTAATATTCTTTCATAAGTATTAGAATACCTATTTTCTATTGAATTACCTTCTCTTATATTTACCATATTTTCATTCCAAATTTTTTTAATTTTTTGTACTGTATTTAAGGTCAGATTATGATAAAACTTCCCCTTTAAATATTTTTCTTCTATCTCCTTAGCCATATCTGTAGTTTCATCAAATAAATATACTAAAACATCATTTCCATTGTTTTCAATAGTATGAAATACATTAGAAGAAATAATAATTCCCCTGCAATTAATTTCTTCATCTTTAACAAAACACTTAATTTCTCCACCTAAGCTAATTAACAGATGCTTTGCCCAATGCTTGTGTTCCTTTGGCTCATTATAATCAGCTACCAAAAGTACATGATCCATAGAATAAAAAATTTCTGTCATAATTTCACCCATTTTAACCCTATAATTTATATTTTAAAAATATTATTAATTAAATTATATCATAGGTAAATAAAATGAACCTCTTCTTTTTAAATTTACAAAGTTAATAACTACAACTATTGGCGTCTTAACTAAATAAGATATCTCATTAGTAAAACTGTTTCTCTTTAAAAACAAGCACTTCAAAAGTAATTATATCTGCAGAATTTAATTGATACTTACTAAATTTAAAACAAGTTGTAAGAACTGATATCCAAAACTCTTTTTTAAATTCATCTAAGTAATCTTATGCTATAATTCCATTGTAGACTGACTTCCAACTTAGAGTATAAATACGACTTATGTCTTTCACATCACCAATCGTTACTTTTCTGATTTCTATATAAATTATCTCCTCCATAACACATCTGATTTTCTTGGTACTCTATCTCTTTTTTAGCTTTTCGATTCAAATAAAATTGTATCAAATTAAGGCCTTCAAAATGAACTTATCTTAAGGCTTTACTCGATACAATTTACTTCTCTGTTCTTTTTTCAAAAACTTTATAGTATATATTGTTTATATTTGCTAATGCATTCAAACCTTTTCACTTCTTAAAACATTGGCATATTTAAATGAATATGATAATTACAACCTGTTATGCTTCTTCTAACATCCTGTATTGATATGAGATAATACATGTGTGACAAGAAAACAATAAAAAAGGAAAGACCTCTGATATAATGTTGTTTAGCAGAACAAACAAAAATCGGAGGGATCTTTCCTTATGAAAACAATTATAACAGAAGAGATGAGGTTTCGTCAAAAGGTAGTCAAATATGCAATTAAACATGATAATAATGCTAAAGCAGCTAGAAGATATCACACTAGTCGCCAGCAAGTATGGCGTTGGAGAAAAAGATATGATGGAGATGTAAGATCGTTGGCAAATAGGAGTAGAAGACCCCAATCTCATCCTAAGCAACATACTCAAGAAGAGTTGGATTTAATAAGGCATAAACATAGATACCATCAGCATGAAGGATATGCACAGGTGTATAGGAAGTTAAAGGATGCAGGGTATGAAAGAACCTATGATTCTATGTGTAGACAGATAAGAAAAATGAAATTAAATGTAGCAAAGAAAAGAGCTAGTTATCCTAAATCAAATTATCGAAAAGATTCTGCTACTTATCTAGGAGAAAGAGTACAAATAGATGTAAAATATGTTCCAAATAAATGCATTGGTTTTGCAAGTAATCATAGTAGATATTACCAAATAACAGCTATTGATGAATATTCGAGAAAGAGATATTTAGAATTAGTTAATGAACTTAGCACATATAATACATCTAATTTTTTAAAACGCTTAGAAAAGAAATTAGGATTTAAAGTTGAATTAGTTCAAACAGATAATGGTAGCGAATTCGTTAATGATCAAGATATTACAAATAAGAAAACTAGATTTGAAAAATATTTAGAAAAACTAGATATAAAACACAAACGTATTCGCCCATATTCACCATGGCAAAATGGCATAGTAGAGCGTAGTCACAGGATAGACAATGAATTATTCTACAGTAGAAGACGATTTAGCAGTTACAAACAAATGGAAAAATCATTTATAAGATATAGTAAAAGATACAATAATATAGCAAGGAAAATTCTTAACTTTAAGACACCAAACGAAATGGTTAAGGACTATTACTCTGAAAATGCTGATTAAGATGATATTACCAGTAATTATTTAATCAAGGATCGCTATCGCTTTCCTCCTTGACAAATAAGGAATAGCCATTTCTCTTGCTACATCCCTTGCCACTAGTGCGTTTACTTTTATTCGACTAATATTCAAATAATGATTTACATGTGAGTTTCCCGTAGTAAAGTGGCCAGGAATTACATCTAGGGTTATCAACTTATTCTTTCGGGATTCAATAGTAAAAATACGATTTTCTAACATATTCTCCTCCTTTTTTACTTTAAAATTTTATTCATTCCTACTTAATTATAAAAGAAATAGGTATAAAGAAGTTGTTAAGAAAATTGGGAGGTTGGGAAACTTAATTAATTCTCCTGGGTGTCATTTCTTCCATAAGAAGCATATTATAAAGCAGTATGTATCAAAGGAGGTCAATATTTATGATATCCAATCTGAGAAACTGTTTTTTTGGAACTGACACACCTATAAGCACTCTCTGTGGATTTACAAACAGGGTATATTTAAATAATGCCGCGACTCCTTTGGTGGCTAAACCAGCCATTCAAGAGTTATACAAAACCCTCCCTATTTATTCATATGGCAATGAACCCAATGATTTATCAACTCAACTTACATCAAAATATAACGAGGTCAGAGATATAGTAATGAACTTTATCGGTGCCAACTCCTCGCTGGATACTGTTATTTACACCTCTAACACGACCTCAGCCATCAATATTCTCAGCCAAGTTTATTACGAGAAAGACCCGAATCAGGTCGTCTTGACGACGAGGATGGAGCATATGGCTAACTATCTGCCCTTCCGAGAAAGGATGAAGACTCTACTTGTCGACCTTACGCCAGATGGTAACGTAGATATGAACGACTATACCGCCAAGCTAGAACAATACAGTGGGCAGATTAAGCTGGTGACTGTAACTGGGGCGTCCAACATAACAGGTATAATTCCCCCCTTTCATGACATGGCTGCAATTGCTCATAGTCATGGAACCAAGATATTCGTTGACGCTGTACAGCTTGTACAGCACAAGAACTTTACCATGAAGCCTCATGATGATAATTCCCATATTGATTTTGTGTCATTTGACGGTCATAAATTTTACACAGGGCAATCTGGTGGCGTTCTGGTAGGAGACAGAGGATTTTTAGATCAATATAAACCATTGATATACGGCGCAGGTATTACTGATTTTGTAAGCAATTCAAAGATCATATATAAGGGTTCTCCCGAAAGGTATGAGGCCGGATACCCCGACTTCCTTGGGATCATTTCTTTGGGTGCGGCAATCCGTTTTATAAACGAGATTGGCATTAAAAATGTTGAAGAATGGGAACGAGGACTATACCAATACCTTATTAGGCGCCTAAGTCAAATCCCGAATTTGATTCTGTATGGCGACGTATATAACAATATACGAGTCCCGTTTGTAGCATTCAATCTTAAGAATATGTCATACCAGAGGCTTGCGAATAAACTTGGATATGGATATGGCATTGATATAGCATCGGGTACAAATGGGGCTAATTTATATGTTCAAGATCTACTTGGACTTACGGACAAGCAGGCATTTTCTCTCTATCGAAGCGGTGAAGGATACGGTATTGTTAGAGCTTCAATCGGACTGTTTAACAACTATGACGATATTGATCGTCTGGTTGATGCATTGTTCTGCATATCATCATAACCGTACTGCTTGCAGCTTCCTATCTATATTTATAACAACTCCGCTCCACGGATATTACTCGCTGTCAACATCAAAATTATCAATATCACTTATAAAAAACCTAAAAAGCCTGGGGCAAAAAGGCAAATTACTGGTATCTAATCCATTAATTTGCCTTTTTACAATTTATGATTGCCAATCAGCTGGATAAGTTATATAGATAAAACTTGCCTTTCCTTCAACTGAAAACTGAATACTTGAACCTCTTGGAATCAAAATCAATTCTCCTGCATTGGCAGTTATGTGCCGTCCATCTATGATAATAGTTAAAGTTCCTTCAATAATATAATCTATTTCATCATATCCTAAAGTCCAATTGAAGGTAGTATCTTCCATTACCATTAGGCCACAACCTAGTCTAGGACTTTCAGTAAGTGATACTAAATCCTTCGTATACACTTTATGATTAGGGTTACCTGTGTCCAATCGATCTTCCTCACTTACAGAAAACAATGGCAACGAAATCGCCATTACACCACTAGGGTCAACATGCCTCTTTGAAGAATCATTTAACTTATTACTGTATTCTTCCATTACGATACTACGAACTAACTTTTCAATTTCTAATCTGTCCATATTCAACATCTTACCCCCTTCCGTACTTAAATCTCTATAATATTAACTTTATTCAATCCTAAATACACGGTTAGATAGAAACATGGCAACAAGAACGGCAGAAATACCACCGACTAGCTTACCAATAATCATTGGAGTAATCAGTTCTGGTGCAACACCAGCTGTAAATCCTAAATGATCACCAAATGTAAAGGATGCTGAAACTGCAAAAGCAATATTAATCACCTTTCCACGTTTATCCATGTCCTTTACTGTTTGGAACATAGCGATGTTGTTAGCAAGAGAAGCAATTAGACCTGCTGCAGCAATATCATTCATTCCTAACAATTGACCTAGTTTCAACAATGGTTTCTTGAATATCTTTGTGATCAAAAACACCAATCCATAAGCACCGGCTAAAGTAATGGCAATACCACCAACTGTTTGGAATCCAACTTCAAGTGTATCTTGATTTTGAAATATTTTGATACCTAACAGCAAGTCTAACCCACCAATTGCCAGTCCAATGGCTGCAACAGCCACTATAATTTTCCCAAATATATTAAACCCTTTAATCATTCCTTCAGGGATTTTAAATAGTCCAATTGAAATTAGAATTGCTACAACTATTATAGGTATTAAATTCATAAAGACTTTAACTATTGGCATACCCATCACAATTCCTGCAACTAATGCTCCAATTGGAATAGTCACAATTCCACATAATACTCCTTGTGCCAAATACTTTGTATCTTCCTTGCTGATAATACCCAATCCCACTGGGATTGTAAATACAATTGTTGCCCCCATCATGGCTCCTAAAATGCCACCTGAGAAAAGCATAATTAGTGGATCAGTAGTCATTTGTTGTGCTAAGAAAAACCCACCCATATCATTTGCTAATAAAGTTCCTGCAAACATTGCTGGATCTGCTCCTAACAATTTATATAATGGAACTACTATAGGACTTAACCAATCTGATAACTTGGGTGCTACAACGATTATACCAGCCATTGAAAGTGCTAAAGAACCCATTGCTAGTATTCCTTCTTCAAATTGCTGACCTAAACCAGTTTTATTACCCAGTGAACGATCAATTGCACCTATGACCATTATAATCGTCATAACTAAAATTATTATTTCATTTATACTCATTCATTTCACTCCATTCTATTTATAAATAGTAGATCTTATCATGTCTTTGGATAGTCAACAGTGTCTATAATACCGATAATAACCATATCAACGGGAATACTTTTATCATCAAAAGATAGACGACCAGAGCTACCAGTCGTAATTAGTACGGATTCTCCAATGCCAGCACCTACACGATCAACTGCAACAACTAGAGCAGGATCCGAGTCATGTTCGTTTAGTTGTTTTTCAATGAGTAAAAATTTTAAACCATTTAACTTTTCATCCTTGCGAGTAGCCCATAAGCTACCAACAACTTTTCCAATGAACATAGTATGCTCCTTTCTATACTATCTGAACACCTAAATCACGCATATAATCCCTAGCCAATGCAGTGATAATGATGTTCTTATTAGTTTCAAAGATATCTCCTGCCTGTAAGTTCAGTTTTCGCACTTTTTCTATGGTAATAAGTTCCTTCTTATCTCTTTTACGAATTTCATCTTTTACTTCCTTATTTACAGTCTCATTTATCTTTTCAAAATTCTTTAATGGAAGTATAGAAGCACCGTACCTTACCAATTGGTTTTTATGATTCACAAGAACTTGTAGCAATGCTCGTGGGACCACATCTTGACTTGCCTGAAGCTCCATTCCTTCTTCTAAAAAAATAACATCCTTCTTATTCAATAAACGCTCCCAAATAGTTATTTCATCTTCTGTTTGAGGAAGCCCTAGTGCTATATGATTCATATTTAAAATAGATAGTTCAGTAACGATTATTATATCTATATCAAATTTATCTCTAGCTAATACTATTTTATAGCCTCTTTTTTCATAGTAAGCCCGAATACTCGAATATTCCTTTCCTAAAAATGCAACGGTCCCTATAAGTTCTTCCTTCTGTAAACGTTGAATAATAATATCCGTGATTTTTTGAACTAGTATTTCAATATTATCCATCTATGTCACCTCTTAACAATACGTCCTCGTACGCCTTTCTTATGACCGCAGGCGTTTGCTTCATCGTAATCGATGTGCATATAAGTCTCAAACTTAGGACTTACTCTCACTATAACATCATCAAATATAAGTGGCCTTTCACTAAACACTTGGACGAATACCTTCTCTCGATCTTTGACACCTAGATTTTCAGCATCTATATCTTTTACATGAATATGGCGTTTTGCAACTATGACACCTCTATCTAAGATAAAAGACTTAGAGCCACTCATTAAAGTAATTCCCGGAGTGTTTTCAACATTTCCACTTAATCGAACTGGTGCATTTATACCTAGTGAACGTGCATCTGTTAATGAAACCTCCACTTGACAGTTTTTTCGCTCTGGTCCAAGAATTATAACATTATGAATAGTACCTTTAGGTCCTTTTATACTTACTCGTTCTTCTGACGCAAATTCCCCTGTCTGTGATAAATATTTCGATGGACGTAATTGATAACCCTCTCCAAAGAGGGAATCTATTGCCTCCCGATTTAGATGTATATGCCGTCCACTTGCTTCAATTTCAAAAGTTTGATCCATTACTTCGTGTATACGAGATACAACTGTATCCACGATTGTATCAATATTATTTTTAGTCACATTCTCACCCCTATTCCACTGAATTTTCTTTTGACTGCACCATCAAAATCCAACAATAATCCTTTAAAATAGTCAATGTTGAAATACAATTTATATAATCCTCAAATGTTAAAATCTCTTTCATTTCCTTGGCAATAAAATGTTCTAGCTCTCGTAAATAAGAATGTAACTCAAATAAAGCTATAACACATTCTTCATCTTTATAGGTTGGAATAAAGGAATCTTCTGGATATAGACTGGCAACGTATGGCTTTTTGTCTTCCAGCAACCTTTCAATTTCCTGCACCAGATCTAACTTATCTGAAGCTAAAATTTCCATTGATATTGTCTTGACTACAATTAAGATAGTATTTAAAGCCTCTACTAACTCTATCTTTCCTATATGGTGACTTTTCTTTTGTAATGTCAAAATACGGCTTATTATAATATCAATTTTAATTTTAAATTGATAAGTTAAATGACTTCTCCACATTTTCTGCCCTTTTCCATTATCATATATTAAAACCTCTTGGATGTTTTTTGGTTCGCTTACTTTCAACTGAGTCATTGGGAAGGTTGCTTCTTGGTTCTTAGTCTCAGATGTTTCTGGTATTTCCATATATTCAATAGTAATATCCTTTAGATATTCTTTTGCAGAAGGTGTAATTATAGTCCCAGGTTCTAAAACTAAAGATTTTGTTTCTTTTAATCTCGTCGTACGGAATAGTTTTTTTATTTTACTTTCCGTCAAAATAGCCATTAGTATTCACTTCCCCTCGATAAAGAAAAGGCTGGACATAAGCTTTTATTATGCCTCAGCCCCACTTTTCATCTTCCAATTTTAAGTGTTCATCATGAGTGTTCGAAGCCTGATTATGATTGGGTATCGTATTTTGGTAGGATCACATCTACTTCCATATGTGGACGTGGTATTACATGAACAGATATTAACTCACCAACTGCCTCTGCCGCTGCTGCTCCAGCATCTGTTGCAGCTTTAACTGCTCCCACATCTCCACGAACCATAACTGTTACTAGTCCCCCACCTACTTGTTCTTTTCCAATTAATGTTACATTTGCTGCTTTAACCATTGCATCTGCTGCCTCTACTGCTGCTACCAATCCTTTTGTTTCAATCATACCTAATGCGTTTGTATTAGCCATTATAATATCCTCCTATATCTTTTATATTTTTATTTTGTTATCAATGTTATTGTTTTGCTCTTTGCTTACTTTAACTTTTGTAGAACACGTTCAACAAGTAAATCTACCAATTGGTCCTTACTAAGTCCTAAGTCTTCAACAGCCATAGCACTAACTTCTTCAAATATATCTTCTCCACGTATTTCATCTAATGTCCTAACGCCATAAACCACTCGTCGAAGATTAAATAAATTCTGTGGCCCAACATTGTCAGAAGTAGAGCTTCCTCCTACAGCTCCACAACCTAGTGTTAAAGCAGGCATAAGGTTTGTAGTTGCTCCTATTCCACCTAATGTAGCTGAACAGTTTATTAGCAGCCGTGAAACTGGTATTTTCAAGGCAAACTCTTCTATAATTTTTTTGTTTGTTGTGTGAATAACCATGGTGTGGCCTGCACCTTCAAAGTTTAAAATCTTGATACTTAAATCTCGAGCTTCTTCCCAAGTATTTACTGTATAAAAAGCTAAAATTGTTGATAATTTTTCTCTTGAAAAAGGTGCAAGATTACCAACACGTGTTTCTTCAGCAATAAGAATTTTTGCATCTTCTGGTATAGAAATCCCAGCTAATTCAGCAACAGCCTGTGCAGTCCTTCCAACGATCTTAGGATTCATTGTACCGTTTGGTCGTAGAATATACTTTTCAAGTTTTATGGCATCTTCTTTTGATAAGAAATAACCTCCTTGTTTCTTGAATTCTGCAATCACTTTTTCTTTACTGATTTCTTCAACAATAACAGACTGCTCAGATGCACAAACTGTACCATTATCAAATGTCTTAGATTCAATAATAAGCTCAACTGCTTTTTGAATATTTGCACTACGTTCTATAAATGCAGGTCCATTACCCGGTCCAACTCCAATTGCTGGTGTTCCAGAGGAATATGCTGCACGAACCATTGCAGACCCACCAGTAGCAAGAATTAAGTTTGTATTTTTATTTTTCATTAATTCATTGGTTGCCTCTATTGTAACTGTTGTAATTACACTAATAGCACCATCTGGTAAACCAACACTTTTTCCTGCTTCATTTATAATGCGAACTGTTTCCTTGATACAATTTACAGCACTTGGATGAGGTGAAAATACAATAGCATTTCCTGCCTTAATGCTTATTAGTGCTTTGTAGATAACTGTTGATGTGGGATTTGTTGAAGGAATAAGACCTGCAACCACTCCAACAGGAACAGCTACTTCCATATATTTAGCTTCTATATTATTTGTGATTACACCAACTGTCTTCATATCTTTAATTGCATTTAATACATCTCTTGATGCAAATGCATTTTTAAGTACTTTATCTTGCCATCTTCCAAATCCTGTTTCTTCTTGTGCCATTTTAGCTAGTTTCACACGACTATCAAAAGCTGCCTTTGCTATAGCCTTGCAAATGGTGTCGATTTGTTCTTGAGATAACTTAGCTATTTCTCTTTGGGCTTCTTTTGCTTTCTTCAGTAGATCCCTAGTTTCTTGAACTGAAATAAGGTCTTTATCTATCAATCCCATTAATGCTCAACTCCTTTATCTAGTAATGCTTCAATAAGCATTGCTTTATTAGCAGATTTAATTTCTGATTTCTTTATGGTAGAAAGATTTAATTTATATGCAAGTGAGCGTAAATCAGCCACTCTCATTTTTTCTAGTTCTCCTTTATCAAAGGATGAATCTACAGTTGTATCTACTCCATATTCTAAATTTTCTTGTAAAATTTCTTTTGATTCATTCAAAGGTATGAGTAAGGTATCCTTTTTTTCTTCCACTATTTCATCTTTCTCTATTTCTTCTATAATGGGTTGATTTGATTCTTTTGAATCCGAAGGATTATCTTCCTTTTTACCAAATGATTTTATCAACATCTGCTCAACTTGGTCATCCAAGCGTGGGATAACATGGCTACTGATTAGACAATTCTTATTTGCCACAGCAACTTCACCTGCCTCAACTGCCGCTTTTACTGCCTCAACATCTCCAATAAGATGAATTGTTGTCAATCCTCCACGAATCACTTCACTTCCAAGTAGAGTTACATTTGCCGCCTTTACAGCTTCATCTGCTGCTAGGATTGCTCCTAACTTTCCACGTACTTCAATTAAACCTAATGCTTTAGTCATATTAGCACCACCTAATAACTAGTTGGATTATCAGCAACGGCTTCCACAGCTTTAGCGAATGCTTCACAGGCTGCTTTACAAGCAGATTGTGACCCTGTTAGTAATGCTCCTGCAAAGTTTGTTTCAGATGGTGGTCCATAAAATACACTCATGCTTACATCAGCAGCTTTCAAAGCCGCATCAATAGCTACAATTGCTTCAAGTGGTGGTGCTATTAAATACGCAATTGCTTCTCCTTCTTTAACATTTGCTCCTTTTGAAAGATAAGAACCTGTTCTTGATACAGGATGGGCAAAATAAATTATTGAATTATCATCATTTGCACTATAAAAGCTAGCTTCATTTTCTATTACCTCTATAGCACGATCTAGACCACTTCCTATCTCTGCTGGACTTGGACCTGCTAAGATCCCAATAACTTCTCCTGCTAATTTTGTAGAAGCATTAGCAGCTCCAGCATACATACTTTTTGCATATACAACTGCTACATCTGATGCCTTCGTTGCTTCATCTAAGGCTACATATGTTACATCATCACTATCAGATGTGATAATCCCTAAACTTTTTTGGTTTGGTGCTAATTTTAATTCCTTTGCCAATCCATCATCAACATTTGGAATGATTTTTACACTTAAAATATTTGCACCTAATCGTTCATTTTTCATTAGGAAACCTCCTCTTTAAATCCGGCAGTCTTTTATTTTTCTTTCAAATCTAATCCAGACGCTTTATTATCTAACATTCTTTTGATAATTTCAGCAATATACGCTCCTGCTTCTACTGCTGGGGTTCCTTGTCTGTGAATATTGGAAACTACCGTTCTTCTAGCCTCTGGCATACCAATTGTTGGTTTATAAGCTATATATGCACTCATAGATTCTGATGTAACAAGTCCTGGTCTTTCTCCGATTAAAAGACAGACTACATCTGCTCCTGTTGCTTCTCCAATTTGATCCATAGCTGGCACGCGACAATGTTTTATAAAAACTACCTCTCCAAAATCAAGTTCAAACATCTTAAGTCCTTGCCGTAAAGAAGGTAAAATATCTCTAATATTTGCCTCTATTGCTGCGGAGCTTAAACCATCACCAACGATAACCTGCACTTTCTGATTTGGCTTCACAGCTTTTTTTATTGTATTTATTGCTTCATTTGAAAACTTACGACCTAAATCTGGACGTGTAAGATATTCATCCTTATCCTTGCATTCAGTAGTAACCTCCACAAATCCAAGCTCTTTAACTAGATCTTCATTAACATAAGAGAATACAGCATCCTGTGCAGCAGCATGATCTGCGCGAAATCGAAGACTAGGTTCCGTCATATATCTTGTACCTGCCCTCCACAATCCCAAGCGAGCTGGTGTATAGGATTTCATTTTTAAATAACCTTCTTTATCTGCTGCATTTGGTACTAAAAATTGCTTGCGAATATCTACCTCTGTAATATCTGATATAAATCCTTCTTCAATGTCCTGGGGCTTAGTAGATTGTATTGTGCCTATAGTTGCTTTTGTAGTTGAGCCATTTATAACTGGTGGTGCTTCATCTACCATTTCATTTAAAATTGATTTAATCATTTCCTTTAAGTTTAATTCGTCCATTAGTTATCCCTCCTCTTAAAAATATTTAATGCTTCAAGAATACAGATGCATCACCAGCTTTAGAAGTCAAACGTCCATTTTCACTAAATCCCATTTTTTCTAACCATTGGTCAAATTCTTTTATTGTTCGTTTATTTAATAATTGTCTAATTGATGCACCTTCATGGTATCCTGTAGTTTGATAATTTAACATAATATCATCACCATTTGGAATAGACATAATAAAGTTTACACCAGCTGTTGCAAGTAAAACCGTTAAATTTTCAGCATCATTTTGATCAGCCTTCATATGGTTGGTATAACAAACATCGCAACCCATGGAAATACCAGTTAACTTACCCATAAAATGATCCTCCAGACCTGCACGAATAACTTGCTTAGAGTCATATAGATACTCTGGTCCAATAAATCCAACAACTGTATTAACAAGGAACGGATCAAAATAT
>NZ_JBEBOY010000053.1:0-16534 GCF_040396155.1 Tissierella praeacuta
CACGTACGGTTCTGTAGAGGAGTATGGGCGGTGACGCCTATGTTTACTCAAGGATCTCAAGGTAAAAGGAAGTTCATCATCTGTAAAAATAGGAACAAAGGTGAAAAACATAAAATTAGTTGATGGGGATCATGATATTGATTGTAAAATTGATGGATTTGGAGCCATGAAACTAAAATCTGAATTTGTAAAAAAAGCATAACTGTGTATTTAATAAATAAAGACCTATGGACTAAATTTAGTCCATAGGTCTTTATTATTAAAAAATCTTATTTCTATTTATTTTATATTAAAATGTTGATGCAATTTTATATATTCCAAACTCTTTATGGCCTAATGATTCTGATTTAGTAAGTTTTCCATTGGATACTTTTACAATGTGATCAAAAAGTTCTTTGCCCATTTCTTCTATTGTAATACCTTCAGATATAATTCTACCTCCATTTAAGTCGATATTATCTGACAAGTTTTCATATGTGTCTGGATTACCTGTAATTTTTATTACTGGAGAAATAGGACTTCCTGTAGGAGTACCTCTACCTGTAGAGAATATAATTATTTGTGCTCCTCCAGCAATCATCCCTGTAATGGAATCAATATCTTGCCCTGGAGTATCCATGAAATAAAGTCCCCTCTTATTATGATCGACCATTTCAGAATATCCTAAGGCTCCAACAAATGGCTTGTTACCAGCCTTATACATACAACCTAATGATTTTTCTTCTATAGTAGACAAGCCTCCAGCTTTGTTGCCTGGAGTAGGTTGTCCACTTCTTAAATCCTCTCCCATATCTAGTGCTCTTTGTTCTACATTGTGAACGAATTTTAAGAATTTTTCTCTTTCATCTTTGTCTCCAAATCTTTCAGCTAAAATATGTTCAGCTCCAATAACTTCAGTAGTTTCACTTAAAATTGTAGAACCGCCATTATCTATTACCATATCTGAAGCAATTCCTATAGATGGGTTAGATGCAAGACCAGATGTTGGGTCAGACCCACCACACTCAAGGCCTACTATAAGATGTTCCATATCAAATTCTTCTCTTTGTTGCATACTTAATTTTTCAGCTTGTTTTCTTAAAATTTCTGCTCCCTTTGCAATTGTGTTAAGGGTTCCTTTATTTTCTTGAATTACTATATATTCAACAGATTTACCAGTAGTAGCAATTTCATCAGCTAATCTCTTAGCCACGATTCCATCACAACCTAAACCAACTACTAGTACTGCTCCCACATTCGCATTTTTTCCAAATCCTGCTAAAGTTGATTCTGTAAGGGCTAAATCTGATCCAATTTGACAGCATCCGTGTTGGTTTGGAATTGAGACAGCCTTAGGGACTTGAGCTGCAATCTTTGCTGCAGTATCTGATGCACATACAGATGTAGGTATAACTAATAAATGATTTCTAATTCCAAAAGTTCCATTTTCTCTTCTATATCCTAGCAATTTCATTATTGCTCTACCTCCTTATCGCCTCTACCTCTTGTACTTTCAATGTTATGCACATGCACATGATCTCCAGCCTTAATATCTTCTAAAGCATCTCCAATAATTTGGCCGTATTTATATACTAACTCTCCCTTTGATATATCTACAATTGCGATTTTATGAAATCTCGGGATATCCGCATTTATAGTAATTTTATTTCCTTCAACTTCGATAATTGCATCTTTTTTAAGGACTTCAGTAGTTGTAACCACATTATCGATTTCATTTATTTTTAAAACTTTATTCATTTATCTCTTTACCTCCTAAAGATACTTTTCTTTTTTCGATTTTATCTAAGTAGTTCACTAGTAATGGACATAGAATTGCCGTAACTATAATAGCTGCTGCTATTTGAACAGTTGCCACTGCTGCAATTGGTGCAATAGATGGGTCTACTTGGGCTAAAGCTTCAGGTGTTGCTACAGCATTTCCTGCAGTAGTACCCATTCCTGCCCCTGCTTGTGGATGTTCAGACTTTATAAGTTTCATGGCAAAATATCCACCTAGACCGGTAATTAAGGTACAAAGTACTCCTAATACAATTCCTGGGATTCCAGCTGTGATTAATTGCTTGAAATTTAATGCTGCTCCTAATGGAAAAGCAAAAAATGGAATCATTATTGTAGTAGCTGGTTCTAAAAATTCTCTAATCTCTTCATCTAGATTACCTAGGATAAATCCTAGTATTATAGGGACTAGTGTAGCAACTAATGCTATTAGTGGTACGGAAGCGATTCCACTTGCACCTAGTGCAAGCATAGTAAAAAATGGACCATCATTTATAGATAGTATAGAGATAGCTCCAACATCTGTAGAATCACCATATTCTCCTGCTAATGCTGCGTAAAGACCACCATTTGAATTGGTAAAAGCTGCAATTAAAGCTAGAGGTGCAATACCAAAGATTCCTGCAGAACCAAATAATTTGTTAACTATAATTCCTATGACAGCTCCTAGTACAAATTTTACAAAAGTAAGAATTACTCCCTTTACTAAAGGTTTGCCTGCCTGTTTAACATTTATTTGGGCTCCGTTACAAAATAGGAATACTCCCAGTATAGGCATAGCGCCAGCTTTAAATAGATTAGTAGTAAATCCTCCTATTTCTAGCCATTGAGGAAAGAACGTATTTACAAAGGCTCCTAATAATAGGGGGACTACCATTAACCCTCCTGGAATTTTTCTAACTCCTTTAAGTATTTTCATTTAGCATCTCCTTTCTTTTAAATTTTGCAAATATATGATGCAACAAATTATATATTTGCAAAATCTGTGCCAACTTTAAAAAAGGGTATAAATGCAGATTTAAATAATATTAATTTTGAAAGAGATGTAATGAGGTTTAGAGATGAAACAAATATGTTTAAAATTGAAAATGTTACTTGAGTTTTCTCCATAATGTTGTTCTGCTGATTCCTAAATCCTTATAGGTTTTTTCAATATCCTTATTATTCCAGTTGTATATTTCATTAATATATTCCAATTCTTTTTCTTCTAAGGTGAGGATTTCATCATTCCTCTTAGTAGAGGACTTCAAATTCTCCAGAAAATCAAAATTCCCTAATATAACACTTCTATGTATCAAGTTTTCTAATTCTCTAACGTTCCCTTCATAATCCATATTTTCCAATTTATTGTATACCCCTTCATCAACTATAGGAACAGGAATAGAATACTTTAAGGAATATTTATTTAAGAAATAATTGATCAATAGTCTAATATCACCTTTTCTCTCCTTTAAATTAGGAAGTTTTAATTCCAATACATTAATCCTATAATATAAATCTTTTCTAAAATGATTATTTCTGACCTCGTCCATGAGATTCTTATTTGCAGCAGTAATTACTCTTACATCTACGGGGATAATAGTGTCACCGCCTACCCTCATTATTTCTTTTTCTTGAAGTGCTCTTAATAGCCTTCCTTGTAATTCGATAGGAAGTTCTATAATTTCATCTAGAAATAAAGTGCCTCCATGGGCCAGTTCAAAAACTCCAGCTTTACCCTCTCTACTAGCACCAGTAAAAGATCCTCTTTCGTATCCAAAGAGTTCACTTTCTATAAGATTTTCGGGTAAGGCAGAGCAGTTAATGGCAATAAATGGTCCCTTTCTTCTTGAACTATAATTATGTATACTTTGGCAGAAAAGTTCTTTTCCCGTTCCAGTTTCTCCATTGATATGTATAGGTGCGTCAAAAGCTGCAAACTTTTTAGCAGTCTTAATGGCATTTTTCATAATATTGCTTTTAAATAGAATATCTTTAAAAGTATACTTAGCTACAAATCCTTTCTTACTAAGTTCTTTCCTTAATTTTATTTCGTTTTTTTGAAATACTGTAATATCTTGAAAAGTTACTACAGCTCCTATAATTTCCTTGTTAGAAATAATAGGATTTATATTGGAGATAATCTTTATGTCTTTAACAGTATATATTGCTCCTGAAATAATCTTTTCGTTTTCTATGGTTTCTTTTAATTCCATACTGGGGATGATATCAGTTATAATTTTATCTATTACAGAAGACTTTGAATATCCTAGAATATCTTGTGCAGCAATATTACAATCTGTTATTATTTGATTTGAATTAACTACAATTATGCCTTCATGAACATTATTTATAGTTGCCTGAATTTTTTCAGATCTTCTTCTTAGGATAGTTTTAAAATTGAGTATATTCAATGCTTCATCTATGGCATCCTCAATACTTTTGGAAGTTGAATTTAAAATCATACCATCTTTTCCCAATATCCCTGTAATATCTTTTACATGAGTATCTCCTAGAAAAAATTCAATTCCTTTATTTTTATATTTTTTTATGAGATTTGGAATTTCGATGGGATTTTCTACAATAATCTTTTCAACTTCAAAGTTAAGAAAGGGGCTTATGTAATCAATTCCAGAAATGATTCTTCCATATCCTATAATTCCTATTTTTTTATATTTTCCTTTAATCCTTGCTAGGCCTTCCAGAATTTCTGAAGTGTTGGTTTTTATCTCCACAACAGGAATATCTAGATTTTCAGCAATAATTTGATAGGTTCCTCCCCTGGAGATTATAATTTCTACTCCATCTTTTATCAATTCGCGGGCTAAATTTAATCCTTCATCCATAGTTGCTAAATGGATAGAAATATCTTCGTAATTATTATTTGCTATAATTTCCTGTGCTTTTTCCCAAATGTCCTTAATGGGTGCTATTAGAGCAATCTTTTTCAAATGACTCATCCTTTCTAAGATTTTAATAGGATAGAATTATTTTATCATAAATTTTTAATTAAAGTTAAATATTGTAGATAGGCATTATATATACTTTTTAAAGTCATTAAAAAATTTCCTTAAAATTTTAGAGCTAAGGAATTTAAGTAATATTACCTTACCATATAGTTATTTATGTTATACTAATAATATGGACTAGATAAAGAAATAGGGTTAAATTCATATAGATTATGTTTAAATTAAATAATAGGTATGTTGAATTTGGCATTATATAAGTAAGTAGAGAAAACCTTTTAAACTTTGCAAAAATATTTTAGATTATTTTAGATGAAGATTAAAAAGTGGGCTATGACCTAGGATAGAAAAAGAATACAAGTATTTACTGGATAAAAAGTTTTTTCTGTTTTTTTACAATATAAATTGGCATATATATAAATTTAAATATAGATATGGAGGAGATAAGTATGAAGGTAGTTTCAGGGAACAAGGTAATTTATAAATTTACGAACAGCATGGACCATGTGGAATCAATTTCACCTGGAGATATAATTAAGGTAAAAACAAATGACTGTTTTTTTCAACAGGTTTCTAATGAGAAACAAGTTTTAACAGAAATTGATTATAATAGATTAAATCCTGCTACAGGACCTATTTATGTAGAAGGAGCGGAACCAGGAGATTTGCTTCAAGTAAAGATTTTAAGCATTGATGTTGATAATAAAGGGGTTGCCGCAGTAGTACCTAATGAAGGTGTATTAGGGGATCAAGTTAGTAAGCCCTTAATTAGAGTTGTAGATATTGAAGATGATCATGCAATATTTCAGGGAATAAAATTACCTATAAGACCTATGATAGGAGTAATAGGAGTAGCACCTGCCGAAGGAGATGGAGAATGGGCAACTGATAGTCCATGGAAACATGGTGGAAATATGGATACTAATGATATAGTTACTGGGTCTACATTATATTTTCCAGTAAATCAGAAAGGTGCTTTATTGGCATTGGGTGATTGTCATGCAATTATGGGAGATGGGGAAATTTGCTTTACTGGATTAGAAGTTCCAGCAGAAGTTACCCTTGAAATCAATTTGATTAAGGATAGAACTGTTAAATGGCCTTTACTTGAAACAGATGTATATACTATGGTTATAGCCTCTGGTGATAATTTAGATTCTGCTTTGTATGAAGCTACTAGTGAAACTGTAAAATATCTTAAAAATTCTCTAGGATTAGAATGGGAAGAGGCATATATGCTAACTAGTCTAGCTGTAGATTTGAAAATCTCCCAAGTTGTGGACCCTAAAAAGACCGTAAGAGCTGCTATACCAAAACATATTATATCAACTAAGAAATTAATTGAATCATTATAGTTTTAATTTAGTATAAAAACTTTTGAAATATTATAGAAAAATATATTTTAAGACTTGCATTTTATAGATTAAACTGATAGAATAATAAAAATACAAAAATAAATTCGAAGACAAAGAAGAGTAGTTAACTTTTTTCTTTCACAGAGAGCTGAAGAGTGGTGGGACTTTGGCAAAGAGGGAGCTAATGAATGGACTTTGTAGAAGCTGGTGGAAATCTATAATAGAGAGTACCCCGTGCCGGAAGCCTACCGTTAACTAAGGACAGGATATGTTAGTATCCCATTAAGAGAGATGCGTTTTGCATAATTTAGGTGGCACCGCGAATTCAACCTTCGTCCTATTGAGGATGGAGGTTTTTTTGTATTTAAAATTAATTTAGGAGGAATAAATATGAAAAGAGAAAATGGATTATTCGGAGAATTTGGTGGTGCTTATGTACCTGAAGAGCTAAAAGTTGTATTAGGAGAATTAGAAAGAGAATTTTATACTGCAATGGATGACGAAGGATTTTTAAAGGAATTAGATTATTATTTAAGAGAATATGTAGGAAGGGAAAATCCCTTATATTTTGCAGAAAGATTGACAGAAGAAATAGGGGGAGCCAAGATTTATCTAAAAAGAGAAGACTTAAACCATACAGGAGCTCATAAAATTAATAATGCCATAGGACAAGGATTGCTTGCTAAAAGAATGGGAAAAAAGAGAGTTATAGCAGAAACAGGAGCAGGACAACATGGAGTGGCTACAGCTACAGTATGTGCTTTACTTGGATTAGATTGTACAATTTATATGGGTGCAGAAGATATTAGAAGACAGGAATTAAACGTATTTAGAATGGAAATCCTAGGAGCAAAAGTAGTAGCAGTAGAGGAAGGTAATAAAACATTAAAAGAAGCAGTAGATAAGGCTTTTAAAGATTATGTGGAAAATAAAGATAATACTTTCTATCTTATGGGATCTGCAGTAGGACCTCATCCATTTCCAATGATAGTAAGGACATTTCAATCCATAATAGGAAAAGAAGCAAGAAAACAGATATTAGAAAAGGAAGGAAGATTACCTGATTATTTAGTTGCATGTGTTGGTGGAGGCAGCAATTCCATAGGATTATTTTCACCTTTCTTTGAAGATAAAGAAGTGAAGTTGGTAGGAGTAGAGCCAGGAGGAAAAGGATTAGATACTATAAAACATGCCGCTAGTATATGTAAGGGAGATGTAGGTTTAATACATGGATTTAAATGCTATTTATTAGATCATGACACTTATTCAATTGCAGCAGGACTTGATTATCCAGGAGTAGGGCCAGAGCATAGTTATTATAATTATATTAAAAGGGCTGAATACAAGACAATAGATGATAAAGAAGCATTAGATGCATTTTTCAAATTATCAAAGATAGAGGGGATAATTCCAGCTTTAGAATCTTCCCATGCCATAGCCTATGGAATGAAACTTGCCAAGGATTTAAGTAAAGATAAGATTATAATAGTGAATCTTTCTGGCAGAGGAGATAAAGACGTGGCACAAGTAAGAGATATGATAAAATCATAATATATTGTAATTGAGGAATTGAAATTATTTTAAATATATTTAATTCTAATAATATTAGAGGAATCATTGTAGATGATATTGCTCTAAATATGATTTTTCTAAGAATTAAGATATTATCATCTTAGTAGATAATTAAATATCATAAGATAATTGAGAAAGGACTATTTTATAACTAATTAATTAGTTATAAAATAGTCCTTTAATATGAATTATTCAGCTTTTTTAAGAGTTCCTGCATTATATAAAGATTCTATTAATATTTTTATAATTATGGAGTATGCAGGTATATTAATAGCTTGTTTAGTTGCTGCTTTTAACATGGTAGCCATAAATGGGTGACCAAAAAGTATTTGTCTAAAATATGGTACCATTATAACACTTGTTGTAACCTGTCCAATAAAAATGGATATAAATATTTTCCATAATTTTGGACTGGTTAAATCATTTTTTAAAACCTTTGTTAAGATTCCCGGAATTATGCCAGTAAGAGCCGATGTAAGAACAAAATGAGGCATAAATGGACCTGTTGGTCTTACAATAAAGCTAACTATATCGCCAAATGCACCAACGAGTCCTCCAACTAATGGTCCAAAGACTATTCCGCCAAATATAATGGGAAATCCTCCAAAACTAATAATGCCTGGAATAGTGATAATTCTAGATAACAATACATTTAAGGCAACTAAAAATCCAGAGATAACAATGGTTTTAATGTTAATTCTACTCATAAAAATACCTCCTTTCATATATGATATGACAGTCTGTCACATCAGAAAGAAGATATACTGATGTTGGCAGCGAACGCAATAATATACCGCAAGCATTAGCTTTTCGTTCGAGGGCAACGTCCCATCCCTTGACACTTCACGTATATTATCTACTCTGTCATTTATTTAAGCAAAGACCATTGGATGGCTTTGCCTTAAGTTACATATAAAGTATATCATAATATTTTTTATATACAACTTTATAATTAAAAATGTATATAATGGTTAGTGTAAGGTGTAATATATAGAGTTTAATAACATCAACTCTTTATGAAATGGCCATGTGAAAAATATAGAGAAAAATTTAAAATAATTAGCAAAAAAAGAGGAATTTTTAAAATATCTGTCGAAATCTAATATGTGGGTATGCAGGTAATATATGGAGGTAGCTTTCAGATCCTAAGAATGGGCCTATAATACCCTGTATTTTCAATAAGATTACGGGGTTTTATTGTCCTGGATGCGGAATGATAAGGGCATTACATTCTATTTTTAGATTTAATTTTTATCAAGCCTTTAGATTTAATTCATTAATACTTATATTACCACCATTTTTTGTAATTTATTATTTATCGAAGTATAATAAATATATAAGATTAGAGAAGTTCATATTAATCTTAATGATTATAATAGCCTTAGGATATGGAATTGCTAGAAATACTATGACTTTTAATTATTTAGCACCAATTTATATTGGATAATTAATATAAAATTAAATTGAGATAATTGAGAATAATAACATTTAAGATGACTTTAACTAAAGAAAATTGGAGGGATAGAAAATGAAAAGGTTTAAAAAGTTTACTGCAGTTGCTACTATTTTTATAATAATAGTGTCTATGTTAATATCTTGTACTTCACAAGAAGCTAAACTAACACCAGAAACACCACAAGAGCCATTGACATTAATGGATCCTGCTGGGAATGAGATTATAGTTCCAAATGAAATCAATAGGATAATCTCAATGGCGCCATCCATAACCGAAGTTTTGGTGAAATTAGGATTTGGAGATAAAATTATTGCCATAGATACACAATCCAAAGGGCTTTCAGGATTACCAGAAAATATACCAAATATTGACATGATGACTCCAGATGTAGAACAAATTATTGCTTTAAAGCCTGATATAGTCATCGCTTCAACCATTACCATAGCTGGTGGAAATGATCCACTGGAACAGATTAAGGAATTGGGAATTAGTCTAGCTTATATTCCGTCAAGTGATAGTATTGAAGGAATATATAATGATATAACTTTCTTATCTAAGGTTTTAAATGCAGAAAAAAAGGGAAAAGAAATGGTAGACACTATGAAGAATAGAATTGAAGAAATTAAGAAAATAGGAGATAATGTAACTCAAAAGAAATCAGTATACTTTGAAATAGCAGCTGCACCTAATTTATATAGTTTTGGGAAAGGTGTATTTTTAAATGAGATGATAGATATAATCGGAGCTACAAATATATTAAATGATAAAGAAGGATGGCTGCCTGTTGCAGATGAATTAGTCATAGCAAAAAGTCCAGATGTAATAATTACAAATGTTAATTATATTGAAAATCCAGTAGATGAAATTAAATCCCGTAAAGGGTGGGGAAGCATTAAGGCAGTACAAAACAATCAAGTATATTATGTAGATAATATGTCCAGCTCTCTTCCAAACCACAATATTATAAAAGCATTGGAAGAAATAGCAAAGGCTGTTTACCCTGATCTATATTAATAGCATTTTAGTAAAAGAGTTTTTTAAATATACTGGAAGAGGTGATAATATGGAAAATAAAGTATATAGGAGTAAATATGAAGCATATCCTTTTTTAAGTGATGCTTCCGATGATCTAAGATGTGACTTTGAAATATTTACTGATGAAATAGCAAGCCATATAGGGCTATTAATATCATTGGTAGAAGATGAAAGTATTAAAAAAGAACTATTAGTCATCTGTGAATTGGTATATCATATTAATCCTTCTCTCCGTACCTTTGTATCTGTGACTGAAGATGAACTTAAATGGTTAGAGGAAAGAGTCAATATACTATATGATGATGTTAAAGGAAGATGTGAAAAATTTGTGCTTACTCAAGGCTGTGAATCGGCAGCTCATGCACATATTCTAAGAACAAAGTTTAAGGCAGTAGTAAGAATGTTATATAGATATCATTATCTTGGGAATGAAATTCCAGATATTTTATTTGATTTTACAAATCTATTATCCGGATATTTTTTCAATTTAGCTCTTAAGCTTAATGAATTAAATGGAGTAGATGAAATCCAATATGTTAGTAGAAATTATAAATAATATAGTTTCAGGTATATGGAGGGGGTAAAATAATGGGATATACAACCAATGATATAAAAAAAGCAACTCTTTGGACTAGGCAGGATATAAAAAGTTTAGATGATATAAAATCAAACGAAAAATATAGAGTTAAAAGGGATTACATTGAGGGACAATTTGAAGATATAGCTGAATATTATATAAATCATTATAAATGGTTTGTAGATAAGGCAAGTAAAATGGTTCCTAAGCCAGATGGTGTAGAATTTCCAGTATGGTGCTCAATTAGTGAAGAAAATATGTTAAAACCAATAGAAGGTACAGTTGTATATGTATTGGAAGTAGATGAAAGTGAAGTTATATATTTTGATGGCAGAAAATGGGACTATGTATTAAATCATTTGTATATTCCTAAAGATGAGGAAGATGAAAGAAAATATATTGAAGATATTAAAAACAAAGGGTTAAAAGATTCTTTTTCTTTTATAGATGGGAAATATGCGAATTTTTATCCTTTAGAGAAAATGCGGGTAATGGAAAGCTGGATGAGAGTATTTGAGATTGAAGAATGGAATATATTCAATGTTCAGGCTAATATATGGGAAATACGAAAAGATATGATTAAGGATATATTGTATTATAAGGGGTAGAACATAAGAAACAAATTATATAAAAGCTCTTTTCTTGATTTGTAGAAAAGAGCTTTTACTTTTTAGATGATATTAATTATAGTGTTTTATCTTCATCGCTAAGTTTTCTTTCTGCCCTTTCAACTAAATTAGCAGTCATTGTACCATCCATTTTCTCTTTATCAGTTAGATTAGCATCTAATTCATTAGCTATTTCCGCCTTCATTTGATTTAAAGCTTCTCTAGCATTTGAATCTGATCTTTTCATAAAATCACCTCTTATTAATTTATCTTTATTTTGTACATTTAAATAATTTCTGATACTAGGTAATTTAATGAAAATAAAAAAATGTAGTGATAAAAGAGTATAAAATTAGATTTGAAATAGTTAAGAAAATGAGTAACTGTTGGTTTTTAACGTTCCTATATAAATTTATGGTGATTAGTGATAAAAAATACATATAACTGGATTATTGAAAGAGTAATGATCTTATTGTATATTAGTTATAGTTTAAAATATATCAAGGATTATCGAGAATAGAGGTAAGATATGGATTTTAGTCAATTAAGGTATATAGTAGAGGTTGTTGAAACAGGTAGTATATCAAAAGCTGCAAATAATTTATTTATATCTCAACCTAATCTAAGTAATCAAATAACAAACTTGGAGAATGAAATAGGCAAAAAAATTTTCTATAGAAATAATAGAGGAGTAACTTTAACTTCTTATGGTATTGAGGTATACCATTATGCAAAATCAATGGTAAGACAATTTGAGATTGTTAAAGATAAACTTTTGACAAAGTCAAATGAAAATAAGATAAAAATTGCTTCTTTTGGTTCTGAAGTTATTAACTTTCAATTTTTTGAAGTTTGCAGAAGATATAATAATGAAAATTATGAATTTGAACTCTGCGAATCGGGAGTAGAAGAATCTATAGAAAAAGTAATTAAGAGGGATTGTGATATAGGGATTATAATTTATACTGAATTTCAGAGAAGAAAGCTATTACAATATTTAGCAGCAGAAGAATTGGAGTTACAGGATCTTTTTGTTGGACAAATGAAAGTTCATATGAGTAAAAATAATGAAAAAAGTAAAATGAAAAGCCTAAGCAGAGATGATTTACAAGGACTTTTCCATGTGAAGAAGACTTATCTATTTGAAGGAATGTTTAGCCTAAATTATGAGATGGAGTATTTAGGTATCCCTGATACTAATAGGACTATTTTAGTTAATGGAAATAAAACATATAATGATGCATTACATAATTTACCGTCATTTGCTGTTGAAATAGATTGGAAATGTAAGAAAAAGATTCACAGTGATTTAGCCAGAATTCCCTATGAAGGAAAAAGATTAGATATAACTTGTGCAATGGTAAAGAGAAAAAATGAGATATTGAAAGAAGAACTACTCTTTTTCATTGATAAATTAATAGAATCATATGGCTAATTAAATTTATTACATATTATAATAGCTAAATTATAGGCTATTTTAATATAAGAAAATAAACTTACATAGGAGGAAGAAATGAAGAAAAAAGTATTAGCAACAATCATCATATTTTCTTTGATTATTACAACAGCAGGATGTACAAAAAATGAAACTCCTGTAGTTGATGAAGAAAATATACAAAAACAGGGTAATATAGATGTGGAAGCATCTGCAACTGTTGATGGAGCAACGTCAGCATCAGTTTTACCAGATAATTTAGTTCAAGAGTATAAACCTAAAGGATTTACAGATGGAGATGCAAAAAAGGCATTATTTGTAGTAGGAGATCCAAGAAAATATAGCGTAAACTATGATTTAGTAAATACAGCTATGAAACATTTTGAGGATAAAGGTGTAGAAGTTGAATTAAGAGATTTATATGATATTAAATTTAACCCAGTGCTTTCACTAGAGAATTTTTATTATGCTAAAGATGGATTTGGAGAACCAACTCCAGAAATAAAAAAAGAACAAGAATTTGTAACACAAGCGGATTATATTATATTCTGTTATCCAAATTGGCATGATACTCCAACATCAATTGTTAAAGGATATATGGAAACTGTATTTGCTAAACAGTTTGCATACCAAGATACAGATAAGGGACTAAAAGGAATGTTAAAAGGAAAAAGCATCTATACCATAATGAATGCAGGATTCTTAGGCGGTGGTCGAGGTTATTTAGGAGATGGCGTAGGAATAAACGATGAAGCTTGGGATGAATATATGAACGCTTTTAGAGTTATGGATGATGATACAGCTGGATTTTGGGGACTTGAAAACAAAGGAAGATTTGTAAATGATAGAACACCAAAAAATAATTCTGATAGCTATGAAGAAGAGTTAACAGCATTGAGAGAAGATTTAATTAAAAAACTAGATAAAGACTTTTTTAATTAATTGTTAGGACTCCTAGAAAATGGGAG
Organism: Tissierella praeacuta; assembly: GCF_040396155.1. Lineage (GTDB taxonomy): Bacteria > Bacillota > Clostridia > Tissierellales > Tissierellaceae > Tissierella > Tissierella praeacuta_A. Next base: position 13,728 of record NZ_JBEBOY010000053.1, read on the forward strand.
TCTTTTTTACTCCAAAGCTTCTATTCCTATTAATACTATATTGTATAAATCAAGCATTTATAATATGATAATCATATAATATGTTTTATGATTATATTTTAATGAAATGGAGGAAAGATATGAAGAAAATTACAAAGTTTTTAGTCGCAGTATTGGTAATATGTATGATTTTTTTAGTAACAGCTTGTGAAGATTTTTTAGATGTTTTAGACGTTGTTATAACATCTGATTCGGAGGTTAATGGTGATAATCTAGAAATTCATTTTATAGATGTAGGCCAAGCAGAATCTATTTTGATAAAAAAAGGAAATGAATCCATGTTAATAGATGCTGGGAATAATTCAGATGGAAAATTAGTTGTAGATTATATTAAGAACCAAAATATTAGTAATTTAAAATACGTAATAGGAACCCATCCACATGCAGACCATATAGGTGGTTTAGATGATGTAATTGATACTTTTGGAATTGAAAAGATTATTATGCCAAATGCAGTAACAAATACTAAAACATTCGAAGAAGTATTGGATAGTATCAAGAATAAGGGGCTATCTATTACAAAATCTAAGGTAGGAAATAGCTATGAATTAAATGGTGCTGAATTTACAATTCTTGCACCTAATAAAGAGAAATATAAAGATTTAAATGATTATTCAGTTGTTATAAAACTTGTAAATGGAAATAATTCATTTTTATTTACAGGAGATGCCGAAGAATTATCTGAAAAAGAAATTTTAGAAAACAATAAAAGGCTATTGAAAGCAGATGTTTTAAATGTAGGTCATCATGGAAGTGTAACATCTACTTCTGAGGCATTTTTAGATGCGGTTGATCCTAAATTTGCAGTTATTTCTGCAGGTAAAGATAATAGTTATGGACATCCACATAAAGAAATATTAGAAAGATTAGAAGACAAGGGAATAAAAATTTATAGAACTGATTTACAAGGAGATATTATAGTAATAAGCGATGGTGAAACAATACAATTTAATGATTAGGGGGGATTAGATGAGATTTACTATTGATAGGTTTGAAGGGGAACTTGCTATAGTAGAGTTGGAAAACAAAGAGATAATTGAAATCCCAAAAGCTATACTTCCTTTAGACGCTAAGGAAGGAGATATTATAGCTACTTCAGTGGACATTGGAGAAACAGAGGAAAGAAAGAGAAGGATACAGGAGAAATTTGAAAGTTTATTCTGTGAAGATGATTAAGAAAAACACCTAAGACTAGGTGTTTTTTTATTGCAATAGAATTAGTCAAAAAATATAGAATTATTTCTAAAAAAGAAGGAATTTAGGGATTCGTGTAGAATGTAATACTAATAACATAACTTTTAAATAGATAGGAGGATTATCATGTCAAGGGTATCAAATGCATTAACGATGTACATGCTTTTACAGGGAAGAAGATTGATGAATGTAGAAGAGCTAGCTGAAATACTTGAAGTGAGTCCTAGAATGGTTAAAGAGTATAAAAATGATCTGGAAAAGGCAGGTATTTATATTAAGTCGAAAAAGGGTAGATATGGGGGATACTATTTAGAAAACAAAATGGACTTAAAAGGTATTGGGCTTAAAAAAGAAGAGTTGGAAGCCTTAAAGATGGCTAAAGAAAATATTAAAAGTGGAAATCATATCTTTGCATTGAACTTTGAAACGTTGGCTAATAAAATATTAAATTTAGAAAGAGATTTTGAGCATATTGATTATTTTAGTAAGGATAATTTAAAGCCATTATACATGAGAGAGAAAGAAAAAGAGATATGGAGGATAATTACTAAATCAGTAATTAATAAAAGAAAGATTGAGATATTGTATAAATCATTGAAACAAGATGTAAAAAAGAAGAAAAGTGAAATTCGAATAGTACATCCCTATGGAACCTTTGATCATGACGGAGCTACATATTTCTTTGGTTATTGTGAAATGAGAAAAGAAGTGCGATATTTTAAAATTTCGAGGATAGAAAATATAGAAGTATTGCAACAAAAATTTGCCATAAATATTGAATATGATATTAAAAATATAATGAGAAAATCATTTGGAATAATTGATGATGATATTTTTTATTTAAAACTCAAAATATCATATCCTATGAGTCAGCTAGTTAAAGAGAAACAATACTCATTAAATCAAAAAATAGCTGAAATAGATGAAGAGAATATAATCTTTGAAGCAAATCTAAAGGGATATCAAGAAGTCAAAACATGGGTCTTAGGTATGGGAAGTAAAGTTAAAGTATTAGAACCAGAAAGACTTAGGAAAGATGTAATTGAGGAAATGAGGAAATTGGAAGAAGTATATGATAAGTACATTTAGTTGCACCAATGAATGATATTATTAATGTAAGAATATCATTCATTGGCAAGGAGAGATTTTTCTAATTTCTAATATAGTTCTATTAAAGGATATTAACTAAATAAAGCAATAAATTTACATTCCATATATTGATTCTATTAAAAGTATATTTATAGTATATCATATTTACAAGAATTTTAAATTAGTAATAATTAAATTAGTATTGACAAATTAAATATCTTACTATATTCTTAACATTAAGAGATGGTTATTCAATAATTAAAGTAATAATGGAGGGAGATTAAAAGTTGAAGTCCTTATTTCTATTCCTAATAATAAGTAAGATATCTATTTCTGTCAAAATCTATTTTTAAAGATATGGTTATTACTCATATCTTTAAATTGTATAAAGCTGTAATCTAATTATAGCTTTATAGAAACTATAACATTATTATAGAGATGAGCATAATTAAATAATTTTAAAGTTAAAAATCATTAGATATAAA
>NZ_JBEBOY010000054.1:0-15822 GCF_040396155.1 Tissierella praeacuta
AATATGCTTAGAAGACTTAATAAAAAGTGCTTCTAAACATATTATACGAGGAGGAGTTTTGTGAAGAAAAAAAGTGTGGTTAGTTTAGTTCTAGTAATGACATTTTTATTATCTATGACAACAACTGTATCTGCACAAGGAAGAGAAAAGGTAATTGAAACTGATGGTTTGAAAATCGATATTCCCATTTATGCAAAAACATATGCTTATTTAACACTTAAAGATTTTGAAGAAGAAGGCATAGAAGATGCTAAAGATTTTTTTGAGAATGCTGGTTGGGTTTTTGAAAAAGATCACATGTATAAAGTTGTTAGGCTTATGGGTGGAGATATTGAAATTAATGGGAAAAACTATCTAATTAACAAAGATGGACTTGTATCTTTAGATATATCTGAAAATACAAGTTATTTAAAATCAAATGAATTAAGTAAAAAAATAAAAACGGAAAAAAATTATATAACATTAGATGATTTAAATAAAGAAGAAATAAAAACGAATCTTTTGACTACAAATGTTTATTTTACAGATAAGCCAGTTGAAACTACAATAACTAATGCTTTAGAAATAAATGCTTTTAGCTCAGTTAGAAATATTAAAAAACAAAATTATGATTTAGCACTTGTTATTGAGGAGGATATTTTTGAATTGTTAGATCATATGGATGAGCAAGAAGAAGAAATGTATAAAGAAATGGCTTCTATGTCTGTAGATTTTGAATCTCCTGGACATGGAACTCCATATAAAGTAGGAGATCAAGTACATTGTAATCGTTTTAATGGACCTAGAACAGATGATGTACATTATTCAAAAGCAAAAGATCCAGCTAAAACACTTAGAAATTTTGAATATAGCGACTGTGCAACTTGTCTTGGTTCAGGGATTTCTTTTTGTAGAAAAAGTGATAAATGTAATCAATTAGGTCCAGGTTCTAGAGCAGCATGTTCAACTTTTACTATATATTCTGATACAGGTAAGGCTTGCCCTAAAACATATCATCGTCATTATCAATTTGAGTGTCAATTTGATACTGAAAGATGGATGAGAAGTCCTTGGTATGGTTATTAAAGTATAAATTATATAAATATAAAACATAAAGAAAAAAGCTCTCTTAAAATAGAGAGCTTTTTTCTTTATGTTTTATATTTTTCTATTGAATACCAATATATGTTATTTTGGCCATTATGTAAAAAAATAACATTAAGTTTATTTTTTTTATCTACATATCCAATGCCTTTGACACCATCTGTATTACTGCCATAATTATAATAATTTTCCCCATAAACTTCTATAACTTTTTTTAGATTATCACCTAGACAAACGCCTTTATTTCCTACTTCTTTTCTTGATGAGTTTTTTTTGGATCCGCTATATTTTGAAATATATACAATTTCCTTAGTTTGCTCAATAAAACCTACTGTTATTTGAGGAGCGTTTTCTTCATTAAAAGTTAAACGATAAGATTTTATATTTGGATTTCTAAAGTAAAACATATTATGATATTCAGGATTGATATAATTAGAAAAATTTTCAATAAAAAAAGATGAATTTATATTATCTGTTATTTTTATATTATCTATATTCTCATTTTCTAAGTTTGTATTTTTAGTCAGAAAAAAAGTTATTTTATCACGATCGAAAAAAAATAAAATTAAAATAATAGTTAATATAATTATGAAAATAGTAATAAGCGTTTTTTTCATAAGAAATCCTCTCCTTTAACTAATTGTATCATACATTCTAGTTATAAAAATATTTAAATTATAATTGAATTATAAAAGGCATTTTATCAACACTAATATATCTTTAGAGTCTGAGCCTGAGTATTTTTTTATTATCAAAAATTTAGAGAGTGGTTTCATCTGATAAAATATTTATGGCGAATAAAAATTTTCTTATCTTCTATAAGTGGGAGATGGACTGCTAAAATCTTTGACATATATATTTTTAGTGTTATATACTATAATTAATATTAAACAACAAAAGATTGATATATGAGGGAATTGAACAGGAATAATTAATTTTGGATTAGTTATAAAATTTATAAGTAAATAGTTAATAGTTCTTAAACAGGATTAAGAAAATTGTTAACAATACTATAATAGAGAGAAGGGGTAATATAGAACCAGTAGAGATACAAAAATCAAAAGGAATATCTCCTATAATTGCTAGTATTCCCCATGGGTCATCTTGTATTACATCTGAAATGGAAAATAGTATGATACAAAATGTATTACTTACAAATAATGATTGGTTTTTAAATGAACTTTATGATTTTTTAAGTAAGATAAATATTACAAAGGTATCAGCTAATTATAGTAGATATATGATTGATGTTAATAGAAACATTAATAAAAAAAGTATGGAAGGAGATTATACAGAATCTTTAGTTTATCACAAGACTACATTTGGTAAAAATATTTATGAAAACTCCTTACCAAGTAAAGTAGTTGAGAATAGGATAAAAGAATTCTATGAACCATATCATACTTGCTTATTAAATGAAATAAATAGTAGTTTAAAACAATGGAATAAAGTATATTTATTTGATTTACATAGTTTTTATGCTCAATCAACAGCAGATATTGTACTAGGTACAAGTGGTAGAAGTACATGCTCGCATAAATTCTTACACAATGTTTATAAATCTTTTGTTGATGAGGGTTTTACTGTAAAGATTGATGAGAAAGGTCTTAAGGGAGGATATATAGTATCTCATTATAGTTCTATAGAAAATATTGAAGCCATACAAATTGAGATACGATATACAGCATATATAGAGGACAGGTATTTTGGGGAAGAAGAAATATATTATAAAGATGATATATTATTCAATAAAACAAAAGAACGTTTAATGAGAGTTTTTGAAAATATTGTAAAGATTGTTGAGAATGGATTAAGTATAAATTGTTGATAAGAATACTAATTAAGTGGAAATTGTTCTAAAATAAGATATTGTATATTTTTATATAATAAAAAATCAAATAATTTGAAGAGGTGGAAAAAATGAGACCAATTGATATGCATTGTGATACTATATTAGGGTTGATGGAAGATAAGGAAAATCAAGGATTATATGAAAACCAATTAAGTATAGACATTAAGAAATTGAAGCGTGGAAATTCCTTAGCTCAATTTTTTGCTATGTGGGTAGATTTAGAAAAGGAAATTAACCCTTTAGAAACATGTCTTAAAATGATAGATAAGTTTTATATAGAAATTGATAAAAATTCAGATAATATATCTTTAGCAACTAATTATGAAGATATAATGAAAAATGATAGGAAAGGTAAAATTTCTGCTGTTCTCACCATAGAAGAAGGGGGTACCATTAAAGGACAAATACATAATTTGAGGAATTTCTATAGATTAGGGGTGAGGGCAATAACCCTCACATGGAATGCAGTAAATGAAATAGGGTTTCCTAATATAAAAGAAGAATATAGAAGTAGAGGATTAACTAGTTTTGGTGAAGAAGTAGTGTATGAAATGAATAAATTAGGTATACTTATAGACGTTTCTCACCTTTCAGACAAAGGGTTTTATGATGTATCAAGATTAAGTTCAAAGCCATTTATTGCATCACATTCAAATTCTAGAGCTATGAAAGAGCATTTTAGAAATTTAGATGATGATATGATAAAAGTTCTGGCAGAAAAAGGTGGGGTAATGGGTATTTGCTTTGAGAGGGATTTTCTAGGTGAAAGTGAGAATGCGAGAATAGAGGACATGATAAGACATATTAAACATATTAGAAATGTAGGAGGAATAGATGTAATAGCATTGGGTTCCGACTATGATGGTTCTCATCCAAATTGTGAAATAAATAATATAGGTGAGATAGAAAAGCTTGCGTTTGCATTAAAAAATAATAAGTTTTTAGAAGATGAAATAGACAAGATACTTTATAAAAATGCACTAAGGGTAATTAAGGAAGTATTATAGTTTATTATAAATAGTTACTCAATTTGGATTGGTTGAAAAAATCAAGAAAATAAAGTGATCTTGATTTTTTCTATTTATTTTATGAAATTGTTAAAGAAAATCTTGCTTTAGGTGGTTGTTTTACTTTATAATTGGAGGAAACTAAATGAAAAGGTATAATATACCATTTGCGATATTTATAGTAATTATTTTAATGATGAGTTTTAGTAATAGATATAAAACAAATAAAAATTATAAAGAAACAAAATATTACATTATTGAAGATGGAAAGAAGAACTATTATCCTAATGCTGAATTTATTGAAGATATATCAAGCTTTGACTTAACACTTGAGAATACGATTAAATCACTGAATGAAATAAAAGACGGCAAAAGAGACTTAACTTTTATTACTGAAATTACATCAGAAGAATTGAAAGATAATAAAGAGCATAAAATATTTTCAAATATCATTCCAGGAGAAATCGAATCACAAACTACAAGTGCATATATTCAAAGTTATAGTATTACTGGATTACAATATGATAAAGATAAGAGTTTGATAAAAGTACTTATAGCCATTGAGACAAAGGAAAAGTATAAAGGTGGTTCAATAAATGTATTTAATAATCAAACCTATATTTACAAAATTGATAATAAGGGGTTATCGTTGACGAAATATGATTTATCTCAATATCTAGAATAAAGTAAATGTGGTAATACTTATATTATCTACAGAACCTAGACATAAAATAAGGTTTTATATATACTAATAGACGAGGTGACTTAATTTGAACCGTTATAAAAAGATGATTTTTGTCTCTTTAATAGTTGCATTAGCATCATTAGTCAATATTGGTTTAATAAATAGTGATTTTAGAGTTTCGGCAGGGATAATATTTTTTGTCGCCTTTCTTTTTTACTATCATGAGTTAGAACCAATTCAAACTGGAATATTGTCAGGGATAATGGTATTTTTTTTAAGATTGATGGTTTATTACATAGCAAATGGAGATATTAAAGATATAATAGTATCATATCAACTAGAGATACTATTTTATGCTTTCTACTCTATTATTTATTCTTTGCTAATAAATCAAGGTAATAAAAATAATATAAATTTTATATTTATTATTATGGTTATCAGTGACTTTGGAGCTAACCTTATAGAAGTGTTAGTAAGGACAACAATAGACACTTCTCCTTCACCATTGAAAGTGGGTATTACATTATTTCTTGTAAGTATAGTCCGTTCTGCTATAGTGTGGATTGTATTAAACATGCTTAAATATTATACAATGCTTCTGATGAAAGAAGAACATGAAAATAGATATAAAAGATTATTATGGTTAACATCTCAACTAAAAACAGAAATGTATTGGATAGAAAAGAACATGGACCATATAGAGAAAGTAATGTCTGAATCATATAAATTATTTGAAAAAATCAATCTTAATGAAGATAAAGAGAGCTGGGCAAATATAGCATTAAATATTGCTAGAGATGTGCATGAAATAAAGAAAGAAAACGGATTAGCAATACGTGGAATAAAAGAAATTACAGAAAATGAGCTAAATGATAAAGGTATGAATTTTAAAGATATAATCAGCATACTTTCTGAGACTATGAAGAGAGAAATAAAAGGTTTAAATAAGGAGATAGACCTTGAATTTAGTATAGGGGAAAATTTTTATACTCAGAAACATTATTATCTTATGTCCATGCTTCGAAATCTTATAATGAATGCTGTTGATGCAATAGATAAGATGCAAAAAGAAGCTAATATTAGTGTGAGCCATGAAATTGATGGAGATAAACATTATTTTGTAGTATCAGATAATGGAGGAGGGATAGATGAAGAAGGATTAAAACATATTTTTTCACCAGGGTTTTCAACTAAGATAAATTATAGTACAGGTGAAGTTAATAGAGGACTTGGACTTAGTATAGTCAAATATATAGTAGAGCAACAATTAAATGGTAGAATAAGTGTTAATTCTACTATAGGTAAAGGAACTAGTTTTTATATATATATTCCAAGAAAATCATTGGAGGAAGATTTAAAATGAAAATATACATAGTTGAAGATGATCCAAATATCATTAGAATTTTAGAGAGAATAATAATAGATAAAAACTTAGGAGATGTAATAGGAAGAGTTGATAATGGAATAGATGCTTTAGAGGAAATAGAATTATTGAAACCTGATATAGTATTAGTGGATTTATTAATGCCTGGTAAAGATGGCATTAGTTTAGTTAGGGAATCAAAGAAAAAAGATCCAGAGATTCAATATATTATGATTTCACAAGTATCTTCTAAAGATATGATTTCTAAAGCATATCAAAGTGGAATAGAATACTATATTTCAAAGCCAATTGATGCCATTGAAGTACAAACCGTAATTAAAAAAGTTATAGAAAAAATTGATATAAATAAAAAATTATCTCAGATTCAGAGTTTGTTTGTGAATGAAACTGAAAGCACTAGAAAAGAGCAAAATAATGGTGATAGCATTTCGAAAGTAAAAGCAGTTATGCAAAGAATTGGACTCATTGGAGAGTCTGGTAGCCAAGATATTATAAATGTAGCAAAGTATTTAATTGATACTAATCAAACTATGGCTGATTTTACAGTAAAAGAACTTTGTAGTCATTTTACAGATAATCCTAAGACAATGGAACAAAGAATTAGAAGAACAGCTACTACTGGAATGATTAATCTTGCAAATATTGGCATAGAAGATTATATGAATGAGATATTCACTGAATATTCCAATGGACTATATAATTTTGAACAGCTTAAAATAGAGATGGATTTTATTAGGGGAAAAAGCAAAAAAAGAGGAAAAGTAAATATAAAAAAATTCATAGATGGAATAGTTTATTATGGAAAAAGGCAATAGCAAAAGGCTATGTAAGAGTTAAATTCTTATATAGCCTTTTTTAATTGTCAAAATACTACGAAAAAAGTCATAAATTTTTATTTCAATTTGAAACTTTCAAAAACTATTTGAATGTTGCAGGTTATAATCAGTTTATAAATTACTAGACATAATTTATATGTGTGTAAATGTCAAAAGAATATCAAAAATACTTAAGAAAACGGGAGGGTATATTAATGTATTCATTTAGAGAAGTAGTTGGCTTTATAAATACTATCCTATGGGATTATGTATTAATATTTGGACTTATGGGAGTAGGAATTTTTATGACTATAAGACTTAAATTTCCGCAATTTACAAGATTATTTCCTGCATTAAAGAAAATGATTCAAGGGATAGTTAAGAAAGAAGAAGTAGAAGAAGGAAAAATGTCACCTTTCCAAGCCTTGTCAACAGCTGTAGCAGCTCAAGTTGGTACAGGAAATATAGTAGGGGTGGCCACAGCAATAGCAGCCGGAGGACCTGGAGCTGCATTTTGGATGTTAATATCTGCATTCTTTGGAATGGCTACAATTTTCAGTGAATCAGTTTTAGCACAAAAGTATAGAGAAAATAAAGATGGAGCATTAGTAGGTGGACCTGCTTATTATATAAAAAATGGTTTAAAATCTAAAGTATTAGCAACAATTTTTTCAGTATCGTGTATTGTCGCATTAGGCATAGTTGGTATCATGGTACAATCAAATTCAGTGGCTGGATCAGTTAGTAGTGCATTTGGAGTGCCAGTAATAGCAGTTACTATTGGACTTGCAATAGTAGTAGCACTTATATTAATGGGTGGTATGGGAAGAATAGCATCCTTTGCTGAAACAGTAGTGCCAATTATGGCAGGTGCTTATATATTAGGAAGTTTAATTATTATTGTAATGAATATTGGTAGTCTTATTCCAGCAATAAAGAGTATTTTTGTTGGAGCATTTTCACCAGGAGCAATAGGTGGAGGTGTATTAGGTATTACTGTTCAACAAACTGTAAGATTTGGTTTAGCAAGAGGACTTTTCTCAAACGAAGCAGGTATGGGATCAACTCCGCATTCACATGCAGTTGCCGATACTAAGCATCCTGCTGAACAAGGATTTACTGCAATGATAGGAGTATTTATATCAACATTTTTAATTTGTTTATCAACAGTTATGGTAAACATTACATCAGGAGCTTATAATACCAATATATCAGCTATTGAAATGACCAAGAGTGCCACTGTAATGACACAAAATGGTTTTGCTGCTGGATTTGGTACATTTGGAGGAATGTTCTTATCAATATGTTTATCATTCTTCTCACTTACTACAATAGTAGGATGGTATTTCTTTGCTGAGTCAAATGTAAAACATGTATTAAATACAAAACCAATAACTATTAATGGATTTAAAGTTATAGTTCTTACTGCTTTAGTAGTTGGTACATTAATAGAACCTGATTTTGTATGGGAATTGGCTGATATGTCTATGGGTATAATGGCTGTACCAAATATTATAGCATTATTCCTATTATCTAAAGAAGTTAAAAATATACTTGATGATTATGACTCAAAGGTATTAAGAGGAGAACTTAGCTGGAACTATGAATATCAAAATCTTGATGAAAAGAAAGATAATAGAAAAGCGATATTAAGAAAAGGATTGAGTACTACTTTATTAAAATAATAAATTTTATGACACATTATGACACAGGGATAATCCCAGATCAGATAAGGTAGATAGCTAGAGCTATCTACCTTATTTGTATTTATAGATATTTAAAAGAAAATGATAATATAAATTTTCATAACGAAATATTTGTATAAACAAGTTTAAACATTTAACGTAATATATGGATATGTTATGAGTTGAATGTTACAATCATATTATAGGAGGGGGGATGTATTTGAAAAATAGAATAATTACTGAGATATGTGTAGATTCCCTTCAGTCTGCTTTATCGGCAGAAAAAGGAGGAGCAGGCAGGATAGAGCTTTGTGATAATTTAATGGGGGGAGGAACTACCCCTAGTATAGGAATAATTCAGTTAGCTAGGAAGTATTTGACAATTGATATAAATGTAATGATTCGTCCAAGAAGCGGAGATTTTTGCTATTCTACCTTTGAGATTGAAATAATGAAAAGAGATATTGAAATTGCTAAAAAAAGTGGTGTAAATGGCATAGTAATAGGCGTACTTAAACCTAATGGTGAGATAGATATAAATATAATGAAAGAATTAATAGAGTTATCTAGACCTCTTACGGTTACATTTCATAGAGCATTTGACATGACAAAAGATCCATTTAAATCTTTAGATATATTAATTGATCTTGGTGTAGAAAGAATATTAACCTCTGGACAAGAAAGCAAGGTCATTGACGGAATAAATTTAATCAGAAAATTAGTTAAAATGTCAGAAGACAAGATAATTATTATGCCGGGGGCAGGAATCAATGAAAAAAATGTAAAAGATATAATTGAAAATACAGGGGTAAAAGAGATTCATCTATCTGCAAAAAAGAGAGTGGAAAGTATTATGGAATATAGAAATCAAAGAGTGAATATGGGAGGAAATCTAATAGCGTCTGAGTATGAGAATTATTTTACTTGTGAGAAATCAGTGAGGTCTATAACACAGATTTTGGATTTTTTAGAGGAGGGGTAAAATGAAAAATATAGCATGTTTTGATATAGGGGGTACCTTTATAAAATATGGGGTTTTGGATATGGAAGGAAACATTATATTTAAACATAAATTTCCTTCACCTGTGGAAGAGTGTAAGAAACAAATACCTTTAGAAATCTCAAAAAGAATAAAGGAATTATTAAATAAATATGATATTTTTGCCGTTGGTATTAGTACGGCAGGCAAGGTAGATTGTGATAATGGAGAGGTTATTTTTGCAAGTGAAAATTTACCTGATTATACTGGAGCAAAACTATCTAGAGATATAAAAATGTTAACTGGATTAGATTGTTTTATAGAAAATGATGTAAATGCAGCGGCCTTAGGAGAATATTGGAAGGGAGCAGGAAAAGACATAGATAATTTTGTATGCGTTACTCTTGGAACTGGAATAGGTGCGGCAATAATAATCAATGGTAAATTATATAAAGGAATTAAAGATGGCTCTGGAGAATTAGGGCATATGATTATAAATGAGGATGGAGAAGATTGTAATTGTGGATGGAAAGGGTGCTATGAGAGATATGCTTCTACAGCTGCTTTAGTCAGGAGTTATGAAACTATAGCAAATCTTCCTAGTGGAACTGTTACTGGGAAGGATATAATTGATAAAGTTAGATGTAAAGACCAATTGGCAACAGAAGTATATAATAAATTTTTAAACCATGTAGTAACAGGTATAATAAATATTACACATATATTGGACCCAGGGCTTATTGTAATTGGAGGAGGAATTTCTGAATCAGGTAATTTGTTTTTTCAAGAAGTAAATAATATATTTATGAAATTGGTAATGCCTTCCTATGGGGAATATACCAGAATAGTACAAGCTAAGTTAGGAAATGATGCTGGATTAGTAGGTGCTTGTTATACAGTATTATCTAAATTAAATTATATAAAATAATAGTGAGGTGTACATAATGAGTTGGGGAATAATAGGTACTTGGAGAATGGCATTAGAAGGAATAATAGAAGCAGAGGGATTGTTAAGAGATGGAAAATCTTCAATAGATGCTATTGAAACTGTTGTAAAAATGGTAGAGAACTATGAAGAATATAGGTCTGTAGGCTATGGTGGACTACCAAATCAGGAGTGTGAAGTTGAACTTGATGCAGCCTTTATGGATGGAGATACATTTTCCATTGGGGCATTAGGTGGTATTAAAGATTTTAAAAATCCTATATCAATAGCAAGAAGTCTTATGAGTGAAAAATACAATGTATTTCTTGTAGGACAAGGAGCAGAAAAATATGCACATAAAATGGGTTTTGAAAGAATGAATATGCTTACAGAATATTCTAAGGGAGAATGGGAGAAAAAGAAAAGCAAAGTAAAAATAGATAGCCTAAACCCATATGATGGTCATGATACTGTTGGAGTAGTAGGATTAGATAAAGGTGGAAAAATGGCTGTTGCCACATCTACCAGTGGACTTTTCATGAAAAGACCTGGAAGGATAGGAGATTCTCCTTTATCAGGATCAGGATTTTATGCAGATAGTCATATAGGTGGTGCCAGTGCTACGGGACTGGGTGAGGATATAATGAAAGGATGCATATCCTATGAAATAGTCCGTCTTATGGAGGAAGGATATCATCCACAAGATGCTGCGGAGAAAGCTGTTTATGCTTTAAATAAGAAACTTATTGATAGAAGAGGTAAAGCAGGGGATATATCTGTAGTATGCATGAATAATAAAGGACAATGGGGTGTAGGAACGAATATTTCTAAGTTTTCCTTTGTTGTAGCTACAGAAATAGATGAACCTACTGTATATATTGCTTCCTTTTCCAATGGTAGGACATCTTATGTAAAGGCGACTCAAGAATGGATAGCGACTCATACAGAGTAAAAAAATAAAGAGTTTTTTAATTTGGAATTATAATCGATAAAATAGGGCAAAAAAATCGAGATTATTTTTTGGAATTATTATATTCTAGTTTATAAAGGGGGAAGGAAATAGGATGGAGTGGATTGAACGTGTTAATAATGTGGTTAATTATATAGAAGAAAATCTTGATAAAGAAATTTCCTATAATGAAATTACAAATCTTGCAGTATGTTCTATATATAATTTTCAAAGGATGTTTTCTTATATTGCAGATCAATCTTTAAGTGAGTATATTAGAAATAGAAGACTTACATTAGCAGCCTTTGATATTTTAAATAGTAAAGAAAACATCATAGATATAGCAATGAAATATGGCTATACTTCGCAGGATGCTTTTACTAGGGCATTTAGAAAATTTCATGGCGTTCTCCCATCTAAATTACGGACGGAGGTAGTTAGCCTTAAGGCGTGTCCAAAAATTTCCTTCCAAATAACTATTACAGGAGGTAATCATATGAATTATCAAATCGAACAATGGCCAGCATTTACTATTTCAGGAATAAGGAAAAGAATAGAAACAGAAAAAGCATTTGAAATAGTTCCTAAGGTCTGGGAAACAGCAGGTAATGATGGAACAATGGAGAAGTTATTTAAGCTTTTAGGTCAAGTGGATATGCGACCAGTAGGGCTTCTTGGAGTTAGTGCAGGAGGACAATGGGGAGCTTCAGAGGAAATGGACTATTATCTAGGAGTAACTACTTGTGTAGATGTACCTGAATGCATTAAGGTTTCTACTCCTGAGGATATGGTTGAATTACAATTACCTGAAGCTACATGGCTAATAATTGAAGCTAATGGAGCATTACCTAAAGCTGTTCAAAATGCTTACAAAAGCTTTTATACAGAATGGCTACCTAATTCAGGATATGATTTAGATGATTTACCTGTAATAGAATGCTATTTACAGGATAATAGACAAGAAGTATGGATAGCAATTAAACCAATTTGTAAATAGGAGCATGCAATAAATGAAATACACATTAAGTGAAAGTTTATTAGAAGATTTTGATCTAAATAAGACAACAGGTTACTTAGAAATAATAGTATAGTAATATATGAAAGATTTTTAATTTGTTCAGAAGAGAGGATAATATATGAAAAAGAAAGTTTTAATAATGGGTGGAAGCTATTTTATAGGAAAGAAAATTGCTGATGTTTTTTATGAAAACAAATATGAAGTTTTTATTTTAAATCGTGGAACAAAAAAGCAAAATTATGAAAATATATATAATCTAATATGTGATAGAAATGATAGTAAGCAAATGGAAAAGGTTCTTTCTGAATATAGATTTAATATTGTTATAGATGTATCTGGACTAAATAAAGATCAGGCAGAAATATTATATAAATCCATAGAGAGGGAAGAATTAGAGACTTTTATATTTATTAGTTCAAGTGCTGTTTATGATGTAAATAGCTTGAAGGTTCCTTTTAAAGAAAGTGATCCATTAAAAGAAAATACTTATTGGACTTCCTATGGAAAGAATAAGATAGAATCTGAAACTTATTATACTGAGAATTTTAAAAACTCATCTATTAATCTTATTTTTTTAAGACCTCCTTATGTTTATGGAGAAAACAATTATGCCCAAAGGGAAAGCTTTATTTTTGACCATATTTGCAAAGATATACCTATAATCATCCCAAATCCAAATACTTATCTTCAATTTATATATACTACAGATTTAGCTAATATTATTATAGAATTGCTTAAAACAAAAAGACAGAATATCTCTATATTCAATGTTGGAAACAAGAAACCAGTTACTATTAAAGAATGGATTGAATATTGTGCACAAGTAGTTGGTAAAGAAGCTAAAATAATTGAATATGATTATAAATCTAAAGGACGAAAAGAAAGAGATTTCTTCCCGTTTTTTGATTATAGTAATGTGTTAGATGTAAGTAAAATTAAATCTATCTATAGTGAAGAAACTAATTTTATAACAGGATTAAAGCATAGCTATAATTGGTATTTAGAAAATAAAAATAATATATATTTTAAAGAAGATATTATGCATAATGAAGATGAGATATTTAAGGAATTAGAAATTAAGATTACTAAATGATTTGAAAGAAGAAACGTATAGCAAGAATTGTGTCTAAGGCAGATAAAAAATTATCTGCCTTATTTATATAAACAGTATTTTAAAAAAAGGATTTTAGGAAAAATTGTAGAATTATATATTATAGGTATAAGAAAGAGATTCACGGAAAATTAATTTGTAAATTATGAAAGATGCATTTTACATAGATAGAGATAGGAGTGGGCTATGAAAAAATCAATATTATTGATTACACCAGAAAATAGAGAAATAAATAAATTTAGGAAAAGACAGTTTAATAATTTTATTCAAATTACTATGCCTTATTTAGCTGGATTTATTGATGAGGAAAAATATAATATGACAATTATAGATGAATATAATCAGAGAATACCATTTGAGGATAAATTTGATTTAATAGCTATAACAGTAAATACTTCTAATGCTTCCCATTGTTATGATGTTGCAACTAAGTTTAGAAAAAAAGGGAGTAAAGTTGTTTTTGGAGGTCCACATGCAACTTTAGTTTCTCATGAAGCCATGAAATATTCCGATTATATTATAATAGGAGAGGCTGAAAATACATGGCCTCAGTTTTTAGAAGATTTTTATGAAAATAAAGCAAAGAAACAATATGAGACTCAATATGAGACATCATTAGAAGGAATTCCTATTCCAAGAAGAGATCTTATAAAGGGAAGATATTTCACAAAAGGAGCAGTTTTTGCCACAAGAGGATGTCCCTATCAATGTAGTTACTGTAATTTAAAACAAATATATTTTAATTCCTTTAGGACTCGTCCAATTAAAGAAGTTATTGAGGATATAAAAAATATAAATAGTAGATATTTTGTTTTTTGGGACGATAATTTTTTAGGGGATATAGAATATGCAAAAAAATTAATGATGGAATTATCTAAGCTTAATAAAAAATGGGCAGCACAAGTTACATTAGAGAGATGTGAAGATGAGGAGCTTTTAAAAATAGCTAAAAAATCTGGATGTATATATTTTTTTGTTGGCTTAGAGTCATTTTCTGAAATTAGTTTAGCAAGTGTTAATAAAACGATTAATAATGTAGATAAGTACAAGAGAATAATAGAGTTAATCCACAAAAATGGTATTTCTATTCAAGCAGGTATAATATTTGGATTTGATACTGATACCAAGGACGTATTTAGAAAAACCCTTGAGGCATGTAATGATTTAGGCATAGATGGTGTTACTGCAAGTATATTGACTCCATTACCTAAAACACCTATATATAATCAATTAAAGAAAGAAAATAGATTGATATCAATGGACTGGACATATTATAATGGAAAAACAAGAGTAGCATTTAAACCTAAAAATATGTCACCTCAAGAATTATTTGATGGATATATGTGGTTTAGAAAAGAATTTTATTCCATGAAATCAATAGTTAAAAGAATTTCAGCTTCAAAAACAAATATAATATACAATTTTATAGTGAATCTAGGTTATAAGTTTTCTCTAGGGGGAAGTAAAGGCTAGTAATAATTCAAGCAAGTAAGAGACTTAATAAGTGTTGTAATTTGTTTTAGTCAAATTAAGTATTAGACTTTTACAGATTGAATCATCTGAGAATTATAGCAAAATAGGAGGGATTATATGGGCAAGATAGTAGTAGTATATAAATCAAAATATGGCAGTACCAAAAAATATGCAGAGTGGATAGCTAAAGAAGTAAAGGCTGATTTATTTGAGTTCTCAGAGATAAAAAGTGAAAGATTATTTGAATACGATACAATAATCTTTGGTGGCGGACTTTATGCTAGTGGGATTAATGGTATAGGGCTAGTTACTAAAAATTTTCAAGCTTTAAAATGTAAAAACCTTATTGTTTTTACTGTAGGACTTGCGGCAACAGACGATAAAGATATTTTTAAACCAATTATTGAAAAAAATTTTACAGAAGAAATGCTTAAGAAAGTGAAAATTTTTCATTTGCGTGGTGGAATTGATTATAGCGAATTAAATTTTTTGCATAAATCTATGATGTCAATGCTTGAGAGAAAGGTAGCTAATAAAAATCCAGAGGAATTGTCAATAGATGATAAAATGATGTTAGAAACATATGGTAAGAAGGTTGATTTCACCAATATAGAAACAATAAAGCCACTAGTATCATATGTTAAAGGAATTAATTAGGGGAAAAATGAAAACAGTATTTATAATAGGTGGCAGTAATAGAATTGGATATTATATAATCAGGAAATGGCTTGAAAATGGAAACTATGCTGCTGTAAATTTAGCAGAATCTGATAACTCCTTTATTTGATGATATAATATCAATAAGGTGCGAGCTGCGAAGCAGCACGCAAAAGCGTGTTACTTCCTCTTGGTGATG
>NZ_JBEBOY010000055.1:0-15080 GCF_040396155.1 Tissierella praeacuta
ATGTACCTACAAATGGAGCCCATGCTATCCACCATGCCCAATAAAATATTGTCCAAGCATTTGTCCAACTATTATCACCAAATGCTTCCACATGAAGACTATCCCTTATAAAACCATTAATATATTGACCCAATCCATTAGTAAAAGAATTAATTACCTTTAATGTAGGACCAAGTATAATAGTTAGCATAAGTAGTCCAAATGCCAATACTAAATTTATATCACCTAATAGTTTTATACCTTTATCTATACCACTAACTGCTGTCCAAATATATAGAATAGTAATTGCCAAAATTATACCTATTTGAACTAATTTAGTTTCTGGAATGTTAAATAGATAATTCAATCCACTATTTATCTGTAAAGTTCCAAGACCTAGAGAGGTTGCTACTCCTGCTACTGTTGCAAATACTGCAAGTACATCTATTAACTTACCAATAGGTCCATTAACTTTTTCCTCTCCTAATAATGGTATAAAAATACTACTAATTAATCCTGGTTTATTTTTTCTAAATTGAAAATATGCTAAAGCAAGACCTATAATACTATAATTAGCCCAAGGATGAAATCCCCAATGCATAAATGATGATTTCATAGCAAAATTAGCAGCTTCTAAAGTTCCTGCTTCAATTCCAGAGGCTGGATTTACAAAATGTGAAATAGGTTCTGCCACACCCCAAAATACTAAACCTATTCCCATTCCAGCTCCAAATAACATTCCAAACCAAGAAGTTGTACTATATTCTGGTTGTGAATCATCTGGTCCAAGTTTAATATCTCCATATTTACTAAATGCTAATATAATAGCGAATACAACGAATATAAACATAGATATTAAATAAGACCATCCAAAATTAGTTGTTAGGAAATTAAGTAATGAGTTTGCAAAATTTGAAAAGTTCTCCTGTGCAACTATCCCCCATAGAACTATAGCTATAGATAGAGCAAGGGATATATAAAAAACCGTATTATCCTTTTGCTTTACTTTATCCATTATAATTCCTCCCATTTTATAGTATTTTAAAGGTGAATTTATAGGGGTGTATATACACCCCTATTTACTTATTTAGATTTTTACCTTAAATACTGTCTGTTCTTTAGTATCCTCTGTTAAAGCATCTAAAGCTACTCCAACTCTGTGATATCTAAGTTTCCATTGTTGTTCTTTAGATGTTGCTGGGTCTCCTAGTGGATATGGGATTGATATTGTAGGCACTATCTTGTTTGCTCCTACTGTTGTTGCAACTGGAATTAAGTTACACATCTGAACTATTGGTATACCTGCTCTCTCAATTTCTTTTACCATTGTCGCACCGCAACGTGTACAGGTACCTCAGGTAGAAGTCATAATAACCCCATCTACATTATCCTCACGTAATCTTGCTACTATTTCTTTGCCCATTCTAGCTGCTTCTGCTTGAGTAGTTCCTGTTCCTACAGTACTATAGAAATAATCATGCAGTTTACCTATTTTGCCTTCCTTCAAATATGCCTTCATCACGTCTACAGGCATTATAACATTTGGATCTGCATCTGCTGCTGCAGGGTCAAAACCAGCATGAATAGTCTTATATACTCCTGATTCTAATCTTTCATCCTTAGATATATCGTATCTTCCCCAACGTGTAGCAGAGGCAGACTGAATTCTATCTGGATTATCTACTGGTACTATTCCTCCTGTTGTTACCATAGCTATATTTGCCTTAGATAAGTCCTTAATAGGCGCTGCTATAGGAACCCCGTCTTGTTTTGGTATTGGAAGTTCTGTTACATAAGGCTGATTGTTTAATTTTTTGATTAACATATCTACGCCTCTTTCTGCGCCAGTTTTCCCTGATTCTAACCATACTTGTGCTCTAATTCCTCTGGAGAAGAAACCTTCTTCATCAGATGAACCTGTTTTTTCCCCTTTTAATATTTTATTTGCAAAACTAGCCATTGATTTTACATCATTTCTTAGTTTTGCTGCAGATTTTCCACCTTCAAAAATATATATATCTTTCTTGAACATTTCTACTCCAGGATTTTCTATATTCATAGATGTAATAACTGGAACATTAAATCTTTCTTTAACAGCCTTACATATAGTTCCACAAGCTACTCCATATCTACCTGCTTGAAATGCTGGTCCTGCAACAAATATATCAAACTCTTTATCTTCTAAAAACCCTAATATTATCTCTACCGCCTCATCTGTATTGGACCCCATAAAATTGTCTCCACAAATAATAGTATGAGTAACTTCTGCATCAAGTAAACTATTCATAGCAAGGGATGGTCCTACTAATCCTTCCCTAATCTCTGGTTTATAATCCGCAGTATCTTCTCCTCCGATACCTGCAAAGAATTGATTTATATAATGAATTGCTTTCTTCATCTCTCCACCTCCTAAAATTCTTTCATGGTTTTAATTGACCAACCTGATATTCCATCTCCACAGAACATTGCATTATTTTCCATGATAATAGAACCATCTTCTCTAACAGATGAACCTAATATTTCATCATAGGCCCATCCTCCAGATAAACCATCTCTAGCTAAAGCTTGTAATTCTCCTATTACTTTATCAGCTGGAGGTAATTCAATTAATTGAGATACATTTCCTGTAGATATTAATGCATTAGCTTTTTCATCCAATGTAACTAGAGGCTGGGAAGCTCCATCTCTACCTGTACATTCATTACTTATACCTACTGTTTTTACTCCTACATCTTCTAAAGCCGCAATACACATAATATAGTCTGCATCAGGATTTCCATATCCCTCTTCAGTAACTATAGCTCCATCAGCTCCTAATGATTTTGCCATTTGAGCTACAAATACTGCTGAGCGTTTTTTTTGCTCTAATGATACATTTAAATTTGACATAATAATTCCTAAGAAGTTAATTGATTTTCCATGTTCCTCATATAATTTCTTAATAGTTGTAAAATTTTGAAACTCATAAGTTGACCATTTAGATGAAGCTGGCATAAAACTACCAGATATTAATGCTCCATCTAATACTTCATTTGGATGCATAAATGTTGGTACATATTTATTCATATCCCATCCATATACTAAATCGTTATATCCTAATTCTTCCATTTGGGATTGAGGTTGCATAACTAATACAACTGATGGAAGCTTATTTATTTCTTCTAATCTTTTTGTCACTGGATCCAATTCAAACGTTTCTATTTCTTCTGGCTCCAAAGTTTTTACTGTATTTCCTAGATACTCAGCTAATCTATGAGTAGCCATTCTAATAGCTGTATTCTTTTTTTGTTGTTCAAATCTTTCAGATTCTTCATCTGTATCAGCTACTATACAAATATTAATTAATTGTGAAAATAGAGTGTATTTTGCACCTTCACGACCCATATCAATTAGACCATCACCAAAGCTGCCATAATGTTTACCTACTCCTAGAACACTGCATCCTTTCAACGCATGTAATCTTCCACTACCTGCTGCTTCAACATCTCCTGTAACTCCAGGAAATACCGGTCTTCCATCTGGACGAATCCTTGGCTCTGCTGCTTCTTTAACTGGTACAATTCTTGTATTTTCACCAGGTTTAGCTATTACTAAATCAAGATCTACAATATGTTCATCTTCTCTAATAAAAGCCATAGCTTCTTCCTTATCGATGGATAGAATACCATTATTAAACATAGTTTTCTCTCCAAAAACAACATCTTTTACTTGGAAATTACCAATTTCTAGTTTCATATCTTCGCTCCTTTTAATTATTTTTAATAAATACTTCAATATCTATAATCTGGATTATGAATATTGAAAGTTTCTGAAACTTTTTGAAGCTTTCTTTGTTAATTTATATAATAACATAATCATGATTATATTACAATCGCAATTATTAAGAATCTCTATAATTATTTTATTAGTATAGACAATTCTAAATCTATTTGGCTATAATTAAATTGTGATTTTGAAGTATTTATGCTAATATTAATCTAATGAAAATAATATAAATATGGTGATTAATAGTGAAAAAAGCGATTCAACGAAAAAGAATGATGTCTTATTTTATTAATGCAACTGAAGAACTAATGGAAGAAGAAGGAATTGAAGGTATAACTCTTAGGAAGGTAGCTGATAGGGCTGGATATAATAGTGCTACTCTTTATAATTATTTTGAAAATCTTGATCATTTAATTTTCTATGCATCTATGAAAAATATAAAAGATTATTCTCTTGCTTTAAATGCATACTTGAAAGATGCCGAAAATCCTATGGATATATTTCTTAAGGTTTGGGAATGTTTCTGTGATTATGCTTATGATAAACCGGAAATTTTTAATGCTATTTTCTATCCAAATTTAGAAAAGCATTTTGAAGATTATGTAGCGGAATATTATAAGGTTTTCCCTGAGGATATGGGCAGTAATAATGAAATTATTTCTACTATGCTATCAAAAAGAGATATTAATAAGAGAGGCGAAACTACTATATTCGGATGTGTAGATGAAGGTTATATACGATATGAAGATGCTAATAAATTAAATGATATGACTCTCTTAATTTTTGAAGGAATGCTTAGAAGAGTCTTGAGACACAAGATTTCATATGATGATGCAAGAAATAATACTATGGATTATATTAAAGTTATAGTAGAAAGATTTTTAATTAAAGATTATGATTTTTATTATTAATTTTTATAAAAACACTTGACATTTATAATTTTACAGTATATGCTTAAAAATGAACTTAATAATCTCGGTAGGTGAGGTTACTATAAGGATATGGATTGCTGCCGTAAAAGGGTGGAAACACTCTGCACTGGTTAGCAGGTTTTGTCGCAAGGCTCAGCCTAATGCAATTTCAACGCCTTATAAAGCCAAAACTTGGACGAGAAGAGTAAATCCTTCCCCTTCGAGTTTTGGTGGAGGATTATTATTTTTTTGGAGGTGAGTATACAAATGGATTCTGGACCGTGTAGTATTTATATAGAGGAAGGCTGAAATATATGTATAGTTAATATCATATAATTATATAGATAATTATCTTTTCTTTACATATATCTCAAGAAAGCCACTCTAAATAGTTTTTCCCAAGTTTATTTACGTTTATTTAAAAAAATTTAAAATTCAATACAAATTTAATTTATGGTTAGACTATTTACTAAACCATTATTTAGTGTTGTCTTTTTTGGGGGTGTAAATTATGAAAAAGAAAAGAGTTTATAATAATGAAAATGTTAATAAAATCCTACAATACATGAGTTCAAAAAATATTGATACTATTTTAAAAGAGTTAAATTCATCCCTCGATGGTTTATCTGAAATAGAATTAGATAATAGATTAAGCTTTTATGGACATAATGAAATAGTTTCTGAAAAAAGGAAGCCTTGGTATATTTACCTTTTGAATTCATTTGTAGATCCTTTTATTTTAATATTATTAATTATAGTTTTGGTATCTTATTTTACTGACATTGCTTTTGCTGCACCTGGAGAAAAGTCTTGGATGACTATAGTAATTATTTCTACTATGATATTAATTAGTGTAATTCTTAAGTTTTCCCAAGAATATAAATCTCAAATAACAGCAGATAATTTAAAAGATTTAGTTCCTACAACCACATCTGTTAAAAGAGATGGTATGGAAAAAAAAGAAATCAATATATCTGATGTGGTCCCAGGAGATATTATTTATTTAGCAGCTGGAGACTTAATACCTGCAGATTTAAGAATTATTACTTGTAAGGATCTATTTATTAGTCAATCTTCCTTAACTGGTGAATCAGAGCCTGTTGAGAAATTTTCAGAGATTAAAGATAAAGATGCAAATAAGAATATTGCCGATTTAGAAAATATCGCCCTAATGGGAACCATAGTTGTTAGTGGTTCTGCAATAGGTATAGTTTTGCAAACAGGAAACCGAACATATTTTGGTACTGTTGCAGAATCTCTTACTAAAGATAGAGGTCAAACTAGCTTTGAGGAAGGTGTTAAAAGTGTTAGTTTTCTTCTAATAAGATTTATGTTGGTTATGGTTCCTATAGTTTTCTTAATAAATGGATTAACAAAAAAAGACTGGATAGGTGCCTTCCTATTTGCAGTTTCAATAGCGGTGGGCCTGACTCCTGAAATGCTTCCAACTTTAGTTTCTACTAATCTTGCAAAAGGAGCAATATCTTTATCTAAACGTAAGATTGTAGTTAAAAGATTAAGTTCCATTCAAAACTTTGGTGCTATGGATATTTTATGTACAGATAAAACTGGAACTTTAACATTAGATAAAATTATATTGGAAACACATTTGGATGTACTAGGTAAAGAAAATGACAGAGTCCTAAGACATGGATACTTAAATAGTTATTACCAAACAGGACTAAAAAACTTATTAGATATTGCCGTAATAGAATATGGTGACGAAAGGGGATTTAATGAAGTAACTAAAATATATGAAAGAGTAGATGAAATTCCCTTTGATTTTACAAGACGTAGGATGTCAGTAGTAGTTGAAAGTGAAAATGGCAAAAGGCAGCTTATAACCAAAGGTGCTGTTGAAGAAATGCTTTCTATATGTTCTTTTGTAGAAATCAATGGAAATGTTTTGCCTTTAACTGAAGAATTAATAAGAACAGTTATAGATATGGTAACTAAACTTAATGAAGAAGGTATGAGAGTTCTTGCTATAGCTCAAAAAAACAATGTACCAGATGAAAATGCATTTAGTGTTAAAGATGAAAGTAATATGGTTCTCATTGGATATATGGGTTTTTTAGATCCTCCAAAGGATTCAGCTGTTTCTGCAATAAAGGCATTATATGAACATGGGGTATCCGTAAAGGTATTAACTGGAGATAATGATATAGTTGCTAAAAAAATATGCAAAGATGTTGGTATTCCTACAGATAATGTTGTCTTAGGTATAGATGTAGAAGAAATGACAGATGAAAGATTGTACGAAGTAGCATCAAAATCAAGTATCCTAGCAAAACTATCTCCAATGCAAAAAGAAAGAGTTATTTCTGTTCTACAGAATAATAGTCATGTTGTTGGTTTCTTAGGTGATGGCATCAACGACGCTCAAGCCCTAAAACAAGCTGATGTAGGTATTTCTGTAGATACAGCAGTTGATATAGCCAAAGAATCTGCTGATATAATATTACTTGAAAAAGATTTAAATGTTTTGGAAGAAGGAGTTATTGAAGGTAGAAGAGTATTTGGAAATATTGTTAAATATATAAATATGACTGCTAGTTCTAACTTTGGAAATGTATTTAGTGTATTAGCAGCTAGCGCATTTTTACCATTTTTACCAATGCTGCCTATACAATTACTTGTACAAAACTTGCTCTATAGTATTTCTCAAATAGCTATACCCTGGGATAATATGGATGAAGAATATTTAAGAACACCTCAAAAATGGAATGCAGATAAAATAGGTAAATTTATGTTATATATAGGGCCTATAAGCTCCATATTTGATATTGCTACCTTTGCTATTATGTGGTTTGTATTTAAGGCAAATACAATAGAATTACAACCTTTATTTCAATCTGGTTGGTTTATAGTAGGCATTGTATCACAAACTTTAATAGTTCATATGATAAGGACAAAGAAGATTCCATTTATACAAAGTAAAGCTTCTAATCCTCTTATGGTAATGACATTCTTAATAATAAGTCTAGGGATATTAATTCCATATACTTGGTTCGGAACCTATATAGGACTTGTTCCTCTACCATTTAGTTATTTCCCTTGGTTAGTAGGAATATTGTCAGCTTACTCTATTCTTACACAAATTATCAAAAATATTTATATTAAAAAATTTAATACTTGGATGTAAATTCCTCTAAAACCCTATTAAATCTAATAGGGTTTTCTAGTACTAATAAATGTGTATTATCTTCAAATATTACTAACTGAGAATCCTCTATATTTTCTTTAAGATATTTACCTGTTTCAATTGAATAAAAAGTACTTTTACCACCAAATATTATTAAAGCTGGTATACGTATTTTACTTAAAATATTCCTATAATCTTTTTCTATCATTGACTTCCACATGGAGTACATTACATGAGGTGAATTATTTTTCATCTTATCCATTGAAATCTTAAATTGATTTTCATTTAAATACGGTGCCATAGTCCTTATAAAATTTTCTGCAAATTCCATCCAATTGTTTTTAATTAAACTTAAATCATCTAATGCATCTTTCATAGTATATTTTCCATGATATAATCCCAAATTCCAATTACTATCATTTATAGCCTTAGGGCCCTTATCTATAATACATACTTTAGATATATTTTCTAATCCAAATAAATTTATATATTCAAATATAATTGATACTCCCATAGACCAACCTACTAATACTATATTTTTTAACTCTAAATAATCTATGAGTTCTCTTAAATCCAAAGCAAATCTTTCCATATCTAATCCATAGCCTACCCTATCTGATATACCGTGACCCCTTAAATCATAAGTAATTATTTTATATTTCTTAGATAATGCTCTTTGTTGTATTCTAAAAGAATTATGGTCCTCTGTAAATCCATGGATAAAAACTATTGGTAATCCTTCTCCTTTTACTTCATAGTATAATTTTACATTATCACTTGTAGTAAGAAAACTCATAAATATCACATCCTAATTGTTTTTCACTAATAATTATATATCATTTAAAGAATTTTAAAAGCTTTTTATATACCTTAAAACCATAATCTAAATTTATAATAGTATCAAAATAAAAAGTAAAAGAACAAATCCTATTACTCCGGAAATTGGATATAATATGGCTACTAAATTAGAGAACCCAAACTTAGCTAGAGGAATAGATAATAAACAGAATAAAATTATTATAAGATTCTTATATTTACTTTTAGACACTTTATTTATAACACTAAAACCATTAGCCAATGCAGTTGTGAACATAGCAGCCCATAGTATAATTGAATAAAATTTACTATATCCTTTTCCTATATAGTTACATATTCTAAGCATTGGGATATCCATTGTAGCCACCTCATCATAATAAACAAGCATGGAACTTAATATGGATAAACCAAGGATGAGTAATATTATTCCTCCCGACATCCCTCCTAAAATAGCAGTCTTTTTGCTATCTATCAATGGTAATAAAGAAGAAAATACTGTGATAATAATAAGGGAATTAGAGCCTAGATATAAAAGAGAGGATGTTAGAAAATTTCCCTTAAGTGTCAAATCTACTCCATTTACATTAGATAAATAGTATCCCTCTTTTAAATTTAAATATATAGATGTAAATACAATGCCTATAACAAGTAAAGGTACTAGTAAAGAGTTTATAAAAGAGAGTCCTTCTAGACTAAATAGAAATACTATAAATGACATAACAATCATTACAATAATTCCAAAGTTAAATGATAATCCTAATTCTTCCTTAAATATTGCACCACTGCCTGCTACCATAACACTAAATCCAGTATATAAGAAAATTGTCATTATACTATTTAATATTAACCCAAATTTCCTTCCAAATAATTTACATATTAATTCCTCAAATCCATTTATTTTATTGTTGAATATTTTTAGAAGAAGTAATGCTCCTATTAAAGAAAATAATATTCCTGATATAATCAGACCAAAGACTCCCTTTATTCCATATACTCCAAAAAATTCTATAATCTCTCTACCTGAAGCAAAACCTGCTCCTATAACTGTACCTACGTATATTGATGATATCCTCATCCATTTCTTATTCATTGCTTTCTTCATCATCTTCCCCCTTCCTAATATTTAATAATATTAGAATAGGGCTTATCCTATAACAGTTTAATAAAAAATAAGCTCTACTCCATTAGGAGTAGAACCTTTTTCTATGCATTGTGTATATATTTTAACATCTTGAAAAACATTTTATCTCTTCTTTTTATGGCTTCCTCATCTTTACCGTTTGAATAGTCATAAAAACCTTTCTTTGACTTAACACCTAACTCCTTATTATCCATTAGTTTCTTTAATATCTCTTGAGGTTCTTTCACATCAGATAAATCATTAAATAAATATGAAGATATATAGTAGAAAGTATCTAATCCTCCGAGATCTGCTGTTTCCAATGGTCCTATTATAGGGTATCTAAATCCAGGTCCATATTTCATTGCCCTATCTATATCTTCAAAAGTCGCTATTCCCTGTTCTACTATATTTAATGCTTCTCTAAATACTGCAAATTGTATTCTATTTCCAATAAACCCTGGGGCATCTTTTTGTACAACTACTGGTTCCTTATCTATTCTCTTAATTAGTTCCAACAATATATTTACAGTTTCATCCGTAGTTTCATCACCTTTTATCAACTCAACTAATGGTATAATATGAGGTGGGTTCCAGAAATGCATTCCTATGAATCTTTCTTTATTCTTTATTTTTTCAGATATTCCTATAATACTGAGTCCAGAAGTATTTGTCGCAAATATGGTATCATCCTTAGCTATTTCTTCAACTTCTCTCCAAAAATCCTGCTTTATATCCATTTTTTCAATGATTGCTTCAATTATTAAATCACAATCAAAAAATGCTTTTTTATCTATGGAATATTTTATATTTTTCACGGTATTTTCAACTTCTGATTCTTCCATAAGTCCTTCTTCTATTAAACTACTGTTAAATATGGATACTAATTTTTTAGAATTTTCCAGAAATTCTTCTTTAATATCTGTTATAACTACTTCATATCCTTTTCGTGCAAATATTTGAGCTATACCAGAACCCATGGTACCTGCTCCTGCTATACCTATTTTTTTAATATCTTCTATCTTCATTTTATTATCCTCTCTTTCAGAATAGTTTTATTTATATAATAATACCCAATACCTAAATTGGAATATGTGTAATTTTTAATAAATTCCTAAGCTTGCGATAATTATTGCTGGTATAGATGATAATACTGGCAGTACTAAAGAAGTCACAAAAATATCTATATATGAATCTTTGTGAGTCATTCCCGTAATAGCTAATAATGTTAATACTGCTCCATTATGAGGAAGTGTATCTAATCCGCCAGAAGCTAGAGATGCAACTCTGTGAAATGCCTGTGGACTTATTCCTGTATCTAATGCTAGTTGATAATATTTATCTCCTAAAGCCGCTAATGCTATGCCCATTCCTCCAGATGCTGATCCAGTTGCTCCGGCTAAAAGATTTACTGCTATTGCTTCAGAAATAAGTGGTGATCCCTTAATTCCAAGGACAAAATCTGTTAGATTTTGAAATCCTGGAACTGCCCTAACTACATTACCAAAACCAACTGCCGCAGATGTGTTTATTATGGCTGTTATAGACCCAGTAGCTCCAGCACTAATGGTTTTGGTAAATCCTTTATATCCTTTAGGATTAGTTATCATTGCCATAATAATACCAGCTAATAAGCAAACTACTATATCCCATTTTAAATACTCTAAGTTTAGAGTAAGTATTACAGTTATTAAGGGCAAAAATGAAATAAATGGATTTGGTAGTTCTTTTAATTCTGTCTCATCTATTGAGCTTGCCTTTTTCTCAGGTTCAGTAAATCCTTCGCCTTTGGCTGCAAATTTCTTTTCTCTCGATACAAGATATGCATATCCTAATCCAAACATGAATAAGGCAGAGACTATTCCCATAATAGGCGCTGCTGTAGGTGTTGTATGAAAATAATCCATAGGGATTAAATTTTGTATCTGCGGTGTTCCTGGTACTGCTGTCATTGTAAATGTAAATGAACCTAGGGCTATAGCTCCTGGTATAAGTTTTCTTGTTATATTAGCTTCTCTAAATAAAGCAACTGCTAATGGATACATTGCAAATACAACAACAAATAGAGATATACCACCATAAGTTAATACAGCACAACCAACTATTACACCAAGTATCGCTCTCTTTGGTCCAAATATCTTAGTTAACCAATGTGCAATTGACCTTGCTGCACCAGTATAGTCCATTAAATGTCCAAATATTGCCCCTAGCATAAATACAGGAAACCATAGTTTTGTAAAGCCTACAAAACCAGACATATATGTCTCTTTATATGCTGGAAGCAATTCAAGCCCACCAGTTAAAGCTACTACTAATGCACATATGGGAGCTACCCAAATTATAGAATATCCTCTATAAGCTAAGAACATCAATAATACTAATCCAATAATAATACCTAGCATAATTTCATTTCCCCCTTTTCTTGTTTAATTTATCCAGCTGTCCATCCACCATCTATTGTCATAGTTGAACCTGTAATATATCCTCCTGCTTCTGAACATAAAAATTTAACCGTATCTGCAATTCTTTCAGGTTCTATTAATTTCTTAATTGCAGCCTTTTGTAACATTATTTTTTCAACAACTTCCTCTTTTGATATTCCATGAGATTTAGCCTGAGCATCAATTTGATTATCTACTAAGGGAGTCCTTACATATGCTGGACAAATTGAATTTACAGTTATTCCATAAGGTCCTCCTTCTAAAGCAGCAGTTTTTGTCAATCCTGATAAGCCATGTTTAGCTGAAACATAAGCAGATTTAAATTCAGATGCTACTAGTCCATGAATTGAATTTAAATTTATTATTCTTCCCCATCCTTGTTCTTTCATTGAACTCCATACATATTTGGTTAATAAAAATGGAGCTGTTAACATTAAATTAATCATAAAATACCATTTATCTTCTGGAAAATCCTCTATTGGAGATACTGTTTGAATTCCTGCAACATTAATAAGAATATCTACTTTTGAATATTTATCTAAAGCATATTCAACTAGACTTTTACAACCTTCTTTTGTGCTTAAATCTACTTTAAAATAATCTGCATTTATCCTTTCTGATTCAATTTTTAATCTTTCCTCATTAATATCCGCCATAATTACTTTTGCACTATCCTTAGAAAAAGATTCTGCAATCGATAATCCAATTCCGCTTGCTCCTCCCGTTACAATACATACTTTGTCTTTTATCATCTTTATACCTCCTCATTTTAATTATTTAATGATTAGTACAGCAAATTTCATGCCATTAATATTTGATTTCAATATTAGATTTTTGTCTAAATATTCATTTTAAGATAAAAAAACAAGCATATTTTTCATATAATATGCTTGTTTTTAGATACTTTTCTATTTTAGATTATAATAAGTTAATGTTAATGTAAGGTTATATTTACATTAACTTATTATAAATTCGTGAAATGTAAGGATTTATTTACAATAAATCATGATTTTTTACTTTTTCGTAAACTTTTCCGATAATATTAAGAATTGTTAGAAAAACAACCTTACATATCTATATTATATTTTGAAATTTTCTCATATAAGCTTGTTCTACTAATGTCCAAAGAATTTGCAGCTAAAGTTTTATTACCATTAGCTACTATTAAGCTATCTATTATAGATTGTTTTTCTACTTCTTCTAAAATAGATTTTAAGCTTTTAATCTGTTTATTTCTAGTTATACCTGTAATTTTATGAGGTAAATGTTCGGGTTTGATTATTGTTTCTTCTTCTAGAAAGTTTATGGCTCTTTCTAATATATTTTCCAACTCTCTTACATTACCTGGCCAGTCATAATTCTTTAGGTATTCTAATGTATTATCTGCTATTTTATCTACTCTTATATTTTCTCCTTTTGATATTTTACTTACTAAATATCTAGAAATTATAGGTATATCCTCTTTCCTTTCTCTTAGGGGAGGAATTTTTATACTTACTACATTTAATCTATAGTATAAATCTAATCTAAACATACCATCTGATACCATTTTTTCTAGGTCTTTATTAGTCGCTGCTATTACTCTAATATCTATTTTCTCTGAAAAATTGGAGCCTATTCTTTCTATTTCCTTATCTTGAAGGACCCTTAATAGTTTTACCTGCATATTCATAGGCAAGTCCCCTATTTCGTCTAAAAAAACAGTCCCTCCATCTGCTGCCTTAAACTTTCCAATTTTTCCTCCTTTTTTAGCCCCTGTAAAGGCTCCTTCTTCATAACCAAATAATTCTGATTCTAACAAATCATAAGGAATAGCTCCACAATTTATTTTTATAAAAGGAGCATCTATACGTCTACTATTATTATGAATAGCATGAGCAAATAACTCTTTTCCCGTTCCGGATTCACCTAAAATCAATACATTTGAATTAGTTTTAGCTGCTCTTTTTGTAAGTTCCTTTAATTTTTCCATGGATTTACTTATACTTATAATACTATCTAAAGCATAATTAGCTTTATTTATTTTTTTAAATTCGTCCTTATATAGATTCAATTCTTTCTCTATTTTATTTATCTTCATATATAATGAATTTAAATCATCTACATCCTTAAATAATACTTTGCCTACAGCACCTACTACATTATTATTAACAAATACTGGAATCCTAGTGGCTATCATCTTTTTACCATTTATCTCTTGCACTTGAGCAATTTCTGGTATTCCTGTTTTAATTACCACATCCATTCTTGTATTCTCTATAACATCTCGTACATGTTTTCCTATGGCTTCTCCTCTTTTTACTCCCAAAAACTTTGCATAAGGATTACTTAATATCTCTATATAGCCCTCCTTATTAACATAAACAATAGCATCATTTGTTGCTTCCATAACTGTGTTTAATAAAAAAGATGCCTCTATCCCATCATCAAATTTGCTAATAAATTTTTTATAAATATCTAATAGCTGAAAAATTATATAAGCTCCTTCATTAATATCTTTATTAGAAATTGCCTTTTTTACTACAATAATATCTTTGCCATTATATTTTAATTTTTGAGATTCATCTTTTTTATTAGATTTTAAGAAAAGTTTAATCTTAAAATTAGATATAATTTTAGACAGGTCTTTATTTAGATCCTTTTCTTCGGCTAATTCTAGTATATTTAAAGCCTCATTATTTAAAAGTTTTACATTACAATATTCATCTACTACTAAAATGCCCATACATAAAGAATTAACTATTTCATGTAAATTAATTTCATTATTAGACATTACTTGTCCACTCCTATATATTACATTCTAATACTACTCCTTTAAATCTACTATAATTATATCATATATATGTATAAATCTAACTTTAATTTTTATGACCTAACACAATGAATTAGGTCATAGTGGATTT
>NZ_JBEBOY010000056.1:0-14400 GCF_040396155.1 Tissierella praeacuta
TATATTCTTTTCTTTTATTTAAAAATTTGTTCTTGACATATTACCAGATTGCTTCAAAATCTAATTTTTTAGCTTTGGATCAAGCGCATCCCTAAGTCCATCGCCTAATAAATTTAGTGCAAGTATTGTAATCATTATTGCAATCCCAGGAAATATAGTCATATATGAATAATCCCTAATATATGCTCGTCCACCTGAGAGCATTGCTCCCCATTCAGGTGCAGGAGGCTGAATTCCTAAACCTATAAAACTCATTCCTGCTGCAGTTAATATTGCCCCTGCCACACCTAATGTAGCTTGTACAATAACTGGAGCTAAACTATTAGGTAAAATATGCTTAAATATTATTCTTAAATCTCCAGATCCTGAAGTTTTAGATGCTTCAATAAATTCCATCCTCTTAATTGACATTACTGCAGCCCTAACAATTCTCGCATATGTAGGTATTGAAGATATACCTACTGCAATCATTAGATTAATTAATCCAGGTCCTAGTGCTGCAACTATTGCTATTGCAAGTAACATTGACGGAATTGCCAATAATATATCCATTATTCGCATTATAAGATTGTCCACCTTTCCACCATAGAAGCCTGCAAGAGCACCTAAAAAACCTCCTATTAATAACGCTATGCCTACAGCAATAAATCCTACAATAAGAGAAACCCTAGAACCATATATTACCCTGCTAAAAATATCCCTGCCAAATTCATCAGTACCAAATAAATGTATTCCATTAGGCTTTTGAAATGTATTTAATAGATCTTGTTCTTCATAACTAAAAGGTGCTATCAATCCTGCACATATAGATGATGAAACCAATAAAGTCAAAATAATTAGACCAAGGACTGCCATCTTGCTCTTTTTTAATCTTCTCCAAACATCATACCAAGGTCCTTTAGATCTTGGTTTTTTAATAGGTTCTGCTTTCATGTTAATCCCTCCATTCCAATATATAAGTTCCTTTATTCTAATCTGTATTAATTCTTGGATCTACATACGAATATAATAAGTCAACAATTAAATTCACAATGCTAAATGTTACAGCTATAAATAATACACATCCTTGTACAACTGGGAAGTCCCTATTCTTTATGGATTCGATCATCAATCTGCCTAGTCCTGGTATTGAAAACACCGATTCTGTAATAATCGCTCCACCTAGTAAAGAACCAAATTGTAATCCTATAACTGTAATAATTGGAATAAGAGCATTTTTAAAAGCATGTCCAAATATAACTACTTTCTCACTTTGACCTTTAGCTCTAACCATCCTAATATAGTCTTGCCTAATTACTTCCAACATACTAGATCTTGTCATTCTAGTTAATACTGCGATACTTTGTGCGCCTAATGCTATAGCAGGCATTATCATAGACTTCATAGATGTTAATCCAGAAGGTGGAAGCCATCCCAATTTTACTGAGAATAGCAATATCATCAAAAGTCCTACCCAAAACATAGGCATAGATATTCCTAACAAAGCTAATAATGTTATTAAAGAATCTAATAAGGAATATTGTTTAACAGCTGATATTATTCCAAACAATATACCAATGATAATAGCAACTATTGTTGATGCTATAGCTAATTTCACAGTATTGGGAAATACCTCTAATATCTCGGTTAAGACAGGTCTCTTAGTCGAATATGATGTTCCTATATCTCCTTTAGTAAATATTTTCTTGATATAGTTTCCAAACTGAACTAAGAAAGGATCATTAAGTCCCAGTTCTTCTCTTAATGATGTAATCGCTTGTGCATCAGCTTGCTCACCTAACATCATCTTAGCGGGATCGCCAGGGGTGATATAAAGCAAGGTAAAAACAATAAAAGATACACCAAATAAAACTGGTAACAAATACAGCAGTCGTTTAATTATGTACTTTATCATAATATCCTCCTTGTAATTAGTAAAAATTTTCTAACATCTTTTTTCAAAAAAATTATTATCTTTTTTAAGAAATATGCACTAGATAAGTTTTTCAAAAACCTTCGTGAATACTTTAAATTTGTAGCTATCTCTAACTAGTCCTTAGCTGTACTGCTGCGCTAAACTAATATTAAAAGGATATCCTTAAAAACATTATATTATTTTTTATAGAGTTATTGTTTATCTCTATTGGATAAAAGGATTTTATTAATTTATCCTATTAATGCAAATAAAAAGTTTAAGAAAAATAAAACAACTTGTATTCTTTAAAGAATACAAGTTGTTTTATTTTTCTTAACTTATTAAGCTTATTATTAAAACACTTACTCCTTTCAATTCCACATCTTATCTAAGTTTTCTCAATAATAATTATAGTTGATATTATTTATCTATGTCTCCAATTTAATTTTAAGATTCGTATACTATTTTTCCATCTATAATAGTCTTTTCAACCTTTATATTTTTAATATCCTCTTCATCAATATCTGTTAATGCTCTATCCAATACCACTAAATCCGCTAATTTTCCCTGTTCAATAGATCCTTTAATATTATCCTCTTCTGTTAAATATGCTCCATTTATTGTCATCATTCTCAAGGCTTCTTTTATATTTATACTTTCTTTAGTACCCAGTTGGTAACCTTTTATACCTTTTCTTGTAATTATTGCATACATATTGATAAATGGATTATAATCAGCACAAGGCATATCTGTGCCTAATGCTATCTTTACACCAGAATTTAAATATGTCTTAGTAGGAGTATATTCTTCCATTTTTTCCTTTGTTAATAAATTTATATATCCATCTGCTTCTCCATATATAAAAGAACCCTGAATACAAGCTATAATTCCTGCTTCTCTCATTTTCTTTAAACTATCTTCTGTAGGATAATAAGCATGAATAATTTGATGTCTCCTAATTACTGGATTATCCTTATAAGCTTTATATATAGCATTTACAGCAGCTTCTATAGCAGTATCACCCATCACATGTATTCCCACTGACCACCCAGAATCATGTGCTTGTTTTACCCAGCCATTTAGTTTATCCAAATCTAATCTTAATTTTACTTCTCGTGGTGCATCCTCTCCTAGATATGGCCAAGATTTCAATGCTGTTTTTGATGTTAACCCCCCATCAATAGCCATTTTTAATCCACCAAAACGTACCCACTCATTGCCAAATCCAGTATATATACCAATATCATCAATATATCTTGACATTTTGTCCATTTGTTGCTTAAGAGTAAATCCATACCAGTTTGGCATAAGATTAACCCTTAAGCCTAGTTCATTTCTTCTATAAAGATTTTGATATGCTCTACATATTGTAGGGCTGACACCTGGCTCTACTACACCTGTTATACCTAATTTTATATAATTCTCTATAGCCATTTTTATTGATTTTTCTAGTACATTTATATCAGGTTCTCCAGATGCATCTCCAAAATCATCACTTCCAAAAGGACCAGGCATTACTTTTCTAACTAATAATATTGCTGTTCCATGAAGTATGCCCGTTGGCTCTCCTGTTTCTGGGTCCTTTTCTATAATTCCTCCTTCTGGTACTACAGTATCCTTATCAATACCAGCATACTTTAAGGCTAAGGAATTTACTACAGTTGTTCCAAATATTCTCTCTAAAACTACAGGATTCTCTGGAGATACTTCATCTAAATCGTATTTGTTTGGCATTCTATTCTCTGTAAATTGGGTTTCTATCCAACTACCTCCTTGTAGCCATTGACCTTTATCCATTCTAGAAATCCTATTTTTTATTTTTTCTTTTAATTCAGTAATACTTCCTATGGAAAATGTAATTATTCCATCCATTAATAATCCAGTTTCCCATATATGATTGTGAGAATCAATTATACCAGGAATCACTGACTTTCCTTTCAAATCAATTAATTCGGTTTTTTCACTGGAATATTTACTTACCTCTTCAAAGGTTCCAACTGCTAATATCTTATTATCCATTAGAGCTACTGCTTCTTTTATTGAATCTTCTTTATCCACTGTATGGATTTCTCCATTATATAAAATGATGTCAGCAATAAACATACAAGTATTATTCATTAACTTTACTTCCTTTCTAATAAATTTCCATACTTTTAAGCATTATTAGAACTCATCTTTAATTCTTGATTTACAGCGATTTTATGAAATATATTAAGCCCAATAACTATAGATACTGCTGTTGCTATGAATCCTATCCATGGATTTATAAGTCCACCAAAACCAAATCCTATAGCTGAAGAAGAACCCACTAACAATGCATACGGCAATTGCGTCCTCACATGTTCAATATGATCCGCTCCTGCCGCAGTTGATGCTAGTATGGTCGTATCAGAAATTGGCGAACAATGATCCCCAAATACTCCACCGCTTAATACAGCCCCTATAACTAATGTCATAGGTAAATTAAAAGTCTGTGCTATTGGAATGGCTATAGGCATCATAATAGACCATACTCCCCATGAACTTCCTGTAGAAAAAGCAATAAATGCACCTATAATAAATATTATAGCTGGTAATATGGCTGGTGGTAGTGATGCTCCGCTTATGAAAGATACTACAAAGTCTTTTAATTGCATAACCCCTGTAATCGCACCTATTGACCATGCTAATACTAATATTATCGGAATTTCTGCATTAAGAACTATTCCTTTTACAAATTTACCAACTATTTCTGAATATTTATATAACCCAGCTCTAGCCCCCATTATTCCTGCAGCTAATCCTCCAATAATAAATCCTGTTGTAATACTTAAAGTTATATTGGATTCTTTTATAGAACCTAATATACCATTTGCTGCAATATTGCCTGTCCAAAATATTACAGCAAAGAGAGTGATAAATAATGCTACCATAGGAACAATAAAATTTTCAATACCAATAGTTTTACCATCTAATATATCTGTGTTACTATCATCATCTCTTTCCATAGGATTATCATTTTCTCCTATTAAATGCCCTGTTTCAATTGCTCTTTTTTCAGCCTTATACATAGGTCCAATATCTAAAGATGTTTGAATTACATAAAATAATGCAATTAGTCCAAATATAGCA
This sequence comes from Tissierella praeacuta, assembly GCF_040396155.1. Lineage (GTDB taxonomy): Bacteria > Bacillota > Clostridia > Tissierellales > Tissierellaceae > Tissierella > Tissierella praeacuta_A. The sequence goes on from NZ_JBEBOY010000056.1 coordinate 5,006, forward strand.
TAAAAGTTAAAAGGAATTGCTTTTACAAAAATATTCCATGGGTTTTCTGTTGAATTTAATAGAGCTAATTGAGTAGCTATGAGCCCAGTTGCATATGCAGAATAGGAAGTAATTGGAGATAATGTCGCAAACGGACAACCCATAACGTCACAAATATAAGCTAACTTTACTCTGGAAACTCTTAATCTTTCAGTTATAGGCCTCATAATTGTACCAAGTGTTAATGTTGGTTCTGTATAAATAAATGCGAAAGCTGAGAAGAATGCTACTGTTTGAGCCTGCTTTCTCGTTTTTATCTTTTTTGAAGCTATATCTCCTAAAGCTTTACCTGCTCCGGAGATTTTTATTAAATACACAAATCCACCACAAGCAGTTATTAACATCAACATCCCGGCATTCCATTCATTTCCAATTTGAGGAATCAAATAATCACTAATCATTTTGGGAATAGCCACTAAAGGATTCCAATTATTAATAATAGTAACACCTGTCAATACCCCTAAAATAAGAGATAGGATTGTATGCTTAGTAATTAAAGACATTACAATTGCTACAATTGGTGGTATAAGTGCAAGAATTCCATAACCACTTTCCATTTTAAAACCCTCCTAAAATAATATTTGGCTTTTACTTAATTAGAAGATAAAAATCAACTAAAACTTAACAGATATCTACAGACCATAAAAATAACATTTATTTATCTTAGATCCTCCTTTCTTGTTAAAAAATGAAATCAATATTATATATCATAGGATTCTTAGACCATATGAACTATTTTATATTGATATTATTCAACTTGAATTAAATATTTCTAACCTTATATAGATATAATTTATTTTCTATTAACGCTAATCAATAGCTTTCTAAATTTATGTATTCTATTTAATAATATTATATTAATTTTAACAAACTTTTCTTTATCCTTTATAGATAAAAATCTTTTTTTAGTTTATCTTGTTAATGCAAAAACAAATTTTGACAATTAATAAATTATATATGCTTTCTTTCACTTCATTATAAAATTTATATATTCAAAGATTATTAAAAAAGCTTCTTCTGAAACTGATTTATAGCTGTAAAGTAAAATAGTATATTCTTATCAATAATTGATAGTTGAATATACTAAAACTTATCTCTATTAAAAATAAAATATTAAAAGTCCATATATAAATCCCTTCTAATATCACAAAGAAAGTTTATATATGGATCTTATCCTCAATAGTAATTATTATCTTCCTTATCTATCTAGATTTCTTTTTTCACCAATTGTCCATATCCCTTTTTACCAATTACATTATTTTCTTCTGCTACAACTTCCCCTCTTAAAACAGTACAAATTGGTAATCCTTTTCCTTTTAATCCTACAAATGCTGAAATTTTATTAACATATTTTAAAGACTCAGGAGTGATTTCCCATTCTATTTCTGGATCTAAAATCACAAGATCTGCATCAAATCCTACTTCTATTGCTCCCTTTTTACCATATATTCCAAAAGCCTTAGCTGGACCCTCACTTAATGTACGTGCCAATATAGTTGGAGAATATCCTCTCTTAACGACGCCTTGGCTAAATGTTACCTGCATAACATTTTGGATGCCACTTATTCCACCCCATGCACCAAATATTCCATGAACCTTTTCATTCTTTTCCTCAATAGCACAAGGAGAATGGTCTGAACTAACACAACTTATGGTTCCGTTATTAACAAACTCCCACATACCCTCAACAGCTTCTATTTCTCTTAATGGAGGTGCACATTTAAATAAACTACCATTCTTTATAACATCGTCCCTATTAAAGGTTAAATAGTGACTGCAAGTTTCCCCTGTAACATCTACACCTTCTTGCTGGGCTTTTTGAATAACTTTTGCAACTTCAGGATGACTTACATGACAAATATGAATTTTGGCTCCTATTTCCTTTGCTAAATCAATAACATTCTTTGTTGCCATTATTTCTGAAATTAGTGGACGTGAATTCAGAAGGTCTTCCCATGTTTGGTCTTCTTTTCTATTGGCCCTTCCTTCTTCCCATTTAATGATGGAATAGTCTTCACAATGGAATCCTGCCCTAGCATCAACGGTTTTTAATATTTCTAATGCCTCTCTTACTTGCCCCATAGTTAATGAAACATAATCTTTGGATACAGGTCCAATGAAAGATTTAAATGCAACACATCCCTTATCATTTAATTCAACTAATGAATTCAAATTATAATCTACTAACCCACCCCAAAAACAATAGTCAACATATGCATTTGGTGAAACAATTTTGTATTTAGCATCAAAAATCTTCCCGTCAGTTAATGCTGGCTCATTTTGTAAAGGCATATCTATAATAGTAGTGATGCCGCCAATAGCAGCAGCTGCCGTACCATGTTCATAATCTTCTCTCCATGTATAGCCTGGATCATTGAGATGAGCATGAGTATCTATTGCCCCTGGAAATACATATTTCCCCTTTGCATCAATAATTTTATTGGCTAATACATCAATTTCTGATGATATCAACGCTGCAATTTTACCATCATTTACACAAATATTAGCATTATAAATTCTTTCAGTTGTAACTACTTGACCATTTTTTATAATTAAATCAAACATTTACATTCCTACTTTCTTGTAAGTTATAAAGTCCTATTAATTTAAAATTTACATATTGTCGTATCTTTAAATAGAAACTAGTATTTTCAGATCAACAACTTAACACACACTTATTAACTTATTTATCTCATTTTGATTTAAAATTTTTATTACTTATATGCTAAATAATATAATGTTTCTATTAATGCTTTAATTCCCTCAGCTAAATCCTTTGGTTCCGTGAATTCATCTGGATTATGACTTATACCTTTATGACTTGGTACAAATATTAGAGCCGTTGGAATTTTCTTTGCAAATATTTGTGCATCGTGACCTGCTCCACTATGCATTAATTTATAATTAAATCCTTTTTTATCACATTGTCCTTTGATAATTTGTACAAGATCAACATCCATATCTGTAGGTTTACAACTCATATACATTTTTATATTAATCTTTAAATTCATTTTTTTGGATATGTTTTTTATAATCTTATCTATCTCTTCTGTAAACTTTACAAGAATTTCTTCATGTATATGTCTTATATCTAATGAAAATATTGTTTTTCCAGGCACTACATTGACTATATTCGGTACTAAATTTATACTTCCAACTGTAGCAACTAATGGTTCTCCGTATTCTATAGCTTTATTTAAAATCTCTCTTATAATATTACTTGCTACATATAATGAGTCTTTTCTATATTTCATTGGTGTAGTACCAGCATGATTTGATTCTCCTATTACCTCTATATTAAACCTTCTTTGACCCACTATATACTGTACTATTCCAATAGACTTTTTCTCTATCTCTAAAACTCCACCTTGTTCTACATGTAGTTCTATAAATGCTTTAATATCATTTCTTCCTTCGTCATTTTCATCCTTGAAATCAAATCCTGCATTATGCATAGCTTCTATGAAATCCACACCTTTAATATCCTTTAATCCTTCAACTTCTTCCTTCTTAACAGTTTCAATAATGTTTTTAGAACCCCAAAATGTATATGGAAAGCGGCTGCCTTCTTCTTCAGCCATAGCTACTACTTCTATATTTCTAAGAGGCTTACCATATTTCTTTCTTAAATATTCCATAGCAATGATTCCACCAATTATGCCTAACTGCCCATCAAACCTTCCCCCATTTATTACTGTATCTATATGTGAACCAGTTAAAATAGTTTCATCTTTATATATAGTCCCTTCCAGCCTGCCAAAAGTGTTTCCTATCTTATCATGATAAGCTTCAAACCCCTTTTCTTCCAGTAAACCTGTCAAAGCCTTTTGAGTCTCTATCCATTCATTTGTATATAAGAGTCTGGAAATTCCCCCCTTAGGATCTAAACCATATTTACTTATCCATTCTAATAGTTCAACTGCCTCATCCGCTATATCATTTGAGTTTATTTCCTTATTCCTCACCCATTCCCCTCCTTTTTACTTCTATTCTGCATAATAATATTATATTATTTTAATAATGTTTTCTTTATCTCTTATGGATAAAAGAATTTTATTATTTTATCTCTTTGATGTAAAGATAAGTTCTGATAAAAATAAACACCTTGCGTTTTTTAAATATAACGCAAGGTGTTTTCCATTATCTTAAATTTGCTAATAAAACACCCATACCTTTACCCATTTCAATTTCAATTCCACATCTTACTAGAGTCCTTTCAATAGCACCTATAACTGACACTAAGTAGTGCTCATCTATATTACCCATATGTCCAAATCTAAACATTTTGCCAGCATATTGAGCAAGTCCTCCTGCTACTACAGCACCTTCTTCAGCTAATATCTTTCTAAACTCCGCATCATTTACTCCATCCATATACAATACATTTGATAAAGTAACTGCTCTATGCCTTTCATCTGCAAGAATAGTAAACCCTAAAGCTTCAAGGGAAGCTTGTGTTGCTCTTGCATATTTTATATGTCTTTTGTATCTATTTTCAATTCCTTCTTTTTTAATAATATCTACAGATTCTTTAAGTGCCCAAATAAGATTTACTGCTGGGGTCGCAAAATATTTTGATGGATCTTCCATTATTGGTATCCATTTTTCAAAATCAACATAATAATCAGGAATCATGCCAAATGATTTCCTTCTAGCCAAAGCTTTTTCACTTGCCCAAAGGATTGCAAGTCCTGGGCATACTCCAAATGCCTTTTGTGAACCAGTTAAAAGAACATCTATATTCATAGAGTTTAATTTTTCTGGCTCTGCAGCTGTAGCACAAACTCCGTCTACAATATATATAGTCTCTGGGAATTTTTTCATCATCTCGCCAATTTCATCTACTGATGCAGCTACTCCTGTTGCAGTATCTACATGAGTTACAGTCATAGCATGATAGTGCTTTTCTGATAATTTCTTTTCAATATCTGCAACTGGCACTATTTGTCCCCATTCAGATTGAATTACATCTACATTAATACCTCTTCTTTCACAGATTTCAATAAATCTGTTTCCAAAGAATCCATGGGATACAATAAGAATATTCTCTCCTTTTCTTACTGTATTTGCTATTGCCATTTCCATTGCCATAGTTCCTGTTCCAGCTATTACAAATACTTGTCCTGTTGCATCCCATAATTCCATCATGTCATTTAATAATTCTTTATAATCTTTTACAAAGTTTGGATCACCAAAAGCAACTGTCTCTCTACCCATTTCATCTTGAATACTTCTAACTACAGGTGTTGGCCCTGGTATTGCTACTAATTTTTGTACCATAATCATATACCTCCTAATATTTTTATAATATTTCTCAAGAATAAGTATCATTTTTGGTGCCTGGCACCAAAAATGATACTTATTTAGCCTATATTAATTTACTCATATAGTATTAACATCACATATTCTAAGTCTTCTTCCCCTGTTGCTTGGATTGAATGTGATTCACCATCTCTACAAATAGCTAAATCACCAGGTTCAAGAATTGTCCCAATCCCATTATCATTATATAAGGCTTTTCCTCTTAGTATAAAATATGCTTCTTGATCTCCTTTATGAACATGATAGCCAATGGAGTTTCCTGGTTTTATAATTGACTTTCCATATAATCGTCCCTTGCCTAAAAAGTCTTCTGTTTCGAAAAAATTGACTACAGTTACATATCCCTTTCCACCCTTAAGCCCTTCAATTACCTCTACATTATACTCATTAGACCTTCTTATCATTTTTTCACCCCTTTGCTTGATAAAATGAATTTTAATCTATATAATCGTTATAATATTATCTATTTAATTCAATTTTACAACTTACTTAGATTAAAATATGGATAAAAAGATCATTTTATTTTTATCTATATTGGATAAAGGAATTTTATATAATAAATTTAATAATATATTTAGTGAATATAATAAATTTAAGGGGGAGTTAAATAATGGGCTATCGTAATGATTTATTAAGCAGTAGATCAATTATAAGACATGGCAGTTATGCTCTTGTTACACCAGAAGGACTCGTAAACAATGTTATTCCTTATTTTGAAAAATCTACTATTAGTATAGTTGCATCGCCAAAACTAGGAGCTAGTTTTGTTCAATATATTATAAACATGGAAGCTGGAGGAAAAAACACTAAGGGATTTGGGGGAAATGGCATTGAAACCTTTGTATATGTAGTAGAAGGTGAACTAGATGTTCTAGTTGATGGAAAGAAATATGAATTAACTGAAGGTGGATATGTATACTGTCCGCCTAGTTTAGATATGATTCTTGAAAACAATTCAAATAATAATGCAAAACTTGTTCTTTATAAACAAAGATATATTCCCGTTGAAGGCATAAAGGAGCCATGGGTAGTAAGTAATAATGTTAAAGACTTAGAATCCATATTTTATGATGATATGGAAGATGTTATAATGATAGATTTCCTTCCAAAGGATATATCCTTCGACATGAACTTCCATATACTAACATTCCAACCTGGAGGTTCTCATCCATTCATTGAAACCCATGTTCAGGAACATGGAGCATATTTATTATCTGGTGAAGGTATGTATAACTTAGATAATAATTGGGTATCAGTGAAAAAAGGCGATTTCATATGGATGGGACCTTTTGTACAGCAAGCAACCTATGCTGTAGGCTATGAGCCTTTATCCTATGTTTACTCTAAGGACTGTAACAGAGACCCCGAGATATAATTTAATATAGTTTTCAAAAATAAATTAAAGTAGCTTCTATACTCATAAGCTACTTTAATTTATTATACGAAGAATCTTAAGTCCGACTTCAATTTCAAGCATATTTGCCCTATCTTCTATATCTAAATTGGTTATTTCCCTTATTCTATTTAATCTATACAATACCGTCTTATAATGAACAAATAATTCTTCAGCAGTTTTTACTGCATTTAAATTACAAGATAAGTACTTTTCTAAAGTATCTATAAGTTCATTATTTTTCTCTTTATCGTATTCCTTAAGTATCCATAAAGCAGGATGAACAAACTTCCTTAAGTCTTCTCTATTCTCATATCCACATAAAAGTTTATATATACCCAGTTCATCAAATGTAATAATACAATCTTTTCCAAATATTCTACATCCAAAGTCTACTGCATCTTTAGCTTCACCATAGGATTTTTTTATTTCAATTGGACTATTTGCAGCTCCACCTATTCCTATAGATACCAAAACATCTTCTATTTCATTATAAATAACTTTTTTAAGTTCCTTACCAAAATCCTTAATTATCCCATAATTTCTGCTTAAAGCAGCTCCCTTCTCTATGGGCCACAACATTATTATATAATCTCCTTTATTAATTGAAATATAATCTGTAGTATAATAATAAGATACTCTATCTATTCTTTTCTTTATTTTTTCCATTAATCCATGTAAACCTTCTGATACATTTTCACTAGTATTTACATGATTCTCATATTGACTTATATTTAAAAGAACCACTATAAATGTTCTCTCTAGATTCCATCCAAATAGATTACCCCTGTCAAATATGTTTTGTTCTGACTCAAACCTTCCATTTATCAAATCATCTATTAAATCACCTTTATATTTCATTTCAACTTCTTTAACTGCTACATCTTTTAACATTTCAAGCCTTAGGGAAGTTGCGCCACTTTCTAGGGCAATAAAATCTAAGTCTTCCATTATCCTATTTTTTTCAATTACACATAAGTATCCCTTTATCTCTTTTAATATTTGAATTGGATCTGCTATGACTGTATATACAGTTTCATCTGTATCTGGTATCTTTATCTTTAAACCATAGACTGGATAGTCCTTCTCTACCAAATCTCTAATATCATCATCCAATATCACTATATCTTTATATTTTTCATCATTCCAAGCTATAGGTATCAATTCATTATTTAATATTACTACAGGGTTTTCAACTAAATCCTCAAGTGTTTTTGCAACTGATGATATTCCCTTCATTTCAAGTGATAACTTAGTAAATCTTTTATGGCAATCCTTATAATAATTAAGTCTATTAACTTGGTCATTAAAAATTTCTCCCATGACTGGATACATTATGTCTATATATTTTGTATCCCCTGTTATTTCGATAATTGGAAAATCTAATTGATTTCCTAAATCTATTATCTCTCTTGGTATAGTAGTTAGAAATCTAGAAGTCTTTATTATTAAAGCAGCAGCCCCCTTATGTGCTAATTTTTGTACTAGTTTCTTTTGTATCACAATGTTTTTATCAATTGAATAAAAACTAGTCAGCAAAAGCTCTCCTCCCTTAATCCAATTCGCTATATCAGGAGCTTCAATTATTGTAATACCATCTACATAAGTATTTTTATTTTCAACTGTTCCAGCTACTAATTTTGAATTCTTAAAGCAAGGCATTTTCATTAATTCCCTAAGTAATATACCCAAAATATCACTCCTTTAGTTGAATCAATAGTATTGTCAGTAAATATTTCTTTCATTTAAAATCTTTCTTATGGCTCCACCTGTAATACTTATGTTCCTGCCTATCTCCTTCGTGGTATATCCTTGACTCAAGGCTTCATAGGCATATTCATATTTGTACTTTAATAAATACCTCTTTCTTGAGCCGCTTTTAATTAATTTATAGTCTAAGTTTGTGGGACAAAATATCTTCAATATATTATCAAGCGAAACTATATTTTTATCCTCCTCCAATGATTTCCTAAATTCCTCAGTACCTATGACTTCTTTATCTTCAAACTCTTCTTTTGAAATCATATAATCTTCAACAGGCTCGTCCATTAATTCATTATATTTATGAATAGCTTCCATCCTATTTTGTGAAAATATATCCAATAATTCATTAATATTCACTAGATTGTCCACATTCATTCTATAAAACGCATCTGAACTCCATTTGTACTTTACCATATTGTCACATATACTAGCATATACTGGATTGTTATGTATATATTTTATTAATCTAAAAAGATAAGATTCATTTTGAACTAAAATACTCTTATATCTACCTTCAAAAAGAGAACCTGTTCTCTCGTTTTTCCAATTATAGTATTTAGCATATCTACTATTTATTCTATGCATTATCTGACTTATAGGAATATTATGAGTTTTTATAACAAAATGATAATGATTATCCATTATCACATAGGCCAATAAGTGAAAATCAAACACTTCTCTTAGCTCACCAAGTATCTTTAATAGTTCAACTTTTTCTTCACTTTCTTCAAAAATAAAAGCCCTGTTATTCCCTCTTTGAATAATATGATATATTGCACCGTAATATTCTATTCTTGGTTTTCTTCCCACAATAATCCTCCTCTCGTATAATATGTTTAGAAGCACTTTTTATTAAGTCTTCTAAGCATATTATTTA
>NZ_JBEBOY010000057.1:0-14044 GCF_040396155.1 Tissierella praeacuta
TAGAGATGAAATAAGAGCTAGAGTAGCTAAATTGTGTGATAAATACCCATTATATAAATAACACAAAGGCCTACAGATAATTCTGTAGGCTTATCTTTACATATTAGCTATACTGTATTAGAATAATAAACATATACTTAAAAATAACTGGGGTGTAAGCATGGAATTAAAGAATTTTACAGAAGATAAGAATATTATTGAAGAAATTACAAAGGGCAGTATAGCGGAAGAATTAGAAATAGAGCCAGGAGATATATTATTATCTATTAATGATATGCCTGTTAAAGATATTATTGATTATAAATATTTAGTTTCTGATGATTATATAGTAGTTGCAATAGAAAAAAGGAATGGAGATATTTGGGAATTTGAAATTGAAAAGGATTTCGATGAAGACTTAGGTTTATTATTTACTAATCCTTTAATAGACAAAGCTAAATCTTGCAGAAATAAATGTATATTTTGCTTTATAGATCAACTGCCTCCTAATATGAGAGAAACATTATATTTTAAAGATGATGATTCAAGATTATCATTTTTACAAGGTAACTTTGTTACATTGACTAACATGAGCGATGAAGAAATTGATAGGATTATAAGGTATAGACTTGGACCAATTAATGTAAGTGTACACACTACTAATCCAGAGCTTAGAAGAAAGATGTTAAATAATAAAAATGCGGGAAGAATATATGAAATATTAAAAAGATTTAAAGAAGCTAAGCTAGAAATTAATTGTCAAATAGTATTGGTTCCTGGAGTAAATGATGGATTAGAATTAGATAGAACCTTATCAGATTTATCTAAACTTTATCCTAGTGTTGAAAGTGTTGCAGTTGTACCAATAGGTATAACTAAATATAGAGAAAAGCTTCAAAAAGTAGAACCATATAATAGAGAATCATCATATGAATTATTAAAATTTATATTAGATAAACAAAATTATTTCCTAAGGGAACTAGGAACCAGATTTGTTTTTGCTTCTGATGAATTCTTTGCCATGACTAAAAGTGAACTACCCAAATATGACGAATATGAAGGATTTCCTCAATTGGAAAATGGCGTAGGTCTTATGAAATCTTTTGAAGATGAAATAATGAAAGAACTTAAAAAGATAAAAACACCAATAAAGAGCAATAAAAGATATGTCTTAGCTACTGGAACTTTAGCATATGATTTTATAGTTAGGATGAAAGATAAAATACTTGAAAAAATTAAGGGTATAGAGTTAACAGTTATACCTATAGTTAATAATTTTTTTGGAGAGACTATTACTGTAGCTGGATTAGTAACCGGTCAGGATTTAATTGCCCAGTTAGGTGATTATAAGAATATAGATGGGATTATTATTCCCAGGTCTATGATGAAAAGAGATGAGGAAATCTTTTTGGATAATCTGACTATTGAAGAGGTATCAGAGGCACTTAATACTCCTGTAATCGCATCTAAAGTTGAAGGTAAAGGTTTAATCGATATAATAAAGAATTGAGGGATAATAGATGAATAGAGCAGTTGTTTGCATAGTTGGAAGACCAAATGTAGGTAAATCCACATTGTTTAATAAATTAGTAGGCAAAAGAATAGCCATAACAGAAGATACACCAGGTGTAACAAGAGATAGAATTTATGCAGAAGGAGAATGGCTTGGAAAATATTTTACTGTAATAGATACAGGTGGACTTGAACCAGAAAATGAAGAAATAATAATGAAAAACATTAAAAGACAAGCTGAAATAGCCATAGATACAGCAGATGTTATTCTATTTGTAGTAGACGGATTAGAAGGACTTAATTCTGCAGATAGAGAAATTGGTAATATGCTTAGAAAATCAGGTAAAAACGTAATAGTAGTGTGTAATAAAATAGATACTCCTAGTTTTAAAAATCAAGTATATGAATTTTACGAACTAGGACTTGGAGAACCTATGATTATTTCTGGGGAACAAGCTCTTGGTATAGGAGATTTATTAGATGAGGTAGTAAAATATTTTCCAGAGGATAAGGATACAGAATACGATGAAGATTTAATAAAAGTTTCTTTAATAGGTAAACCAAATGTAGGCAAATCTTCTTTAATAAACAATATATTAGGAGAAGAACGGGTTATAGTAACTAATATTCCTGGAACTACTAGGGATGCTATAGATACTTATTTTAATTATGGAGACAATAGATACGTTTTTATAGATACTGCAGGATTAAGACGTAAAAGAAGTATTTATGAAGAAGTAGAGAGATATTCTGTAATAAGGACATTAACTGCCGTAGATAGGTCTGATGTCTGTATATTAGTCATAGATGCTACGGAAGGTGTTACGGAGCAGGATACTAAGATTGCAGGATATGCTCATGATAATGGAAAAGCCATTATTATTGCTATAAATAAATGGGATTTAGTTAAAAAAGATACTAATACTCATTTAGAATTTGAAAAGGAAATTAGAAAAGTCTTAGGATTTATAACGTATGCACCTATTGTATTTATATCAGCATTAACAGGTCAAAGAGTAGATAAATTATTAGAGTTAATTAATGTAGTAAATAATAATTATAACCTAAGAATCGGTACAGGTATATTAAATGATATAATTAATGAAGCAGTGTTAATGAATCAGCCTCCTAGCGACAAAGGTAAGAGGGCAAAGATTTATTATGGTACTCAGGTATCTGTAAGACCGCCTAAATTTTTAATATTTGTAAATTATAAGGAGCTTATGCATTTTTCATATGTAAGGTATTTAGAAAATCAAATAAGAAATCATTTTGGTTTTGTAGGTACACCTATCCAATTTGAATTCAGACAAAAGGGAGAGAAATGATGAATGATGAGAATGTTTATAACCATATTGCTGTCTTATTTAATAGGATGCTTTTCCTCGGCATATTTTTTAGGTAAAATATCAAGAAATATTGATATAAGAGAATATGGAAGTGGAAATGCTGGTGCAACCAATGCACTTAGGGTTTTGGGCAAAAAGATAGGCATATTAACCTTTCTTTTGGATATATTAAAGGGGATAATAGCTGTATTAATTGGCAGATATATATCTGGATTTTATGGGAGCATTTTGGCAGGTATTTTTGTTGTTTTAGGCCATGACTTTCCAATATTTCTTAGATTTAAAGGTGGAAAGGGTGTTGCTACATCTTTTGGAGTATTGTTACTTCTTAATTGGAAGGTTGCATTGGTGTGTCTAGTGGTGGCTAGTAGTATAATAATATTTACAAGATATGTCTCTTTAGGGTCAATTATAGCATCTATTTGTACTCCATTTGCTATGGTACTTACCTTAAAACCAGTAAATAAATATTTGTATATTACAGCATGTATATTGGCAGCATTATCTGTATATAGACATAAGGCTAATATAGTTAGATTATATAGAGGTGAAGAGAACAAATTAGGAAAAAATATATAGGTAGGTGTTTGTAATGACTGAGAAAATTGGAGTATTAGGAGGGGGCAGCTGGGGTACTTCCTTAGCAATTTTACTAGCTCAAAAGGGATATGATGTTGATATATGGTCAAGGGATAAAGAGCAAATTAAAGAAATGAAAGAGTCAAGGATTAATAAGAAATATCTTCCTGATGCTATATTGCCATCAAATTTAAATTTAACAAATGATTTGGAAGAAGCTAATTCCAATAAGGATTTAATAATTTTATCTGTAGGAACCCATGGAGTTAGAGAAGTCTTAGAAAATTCTAAGCCTTATATTAAACCCAATCAAATAATAGTTAATGTTTCTAAAGGAATTGAAAATGAAACATTGGTGAGGATATCTCAAATAGTGGAAGAATTGATACCGGATAGTAAATATGCTGTATTATCGGGACCTTCCCATGCAGAAGAGGTGGCTAATAATATACCTACTACAGTTGTTTCTGCTTCTAAAGATAAGGAGATTGCAGAGTATGTACAGGATTTATTTATTACTCCTAGTTTTAGGGTATATACAAACCCAGATGTTATAGGAGTAGAACTAGGAGGAGCATTGAAAAATGTTATTGCCCTAGGAGCAGGTATATCTGATGGACTAGACTGTGGAGATAATACTAAGGCTGCGCTTATGACTAGAGGTATTTTTGAAATGGCTAGATTAGGTGAAAAAATGGGTGCACAAATCAATACATTTTCAGGACTTTCTGGAATAGGTGATTTAATCGTAACTTGTACAAGCATGCATAGCAGAAATAGAAGAGCTGGAATATTAATTGGGCAAGGAATGAAAATAGACCATGCTATTAAAAAAATAGGCATGGTTGTAGAAGGTATAAGAACAACAAAATCGACTTTTGAATTAGCTAAAAAATATAATATTAATATGCCTATAACTGAAGAAATCTATGGTGTATTATATGAAAATAAAGATGTTAAAAACTCAGTTCTCAATTTAATGGTTAGAGATAGAAAGCATGAAATGGAAAATATAGTATTAGAAAATAATAATTTATGGTAACCTGCTAAATTTAGCAGGTTTTTTTCATTAGCTTGTAATAATTTATACTCCCCGACGTATATATATAATGTTAAGTATTGTATTTAAATAAATATATTCATAAGGGGTGAAAGGTGTGGAAGTATTTGATATATACAAGGATATTGCTGAGCGAACAGATGGGGACATTTATGCAGGTATTGTGGGTCCAGTCAGAACAGGAAAATCTACATTCATAAAAAGATTTATGGAATTGCTTGTCATACCTAATATCGAAAACAAGCATAAAAAAGAAAGAGCAAAGGATGAACTGCCCTTAAGTGGGTCAGGAAAAACTATAATGACTACAGAACCTAAATTTGTGCCTAATGAAGCTGTAGAACTTATTTTAAATGAAAATGTAAAATTTAAAGTAAGGATGGTAGATTGTGTTGGATACTTGGTTAATGGAGCTTTAGGACATGAGGAAAATTTTATACCTAGAATGGTAACTACCCCTTGGTATGAAAAAGAAATCCCTTTTGAAGAAGCGGCTGAAATCGGTACAAGGAAGGTTATTACAGATCATTCTACTATTGGGTTAGTTGTAACAACTGATGGTTCTATAACCGATATAGACCGTTCTAACTATATTAAGGCTGAGGAAAGGGTAATTTCAGAATTAAAAGAATTAGGGAAACCATTTGTTATAATTTTAAATTCAAAGCACCCTAATTTAGACAGTACAATTGCCCTCAGGGAAAGTCTACAGAGTAAATATGGAGTATCCGTAGTAGTTGTAGACTGTCTTAATATGGATTCTCAAGATATTGAAAAAATCTTTGAGAAATTATTATTTGAATTCCCTGTGAAAGAAGTTACTATTAATTTTCCAAAATGGATAGAAGGTCTGCCAAAGAAACATTGGATAAAAGCAAACATATTAAATTCTTTAAAAGAAACCATAGAAGGTTTGCAAAAATTAAACGAGGTTTCAAGCTTCTTAGATCCATTAAAAGATTTGGATATGGTAAAGGATGTAAAATTAGTTGAGATTAAATTAGGTGAAGGAGTTGTACATTCTGAAATAGTTATTGATGATAATTTATTCTATAATGTATTGAAGGATATGACTGGATATTCTATAGAAGGAGACTATCAATTATTAGGATTAATTTCAAAATTGGCTGAGACTAAAAGAAAGTATGATAAGATTGAAAAGGCATTAGTTGAAGCTAGGGAAATAGGATATGGTCTAGTAAGTCCAAGTTTAGAAGAAATGGAACTTGCCGAACCTGAAATTTATCGTCAAGGGAATCGTTTCGGAATAAAGTTAAAGGCAAAGGCACCATCTCTACATGTACTTAGGGCGGATATAGCAACAGAAGTTTCACCTCTTATAGGTACTGAAAGACAATCTGAGGAACTAATAGAGTATTTATTATCAGAATTTGAGGAAGAACCTTCTAAGATTTGGCAATCCAATTTATTCGGTAAATCATTATATGATTTAGTAAATGAACAGCTTCAAGGAAAGCTTAGTACAATGCCAGAAGATGCAAGACAAAAACTTAGAAGAGCACTTGAAAGAATAATCAATGATGGCAGTGGCGGATTAATCTGTATAATTATATAATAAAAAAGGTAGAATGACTTTCTACCTTTTTTATTATGGTAATGAAAACTTATATTAAATATGATGAACAGAGGAGACAGCCATAATATTAACGGAAAAGTATAATTATATTACAAATAATGGTATAATAAGAATCAGTATATATAAAGATTAAGATAAGCATAAATATAAGCATTTATTTTGTTGAATGAACTATAATACATATAAATTGAGGTAGATAAAATGGAAGATAATATACTAGGTGATATTTATCAAAAAAATACTGACAAAGAAATTCGCAAATCCATAGGACAATACTATACACCAGAATTCATTATAAAATATATACTTGATAAGACAGTAGGTAAAGTTGATATCATAAAAAATCCCTATACTAGTATTATAGATATTTCGTGTGGAGCTGGATATTTTTTGATGATTGCCTATGATATATTAAAGGAAAAGTTTTTACTGGGACTAGAAGAATTGAAGGAGAAATACAAAGAAGAAATATATGAACTAGAAAAATCTGGTCAGTTATTTACTGTAAAAGGAAATGAATATTGGAAAGAGGAAAATCTTCACTATCATATATTAAAACATTGTATCTATGGTGCCGATAAAGATAAGATTGCTGTGAATTTAACTAAAATAGGATTATTAAGAAAAGAACCAAATAATTTAATAGAGGAATTGAATATTGTAGAATGTGATAGTCTGGTTAGATGGGAGAAATTAAGTATAGATAAAAGCAATTCAAAGGAAAAAAATATACTAATAAAGTTTTGGAGTAAAAAATATGATTACATAATAGGCAATCCTCCCTATATAGGACATAAACAATTAAGTATGAAATATAAACAATGGTTACTTATTGAATATAGTACTGTATTTAGAGATAAATCAGATATTTCCTTTTGTTTTTTTAAACGAATAGTTGAGATTTTATCCTCTAATGGTGTTTCAGGGATTATTACTTCAAGGTATTTCATGGAAGGACCAACTGGAAAAAATTTAAGAACATATTTAGTAAATAATGCAGATATTTTAGAAATAGTAGATTTCTATGGAGCAAAAATATTTAAAGGTATTGGAGTTGCAACAGCTATATATTTCTTTCAAAAAGGTAAATCTCTAAATAATAATATAAATATAAATAAATTAATAGATGATGGATATCAATTTGAGGACTCGGAAGATTTACAGGAAATAATGAAAACTAACTTATTTGAAAGATTTCAAATAAATCAAGCTAAATTAGATATTAATAGATGGATACTTATATCTAAAGAAAGTTTTGATATATATAAAAAGATAGAAAGCAAAAGTAAATATAGATTAGGGGATATGGTTATATCATTTCAAGGTATTATAACAGGATGTGATAAAGCCTTTGTATTGACACCAGAATTAATAAGGAAATATGAGATTGAAAAGGATTTATTACGGAAATGGATAAAAAATAAAAATGTAGAAAGATATCGTGTATTAGATACAGAGTTATCTTTAATTTATTCGGATTTAATTGAAATTGAAGATGAATATCCTAATAGTATAAAGTTTATTAGAAACTATAGAGAGAGATTGGAAAATAGAAGAGAATGTAGAGTCGGTAGAAGAAAATGGTATGAATTACAATGGGGAAGAGATACTAAACTATTTGAGCAACATAAGATTATATTTCCATATAAAGCAAGTACAAATAGGTTTGCATTAGATTATAATAATGTTTATTGTAGTGCAGATATATATTCTATAGTTATTAAAGATAAATATAGAGATAAAATTTCCTTAGAATACCTTGTGGGATTACTTAATTCAAGGATTTATGAATTTTATTTTAAATTATTTGCAAAGAAAATGGGAAAGAGAATGTATGATTATTATCCAAACTCTGTACTGGATATAAGAATAATAACAGATGATATAGTTAAGGATATAGAGGATAGAGTAAAATTAATAATGAAATTAGATAAGGATAGTAAAAATGAGATATACAGACTAGAGCAGGAAATAGATAAAATTATAGGAAATTATATTGGACTAGACGAAAAAGAATATATGATTTGTACACAAATAAAATCGTGATTATTTCAAATAATCACGATTTTATTTGTGTGTGTGTCATAAAAATTAATATATACTTAATAACTTCACAAGTTGGAAGATATTAATGCCTAATTTAGTTATTGAGGATACTTAATTTACAAAAACATAAAGACAGAGAGGTGGAGTGTTAAGCATAGAAAATAATTGCCACTCTACCTCCCTGTCCTTGTATCTGAAAGATTCCTCATATAATTTCAATATGAATTGCTTCTTCGATGCTTGATTTAACAAGTCTCTCCAGGGAATGCGTCAGATTATTGTTAATTACCTGAGAGTTTCAGAATAGGATTAGTGTTATCTCTATTCTTTGCTCCTACGGTCATCCAAAGGAATATTTTCAATAATCATCATTCGCTTATTAAGTTATCCAACAATTAGTATATTAACATATATTTAAAATAAATTCAAGAAAAAAATACAACTTTTATTATATAATTTTTATTATAAATAATATCTATAGATGATAAAATATAAAAGGAACTTCTGCTATATAGCAGAAGTTCCTTTTATATTTTATATTAAGAGAGAGTGAATTTGCTATTTAATTGATGATATTTCTTTTTCTTGGACGATATGATCCTCATAGAAATAGTCAATATTTTTATATTCTCCATCTTTTCTCATTAATGGATGGAAATTACCTGTTTTTAGAGCTTCTATGAAGTCTTGATGGTCTCTTATACTATCATAGAATTTAGTAGTGTATGTACCTAGTTTTTCACGTTTATGGGCATCACTAGCTCCTAAAGAAGGTAAGTTTAGTTCTGTAGCTAAGGCATATGATTGTAAATTATGGTATGAATAAGTGCTGCCATTGAAAGATTCTATTCCTGTTAGAAGATGACTAAGCTTTCTCATATTTTCTCCAATGCCTCGGTTATTATTTCTAAATGGATGAGCTGCGACAGCTGCACCTTTATGTTTTTTGACTAAGGCTAGTAGTTCTTCTGCACTTATCATTTCTTTTGGGATATCTTTGAGTCCAAATACAAGTATATCTCCTTCAAATGTCAATATTTCTGCCCCTACTATTACTAGGACACCGTTGATTTTAGCTGAATCGCCTATATCATTTCTTAGAAAGTTATTATCATGGTTTGTAATACAAAGCCCATCTATTCCCATAAACTTAGCTAACTCAATAGACTCCTTGAAATCTAAGAAACTATCAAATGAATATTTATTTTCATGTACATGAGTATCTATAATCATGGATTCTCCTCCAAAACTTACTTTATATTAAACAATATATCATAAAAGTAGATCAAAAATTCAAATATAGATAAATATTATAGAGTAGATAAATATTATAAAAAAAATGAATGAACTGCAAATAATATACATTATCAATTGATAATAATTTCTATATTTGAATTTTTGTTGAACTATCAGAGGTATATGCATATAATGGATATTATCATTATCAATTAATATGAAATATGGAGGTATATTATGGATAACTATAAATTAGGAGTAAGAGCTTCTTGGATAACTATAATTGTAAATGTGATATTAGCCGTATCGAAGGTTTCGGCAGGAATTATAGGACATAGTAGTGCTATGATTGCCGATGGGGCACATACTTTATCAGATGTTTTAACTACATTTGTGGTCTTGCTTGGTTTAAAGATATCCTCAAAAGAAGCTGATGAAGGGCATCCTTATGGTCATGAGAAGTATGAGTCTGTATTTGCTAAGGTTTTGAGTATATTACTGATGATAACAGGCATATTTATAGGATATGAAGCAATTAAAGTGTTAACTAGCTCAGAGGTTAAAACACCAAGAGTGATTGCTTTAATTGCTGCATTTTTATCTATTGTTGTTAAAGAATGTATGTATTGGTATACAATCAAAATAGCTAAAAAAATAAAAAGCATATCTATGGAAGCAGATGCTTGGCATCATAGGTCAGATGCTTTTTCATCAATAGGTACCTTTGCAGGGGTTCTTGGTGCTAGATTAGGATTTCCTGTTTTAGACCCAATAGCAGGAATTATAGTATCTATATTTGTTATTAAGGTTGGAGTAGAACTATATATTAAATCGGTGAAGGAATTAGTTGATGAATCGGCTAGTGAAGAAATCATTAATACTATTAAGGAGAGGACTAAATCCATAGATGGGGTTAGAGGAATTAAAAATTTAAAGACTAGAGTATTTGGAAATAAAATATATGTAGATATAGAAATTTTAGTAGATTCTTATATTTCCGTAAAATCAGGTCATGATATAGCAGAATTAGTTCATGATAGATTGGAAGAAGAAATAAGTGATATAAAGCATTGTATGATTCATATTGAGCCATTTCAAAAATAATTACTACAAATTTGTAATCATTTTGTAATAATTATGTTGCGTGCTTTAATATAATAGAATATAATAGTGTTATATTTAAAATCTGATGCGAGGGAGTGTTCATATTGAATAATAGAAAACACAAACTGCCGACAACTATTGTGGGTATATGTCTTATTGGTTTAATTGGATTTAAAGACACTGGTATATTTGTTAGGGAATATGTTAGTACTAATGAAGATGGTACTGAGGTTACATTTAATAAAGAAGAAAATGTTAATATTCTTAAGGAAAGAGACAGAGTATATATAATTGAAAAAGAAGATAGTAGGTATGAAATACCTAAGGATAATATAATAAAAACAACTCAAGAATATATAGTTATAAAAGATACGAATATTTTAGACAAGCCAAGTGGAGATTCCATTGGATTATTAAATACAGATGAGATTGTACAAGCAATTAAATATGAAGGAGATTATGGACTATTTAGTACAGAAAAAGGAATTAATGGATATATAAAATTATCTGATGTTGAAACTGCAATTGAAGATAGTACATCTTATGGTGTTTCAAAAATTGATAAGGTTTTAAAAAACGATAATTCATTTTATACCTTAGTCAAAGGAGAAATGGTTGTTATAAAGGATTTTAGAGAAGATACCTATACTATTATAGATGAAGAGAATAATGAATTTAAAGTAAGCGGAAGATATATTGAAGCAAGAAGAACAAAAGAAAAAGTTACAAGAGGAAATGTATCCAGCAGGGGAGCTGCTGTTACTAAATTAATTAAAAAGGCTTATGATGAACTTGGAAGACCATATGTAGCTGGTGATACTGGTAAGAGAGGGTATGATTGCTCTGGATTTACATATTCAATGTATTTAAATACATTAGGCATTAAACTTAATAGATCATCTACTGATCAGGCTAAAAATGGAGTTGAAGTTAAAAGAGATGAGTTAATTCCTGGTGATTTAGTGTTTTTTAGAACTACTGGAAAAGGAATAGGTCATGTAGGTTTATATATCGGAGATAATAACATGATACACGCTTCTTCAGGTAGTAGAAAGATAATGATATCATCTTTAGATGAGGCTTATTATAAGGCTAGATACATAACGGGTAGAAGGATTTTAAATGACTAATTTAAAACACATTAAGAGGCTATTTTAGCCTCTTAATGTGTTTCTTTGATTAATTCAGAATAAATTATTGAAAGATTCTAATAAGTGAAAATTTTTATTGTTTATAGTATCATTATGTGTTATACTTTAATTAAATTTTTAACAATACAGTTCCATAATAATAAGGAGGGTCAATAATGATCGCATTACTAAAATTTTCACCAATATTTTTATTAGCAGGACTCATGATGGCTAGTAATATTGAGGCTTTTAGTTTTCTAGGAGTTAATTTAGACATTTTAGTCATAGCTCCAATTGCAACTGTTTATGCAGCAATAATCGCAGCTATAACTGAGAAACATAAGCTAAACGACATCGTAGATGCGGCAGTGGAAAATGTTAAAGAGATGCAATTAGTATTTTTTATTCTTATGCTTGCTTATGCTATGGCAGAAGCATTCATGTCAACAGGAGTTGGCGCTGCAATTATAAATATGGCTTTAGGTTTAGGAATTACAGCTAAGACAGTTGCTGTAACAGCATTTATTATTTCATCAATATTATCCATTGCAACAGGAACATCATGGGGGACCTTTGCAGCTTGCGCACCTATCTTCCTATGGTTAAGCCATATAGTAGGAGGAGAAGTAGCAATTACTATTGGAGCTATTGCAGGTGGAGCATGTTTTGGAGACAATATTGGACTTATATCCGATACAACTGTTGTTAGTTCAGGTATTCAGAGAGTAGAGGTAATACATAGAATTAGACATCAAGGGGTTTGGTCTGTTTTATGTTTAGTTGTAGCAGCAATTTTATTCTTTACAGTAAGTTTAAAATTGCCTGGTGAAGTAGGTAGTGCAGCTGATGCTATTAATCAAATTCCAGAAGAAGTGTGGACAACTTTATCTGAAGAGAGACCAGCAGCAGTGGAATTGTTGAATCAAGTAAAAGAAGGGGTTCCATTCTATATGATTATACCTCTTATATTAGTACTAGGAGTTGCTATTAAAGGAATACCTACTTTAGTTTGCTTAGGACTTGGACTTGTTTCTTCTTATATATTAGGGCGAGTGGCAGGTACTGTTGAATCAACTGATGCATTTTTAAAACTTGTATATACAGGGTTTTCAGATGCGGGTTCATGGGTTATAGTCATGATGATGTGGGTTGGTGCATTCGGTGGTGTAATGTCTAAGATGAATGCCTTTAAACCAATTTCTGATTTAGTTTCAAAGCTAGTAAGAAATGTAAGACAATTAATGTTCTGTAATGGTATTTTATCTATTATAGGTAATGCCGCTTTAGCAGATGAAATGGCTCAAATAGTAACTATTGGACCTATTATTAAAGAATTAACTGATGAGAATGTAGAAGCAAGTGAAGAAGACATGTATAAATTAAGATTGAGAAATGCAACATTTTCTGATGCCTTAGGAGTATTTGGCTCTCAACTTGTTCCATGGCATGTTTATATTGCATTCTTTATAGGAATTGCCAATGCTATTTATCCTTTATACACATTTGCTTGGAAAGATATAATTAAATTTAATTTTATGGCAACTGTAGCCGTAGTTTCTATATTATTCTTGACTTTAACTGGGTTAGATAGATTTGTTCCTTTATTTGGTATACCAGCAGAGCCACAGGTTAAGTTAAAGAAAAATATTAAAAATTCATCAAGGACTAATTAAAAATTTTTTATAAGATCATGAAAACCTAGTTAAAAAATATTAGACATAAAATATTAAACATTAAACATATAGTAAAGAGATATATTATAAAATTATAGTATATCTCTTTTTTTAAAGATTATATATCTTTAATCTAGACTATTGAAGAAAGATGTATGGGTAAACAAATTTTAAATTCAAACATAGTCTTAGAATAAATTTTAGGATTTGATTAATGAGAGCGAGAAACATTAATTAAACTATAACATATTTATCCATAAGTAAAAATAATAATCGAGGTGGTAGATTTGGACATTGCTTATAAGGATGTCTTGTTTGATATTATTGTGAATAATATTAATTTGGGAATTGCCATAGTTAATAAGGATGGTTTCTTCATTTATTATAATAATGTTATGGGTGAGATAGAGGGATTAGATAAGGAAGATGTTTTAGGAAAGCATATATTTGAGGTTTATCCATCTTTTAACAAGAAAAACAGTACATTATATAATTGTTTAAATGTAGGTATGCCTATTTATAATGATCTCCAAAACTATATTAATGGAAAAGGCAGAAAAATTTTTTCAATGGTAACTAATATTCCAATCAAGATTGAAGATGAGATAGTAGGAGCCATAGAAATTGCTAAGGATGTAGATAAGGACGGAAAAACCTATAGGTCTGTTGATAACTGGTTAAATAAGCCTAAGATGAAAAATAGTAATGATTACAAGATTAATACTAATTAACCTGTTGTGCTAGTTAAAAATTACAAATATAAAAACTCCAGCAATTAT
>NZ_JBEBOY010000058.1:0-13685 GCF_040396155.1 Tissierella praeacuta
ACTGTGTAAGATACAGTGATTTCAAGCGTTATGAATTATGATTAACGCTATTATTATTGTATAAAGAGGTGATTTTATGAGATTAATTTACTGTGTTGAGGACGATGAAAGCATTAGGGAACTAGTTGTTTATGCACTGAAAAATAATGGATTTGAAGCTAAAGGATTTGAAGATTCTCGTGAGCTATATAATGAACTTAATATTAAGATACCAGATTTAATTATATTAGATATAATGTTACCTAGTGATGATGGATATAAAGTTCTTTCAAATATAAGACAAAATAATACTACTAAAGATATACCAGTAATTATGCTTACTGCAAAAAACAGTGAATATGATAAAGTCAAAGGTCTTGATATGGGGGCTGATGATTATATTTCCAAACCCTTTGGAGTAATGGAATTAATCTCTCGAATTAATGCTGTACTTCGCCGTAGTGCTAAATTAAAAGATAACTTTAATTTACTCTGTATAGATGAACTTTGCCTAGATGTAAAAAGACGTATTGTAACTGTAAATGGAAAAGAAATTAATTTAACATTTAAAGAGTTTGAACTTCTCCATTACCTATTAAAAAATAAAAATATTGTTTTATCTAGGGATAAAATAATGAATGAGGTATGGGAAACAGACTTTGAAGGTGAAAGCAGAACAGTTGATGTTCATATAAGGACATTAAGATTAAAACTTGGTGATGCAGGAAGAATTATTCAAACCATAAGAAATGTAGGGTATAAGATAGGAGGGTAAAGCTTGGAAAGAAAGATATATTATAATCTTGCAGCAATAGCCACTATAACAGCTATTATTACTTCCATTGTATTAGTATTTTTATGCTATGAATATTATAATCCAAAAGATATTATGGATGATATTGATATCCATATATATGAACCTAATAATTTACCTCAGCTAAAAGATTCCTACTCATTTTATGATTTAAAACTAGATAATAAAGTAATTAGAATATCAAGACCAATACAGGATATAAAACATATTTTCATAGGAATATTACCTGCAATGGCAGGTCTATTAGTCTTTATCTTAATATTTTTATATATTATTTCTTCTATTTTAACCTCAAAAATAATCAAACCTTTGCAAATAGCCTCTCATAATATTGAAAGTATATTATCTGGAGAGAATACTAAGGAAGCTGCAATATATGAGGAACTCCAGCCTTTCATCAAGACTATTGAGATACAAAAAAAAGAAATTGAACATTATATTAAAAGCTTAAAAGAAGCAGAAAAAATAAGAAGGGAATTTACTGCTAATGTAAGTCATGAACTAAAGACTCCTTTAACTTCTATTAATGGCTTTGCAGAAATGATAGAAACTGGAATGGCAAAGGAAGATGATATTCAGAAATCTGCTGCCATTATCCGAAAAGAAGGTAATAGGCTTTTAGTACTTATAGATTCTATTATTAAATTATCCCAGCTTGACGATGTATCTATTAAAAAGGACCTTTCTCCAATGAATTTATTATCTACAGCACAACTTGTGTGTTCAAATTTGGATTTCAATACAAAGGAAAAGAATATATCCTTAAACATAATTGGAGAAAATACAGTTATAAATGGAAATCAAAGAATGATTGAAGATTTGATATTTAATTTAGTTGATAATGCTATTAAGTATAATAAACCTAATGGAAAAGTGGATATAGAAATATATTCCGATGCCCAATGGGGAATTTTAAAGATCAGTGATACTGGTATAGGAATTCCTAAAGAGCATCAAAATAGAATTTTTGAAAGATTCTACAGAGTAGATAAATCTCGTTCTAAAAAAGTAAATGGTACTGGTCTAGGCTTATCCATAGTTAAACATACTATAGAATATCATGGTGGAAAAATATCTCTTTCCAGTATTGAAGGTCAAGGAACTACCATAGAAGTAAAATTACCTAAGGCCAAGGATCATTTTGAATTGTAAATTATAAATAATAAAACCCTCATTACTAAGGTTATTTACCTAAGTAAATGAAGGCTTTATTTTTATTAATCTGTTAAGTTAAAGTTCAAATTACAAATTTACAATGTATATTTATTTCATAAATTCCTTTATTACTTTTGCAAGTCTCTTAATACCTTCCATTATCTTCTCTTCATTCATATTTGAATAATTTAATCTAAAGGTATTTTCATTTCCTCCGTTAGGGAAGAATGAACCTCCTGGCACATATGCAACATTTTGTTCTAAAGCTTTTAATGCCAATTCTCTTGCATTCATATATTCAGGTAAAACTACCCATGTAAATAGACCACCCTCTGGATAAGTAAAGCTTACTCCTTCTGGGAATTCTTCTTCCATAGTCTTTATCATTACATCTCTTCTTGCTTTATATATATCTATTATCTTTTTAATATGATCATCTATATTATAAATTTCTAAGAATCTTGCTACTTCCATTTGTGATATTGTACTTGATTGAAGGTCTGCACCTTGTTTTACAAGCACAAATTTACTTAAAAATTCTTTATCAGCTACTACCCAACCAAGTCTTAGACCTGGACATAATATTTTAGAAAAAGTTCCTAGAAAAGCTACTCTTCCCTCTGTGTCATAATGTTTAACAGCTGGAAGTATTTCACCTTCAAATCTCAACTCACCATATGGATTGTCTTCAATTATAGCTACATTATACTTATTAGCTAATTCTACTAATTTAATTCTTCTTTCTACTGACCAAGTCTTACCTGATGGATTTTGGAAATCTGGTATGACATAAATAAACTTAACATTGTCATTATTCTTTAATACTTCCTCTAATTCTTCCATTTTCATACCATCTTTGTCTGTAGATACTTCTATAAATTTTGGTTCATAGGCTTTAAATGCATTGATAGCCCCTAGGTATGTAGGACTCTCGCAAACTATAACATCCCCTGGATTTATAAATATCTTTGCTGCAAAATCAAGCCCTTGTTGCGATCCACTTGTCACTAATATGTTTTCAGCCTTGGCATCTACCTTAACCTTTGCCATTCGCTTAGCTATAATTTCTCTAAGTGGTTGATAGCCTTCAGTTGGACCATATTGTAGCGCTTGTGTTCCTGTTTTCTCTAAAACATCTCTTCCAATTTTAATCAATTCCTCTACTGGGAATGATTCTGGTGCTGGCATACCTCCAGCAAATGAAATGATATTAGGTTGTTGAGTTAGTTTTAACAATTCTCTAATTTCTGAAGCCTTGATGTTGTCCATACGCTTTGCATAACTTAATGACATAACACGCACCTCCATTTAATTTAGGTTTCGCTTGTAACCTTAACTATAGTTTACTATTTAACTATGCAATTGTCTAACATTTTAATACAATTTGATGGATAAAATTCAAAGTTTATCTATTCAGAATATTATGTAAATGACTAAATTTTATGAAATTCTTATATAAATAGCCAACCTCACAAATTAAATAAACATGCATAAATTTTATTATTTTGATCATAAAATGATTTTAAAAAAGTCAGATACATTAAATTTAATTGTACCTGACTAATTATGATTATTCTTCTTCCTCTTCCTGATTATTTTCTATTTCATTTAAAACTATTTGTACTACTTGTATTCTTTTTTCATCAATTTCTTCTATATAAAATTCAATATTTTCATATTTAACAATTACCTTTTCACCATCGTCAGGTATATATCCTATTCTGTCTATGAGAAATCCTCCTAGAGTATCGTACTCCTCCGAGTCCTCATCAAATTTGGTACCAAGATTACTATTTAACTCTTTAATAGATATTACTCCCTTGGCTATAAAAGTCTTATCATCTATTTTTTTAATATCTGGCTCATCATGGTCATATTCGTCATCTATATCTCCAACGATTTCCTCAATTAAATCTTCCATAGTAACGATTCCTGAAAATCCACCATATTCATCTATAAGAACAGCCATATGCTTTTTCCTGCTTTGAAGTTCATTGAATAGTTCATTAACATTTTTTCGTTCAGGTATAAAATATGCTGGACGAAGAATCTTTTTAATATCCACATTGTCAAATCCAACTTTATATGCTTCTAATAAGAAATCTTTAATATAAAGTATACCTAATATATTATCTACATCCCCATCGTACACAGGGATTCTTGAATATTTAAGCTCCAATAGCTCGTCTAAATATTCCTCCACTGGATCTTCTAAATCAATCATAAAAACTTCAGTTCTTGCAGTCATTATTTCTTCTGCCAGTGTATCATCAAAGCCTATTACGCTATCTATCATTTCCCTCTCTACTGGGTTAATAACACCCTGTTCTTGACCAACTTCTACCATTGATCGTATTTCTTCTAGTGTAATTTTCTCCTCCACACCTTCAGTACTCATACCTAAAATCCGCATAACAGTATTAGTAGAAAAAGATAAGAAAATAATAAAAGGACTCATAATCTTAGCTACTATACTAACAGTTTTTATTGCAAACATTGAAAACTTCTCCGCTTTTTGAAGAGCTATCCTCTTTGGAACTAGCTCACCAAATACAAGATTGAAATATAAAAGTATTAATGTTACTAATATAAATGCAACTTTCTTTGCAAATGGTATTCCAATTCCCGCCAAGAATCTTCCAAAGTCATCTGAAATCCCTACTGCTGCTGATGCAGATGAGAAAAATCCTGCAAATGTGATTCCTACCTGTATTGTAGATAAAAATCTTGACGGTTCTTTTAAAAGATCTAATAGCATCTTTGCCTTCTTGTTCCCTTCTTCTGCTTCTAAATTTAACTTTTTCTTGTCAATTGATACCATGGCCATTTCCGATGCAGCAAAAAAAGCATTCAATAATGTTAAAAACAAAATTAAAAGCAATTGTCCTGTTATCGTGGCCCCAGATTCATCTCCCATTTTTTTCCTCCTAATTTAAAATAAAATATCTATACTAATATTATATAGTATTATAAAATCATATTTCATAATATTTGTCAATTCAATTAAAAAATTTATATATCTTAGTTATAACCTACTTTATTATGATTATTTATTAAAATACATTATAAAAAAACAAATTACACAATTAATTATGTAATTTGTTTTTTATTTATTCCTCTTTATTTTCTTTTCCCTTATAATGAACTATACTAATCCATTTATCATCTACTAAAATCTTTCTGATTCGCTTATCGAAGTCAACTCTTGCTATCCAAATTTGTCTATCACAGCCTAGGCATTTAAGCTTTATATCTGCACCTGTTCGCAGTATTTCCCATTTATTCTCTCCACAGGGATGCCCCTTCTTTAGAGTTATTATATCTCCAACCTCATATTTTAGTATCATCATCTTTACCTCCAAATATTATTCTTTTTGGATAAGGTATTTCTATATTTTCTCTATGGAAGGCTTCTTTTACCCTTTGCCTAATTTCCCTTTCAACTGCCCATTGTTCCATTGGCTTAGCCTTAGCTACAATCGTAATAGATATATTAGATTCTCCTAAATCGGTAATTCCCAATATAGTTGGCCCATCTAATACATCATCATTATTATATTTAATATCTATACAAACTTTATCTAATATATTAACGACTTTATCTATATTTTCTTCATATGCTACAGGGATATTCACTAATGCTCTCATAGCTCCCCTAGTCTTATTAGTTACAACTTGGACTCTTCCATTTGGAACTATATGCAAATCTCCAGAAAAATCCCTTAGCTTTGTAACTCTTAATCCTAATTCTTCTACAGTACCTTCTAAGGATTCAATTTTAATATAATCTCCTACAGCATATTGGTCCTCAAATAAAATGAAAAAACCTGTAATTATATCTTTAACTAAGGATTGGGCACCAAATCCTATGGCAAGGCCTCCTATTCCTGCTGTAGCTAATATAGAAGTAGTATTTACATTAAACATATCTAGAATCATAACTATACCTATAAAGTATAAAATACATTTGACGATTTTTTTTAATACCTCACCAATAGTAGTAGCTCTTCTATTATTTGCAAAAAAATTTATCCCTTTTTTATTCTTTAGAGTTCTATCTATAAGTCTATTAGTTAATGAAATGATTATTTTTATCGTTATTATTATTATCAGTATTTTCAGTAGTTTTCCTAAAATATTTAACTCTCCATTATTAGTCTTGAGATAATCATCAGCAAAGTATTTAATATCATTTGTTATATGTCTAATTTTTTTCATAAATAAACCTCAATATTATATTAGCTTCTCGGCCTTACTATTGGAACCATTCTTAGTATATTTATATATACTATCTATATTTATCTCATTATTTTTTATCATTTCTTCTACTTTTGGAAGGTCGTCTAATGGAAAAATAATAGCCAAACCACAACTAACTGTAATTTCTCTAGGTGTTGGTATAGTTCTAAAACTTATTTCTTTTTCCTTAAATACTCCCTCTGCTTGTATAGTATGGTGAGTAGATTTATAGGTTGCTACTCCGTAAATCTCTTTATTCATCTTTGTCTCCTATCCAATATTTATGGTGTTATTTGCATTTCTCATCTTTTCATATATACTGTACATATTTCCTATTTCTCCTACTTGAAGTTTATCCTTTATATTGTAATAGTCTAAACATGTTCCACAGGAAATCATTTCAACGCCTTCATTTGCCAATACCTTTAAATCCTCTAGAACTTCTGAGCCTTCACATGTTAGATAAACACCTGAATTAAAGAAAACCATAGTTGCAGGCAATGGAGTAGTTTCTTTTACTGTATAGATAAAACTCTTTATTAAAATCTTACCTAATTTTTCTTCACCTGCACCCATTTTATCAGAGCCAATAGCTATAGTTACATCTTTAAATGTATCAGGAATACATATGTTTGAATCTATTTCTTCTCCTACGCCTCCCTTAGTTATATGAATATAATATTCATTATCTTCTTTGCCTTTATCAATAATAAAACTATATCCATAAGATGCAGCTAGTTTTGAAACATTATCCTTAGCTACTTCATTATCTACAATAGTAGTCACTATTCCTTTTGGTAAATTATCTAATTCTTTCTTTGTCATTATAACTGGCTTTGGACATAATTGTCCCCTTGCATCTACTTCTTTTCTCATTATTATTCCTCCTATATTTTCAATTAACTATATTATACTAATTTTATGTAGCTTGAATAAAGCTATTAATAAATGTTATATATATTTATTTTATATAGATATAGTTAATGATATAAGAAATTTAATTACTTCGATTCCTTTATTCCATTATATATTATTTTAATTCCTATTAATATAATAATAGCTGGGACTAAATAAGACACAAATTTCCAAAATCCTATCCTTAATAGGTCTTTAGAACCTAATAAAGATATTGATGAAGCTATTAGCATTATAATAGATATATTTTTAGGCCAATCTATATCTTCTCTTTTATATCCTATAATATATATAACAAAGAAAGCAATTGAAAATAGTAAAAATCTTATCCAATTTACATCAGTTTTAATAATCTCTTCGATTAAGCTATAGAAACTTATAGATGATAATAAGACTCCTAATATTAAAAAACCTTTATTACTATGTCTTTTATACATCACTAAAGATATAATACCAAAAATTAATTGATATATAAAGGATTTCACACTAATAGTTGTAAATAAATACTCATCTATAAGGGCTACTGATGATATTCCAAGTAGGAGTAAACCAGCTATTAAATAGACCATATTTTTACTTTTTAAATCCCATACAATTAAACCCATTGCTAATATAAACAATAACCAATCAAAGGTAAGAAAATTCAAATTCATAAGTAAAAACATCAGCCCTATAATTATTAACACTACACCTAAAGAATAGTTTGCTTTTTTCATTCTATCCCTCCTACTTAATTACTTATTATATTAGTAAATATACCCATAATCAGACATTTTTCACTTTATTTTTTATTTTGTTTTTTACTTACCATTTTATATACTTTCATCTCTTCTGGTCCCAATAATAATATTTGGTCTTTATCTGTAAATACTCCAATTATATCTTCTTTATGTTTCAATATTTCTTTTTTTCCCTCAACTACAACTATATTATTGTCCCCATAAAGTAGAAGTCTTCCTTGGAACGGCTCTATTTTAGTATAATCCTCAGCAAAACTAATTTTATTTTGACTTTTATCATCAAATCCAATTTCTTCTAAATAATTACTATATAAGATATGAATTTTATCTTTTCCAATATAAATATCTTTTATCAAATCAAATTGTCTTTTCCATACTACTTTTCCATCTTTAATAAAATAAAGAGAACTATCACTTAAGGCAATAATCTCATCTTTCGATGTAAAATCAAGATGTATAATTATTTCATTATCAATATCCAGTGAGTTTAATTTTTCATTATTTTCACCATAACACTCTATCTTAGATTTTAACACTCCTTCATTTAAGCTTAATATAGCTATAGCTGATAATTTTCCTTTATTGTTAGCAGCATATGTAAGAACATTTTCATTCTCATAGGATTGATTTTCTACTAATTCTCCATCTTTATCTAATATATTTATGTTTTCCACATCAGAAGATTTTATGTGACAAATTAGATTTTGATGACTTTCCTTTATATTAAATATTTCATTATCTAATTTAAATCTATTTTTAGTTTCTCCATTCTTATCTAGACAATAAATATCTCCAGTAGACTTATCCGATATATAGATATGTTTATCCCCATAATAAATATATGGATTTGTAAAATTAAATTCTTTTTCTAAAACAGGCGTTCCATCGGTTTTCATAAAAGATATCTTATTATTACTCCATTTTACTATGGTTTTATCATAGATATTGATATCTGTTATATCTTCTCCATTTTTAAAGGAATTCACTAGTTCTAAGACCATTTCTTTACCTGTGATAAAATCTATAAAGCCAATTAATTTATTTTGGTTTTCTTCTTTTAATAAAAACATACTCAATATAAGAAATATTATGATAAATATTTTGAAGCCTTTAGAATTAGAGCTTTTATTGTCTTCCATATAACCACCTCTTAAAATTATCTCAATTTATTATATCATATACTCAAATTGTATAACAATTTAATGGTTATTGCTATTATATTTTAAATTTATATTAATTTTTAACTCTGTTAGTTTTATAATTTAAATCTAAATGTTAATATTATTAATTTATTTATTAAAAATATTAATAATTAGATTGACATATTTAATATTTAATAATATTATGATATTAACAACTAAAGTTTTTCGAATATAGAAATATATATTTAAAACTTGGAGGTGTTTAAGCTGGCATCTAAAATTAAGATTGTAGATAAAGATAGTAATTTTAAATTGTGGATACCTAGTATTCCTTTTTGGTTAATTACTTTCCTATCTCATATAACATTAAAATTTAAAGATATAACCATGAAAAATGTAAATTATTTAGATGATGATATAAAATTCTCTTTAAAACAATTGGACAGTAAAATGGTAAAAGAGTTAATTCATGAATTAAAATTACATGGTGAATTCGATTTAGTTGATATATCCACTGATGATGGAGCAATAGTTAAGATTTCCATACATTAAATAGAGAAAGGGTGATGATATGAAAAGAGAGGTACTAGGTAAATGTCCTGTGTGTGGTGAAGAACTTTATGTAACAAAACTTAGCTGTCACAAATGTAATACTCATATAGAGGGTAATTTTACACTTTGTAAATTTTGTAGGCTTAACGATGAACAAAAAAATTTTGTTGAAGTCTTTATAAAGAGCAGAGGAAATATAAAGGAAATAGAAAAGGAATTAGGTATATCTTATCCAACTGTTAGAGGAAGACTTGAAAATGTAATTGAGGCCCTAGGATATAGTCCTAAATATACAGAACCTGCAATTGATAAAAAAGAGGTTTTGAAGAAATTAAATAATGGTGAAATAACATCTGAAGAAGCCCTTAGGCTCCTTCAAGGTGAAGAATAGGAGGAGTTAATATGAAAGAAGAGAAAATGATGATTTTATCAATGCTTGAAGAAGGTAAGATAACGGCTGAAGATGCTATAAAGCTTATGGAAGCTTTAGAAGACATAGAAATACCTAAAAATCATAATGAAACTAAAGAAGAAATATATGATGATTTTCAAGAGAAAAAATCTTCAAAACCTATATTTAATACTCTTGAAGACATTGGTTCCGACATTAGTAATGTTTTATCCAATATGTTTGATGGTTTGAAAGATGTAGGTAATTCATTTATATTTAGAAATAATTATGAGACTATTACCACAGATCTAGACGTGGATATATCAAATATGAATCTTCCGACATTGGATTTAAAGGCTATTAATGGTTCTATATTCTTGAGGCCAAATATTGACAATAACCTATTTATCAAAGTTACCTGTCAATATAAAAAAGGGTTATTTTCACCAGATGAACCATATTTTGATTTTAGTACAAATGAAAATAAGATTATATTTAACCCAAAATACAATAGCAATATATCAATTAAATTAGATGTTTCTTTGCCTAAGAAAGATTATGATGAAATAACATTAAATTCTAGTAACGGAAAAATAGATATACAGGAATTAAATACTGATATTTTAAAATGTATAACCACTAATTCATCTATTAATATAGTGAAGGCGAATAGTAAAGAAATTGATCTAACAACTAAAAATGGAAAGATTGAATGTAAAGATATAAATTCAAATATTATTAAATCAACTACTACAAATTCCAGTATATTTTTAACAAATTTACACTGCCTAGAAATCGAAGCTAAAACAGCAAATGGCAAAATAGTTATTAATAATATTGATGGTCAAAAAATAATATTAAAAACCTCCAATGCATTAATTGAAACAGAAGATGTTAATTGCAATATAATTCATTTAACTACTTCCAATGGCAAAATTATCTGTAATAATATAGATATGAACAAAGCAAAGGAAGTAAAATTAATGACTTCCAATGGTTCAATTAACTCTAAAGTTTATGGAATCACTAAAGATAATTATTTTGATTTGGAAACTTCCATGGGTAATATCTCCCTTGGCATTCCTAATCTAGTATATAAAATTAATAATCAAGCAAATTTAGGCTTCAAAAAAATAGTTGCTCATAATGTTAATTTTGATGAAAATAGAGATAATGTAAAATTTATTGCCTCTACATCAAACGGCTCAATAAATATATATTAGGGAGTGGATAAGATGCAAGCAGAGGAAAAAATGCAAATTTTGACAATGGTTAAGGAAGGAAAAATCTCAACTGAAGAGGGTGTTAAACTACTAGATGCCATAGATAACACCAATAACGACATAATAGATATTAACAATAAAGCTAAATGGCTGAAAATAAAAGTATTAGACCCAGAAGATTCAACTAAAGTAAATGTAACTTTACCAATTTCACTTATAAATTTAGGGGTTAAATTAGCCGAAAAGTTTTCGCCTAAATTTAAAGAAGCTGGATTAAGTGAAAAGGATATAAAAGAAATATTTGCAGCTATTAAAAATGGAGATATTGATAAAATTGTAGAAGTAGATAGTGAAGATGGCAAAAAAGTTGAAATTGTAATAGAGTAACCCCATAATTATGGGGTTATTTTTTTATTTTTGTTTATTCTTATATGAAATCTGCTATAATAAATGTATCCATACATTTAAGGAGGATAAGTATGAATGAATTTATTTTAAACAAGGATATAGATACACCTTTATATATCCAACTTTATGAAAATATTAAAACATCAATAGAAGAGAATAAATTAGAAAAAGAAAAACTGCCTTCTATACGTAGTCTTGCAAAATCTCTTGGAGTAAATAATGTAACTATAGTCAGTGCTTATAAGCTATTAGAAAAAGAAGGTTATGTTTATTCAATTAAAGGAAGCGGAACCTATATAAAAAAATCTCCAATATCTGAAGATATGCCTTATTTGGAAGAAGGTGATATGGAGCTAATGGTATCTGGAATACTTCCCATATCAAAGGATAGTATCAACTTTGCTTCTATGTCTCCCACACCAGATTTATTTCCAATAGAAAAATTTAAACAGGCCTTAGTAGAAGTATTAGACAGAGATGGAGGACAGGCTTTTTTATATCCAGAAATTACAGGATATAAACCACTTCGTGAATCCATATCTAAGTTTTTAATGGAAAATTATAATACAAAAGTAGATAAAGATGAAATTTTAATTACATCTGGAGGACAACAGGGATTAGATATAATATCGAAAACATTAATTTATCCTGGAGACTGTATATTAGTTGAAAATCCAACATATTCTGGTGCTCTATCTGTATTTAAATCTAGAGGTGCTAAAATCATTGGAATACCTATGAATGAAGATGGAATAGATATTGAATTATTAAAGTCTTATGTAAATAGATATCGACCAAAATTTTTATATATAATGACTAACTATCAAAGTCCTACTACCTACTGTTATAGCGATGATAAAAAGAAAGAACTTCTACATTTATCAGAAGAACATGGTTTTTATATAATAGAAGATGATTTCTTAACAGATTTATCTTTCGATGATGATAAAAAATCTATCCTAAAATCCATAGATAAATCTAACCAAACTATTTTCATTAAATCCTTTTCCAAGATATTTATGCCTGGAGTTCGTATGGGATTTGTTACATTACCCAATAAATTATTTAAACAAATCATTAAAGCTAAACATACTACTGATGTATCCTCTTCGGGATATCTTCAAAGAGCTTTTGATTTATACCTTAGAAAAGGGTATTGGAAATCTCATATAGAAAAAATTAAAAAAGTTTATTCTGAAAAATATAAGATTATGACTAGAGAATTAGATAAACTAAATAAATATGGCATATCTTATGTAAAACCTAATGGAGGTCTTAGTATTTGGCTTAAGCTTCCTAAGGAAATAGATGCAATAGAATTTTATAATGAATGTGCAGAAAACAATCTGGCAATTGTTCCTGGCAAGGTTTTCTTTGTTGATGAATCTATTGACTCTAATTATATAAGACTTAGCTTTGGGGCGATAGATGATGATAAGATAGTTGAGGGACTTAGAATACTGGAGAATATAATATCTAAACCCTTTAAAGACAAAGATAAAAATAACAATTATTTACCATTTATATAATGTATTTCATTAAATAAGAGGAGGGTCCAATAGGACCCTTTACTATTTATCTCTCTTCTTTTAAAGCCTTTATTAAAGACATCATTGCAAATAACATTACAAATATAAATGGAAATGCTGCTGCTACAGAAGCAGTTTGTAATGCTTCAAGTCCTCCTGCTAATAATAAAGATGTAGCTAATAGAGCCTGAACTATTCCCCAAATAAATTGTTTTTTGGTTGAAGGATTTAAATCACCTCCAGAAGTTAACATTCCCAGTACAAATGTTGCTGAATTTGCAGATGTAATAAAGAATGTACATAGTAAAGCTACTGTAATTAAAGATAGTAGTGTACTTAAAGGATAATTATTAAATACTTGGAATAAAGCTGTAGATGTATTACTTGCAGCTGTAGCCAATCCTTCTACTCCGATTTTATCAACTAAATTTATCCCCATTGAACCAAATGCAGCGAACCACACAAGTGAGACTACAGCTGGAGCAAGAATAACTCCTCCGATGAATTCCCTAATAGTTCTGCCTTTAGAAATGCGTGCTATAAATGTACCTACAAATGGAGCCCATGCTATCCACCATGCCCAATAAAATATTGTCCA
>NZ_JBEBOY010000059.1:0-13669 GCF_040396155.1 Tissierella praeacuta
GTTGAAATATTGAGAGTGTAGCATCATTATTGAATTGTGATGAATAATTCAGGTTATATATTATTTACCAGGAAAACATCTGAGAAATATAATTTTGCTTACTGCCAGTTTATTCTTCTATGCGTGGGGAGAACCTATTTATATACTGTTAATGTGTAGTTCTATAATTATTAATTACTTTATAGGAATGATTTTAGGTAGAGATAATATTAGTAAAGAAAAAAGCAAATATTTCCTTATAATAAGTCTGGTATTCAATTTAGGTTGTCTTGCCTATTTTAAATATTTTGGCATGATAATAAGTACAATTTCATCAATTGGTAATTTGAACTTAAATTTGGGAATACCAGCACTTCCCTTAGGAATTTCATTTTATACATTTCAAACACTTTCTTATGTGATTGATGTATACAGTAGAAAAATAAAGCCACAGAAAAGTCTAATTAATTTTGCTCTCTACATTACTATGTTCCCACAATTAGTGGCTGGGCCTATTGTGAACTATGGAGATATTGAATCACAGTTAGCTAATAGAGATATGACATTTGATAAGTTTTATTCTGGAATACAGAGATTTTTATGCGGTCTGGCAAAAAAAGTGCTTCTTGCCAATAATATAGGAATGTTATGGTCTGAAGTAAAAACTATGCCTAACATAGAAGTTTCCATGATTATGGCATGGGCTGGAATAATTGCTTTCACATTACAGATATATTTTGATTTTAGTGGCTATTCAGATATGGCTATAGGGCTAGGAAAAATGTTTGGATTTGATTTTAAAGAGAATTTCCAGTATCCATATATTTCTCAAAGTATCTCAGAATTTTGGAGGAGATGGCATATATCTCTTGGATCATGGTTTAAGGAATATGTATATATTCCTCTTGGAGGAAGTCGTAGAAGCAAGTGGAAATTGATACGAAATTTATTTATAGTATGGTTTCTTACAGGAATCTGGCATGGTGCAAATTGGAATTTTGTTTTATGGGGGATTTATTTTGGAATTTTAATATTAGTAGAAAAATTGTTTTTGGAAAAATGTATGTCAAAGTGGCCAAAGGCTGTACGCCATATGTATATGCTACTATTTGTTGTAATAGGATGGGTGTTTTTTGAATTTACTAATTTGACAGATACTCTTAATTATTTACGTATTATGTTTGGATTGGGAGAAAATACTTTTATAGATAATCAAGGAATTGTAATGTTAAAGTCTTATGCAGTATTATATATTATCTGCATTATTGGAGCTACACCTTTACCAAAGAAATTTGTATCATTATTTCAAAAAAATCATTGGAAAATTTACAAATTAGCAGCAAACTTATACTATTATATGTTAATATTTTTATCAACAACATATATGGTTGCTTCAACCTATAACCCATTTATATATTTTAGATTTTAATATGTAGGAGTGATGAGTTAATGAATAACGATGAAGAATTTAATATTATAGATAAGGTACTATGTATGATTCC
Organism: Tissierella praeacuta; assembly: GCF_040396155.1. GTDB lineage: Bacteria > Bacillota > Clostridia > Tissierellales > Tissierellaceae > Tissierella > Tissierella praeacuta_A. The sequence continues at coordinate 1,482 of NZ_JBEBOY010000059.1, forward strand.
AATCTTGTTTATATTAACTATGCTTATATTGCATTTAACTTTGCCAAAGAAAACTTTTTCAATAGAAGAAAAGCGTTACTTAATACAATGGCCTACTTTTCACGTTGAAGAAGTATTAAATGGTACTTATGGTACTAAAGTTGAATCATATTTTTCAGATCAGTTTCCTTTTCGAGATTTTTGGGTTAAGATTCAAGAAGATACAAATCAGATTCTATTTAGAAATTGATTTGTATAACTTTAGTAGTTAGAGAGACCTTTATAAGTGATGACACTTAAGTAAATACTATAATAGATATATTTTGATTCAAACTATATTTTGAAATTAAAATATCATTAGCTCTATTTGTTATGTTTATTGTCACCTCAAGGCATATGGAAGTTGTAACCCTGTTTACAAGGAGTGAAGCGAGTTGTAAGTAGAAGTACGCCTCATGTCAGGAATGTCCAAGAGAAAGAGCATAGCGAAGTTCGATTGGAAACATTCTATGAATGAGAGTATAATTCTGATGACTCATTACAGTTCGGGGGAGAAATCGTAGGGTTTGACCATAATATATAGTGGTTGAAGGATTATTTTGGGGTTGAAAATCAGTGGAAAAACATCGTTTTTAGGAGTGTTTTATAGATGACATGTGGTATTGGAGAGGTGACAAGGTGAAAATGAGAAAAGTAGAGTTTAAAAAATGAGATTATTAGTTGTGATATTGGTAGATGAACGATATAGTATTAATGAAGATTAGTAGAATTAGATGCAATATGTAGGGCATTAGATTGTCAACCGGGAGATATATTAGAATATATCGTAGACTAATATAGATATAGGGAACTAAACTCGTTAGAATTAAATACTGTTATTTAGATTAAGTGATATTTAAATTATGTACATTAGTTTATTTAAGAATAGGGGAAATATTTAATTAAGTTTAACAATTAGACTATTAGCATTATTTATACTATTTAGGATTAATATTAGGAATTAAAAAAACAGAACAATTGTAATAGCTATTATTAATAGCTTGTATATTGTTAATAGATTTCGCACTGTTTTTAATGTTTATTTTAATACTTGCTATGTAGTTAATTGATATTTATACCAAGTAGGTAAAAATTATTACAAATAAATGGTTAAGATCAAGTTGACAATATGGAAAATATATGTAATAATACATGAAAAGTGAGTATGCTTAAGCATTTATATGTGAGCGGCATAGGGATTATGAAAGTCCTACACGAAAGCCTATAACCCTTCGGAGTCACTCTTATGAGTGATTTTGTGAGGGTTTTTTGTTATACAATGAAAACGGAATTTTTAGTTATTAAGAATATTTTTAAAATATTTTGTTCTATTTTAAGGGGGAGTATTGATGATTAGATTACTTACACAAGCTGATAAAAAAATTATTCTGGAATATCTTAAGAGAAGTGAAATTGAAACATCATTTTTATATGCTAATATTATTGAATTTGGTGTTGATAACAAAAAGGACGTAAGAAGATGTGCAGATTACTATGGATTCTTTAACGGACAGGTATTAAAAGGTATATTACCTTTTTATAATCTTGGTAGTTGTATACCTCACTACGAAGATACTGCTGCCGTGCCTTCTTTTGCAGAAATAATGAAAGATAGAAGATTTGAATTTTTACTGGGTATGGAAAAGGTCATAAAGCCCTTATATGAAAAAATTAAAAGCTATAAAGAAGTTCAGGAATATGATGAAAGTTCTTATTTTACAAACAGGAATTTTAAACCGTTTATATTAAATGGAGTAGATTTTATAAATGTAAATAGTTTAAGTGGTGAAGATATAGTTGGTTTTATCTTAGATGGTCATATAAATGGATTTAATCATGTTGTAACGAGGGAAGACATAAGAAAGACCTTAATACAAAGAGGAGAAGAAGAGGAATTTATTATTGCAAAAAAGGACGGTAAAATGGTTGCACAAGCATGTGTGCAGACATATACATCACAGATTAACCAGATTGGTGGTGTATATACAATTGAAAATGAAAGAGGTAGAGGGTACTATAAAGCAGTTGTATCTGAAATGTGTAGTAGAATTATTGCAAAAAATAAAATACCAACTCTTTCTGTTAAAAAGAATAACATACCTGCTGTTAAAGCCTATACTGCATTGGGGTTTGAACACTATGATGATTACTTGATTGTGAGATTTTAAGACTAGGTTTGGAGTATATTTACAAAATTAATCTTATTCGTAAGATATTATGAAATATAAATTGTTTATATAAAATAAATATAAGGGTAGGTGATAGTATGTTGAATTTAATTAAACCTCAAAAACTAAATAAAGGCGATAAGGTTGCGACTGTCAGTCTTTCTTGGGGTGGTGCAGGTGACAAAGATTTAATATGGCGTTACGAGCAAGGGAAAAAAAGATTGGAAGAGGTCTTTGGTCTTGAGGTTGTTGAAATGCAAAATACTTTAAAAGGCACAGAGTATATTTACGCTCATCCCGAAAAACGTGCAGAGGATTTAATGCAAGCATTCAGCGATAAATCAATTAAGGGGATATTTTGTTGTATTGGTGGAAGTGATAGTATTAGGTTGTTACCTTATATTGATTTTGAGGTTATTAAAAATAACCCTAAAATTTTTATTGGATATTCAGATAGCACAATTACACACTATATGTGCTTAAAGGCAGGACTTTCAAGTTTTTATGGTGCTTCTATATTGGTAGATTTTGCAGAAAATGTAGCTATGTCTGACTATACAGTTAATTGGCTAAAAAAGACCTTATTTTCAACTGAGGTACTTGGAAATATTCCACAATCAGATAAATGGACATCAGAAATTTTACCTTGGGAAATAAAAAATAAAGATACTCAAAGACGATTTAAACCAAATAATGGATATCAGCTTTTACAAGGAGAGAATATAGCTCGGGGAAGACTAATAGGTGGCTGTATAGAAGTGATGGAATTTATTAAAGGTACAGAGCTTTTTCCTAAAATAGATGATTTTGATAGTAGTATTTTATTTTTTGAAACTTCAGAGGAAAAGCCAGAACCACATTATCTTGAATATTGGTTAAGAAACTATGGTGCGATGGGAGTTTTAGAAAGAGTTAATGGTATAATATTTGGGAAACCACAAGATGAGATGTATTTTGAAGAATACAAACATACTATTATTAAAGTATTAGCTGAGTATGGCAGAGCAGATTTACCCGTATTATATAATTTAAGCTTTGGACATTCTGAACCAAAGTTTTGTATCCCTTATGGAGCAATGGCCGAGATAAACTGCAAGCAAAAGACATTTTCAATATTAGAATCAGGTGTTATTGACTAAATGATATGGGTATAATATGGTGACGTTGCTATAATATATATTTTATCTTTTGCTCATTCAATATGTTATAAATAGGCGAAGTATTATATGTAAAAGGAAATAAAATTAAAACTATAAAAGTATTAGGATATTAAAGTCTTAATGCTTTTGTTTTATACAAATATAAAATTAAATATAGAAATTAAAGGACGAAGTTTAGATTGAAGTGCAGCCTGTCAAGTAGACAATGTAAATGAAATATTGGACTGAACTCCTCTTTTCAGAAGAATCCACCTAAAGAAGGATTTATATGTCTAATGACTTATATGGATGTATATACTCGCAAGATTGTAGATTGGTCTATGGATAAAAATATGAGAGAGCAATTAGTAATCGATGCGTTAGAGTCCACTATATGGAATGAATCATCCAATGAAGGACTTGTTGTACATACAGATAGAGGATCTAGAGGTACCTAATTGAAGTTGAAAAACATGGTATTATTCAAAGCATGAGCGATGCTGGTAATCCTTATGACAATGGCATTATGGAATCCTTTATCTTCTACAATCCCAGCATATTTCAATCCCTCTACTGACCATGGATCAAGTCCCATATTAATAATAATCTCTTTTTCATACATAGAAAGAACTGAATGATAATGTTCTATAAAGAAGATTGGAGGAAAATTAATTGAATTCAAAAACTATAGAAACGCTCTCAATTAATACTGTTCGTGATAGTATCGTTGTTTCTGAATTTCTTGATCAATATATAGTGGACAACGATAAAGAGCAATCTTGGGTAACCGATCAATAATCTCATGGATTTAAAAGTATCATGCAACATGAGATAATATCCCTATAAAATACTTTTAATATTAACAAACAACTTTGTCAACATTAAAACAGCAGGGAGATGATAATTTGACTACTATGAAAATTGAAAAACATGAAATGTTTAAGTCCCAATGGCTGGAAATCATAAAAAGATATAGTGGTAGCAGCAAGTCAATAAGAGAGTGGTGCCGAGAAAAAAACATTTCAATAGGAAACTGGTTTGATGGTGGAATTCAACTATCTGGTGGACAATGGCAAAGGCTTGCCCTTACACGTGCATTAATTAAAGATGCTGAATTGCTGCTGTTTTATGAGCCTACTTCTATGTTAGATGATGAAGTTATGAAAAATTTTTTTCATAACTTAGACGATATATGTAAAGATAAGTTCTGCATCATAATAACTCATAGAGATATCCTTAATGAGAAAATACAAAAAATAACATTACATGGAGGAAAGATAATTGAAGAATATTAAACCAAAGGGTTATATACTTGTACATGAACATTTATTTAACCTCTATCCATATTCCAAAACAGAAGAGAATACTAAATATGCTTTGAAATTATTAGATAAGGTAGCAAAATATAATATAGATTATATTGTAGACTTAACCCCTTATGCTAGTTTAAATAAATACTTAGATATTATTGATAATTCTCCAATTGAAATTATATGCTGCATAGGATTCTATTGTGGTCGTCAAGTGAAAGCAAGTGATAAAAGAAAAACTGTTGAAGAGCTATATCAAAGCCTAAGAAATAAATATATAAAAGGGATTAGTAATAGAAAAATTAAACCAGGGATAATAAAGATTGCAACTAACTCAAGAAACCAACTTAAAGATTATGAGTGTAGATTTATCAACGCAGCTATTAAATTAAGTAATGAGTTCAATCTTCCTATTGCATTTCATTGCCCAAATAATACATATGATCATTTTTGTGAACTTTTAAAAATGGGTGTGAATCCTAGATTACTAATGATATGTCATTATGAAAAACAATATAATAAACTTAGTAGTGAGCAATTTGTTTCAGAGGCGTTAACAATTGCAAATAGTGGAAGCTTTTTACAGATAAATGATTTTGGTATGGTCCCAAAATCAAAGAAAACTAAAGCAATAATGAAGTTTGTTGAATCACTCATTATTGAAGGATACACAAAAAATGTATTACTAAGTTCTGACTGTAATTGGAAGTGGACAAATGGTTCTCCTTGTTTAAACCAAGGTAATTTAAACTTAGGATACAACTATTTGTTTGAATACACAATCCCCCTATTACAATCCATAGGTATATCAGCCAGAGATATTACTAATATACTTCAAAATAACCCAAGAAGATTACTAAATATAATAAGCTAGAGAGTGTTTATTTTATAATTAAATTAACTCGTTGTGCTAGTTAAAAATTATAAATAGAAAAACTCCAGCAATTATGTTAACCTATCATTAATGCTGACAAAGAAATTAAGATAGGAGGAAATATTTATGAATACTTAGGACGAGAGTTTTTTGAAGAATTATCAAAGCATAGAACACATCTTGCTGATGTTCTTGATGATCCTACTTTACATGGTATGAAGAACAGTGTTATTGAGAAATATTCAGACCAAGTTCACTTTATTTACGAGTTATTTCAGGTTGATCATATTGCTAATATTTCCAAATGTGAGACAATAAGCTGTCATACTGAACCTGATGTTAAGTATAAATGTAATGGCAAGGACAATGTTATAGAAGGTAAAGACAAGTTTAAAAATCACAAGAAAAATGGAGGATAAGAAAGGATAATTTATATGAAAAAATTAATATATTCAAAAATCAAGGTAAATAAGTTTAAAATTATTATAATTACTATACTTATGGCGCTTATGATCTTTGCTCTTGCTAGCTGTGGAAAGGTAGCCACTCAGCTACCAGTAAACAAAAAGTCTGATCCACAATATAATTCTGCATTTTCGCAGCTTGAAAGTGATTATGGTGCTAAGCTTGGTGTATATGCTTTTGATACAGAGACAAATAAAGAAGTTACATATAATTCAGATGATAGGTTTCCTTACTGCTCTACTTTTAAAGTTTTAACTGCTGGTGCAGTTTTACAGAAATATTCATTAGATGAACTTAAACAAGTAGTTAAATATACCCAAGAAGATGTTCTGTCTTATGCTCCGGTTGCAAAAGATTATGTTGATAAAGGTATGACTATTGAAGAAATTTGCGATGCAGCAGTGAGTTGGAGTGATAATACAGCTGCAAATCTTTTGTTTGACCTTATAGATGGGCCTAGTGGCTTTAAATCAGCACTTAATCAATTAGGGGATAAGGTTACAGAACCTGCACGTATAGAACCTGAACTAAATGATGCTATACCTGGAGATATTAGGGACACAAGTACACCAAGACAATTGGCTATTGATTTGCAAGCATACACAATTGGAAATATAATAGCAGATGATAAGAAAAAAATTCTTATTGACTGGATGTCAGGAAATGTAACAGGTGATAAGTTAATTCGTGCAGGAGCGCCAAAAGACTGGGTGGTTGCTGATAAAAGCGGAACTGGTTTTTATGGAACAAGAAATGATATTGCTATAGTAATGCCGCCAGATAAAAAGCCTATAATTATTGCAATATTGTCAACTCACGATACAAAAGATGCTAAACATGATGACGAACTAATTGCTCAAGCTTCTAAAATTGTATTTGACTTTTTTATCACAAATGAAAACAATAATTAAAGTAAGTTTATTTATATGGTAAATTAGCCTATGGATATTGAAAATGCATACAATAGGGGTGAGTCTAACTAAAAGACTAAAATATACTTTTGAAAAGATTTTATTAGAGCATACCCTAGACTGCTTCCAAGGATTTATATATATTTTACCATAGCAGAGTAGAGCCTTCAACTACGCAAATGTAAATCTCATGTGAGGATATATTTTATAAAAACAAAAATCCATCCATCGCCATTTTGAAAGGATGCTCTAAACAATACTTGGAATATAATATAAATTAGTTTGGCATATTGATTAAAACCAGTGTGCCTTTTCACTTTAAAGAAGGTAAGGAGGCGAATAGATAACTTGAAAGATATTGTAGTATAAACTTCTAAAGCTTCAGAGAAAATTAATATTCAAAGCAGTGATTTAAATAAAATTAGTACCGAAGTAAAATAAAATAGTAAGCTAATTGCTGTAACAATGGAGGAAATGGCTGCTGGTGCCGAAGAATAGTCCAGTCCATCAACTAATATTGAAGAATACATCAAGAATCAGTAAATTTTGATATTGCAGGATAGGATTGTAAATATTTTTCACCAACACTCCGATACATATAAAAAGGGGAATAGAGAAAAATTGGGGGAGTGGCAAAGGAAGTTTGTGCCAACTTATAGAGAAGAAGTATGCTCACTATAAAACTACGGCATTCGCTCCTGTAGGTGATTTATGCCCATCTCAGGAAATTTATATAATCTATGGAAACTTAGGAGGTTGGATATGCGAGAAGTTGAACAGAAAAGTTACACTTATAGTAATGACGAATATGTTTCTGTTTTTGTTGGTAACTGCAAATCGGAAAAATTACTCAATGAATATATGAAAAAGGATTACGATTTGTTAGAAGTTGATTGTATTGGTTCTGAATTTGGAGTTGATTTTGGAGTAAATACTTATGACGAGGATTTTTTAGTTGCGATAGCAAATATGCCACCATCAAAGTCACTAGAGGAGATTTTCGCTCAAACCGACATATTTTATATTGAAAAGCTTAAAGCAAACTATCCGAATGGCTTAGACGATTTTTATAATGCCGCTATTGTGGTTGGGAAATTAAAATATGAGGGTGATACTAAGGAAGTTCAAAATAATGAATTTGGGTGTTTTAGATTTCTAGCTACATTTTCAGAAGAATAAAATGATTGAGTAGTACGGGCTTTATGAGTATTTGTTCCTGTAGGCGAATTAAAACATAGCTACAAGAAATTTATATTTTATGTGATGAGGAGTTGGGTATGAAACCGAATTTGATAGCATTTAAAAATGAAAATATTGAGAACCAATACATTAATTTTGAGAATAAGATGAAACCAAGAATAGCCTGGGATAATAAATGGGGCGAATGGAACGAAACAGAACGTAATATCCTCATGGGAAGAAGTTCCGAAATGTATATGCTGGTGGATAACGCTGTATTTGAGTTTTATATGGATGAGAGTAATGAAAATGGCCTGTGCAGCAATGGAGATTTTTTTCCCGACATAACCGTTTTAACAGGGAATTACTATATAGGGAGGATTTCTTATAATAAGCAGTTAAAAGATGAAAAAGGACATCCATATGATAAAAAAGGTGACAGGTATCGTGACCTTTGGAGCCGTGATAAAAGCGGTAGCTATACCCATTTTGCTGATAACATGGATAATCTGAAATTTACATATCAAGTTATTATTGAAGCTCGTCTGACTGCTCTCGAACAAGGGGTAGAGCAGGATTATGTGGGTATAGACTTCTCACTGGAGCTAGAAAACATTAACGATGAAATAGAGGTAGAAATACTAAGCCATGATGTTATATGAAAATAAGCATTCGCTCCTGTAGGCGAATTAAAACAAAGTTACAGGAAATTTATATTTTGTTTGGAGGTTTCTACAATGAATATAGCTGAAAAGTACATTCGTGGCTTGCAAAAAGCCTATTGCGATAATGGTCAGAAAGATGAATGGGAGCATTTTGCCAGTCTGGTAAATGGTGTTTGCGAGGCGGATTTAGCACAACTACGAATACTCTATCCCAACATTCCCAAGTCTCTTGTGGAGCTTCTTAAATTTGTAGATGGAACATACCATAAAGAGTATAAAGGCGAAAAGATAGTATTTTATTTTCTTGGCTCAGACGTAGAGGAATACCCATATTATTTGCTTTCTGCAAAAGAAATGATTGAAAACAAGAACGAAGCATTTGAATATTATGCAGACTATATTGACCGTATGTTTGATGATGACGTCAAAGTGGATGCTAAAATTATTGATAATTCTAAGCAAATGAATTGGTTGCACTTCTCTGATTGCATGAATAACGGTGGAACATCACAACTATTTATAGACTTTTCGCCTTCTGAAAGCGGCGTTAACGGACAGATTATAAGATTTTTACACGACCCTGACGAGATAAAAGTAATTGCAAGTAAATTTGACGAATACTTACAAATGCTATTTGATAGTGCGTATGATTTTATTTGCGATGATGAAGTCTAAGGCGAACATAATGAGCATTCGCTTCTGCATGTAAATTAAACAAAGCTACAGGAAATTGACATAGTAGGGACATTACAAATTATATACATAGCCCATTTGAATGAAATATTAAAAGTAAGGAGAGATCACAATGGGAAAACGCGGAGATTCTTTCGTGGAAAAATGGCATTAGGTTTATTTCTTTATGCTGGTATTTAAACAACCAGTGGAGATACCGTCTTTTGAAAAATTCCAGGAGGCACTGTCTAGGAAATTTGGAAGGGTGCAGCCACTGGCAGACGGACCGCGAATGCTGGAAAAGTGGCGACTGGTCGTGACAGGATTAAAACAATGCTGCGGGAAATTTATATAATCTATATTCGATGAAAGGAGTGTGGAATTTTGATACAGAGAAGTTTTCGTGTTTTTGCTACAAAAGAGGATTTGTATTTTGCATTTTCTCAATTTCAAAATACCATAAGTGTCTATTACGCTCCGACATATTCAGATGTAGGAACTATTCAGATTGATGATATCACCAAAGTAAAATCATTTGGAGTGAATCACAATGGCAGTCATATTGGAAACAATCAATTCCTCGTATTTCATGAAGGTAAAAAATGTATATGGGAGCAATATCAATGCAAAATTGATGTCGGAGTAATAACTAGACACTCTTCTTTTTATGATGAGGATGAAGAGTGTATTGTCATAGATTTGGGCGGGATTTACGAAGATATCAACCTTTTCCCAACAACAATAAGCACTATGCATTATGATATTGAATCTTCAAAAGAATTATATAATGCAATTAGAAAGGTTTTTCGAAAACTTTCTGTAAGAACAATAAATGGATATTTCATATGTTCAGATGCATATGAGAAACGATCGGAATATAGATTTTGCACAATAGATATCAGATCTCCAAAAGAATACGATTTAATAGTGGAATAGAGCTGTTGTGAAGCAGTGAAATTATGAGCCTTCGATCCTGTAGATGAATTAAAACAAAGCTACAGGAAATTTATATAATAGAGGGATAAACATGCCTATCTATAAATCAGAACAATATAATATAATATTAAAAAGAATAAAAGAAAAATGTAGAGACGAAGATATTTTCTTGGGAGAAGAACTATTAGAACAGGAAATCAGCTTATTTGAGGAGAAACATAATGTCATACTTCCTGAAGCTTATCGAAAATTTTTGATTGAGGTTGGCGATGGTTGTGATATGATTGATGGATTCAAAATGAAATCTCTTGCTAGTATAGATGAACTGATATCAGAAAAATTATCAGTAACTTTTCCGTTTGAAAACCCTTGGATTTTGGAAGGTGAAGAATGTGTATCTGAATCCCGCCTGTTGGAAGTAGGAAATGGAAACATTGAGCTTATCTATATAGGAGATTCACAATCCTACAATTTAATTGTTACAGGGAAATGTCGTGGGGAAATCTGGTTTTTTTGTGACGTAGGAATACAGCCCTGTTGTCAGCGTCAAGATTTTTTAGGTTGGTTTGAAAGATGGATTGATAGCGGTAATGATGTTGATTATTTTACAGAATATCATTATAGATAAAATGAGCATTCGCCCCTGTAGGCGAATTAGAACAAAGTTACAGGAAAATTTATATTTGTAAGGAGGGGAAGTGTATGGAAATCAGTGAAACTCTTTATAACAAGCTCATAGAGTGTAATTGGCTAGAAAACTGCGGAACAAAACGAAAATGTCAGTATAGTTTTGAAACGTATCAAGTGATGGATGCTCATAAAATGTTGAAGAATATACAATCTATAAAATGGGAAAATGCATGCCTTGATAAACGAGGATACTTAACAGAGTATTTGTGTTTAAACGTACAAGGTGAATATGATAAATATTGGAATACTACTGTAAGGACGATTAAAGCCAATTATTTACCGAAGATTTTAGATAAAATCCAAGTTGCAATAGGCGATAATAATTTACCACAGGAAGTGATGCAGGATATCCCGTTTAATGTGTTAAATATCTTTATGGCGGAGTTCTATTCAACGTATTATGCAAGCGAGTTTTCAAAGCAACTATTGGAGATATATTTATCAGGACACTTGCCCTGTGGCTGGCATGGAAAATATCCTGACGGAATGATTATGATGTTTTAATACAGCTAATGAGCATTCGCTCTTGTAGGTAAATTAAAATAAAGCTACAGAAATTTTATATTTGGTGGAGGCTTAGTGAGAACTATTATCCACAAGGTTGGAATATATTTAGATTTATGACAAACAGGAAAGAAAACAGGTGAATATAAATGACAAAAGCGGAAGTGAGGCTAAAAATAGCCATTCATGCAGGAAGAAGCAATGACTTCTCAGAAGGATATAGATACGCTTTAAGGTATGGACTTAAAAATTTACTTGAGTTGCAACAAAAATTTGATGAAATTTTTCTATGCTTGAAAGAATTGAAAGAATTCTTTTACTTACCAGAAGTTGAACGGGAACTTTTGGCAGATTTAAACGAAATATTATATGGAAGTATTTTGTATAGTAATAACAAAGAATCAAATTATTGTGTAGTACAGATTTTTTCGGAAATTTTATCTGAAACTCTAGTTCATCTTTTGGAAAATGCTGAATACCCATTTGAGGCATTCGATAACTACAAAGAAAACTATGACGACATATTAAATAGGGAAATAAAACAGTAAGCTTCAGTTTCTGGGGAGGTTATGAGCAGACTACAAAGCTGATAAGCTACAAATGATAGTGTTAACTAGAGTATGAAAAACTAGATTAAAGGAATTTAGCCTAAATAGA
>NZ_JBEBOY010000060.1:0-13521 GCF_040396155.1 Tissierella praeacuta
TAGAGACTTTAAGACTACAAGTATAAATCAAAAATGGTGTACAGATATAACTTACTAATCTGAATAATTAAACATATATTAGTAATATATATATAAATATTGTAGAATATTTAATATATTAGTGTATAATATACTTATTAATAATAAAATTAGAGAATTGAAATCAGATATATACTGTTCTAAAAAATAGAAAATAATCATTTTCGAATAGGAAGCTTAAAATAAAAAAGGTTATAACAAATAGAATTATGAATATATTTAGTGCTATACGCTTTATCAGTAATAGCATCTATTAAACCAATATTCTTGTAACCAGTGAAATTCATACCTTTTCTATTTATGAGAATTAGATGCCGTGATTCCAAGGGTTACAAATTATGATTGATGCTATAATTTAATAACAAAGAAGGTGATATAAATGTTTGACCGAATAATAATATTTGTTGCAGCCATTTTCTTATATGTTATAAATAAAAAAATCATAGATATAATTGACTCTAAATCTATTAGCACCTCACTTAAGTTTATAATTAAATTCTTAATAATATTTACTATATTTATCTTAATAATATTAAGTGCTAAATTATATAATACATTGGTAAGTGTCAGCTTCATCCCATATCTTAATCCATCTATCTAATATTTAGCGTTACTAAAGCAGGCTATTTGATGGTCTTTCCAAGGTTATTGGAATTTAAATATATACATCATATAGTTACTAGTCCACTATATAAGATGAATGTAGAGCAAGAAATATATAATTTCTTTAAAAATTGCTTAATCTTTTATGAAATCTTAAGAGTTAAAGGCAATACTGGAAAATAATTTATAAAAATATGGAGATATATGCAACAAAGTTCATGTTAATTTTCCTTAGTTCACGAGAACAACTTTAAAACATGTACCAGCTCCAGACCTGCTATCTACACTAATTTCTCCTCCATGTGCCTTTATAATTTCCTTAGTTATGGCCATTCCTAGACCTGTTCCCTCAACTTCATTTGAAGTATTTGTACCTCGATAATGTCTATTGAAAATATAGGGTAAATCCTTTGGTGAAATACCCTTACCATCATCGACTATCTGTACATGAATTTTGTTTTCCTCATAAGTTAATTTCACATTAATATTAACTGATCTATCATTGTGTATAATGGCATTATACAATATATTATTTACCGCCCGCCTAAAAAGTACTGTATCAACCTTATATAAAATCTCTTCTTCATTACATTCCCAATCTAAATTAACATTGGACATATCTATGCCATTAAGTACGTCAATAATAATGTCTCTTAAGAAAATCACTATATTTATTGTCTGTAGATCTAATATAAAATGTCCACTTTCTAGTCTTGCACTTAGATTCAAATCATCTACCAAATTTGAAATATAAAGAGCCTTATCCTCTATAATTTTTAAATAATGATGCATCTTTTCCACCGGCATTGATTCATCACTGCGAAGCAATTCTCCATATCCACGAATAGATGCCAATGGTGTTTTTATGTCATGGGATATATTAGAAATCCAATTTTCTCTCATATCATCTATGATTTTACGTTCCTTTTCACTGGATTTCAATTTATTTGACAGCTTATTTATATTAGAAAAAACTGAACCATATAAACCATCTATTGATAATTCTTGATTATAATGACCTACTGTTAAATCCTCTATACTTTTGATTATTTCTCCTACTGGTTTGGTTAGTCCCTTACTAAAGCCCATACCAAAAATCAGCCCTAAAATTAAATCTACAGCGAAAACCACCAATATAATACCACCTATAATATTAGCAAAATAAATCTTATTAAAGGTTAAAAATGTCCTTTGAATATTACTATAGGGCATACCAATTAAATAGGTATATGTCTTCTCCTCAAAAGATACCTCACTTACAAACATCGTGTCTGGATTTGCGTACTTATAATTGTGCACCAAGGTCATTGGCGTATATATCTGTGGAAGTTCTTTATTCCCATTGAATTGAAAAACTACTTTATAATTTGTATCAAGTATCTGAATCCAAGCATTATTTTCAATTAACGAACCTTGTGCTTTTTTATCTAAGGAGAACTGACCTTTTTCAAAGCTAATATACTGGGAAAACTGTCTTACATAGTCTTCTGGACTAATATAATGTTCATTGGCAATCCCATAGGAATAAGATTCTCTAGGTCCAAATTGAAATAATCCAAAGGCTATGATACTGTTAACCAATCCAACTACTATAATGACAATAATAATACTTATTAAATATTTGAAAGTTAAATGTAATCTCATATTATTTATCCTTCACTACTAGTTTATATCCTAGTCCTTTTACTGTCACTAAATATTCTGGATTTGATGGATCTACTTCTATTTGTTCTCTTATTTTTCTAATGTGTACCATAATAGTGTTGTCAAAGCCAATATAGTCCTGTCCCCATACTGCATCACATAAATGCTCCTTGCTCAAAATCAAATTAGGATGCTTTGCGAAATATTCAAGAAGCCTATATGCTTTCGGTTGCAGCATAAGTGGTTTATCCTCTTTAAAAAGTTCACCTTTTAATGGAATCATCTTAAATGGTCCAAAATTAATGATTTCAATATCCTGTGTAACTACTGGTTCTGAACGTTTTAAATGTGCCTTAACCCGATATGCAAGCTCCTTTGGGCTAAATGGCTTTGTCACATAATCATCAGCTCCTATGGCAAAGCCTACGATTCTATCAACTTCTTCAGTTTTAGCAGATACAAAAACAATTGGAATCTGTGAAGTTTCTCTTATAATTTTACATAAATCATGACCTTGGATATCTGGTAACATAATATCTAAAATCACCAAATCTGGCTGCCAGCTATGAAAATACTCTAAAGCCTTAGTACCTGTATTTGCAGTCTTAATATCTGTAAATCCTTCTAATCTCAAAACATGTTCAATAAGATCTAACAATTCTACTTCATCATCTACAACAAGTATTTTTTTATTGAATAGCACATCCATGGTACCGCTCCTTTATTTTAATATAGGTATAGTATACCCAGTTTCAGTGCTACATGGTGAAAATTTTACACTAAAAAACTAGATAAAATATATAGAAGATAAATGTGAAGGGGATAAAATGTATAGAATAAATATTTCATACCTCTCCCTCTTTGTCCATTGTAAAGTGCCAAAATAGGTAAAGCACCAATCATTAACCATTGAAAATTATCATAGAATAAACCTTGTAAAGAGAAATTCTGCCATGGCATTAAAGTAATAGATACTAAAGCATATAAAATCAGTTGAAGAGTTTTTTTATCACGGGTTAAATAAAACATTATTCCCAACATTATAAACACTGGTCCTCCCTCAACAATTATTGGAGTTGGCAATAAAAACATAGCTTGAATCATACCAGGCATCTGAATGTTCATCATCATAAATATACCAAGGGCAATAGGCATTACCAATGCTAAAATTCCCAACACCACAGATCCAATACGTCCTTCTTTAATAGCTTTCTTCAAATAATCAATAATAGTTAAATAAACAGTAATTAAAAATAAAGTACCAAATATATTTGCCATGAGAGCAACATTATCACTACGAGGAAACCATCCTGTAATTAATTGATTACCAAAGGTCATTACTAATGAACCTATATATAGTTTTAACATATACTTAGCACGGCTTCGTGTATGAATAAAACCTTCTACTACCATAAAGATAAATATTGGAGCTGCCAAACGACCTATCCAAGTAAACCATAAAGGTACCTTATTAGTAAAAGCAAAGAAATAATGCACATGATCAAAAACCATCAAGAAAAGTGCAATAAGTTTTATTTGAAATCCTGTTAATCCTTTTTTAAGCATATTATTCACCTCATTTTTTATTTTCATTTTGAGTATAGCAAGGTAAGTTTAAATCTTATTAATCCAAACCTTAATTAAAGCTTAATTTTAAAATTATATATATAAATAAAGGTATAATATATACTTTCCTATGTAAAATAAAATATCCATTAGAAAGCCTAAGCCTTCCAATGGATATTTTCATCCTTTGTTTTTATAAAGTTTTATCTTTTGTATGGGAAAATTATTTTCCTATTTCCTTTATACCCCCTAATCGTATGTTAAAACATTGATTTTCAATTTTAATCTTATAATTTCATATCTCCCGATTTTATAAATCCTTTTCCTCTCATCCATTCCGATATACCAAAAGATATTATTCCAGGTAAGATGAAATGCATAGCAACAATTAAAACCAATACCTTTGGCGAAGAACCCATTGCATCTATAGTAGCAAATTGCCCTACTAATCCGCTTGTTCCCATGCCAGCACCTATACTGGTGCCTTCCATTTTAAATATATAAGTAGATACAGGTCCTAATATAGCTGAGGAAAATATGGCTGGAAGCCATATCAAAGGATTTTTTATTATATTAGATATCTGCAGCATCGATGTACCTAATCCCTGAGCAATAAGTCCTCCAAATCCATTTTCCCTATAGGAAGCCACTGCAAATCCTATCATATTAGCTGCACAGCCTACTGTACTTGCTCCTGCTGCAAGACCTGACAACCCTAAGGATATGGCAAGGGCTGCTGAGCTTATGGGAAGTGTAAGGACTATTCCCATTACTACTGACACTATTATTCCCATTGGTATAGGATGCATTTCCGTTGCCCTATTTATAATATCTCCAAAGAAATTCATTATCATAGCCATATATGGAGCTATATACTCTCCAACAAATCCACCGATTACAATAGTAGCTAGTGGAACTAACACTATATCTACCTTAGTTTTACCACTAATTAATTTTGAAACTTCCGCTGCTATTAATGCTGCAACAAATGCTCCTACTGGTTCCCCAGTATTTATTATTGCCACCCCTTCATCAAAAGTAATACTTCCTGCACCTATGGCTCCTACAACTACTGAAGCAAAGATACCTAATGGCGGCGCACTGACACTATATGCTACACCTGCACCTATAGCAGGTCCCATTAATTTTTGTGCTATGGATCCAAAATTAATTAGTTCTTCAATGCCAAATAACGTACCAATTTGTTTAATTATTAGTCCAATAAGTAAAGATGAAAAAAGTCCCCAAGCCATACCATTTAACACTTTGACAAAGTAATTCTGTATATTGCCTTTTGATTTTCCTATTTCAAACATCCCCTTACTTACATGTATTTACATCTGTCTTGTCACCTATAACTAAAATATATCATTTTAATCCTCTTTTATCAAGTATTTTTTTTGTAAAAGAGCTGCTTTTATTCTATTTAAAGTTTCTTCATTATCTATTTCTATTGTGTGAAGGTGTACACCTTCTGTTAAGGAGGATAAAGGTTCAGCCTTAGTTGATTCTAAACTATCTATAAAAAGTTTTAAATCATGTCTAGAGTCTATTTGTAATTGGGATTTTATTTCTCCATATAGGGGATGTTCTACTATTACATCTATTATCTTTCCACCTAAATCAACTATTATTCTCAGTTCTTCTTCTAACTCTCTATTATCTTTATGTGTACAAGCAATGGTCTTTATTAACTTTCTTTTTTCATGAATTTTAGGTATTAAATATCCTTGAGGAGTAGCAAGTATACTCTCTCCCCTAGCTCGTAATATTGCAATATCTTGAACTATTACTTGCCTGCTGACTTCCAATTTTTCTGATAGACTTATTCCTTTAACTGGCTCCTCTGACTTACTTAAAAAATTTAGTATTTCTTGTCTTCTTTCACTTGCATTCATAGAATTCACCCCTTTTAACAATATATCTAAAATCATTTACTTAATTCCCAATACAGCAAAAGTTAAAAGCAATAAACTAGGGTAAAAAAGCTTACAGAAAATATACCCTAAAATTTATTAACTGCTAGAGTTACTCCCATCTAAGATCATGTCCATAAAATTTAAGCGGAATGAATTTATCCAATATCCTAGAGAATACTCTGTCTGTATATGTATCGGATATCTCCTTCGGTGTTAGATTAGTTGATATTATAGTCTTTTTCCCTGCTAATATTCTAGTGTTTACAATATTAAATATTTCAGCATTAGTAAATGTATTAGCTACTTCCGTCCCCAAATCATCTATAATAAGTAAATCTGCTTCAAATAATAATTTATATTGATAATCACTAGATTCTTTACTATCCTTACTAAATCTATGTTTTTCTATTATTTCAAGTATTGTAAAGGCAGTTTGATATATTACTATTTTGTTTTTATCTAAAAGTGACTTCGCTATACAATTGCATAAAAAGGTCTTGCCTAATCCTGTAGTACCATAGAATAACAAATTGTCCCCATTATTTTCATTAAAATTACTAATAAATCCTTCTGCTATACCTACTATATCTATCATATTCTCCCTTGGAGTCATTTTTTCATTTTCAAATTGTTTATCTTCAAATATATCTATATTAAAGGTCTTAAAATTTTCTTTCTGAAGAACATTTTCTATATTAGACATTCTATAAGCACGAGAAACTAAAGCTTGTCTTAGACAATTACATTGGTTTCCAGTATCTAAATAGCCAGTATCTTTACAAATTTCACAATCATATTTCATATCCATATAGTCCACAGGGATATTAGATTCCGTCATTAAATAAGCCTTCTCCATTTTAAGTTTTTCAATTATTTCCTTCGCCTTTTCTATACTTTCTTTATACTTATGAGGATTACCTATTATATATTTGGACATAGAAAGACCTGTCTTAAGAATGTCTTCATCTATTCTCTTAATTGCAGGTATTTTTTTATAAACTCTTTCTTTTCTTATTCTTTGTTCATGTATTTGTCTATCTCTTTTTCTCTCGTATTCAATTGAAAGTTCTTTTAATATATCCTTATACATATTTATACTTCTCCTTTTGCTTTTTGGTTATAAGCTTCCCTCTTTCTTCTTGCAATGCTTTCCAATTCTTCAGATGTATATTTATCTGTTCTTTGCTCAAAGTTATGAAATCTTGTTTTAAGCGGTGTACTTTTTACTTTAGTAGGTTTTGATACTCTATATTCTTTCTTCTCCTTAGGCTTATCCTTTTCTTCAATATCTTCCAGAGTCTTTATGTCCTTTTCATGCCATGATTTAAGAACCCCATCAATATAATTGACACTAGGGTTTGCAACCTTTGCCGAAGCTTCACATCCTCTAAGCACTATTTCTAATGAAAATTTATATTCTTCAAACCATTTATCAATTACTTTCATTTCACCCTGTGTAATACTTCTACTATCAAATCCCAAGGCTCTCATAACTTTTTGATATCTATAAAACTTTTCATCCTGACTTTTAAAATGTTCTATTACTGATTCCATATTTGTAAGTCCACTATCGTACCAGTTTCTTATGATACCCTCTATATAATTTACATTTCTTTGTCCTTTTCTTTCTACTCCATAGAAAAAAGCTTTTTCTATTACATCTGGATTCATATTATAATTTTCTATCCAAGATAATATTTTTTGCTTTTCAGTAGTCACTGTCTGTCTTCTCATTATATAATCTATTTGATTAAACATCTTATTTATGGCTGGTATTTGATTTGCATCAATTAATTCTTGAGGTGTAATAGATTTTGGTTTTTGCTTAACTTCCTTTTTCACATTAAATAAGCTTAAATTATTTTTTATGTACAATTGCTTTAAATTCAAAAACTCTACCTTATAATTATACTTATTATCTTCTTCTCCAGCTATTTTCTTTATTATTCCTTTATTTTCCCAAAAATCCCAAGCCCTCAATACATCTTCTAAAGGTATTTCCAAATGTTTTGCTATAATTTGATTGTTTACTTCTACCTTTTCATCTCTATCATGAGCATATTTATACCCTAGTAAATATACTTTGACATAGGTTCCATTTGCCATAGGCATAAAATCATTTATAAAAATATTTTCTATAGGGGTATCACCTAAATCCATATCTGTGGTTTCAAGGGTGAAACTCATATTATCAACTCCATTATTTATATCCATTATTTCCTTAACTCAAAAAATTTTTTCTTAGTCAGGATCATTTTGTAAATATAATTATATATCTTTTCATCTGCTATTACAAAAGAAGATTTTTCTTCCAAATAATAGGGATTAGATAAGTCTAACCCCGAATCAAAGAATTCATCAAGATAGTATCCAACGGGTTTAAAACCTATCTTTTCATAAACCCGATAAGCCCTTTTGTTAAATTCTGCAACTTCTAAGATCATTTTCCTCATTTTCATCTCAATAAAATAATATCTTAAAAATGTGTCTAAAATTTCTGTTCCATACCCTTTATTTACATGATTTGGATCTAAAACTATACCTAAGGTAGATTCTCTCTTAATTATTCCTATATCTTTTATTCCCATATACCCTATTACATTTCCTTCTTCATTTCGTATACCATAATATTTATTAAATAGCCTCTTCGCCTTCATTGTATACCAAATTTTTATTTCTCTATCATTCATTGGAGGAAAATTATAATCCTCTATTAAAGGATTTTCATGGTTTCCCCAGTTTCTCATTTCATATACATCTTCAAGATGCAAATCTTTTATAATAATTCTTTTACCTTTAACCTCCAAAATAATCACCCCTTTAAATAATTAAGAATCTCCAGTTATTGGGGAATATTTAATAAATAAGAATAACATAAAGGATTACAATAGATATCTTTTATTGTAATCCTGTTTAGCTTTTCTATTTAGGACTATAAGGCCTTTATAATTCTCAATTTTTAGTTTTAATCTCTTGCCATATTAACAAACTTAGTATATTCCTTTTTAAATACTAATTCCAAACTTCCAGTTGGTCCATTTCTATGTTTTGCTATAATTACTTCTCCAATATTTTTCTTTTCTGAATCCTCATGGTAATATTCATCTCTATATAAGAATAATACTACGTCAGCATCCTGCTCTATTGCACCAGACTCTCTTAAGTCAGATAATATAGGTCTATGGTCTGTTCTAAGTTCAGGTGCACGGCTAAGCTGAGATAAGGCTATTACAGGGCATTCCATTTCCTTAGCTAAGGCTTTTAATCCCCTAGAAATAGCTGAGATTTCCTGCTGTCTATTTTCTTGACGTCCATCTAATTGCATTAGTTGCAAATAATCTATCATCACAAGGTCTAGACCTTTTTCTATTTTTAATCTTCTACATTTTGCCTTCATTTCCATTAAAGAAATTCCAGCGGTATCATCTATAAATATATCCGCTTGGGATAATGGTCCCATAGAATTTATAACTTGTATCCATTCTTCCTCAGATAATCTACCAGAGATTATCTTTTGAAGGTCTACATGGGCAGTGGCAGATATCATTCTTTGTACCAATTGCTCCTTGGACATTTCCAAAGAAAATACAGCAACTTTTGCATTAGCCTTTAAAGCGGCATTAGTTACAATATTTACGGAAATAGCAGTTTTTCCCATAGAAGGTCTAGCTGCCAATAATATTAAATCTGATTTTTGTAACCCAGATAATTTATTATCCAAATCTATAAATCCAGTAGTTAAACCTGTTAGAGTTCCTTGATTTGCAGCCCTTTCTTCTATCTGAGAAAAACTAGATAATAATACCTCGTTAAGTGGTGAAAAGCCCTCTCTATGTCTTCCTTGAGTAATGTCAAATATGGCTTTTTCTGCATTTTCTATTATTGCATTTACCTCATCAGAGTTTTCATAAGACTTAACTATTACATCATCACATGATTTAATCAATCTTCTAAGTATTGATTTTTCCTCTACTATCTTACAATAGTATTTAACATTGGCCGTAGTTGCTACCGCACTTGATAAATCCGCAAGATAAGTAACCCCTCCTATGTTTTCCAATGTTCCCCGTCTTTTAAGTTCTTCTGATAAAGTAATTAAATCTACTGGTTCATTCTTATTAAATAATATAAGTATTGCTTCAAATATCTCTCTATTGGCTTCCTTATAAAAATCATCTGGTCTAATTATTTCAATTGCAGTATTTATAGCATCTTTGTCTAAAATCATAGCACCAAGAACAGATTGCTCTGCCTCTAGACTATGGGGAGGAATGCGTCCAATTAATTGGTTTTCCACTTTTCCCACCTCATTATTGTTCTTTTATATTAACATTTAGCTTCGCTACTACTTCTGCATATACCCTTACATCTACTTGAGTCATACCAAGGGATTTAATATTATCTTTTAATTCTATTTTTCTTTTATCTATATCTATTTTATGTTGTGATTTTAATGCATCGGATATATCCTTTGATGTAATTGAGCCAAAAAGTCTTCCGCCTTCTCCAGCCTTTCCTTGAATCACAACTGTAGTAGAATCTATTTTTTCTTTAAGCTTTAACGCTTCATTATATTCATTTTTCTTTCTTTCTTCTTCCTTTGCCTTTTCTTCTTTCCACTTCTTTAAATTAGCTGGTGTTGCCTCAACTGCATCTCCTTTTGGTAATAGAAAGTTTCTAGCATAACCATCTTTTGCATTTACTAGCTCTCCTTCTTTACCTAGTCCTTTTACATCTTTCAATAATATTACTTTCATTCTTTTTCACCTTCCTTTAAAAATTTATCTATAGTTTGTGTAAGTATTATCTCTGCTTCATCCATACTTACATTATCTAATTGAGTCCCGGCACTGGTTAAATGCCCTCCACCACCAAGACTTTCAAGTATTAACTGTACAGATATATTTCCTAGGGACCTTCCACTAATATGAATTTTATTGTTTACGTAGGTCATTACAAATGAAGCCTCAACTCCATTAACATTAAGTAATTCATTGGCAGCCTGTGCTGCTATTAATAGAGAATCTTCCATTTGACTTTCAAGCCTACCTATGGCTATTTTATCGAAAATAATCTTTGAAGATTTCACTACCTCCGCCTTATACATAAATGTACTATAATCGTCTCTAAATAATTGCCTTACTACTGTAGTATCGGCTCCAGCCCGCTTTAATGTAGATGCCGCTTCAAATGTTCTAACTCCTGTCTGGAAACTGAAATTCTTCGTATCTACAGTAATACCTGCCATTAAAGCCTCTGCTTCAAACTTTGTCAGATTTATCTTATCACTCATATAAGATAGTACTTCTGTAACTAACTCACAGGTAGAAGAAGCATATGGCTCCAAATAAGTAAGTACAGGGTCCTTTATAAATTCTACCCCCCGTCTATGATGATCTATAACAACTGCCTTAGATATAATATCTAAAAGCTCCGGTGCCTCAGTAAAACTTGGTTTATGGTTATCAACTACTACCATTAAAGAACTGTCATTTGCTAATTCTAAAGCCTTCTCTGGAGTTACAATTTGTTCTAAAAGCTCTGGCTGTTCTTTTAACATTCTATCATAAATATTTTTAATAGAAGGATTTTCACCGCTTAAAACTAGATATCCTTCTTTCTTCCTGTCTTTTACTGCCCGTAATACTCCTATGCCTGCTCCAAAAGAGTCCATATCTGGATTTTTATGTCCCATTACAAATACCTTATCCGCTTGGTCTATAAGTTGTCTTAAGGCATATCCAATTACCCTAGCCTTTACTTTGTTTCTCTTTTCTATTGCCTTTGTTTTTCCGCCATAAAAGCTTAATTGATTTCCAACTTGAACTACAGCTTGGTCTCCTCCTCTACCTAATGCAATATCTATGGCCGCCCTTGCTTTTTCATAGGATTCAAAAGGATTATTCCCACCTGCTCCAACTCCCATACTCAATGTAATAGGTATTGTATTTCCTAAATCTAATTCTCTTATCTGGTCTAATACATCGAATTTCTTACTTTCAATATTTTCAAAACCACTATTCTCTATAATAATAAAATATTTATCATTTTCGTATTTTCTTACAACCCCATTATATTTACTAAAATAAGAACTAATATTTTTATCTATTTCTGCCATTACCAAAGGTCTATTTACCTCTGGAGTGTTGCTTTTTACATCATCATAATTATCTACATATGCCAATGCAATTACTAATTTCTCCATATCATATCTCTGTTCCAAATTTACTAGATTTGTATTATCTACCCAATAAAGCATTACTATCATATTGTTGTTACTATTGGTCTTTTTTGTATCAACCAAATTTGGATATACTCTAAAGTTCCTGCCTCCATATTTTATATCCAATGGCTTCATATCATTTTCCTTAAATATACTGTCTAGATTAAGTCCAGGAATTAAATCCGATATTTTCTCGTTTAATAAATCCGTTTCCCCCATTAGCTTCAAAAACGGTGTATTATACCAGGATATATTACTATTTTCATCTAACATAACCAAAGGAAATGGCATATTAAATATTGCATGTTTAGTTGCAGATTCAAATTCATCTCCCAGTCCTTCTATATATCTTCGGAATTCATTTTCTTTCCTGTTAAAACTCTTTATACTGTAAATTACTAAATAAACTATCAACATAACACCTATTATAAATAATATAGGTTGATATAAGGATAGAATAACAACTAGCAACCCTGTTGTAATAAGATAAATATAACTATCCTGCCATGGTAATATCTTTTTATTTTTCATATTTATCCTCCTATAAGGATTTTCGCCTTCTTATTTTTCTTATATCAAAGATTGCATCTAAAATACCTATAAAAAATAGAATACTGCTCATAGGTATAAAAATAATATTTACAGCTAGTATTAAAACCCTAAATATTAAATGTAACCTAGCTTTAATTAAAAGAAAGTCTAAAACTGCTAATCCTTGAACAAAAAATACAAAGCTAATTAAAAATGTAATATTAAGTAATAATGCTTCATGATATTGAATTTGTAACTTTTTTATTATAAAAGCTGCTAAAAGCATTATCCCAATTCCAGGAATAATATTATTAGGTAATTTGAATTGAGAGATTTTTTGGGAGCTTACAACTCCGTATCCCATTTTTCTAAGTATGACTGATAGTAAAAGTAAATTTGCATAACTTATAATTAAAGAGAAAACTCCTATTAATGATGGTATAAGTATAATAATAGTCTTATAAGCGTTTTCCAATAAATCTGTTGTTCTAAGAACTTCATATTTTGACATTCCCATTTCATTTAGCATATCTATCTGCATGGTTAATAACTGTCTGAAATTCTCTTCCAATTGCTTAGTTAAATTTAAATTTGATATATTGCCTTCTAAAGACATTAGAACTAAGAAAGAAATAAAAAAAGCTATAGTAGTAATCAATAAAGTTTCCATACTACCTTTTCTTTTGTCAACACAATAGTTTAATGCAAGACTTAGTGGTGCAAATATAAGAATAATTGAAACCCCTGATATAAATCCAAGAAGCACCCCTATTATTAAAGATGTTGCCATTATACTTATTATATTTGCATACATACCATTCCTTATACCCAATATTGCGAAAGGTACTGGTATAAATAACATTAGCAAAGGCACGAAATGGATGCCGTATACTATATATAGAGCCATGATTATTACTACAATTATGCTCTCTATGGTACTTTTCTTTATCTTATCATTATTCTTCAAAAATTTCACCCCTAATCTTTATGTTTATC
>NZ_JBEBOY010000061.1:0-12760 GCF_040396155.1 Tissierella praeacuta
AATTCTTCCATAGCTTGTTTCTTCAACTCTGCTGCTTTTGTTTCATTTAATCTTACCATTTTTTCTCCATTAAGTTTTGGTAAACCCATTTCTTCTCTAACTAATTCTGTATATTCTGTACCATCTGAAGTATATACTAAACCCTTCATAGTATAGAAATTATTCTCTCCTATATATGGATCTAAGGCATTTTGTCTCTTATAATAATTTTCTAAATTTAATCCATAGTACCAACTTTGTCTAAATGCTTTATTTGCAATTGCTGTATTCCAATTTGTATCAGGTGTTCCATCTTCTTTGTTCTTATTAAAGTTAAAATGGAACTGATATGAGTGCTTAGATAGTACATCTGGTACTAAATATTTATAGAATTCATGGTTTTCATCTTTACTTATTGTATTCACTTGACTTTCTGTTAATTGAACATAGTCAATTTCTCCTGATTGATATAATTGATATTCTACGTCTAAAGACTCTACCATCTTTATAGTTACTGTATCAAATAGCTCTGCTTCCTTATCCCAATATAATGGATTTTTAGTGAACACTTTTTCATTGTTTTGAATATATTGTGTCATTGTATAAGCACCACTATACCACATGTCTTCATTGTTCATAGCCTTAACATTTTCTACTCCACCTAGTTCATCAACCATTTTTTGCGACAATGGATATAAACAATTATAAGTTGCTACTGTATCAAAATATGGCTTTTCTGTTATACATTTATAAACTAATTTGTTACCGTCTATTTCTAGTCCAACTATTTCACGAAACTTTGAACCTGATTCTGCTGTTAAAGTTTTTGCTTCTTCTGCTGAAAGAGTTTTTGTCCACTCATAATACTCTTCAGCGCCTTTTATCATTTCAATTGGCATTGATGTATTTGATGAATCGTTTTTATGGAAATTAAGAACCCATTCAAGTCCTGTTGCAAAGTCTTCTGCTGTAAGATCTGCCTTTTCTTTACCATTCATATCAACCCATTTAACCCCATCACGAATTTTAAATGTCCAAGTTAATCCTCCATCTTCTGTATTCCATTCTTCTGCTATTCCTGGAACCAATTCCCCATATGTATCCACTTCTAACAATGGGTCAAATAAATTAGTTAAGTTTTCAGAGTCCTCAGCCCTTTGGCAATATAGAATATTAAATGTTTCTAGTTCTCTAACTTGCAACTTAGGTATAACTAAATCCTTAATAGTCTCAGCTGTTTTTACCCCTCCATTGTTATCAACGGTATTACTACCATTAGTCTTTGAATCTCCACCGCTACAAGCACTAAGCACTAAAACTAATACTAGAATTAATGATAATAACTTAAAATTGCTCTTTTTCATAATATTTCCCCCTTTTTTTGATAAAAAATAACAAAATATAATTGTTTGTTTTATCATAATTTTGACATAAAATTTATTATTTCAAAATTAAATCCTATTGGTAATATTCTGAATTTTGATTATGCTTATGAAATTATTTTATCAAAAACAATTTATATTGTCAATTAGATTTTAAACAGCTTAATACTCCTATATCTAGATTGGTTAGAGCCTTATAGATATTTAGTTGTTCAGCTAATTATGAAAAGAAGGATATATAATTTAAATCCATAATAACTTTCTTTTTCAGGAGCACAATACCCATACCTCAAAAGTTTATAAAAATATGCTTTACCAAACTTATATACAAGAACAAGAATGCTCTCTACAATTCTAATCGATTTATGTCGGTATCCTAAATTTCTTTGTCTATATTAATGATAGGTTAACATAATTGCTGAGGTTTTTATATTTGTAAATTTTAACTAGCACAGCAGATTAATTTATATTTTAATTGCTAAACTTTATATAATATTCTTATACTATAAAAAAATAGATAGACCTAATCTCTATATTTTAATATTTTATATTTTAAAAACCCAAAATTATTTATAAATATATTGCGATTATTGAAGGAGTTAAAAAACAAATCCCTGTTAAAATATTAGCTATTATTGCTGATAGTAATTCATCATCTTCTTCAAGCTCATCATTTGTAACTTCTTCTTCTAAAAAATCAATTATATTCTTTGATTGACGTCCAGACTTATCTTTTCCCTTGTTACCTTTCCTTGTTATACTAATTCCATCTAACTTTAAATAGTTAAACCATGCCATAGTTAATAGAACAGTTCCTACAAAAAAGAATGATTTCTCAACCATTATATGAATTTTATTCTTATTTATAAAATGATTCCAAAGTAATGAAAAAGTAACTCCTAAAAATACCCTTAATATAATCTTATATATAGTTGGCTGTATTAAATACGAGTACATCCTTAATAATTTTTTCATTTTAAAAATCCTTTCCAATTGATAATTATTTATAATAATATATAATTACTTTTACAATATTAATGCAACTTAGAATAAATTGTAGATGCTGTAAATAGTCTTACCATACACTCTATATGTCTTGAAGTGACAATAAAAACATCGTAGATGTCCATACCCCTTGGTTAATTACAACTGTAAAATCAATCTAACTCATCTATTTTGAATTTGAAAATTTCTTGCATATTAATTATCATTTTTCTCAATAACGATATATGCTTGACCCGAATTTATACTATCACCTACTGCACATGCTGATATATGTTTAACTTTCCATCCCTCTTCCAAATATCTGTTTACAATTTCTAAACCATCATCTTCTTTTGCACCTATCATCTTTCCATTACTCTTTACCCATATTATCTTTTCCACTGTTAAACTCTCCTTTTCATTTATTCTATAATACACATTATCCAAGAGATGTAAATATATTGCTCGCATGTAACCCAATTTTAGGATACCGTTTCCTAATTTTTACTTTTTCATTTTATATTAATATTTGATTCACATCATTCCATTTATCTTTATTATATAACTCTATATCAATTCATCAAACTACTATTTCATCTGTTTTTTCTATTTTCTCATTTCTACCTTATCATCACTCAAATTATCCTATGTCATATATATTTTCACCTATTTTAAAGGGTCAAAAAACGGCGTGTTTTCACCGACTTCCAACCTAAATTTTAACCTTTCAATAACTATATATTGTGGTTACTTTCATGTCCTTAATTCTAACTCATTTATCTTAACTTTTCTTCTTATAATTTAGCTATTCTTCGCTGCAAAAGTGCTATAAGATAGGTCTAGCCAAACGGAGCCCTAAGTCATGAATGCAATCAGCATTCCAATCACAAAATACATTACTGCCATTATGGTCAGAGGTAAATATGGTTTTGTACATTACAGACTCCTTTCTGACTTTTGGGTAAAAGAGAAGAGCAATCGTTTGATTACTCATAAGGCTATTTTCTTTATTCTGTTATGTTCTCTTTTTTTCTTAAATATATCTCTAATTTGATATCGCTAATAGGCTAATATCTCATATCCATCATTAGTAACTAAAACCATAACTTCCCATTGGGCTGATGGCATTCCATCCGCCGTATAAACTGTCCAACCATCATTATCATCTACAAAAACTTTATCAGTTCCCATGTTAACCATTGGCTCAATAGTAAATATCATACCTGGGACTAAAAGCATTTCTGTTCCTTTTTTCGAAACATAGCTTATCCACGGTTCTTCATGAAATTGTAAGCCAATACCGTGTCCGCCTATTTCACGTACAACGGTATATCCATTACTCATAGCATGTTCATGCACAGCTTGTCCCATATCGCCTAAAAAGGCCCACGGCTTTATTTGTGCTAATCCTAATTCAATACATTCCTTAGCCACATTTACCAATTTCTTTTTTTCAGAACTTACATTTCCGATACAAAACATTCTTGATGAATCCGAAAAAAATCCATTATATATTGTAGAAACATCAATGTTTATAATATCTCCATCCTTTAGTAAAACATCATTTGATGGTATGCCATGACATACTTGGTCATTGATTGATGTACACACACTTTTAGGAAAGCCTTCAAAATTTAGTGTCGCTGGGATTCCACCTAAGTCCACAGTTTTTTCATAAATCAAAAGATCAATTTGTTCTGTTGACATTCCTATATGAAGCTGTTCAGATATGAAATCTAAAACTGCTATATTGATTTCTCCACTTTTTCTAATTCCAATAATATGTTCTGGATTTTTTATGATTTTTTTGGGCGGAATAATACAACCTTGGGTTTTGTACCATGCTAGCTTTTCATCAAAAGACTCATGACATTTTTTATACTTAATTCCGCTTCCACACCAACATAAATCATTTCGTCCAACTTTTTTTAACATTAAAAACACTCCTTCTATTTACTGCGGGGTGTTCAAAAGTCTATTTGAGCTTTATCAAAAATTAAGATTTCTGGTAACAATTTACGATATTGAAATGGTGTATAACCATAAACACGCACAAAAGCCCTTGTAAATGCTTCATGTGATGAAAACCCATATTGTATAGCAATGTCAATAATTCGATAATTCGTTTTCTGTAACGCCACCGCTGCCATACTTAGTTGCCGCTTCTGAATGTAATCTTTGAATGAAACACCGACATATTCGTGAAACTTAGTAGAGCAATAACAAGGTGAATATCCTACAAAATTGGACATTTCTTCTAAAGTTGGATATTCTTCTAAATTCTCTTCAACCCAATTTACCATATTTTCAATTGTTTTAATAGACAATCTGCTCACTCCCCGCCGTTATATTATACTTTCTATTATATTTCAAAACTTGATTGCAGTTTCAATTTTTATAATATTATATCATCCACTATTCAGTAAGTCATCAAGAATCCATGACTATGTAAAAGCTCCCACATCATCATCTGTTCAGGTTTCTATAACCCCATACCATATATAAATAATCTTGATAATTTCATCTTTCTTTTATCTTTATTTCTAGGCATAAAAAAACTAAGCCTGTAGGTCGTTTAAGTTAACCAAGACTTAGCCTATTTAATTATTAATAAAATTGGTATTTATTTTTTACCGAAATATATTACTTCTTTGCATGCTTTTTATTAAGCTTTAAAACAATATTTTTTGATTCTGCAACAGTTTGAAAAATTGTTACTGCAATACTTGCCCTTTCTTTTAGCGTTAAATTTTCATATGCAGTCTTAGAATTAATTTGTTCTATAATATTTTTCAAATCATGCAAATCTAAAAGGCTTACAGCTATACCAAAAAAGCTTTTTCGACGTCCATCGTTATAGTTTGCAAGTAAGTGTTTTAGTATCTCAGCTTTTTCTATTAATTCAGAATTATATTGTTCTATACCTATTTTCTGTGCCTTTTTCATATCTTTAAGCTGATTGCGATGGGTAATAAAAGAGTCAAATTCATCTATGTCTTTGTATTTTTCGCAAGGATATTCATTGCATAGATAACAGTATTCAATGTCTCCGTACTGTAAGCTGCACCTAGCAATAGAACAGCCTTGATTGCCTGCACCTCCACCACAACCAGGACAGTAATTATCCAATTTCATAGTACAGAGTTCGCAGTTTAAGCCACATAACGAAAACATTAAATCTTTCCTTTGAAAGTTTTTCATACTTATCCCCCTTACATGGATATAAGTTCTCCTCATTTTGGAGAAAAAAATTCATTTATTCGCTATCTTAATATCCTTCACTTTTTATGATAATTACTATATAATCTATATTTTGCTGTTTTTTGAGGCTCAAAAGCAGCACTTTTCTGATCTTCCCTTATTTCTATTGGTGCATCTTGCCACCGCTTACTCTTCAATGTTCTTACAATAACGTCAATTCCATTAAAATTATTGCATGTTGTTGCCCAAGCCTGCACAATATTGCGAAGTTGTTTTCCAATATCAATCTTCTGTTTTCTGCTCAAAGTACCTTTGATATCACCTAAAGTATGTCCTTCTACAAAATCCATAATAATATATCGGAAAAGGTATCTGTCTTGTATCTGCCCTTTTGCAATTAGTCGTGGAACAGAGACACCAATTGCATTTGCCCTTTCCATAGCAAAAAGTTCTGCTTTATAGTCAGGCATACTGTTATAACCAGATTCTAATGGAACAAATACCTTTGCAATGTATTTTCCTATCCGGAAAACACCATTGGTACCTGACTTACAATTCTCAAGTGTTTTAAAATCCAATCCTTCATTTTTAAATATTTCTTTTATTAGTGGTGTAAACTCTTCTTTTGAGCAGTACACTGTTCTCCAAGTTTCCCAATCTTTAATCTCAAAATTAAATAAATGATTTATCATTATAACCTTACCCCTCTTTTACTTCATTATGTTTATAATACAGTAAGATTTCTTCTTGAAACTTTTAATTTACTGAATTCCCTTTGACAGCAGACAAACCGTTTCCACATGCCTTATTACTGCAATTCTGATGACCATCGAGCCTGGTCCCCCTTGGCGTCAAGGTATTTTTTCAATAATTCTGCCACTCAAGCCTTGTTTTTATAAAGAGGTTATCGTTCCTTCAACTGTTTCATTCAGTTTTAATTCGTCTCTCTTTAAATATTGATAGACACCAGAAGTCAGATAGTTGCCAACTAAATATGCTAGTCTATATCCACTACATACCCAGTTCCGCCCAGTTAATGTTATCTTAGCTTTTATATCCGGCTCTTTAAATTCATAATATCATCTCTGCATAACTCTAAACTGTCCGAATAGCCGTCCTTTTTCCGGGACATTCTTTAGATTTGAAAGTAAAAACACAATTCCGTTTATTTTATAAAAACATGCTATATTTACAATAATATCTACAACTTGCTCCATCCACGAAGGTTCAAAACACCAATCATCTAACATATTTATAAACGATATAATATCATTAAGCGAAAATAGCTGAGGATTATTCAAGAAATCATCTTCTATGCCCCAAAAGTCTTGAAGAGTATCCATATCATTTCCCTCTTCATCAAAAATTGCCACTTTCTCCGTATGTACACCATTGAGAAAATCCATTTTTTCTTTTAAAGACATATTTCCGGCTTTATAATCGCTAAATTTTTCAATAAGCTCTTCATAATCAATATCATTCATTTAACAATCTCCTATCCTGATTTGCTTAGTACGTATTCTCCACCAAAGGCGTACTAAGCAAATTATAAATTTCCTTTGCCACTTGACCAGTTTTCTTCTATCCCCTTTTTTATATGTATCAGAGGATCGGTGAGAAATATTTACAATCCTATCCTGCAATATCAAAATTTAAGGATATATTTCATGAATGTGCAGAATTAGGAAATTAATCAGCATCAGCAACCATTTCCTTCATTGTTGCAGCAATTAGCTTACTATTTTGTTTTACTTCAGTACTAATTTTATTTAAATTACTGCTTTGAATATTAATTTTCTCTTAAGCTACACCCAAATTCAACAAAATTTTTGCTATTTCATTTCCATGCCGTGATGTTGGATGAATCCGTCAAGACATTGATATCAAAATATATCTCCACCTTTCTATATCTAGTAATCAGAGTTTTTCACCCCTATACTTCTTATAAATTTTACCTATCAACTTATTTCTAGTATTTAGTTATATCTTTTCCTTAATCATCTCAGTAATACCTCCATTATCCAAGTGCAATACCAATGAGTTACCTACTATTCCTTGTGATAAAGTATCCCTATTCTCAAAAGGTCCATGGCAGATTACTAAAGCCCTTGGTGATAGTTTTTGGATATTAATCTCAAAGAATATTATATAAATAATCCTTATTTCATATTTTTTACCTTATGTACATTATATAATTCCTCTACCAACCCATCAAGCTATTACTCCATTTTTCCACTGATTTTTAACCCATATTTGTCCTCAAGCCACTATATTTTATGGTCAAATATTCTGGTTTCTCCATATTCCCTTTACTTTTCTTGTTGCTTTTATGGTTTGACTAAAACCTTAAAGTTGTTCATAATTAATTCATTGACATTAAATGTATATCACGTTATCATATGTTTAAATAATACGATGTGCACTTATAGTCGGGATTATGAAAATACCCTACTAGATGCAATAAAAGCAGAAAGTAGTTATAAAAATTCTATTGTTTCCATAAGCAAAAAATTGTTAAGCGAAAGGTTAGGTGCAATTATGTCTTACAAAAAGCAATCAAAAATAACAGCCTGCCTGTCAATGGCATTTATACTCCTATTTTTATTCGGAGCTACTTATGTAGGGACTTCCCCTATACAGAAAGGAACAAACAGCACCCATGCACCAGATAACATACCAGTAAATACGAAAAAATCGGATATTATTACACAGATTGATAATCCAAATGTTGATATAACAATTGACAATAATGCTGCTGTAGAACTTGTTTCAACAACAGACAATGAACTCACAGTCAATTATGGAGGTACCCTTTATAACGTTGATATTTCAAATGAAAATGTAGACTTGAAAATACACATATCCTATATTGGAAATTATTCAAAATATCCTGCTGCTGTCTTATATATTCCGATGATTACCTACGGTGATATTAATATACAGATTGAACAGGCAACTGCTTATTTCAATGGGGTATTTCAAAACAGCAGAAATATCAATGCTAATATAGAATCATCCTCTATATTCTACACCATTCCAACGGGTTTTACAGGAAAATTAAATGCAACCGCCCCAGACAGTTATTTAGAATTGCGTTCCAATGATGGGTACAAGAACTGCGACATTAACATATCAAACTTTGCTTCCTCTGGAAATATTGCAAATGGTTTTACAAAACAGGGTAATAGTTTGATTTATAATAACGGTACACAAGTAGGAGTCATAAATATTGATTTTGAAGATGGAGGATATGTCATCATAGAATGATGTTATCTACGAAGGTTTATTTATAGTAGAAATTTTATCGTCTCTAGCTCCGTGTTAAATAGTGCATAAATTGCTTCGGAAGTTATACTATAGATATTAATCTTTTATAAGAATAAAATGTGGCAAATATGTAATTTTCATATCTAAGCCACATTTTTATCCTATTTCAGTTTTTACACGAATCGTTTCCCTACCCATACATTTGTACTTGATAAGGTTAGTAGTGAAATAGCCTCTTCTATACTTAGATATGGTTTTTCTTTCATTTTCATTAATACCCTAGTAATTATAATCAAATGGCATAATCAAAAAATTAATTTATCCTTTCTTATTACAAACTAGTTAATGATGTAAAATTCTTTATATCATTTCCATTCCCTAGACATGCTCCATTTTTTATTACGGCTATTATATTCTAGATATATCGAAATATTAGTAAAGTATTCTTTTCTTTTAAACACATCAAAAATTTTATCATAATTATAGTTTTTTCCAAGTTTACTTATCTTTACGCCTGTTTTCCCATTGTAAAAAGTAATATTTTCAAAATCAAATAAAATCCCATATTGGGAATGTTTGAAAATATAATCAATAATATCATCTGGTAATGGTTCTATATGTTTTTTTCTTCCTTTAAGTGCATCTAAAATTTTACCATGCATAACAGACTTATAATCCTTGATATTTTCCATATATATTTTAGTCCAATAATCATCATCATGTGCTAAGTATATATATTTATTATTTAGCCAATTCATAAAAGGCTCATCTAATGGCTTAAAAGTATATCCAATATATAGAAGTTCCGCTAACTCTAGACTACTCATATTATTTATTATATTAACATCATCATAATCTACCCAAATAAAATCACCATAACTATAGACATCATCATTTATCAACTCTTCCATGTTCTCTGAATCTACATAATCAAATCCAATATTTCTATTGTATTTTCCATCTCCAAATGAAGCCTTTAATAAAAGAATGTTGTTTGGCCTAATCTTTATGAATTCCATAAAATCTAAAAATGTCGCCCCACAAGAAAATACTTCGTTTTTTTCAAAATCACATATAGTATAATAAAAATATCTACACTTCATTCATATCCCCCCAATAAACATAAATCCTAGATCTTTGTAGAACTGTGCGACTCAAATATTACCTACATTTTAATCTATTAAATTGATAATGGTGATGGAATGATACCATTAGATTATATCGACACTATTCATAATAGGCTTACTCTTAATAATATAGCTCAAATGGTAGAGGCATACAAGCCAAAACCGTGAACTACTTACAAAATGATTAAAGAATATATTGTTGAAAAATCCAAATTCCACGCTCCTATTCAAATAAATGCCATCAAAGATACGCTTACTTATAAATCTCTGTTCCTCATGCCTTTTTAATCGCTTTTCCAAAAGGCTTGAAATCGAGTTTTCTTTCATCTTGATACATTACATTTTATATTTCAGGTGACTATATGAGAACGAAATTAGATTTTATATTATGTAGTATTTTTTTGTATTTCTTGGGTATAAATTTGCGATTATTCGCTATTCTGTATATACTGGATGTATATCGTTTTAGCGAAAGTATGATAATTGATATGGATTACATTTCTGTAAAAGCTATCTCCGAAAAATGGAGCATATCAGAACTACGGATACAAAAATTATGTGAAAAAACCGCATTGAGGGTATTGAAAAATTTGGTCGAGCATAGGTGATACCTAAAGGTGCAGAAAAACCAAAAGATATAGAACTTAAAAGAGGAAAATGAAATAACAGCAAGTAAAATCAAGCAGTGATCTCTCTATTCCTTTATAATAAATATAGGGTGATTGAAAAGAGGTGAATAGACGAATGTACGAGTGGCATAAACAAATTCAAATAATCGTTGATGAAATTGACAAATGTATTAAAAATTATAATGGCGAGGCTTTAACACTACGCTTTCTTTCTCGTAGGTTGGGTTATTCCGAATTTTATACAACGAGAAAATTCAAAGAAATATCGGGTATGCAATTTAGGGATTATCTGCGGCATAGAAAATTAGCCTTTGCACTAAAAGAGGTTCGGGATAGTGAAAAAAACTTTTAGATATTGCTTTTGATTATGGTTTTTCATCACATGAAGCTTTTACCAGAGCTTTTAAGGGAACATATGGTGTAACTCCAAGTGAATATCGAAAAAAGCCTAAGCCTGTCGTTCTTCGTACAAAAATAAACCCTTTCGACCGCTACTTTTTAGGATTGGGAGAGATTGGGATGATGAAATCTACAGATGATGTTAAAATTTATTTTGTAACCATTCCCGCACACAAATTTTTGCACATTAAAAACTATGAGAGTAATGGGTATTGGGATTTTTGGCAAAAGCAAAATCTTATTCCGGGACAGGACTGCGAAACAATTTGTGGCTTACTCGATAGCATCAAGGGCAAATTGGATGACGATGGTGGGAGCGAATCTAACGCCGACAGCGGTCAGATTATGGCGTATATTAATGACCCGGAGGGCAGACTCTGCGATTGGGGTATTCCACGTACAGAGTGTTATGGTGTACGACTTCCTTTTGATTATAAAGGCGAAGTACCACCACAAATGCTTATGATTGATATTCCCGAGGCTGAGTATATTGTTTTTGAACATGGACCATTCGATTATGAGCAGGAAAATCGTAGTGTGGAGGAAAAGATTGAAAAGGCAATGTCAACTTTTGATTTTACAGGCACTGGTTACTGCTTTGATACTTCCCCCGGTAGAATAATTTACTTTTATTTTAATCCTGAACGTTTTTTTAAGTATATCAGACCAGTGAGGAAGTAAATAAAATTGACTTCCTATCCACTATACAGACACTAATGAAGAAATCAAATAGAACATTAAGTAAGTACACACTTGCCGCCATAACAATGGTAATAAAAAAAACTTGTTATGGCGACAGGATAGTTATGTGCCCGTACAAAATACAGTAGAGTAATTTATAGGAAGCTTTAATGTTGATTCTTCTATATAAATTTCCACTTCTTCATAAGATATACTATCTTCGTGTTTTCATTTACCATAAAAATCAATAGCAGTATTCTCTATTATTACAACGATGAACCCTTTAGTTTTGTGACAATTAATTTCACCTATCTTATCTAAATATCTCTAACATATTCAACGCTTTCAGCATTCATCTTTTTCTGGAACATATTTAAATAATCTCTTATAGGTATTCACTAAATTTTTGTCTCCTTTCTTTTATCTAATACTTGTCCGCCTACACCATAGGGAAGACATACCGGTACATCTAGAATAGGGTGGCGAATCACCTCTGCCTCTACATCAAAAACCTCTCGAAGGGTTTGAGGTACAATTACATATTCTGGGGAACCGGTACTATGTACTTTCCCCTCCTTAACAGCTATAAGATAATCAGAGAACATTATGGCATGATTTAAATCATGGAGAACCATAACAATAGTGACTCCATGCTCTATGTTCAATTGTCGTAATAGTTGCAATGTTTCCAATTGATGAGAAATATCCAGATAAGTAGTCGGCTCGTCAAGAAATAGAATATTAGTTTTCTGTGCCAATGCCATGGCAATCCAGCCGCGCTGTCTCTGTCCCCCTGAAAGTTGATCCATCTCCCTATCAGCAAACTCTTTCATGTTTGTACAAGCTAGCGCCCATTTAATAATTTCCTTATCTTCTAAGCTAATCCCTGACATCTTACTTCGGTATGGAAATCTTCCATACTCTACCAAGTCAGCCACAGTAATACCAGAGGGGGGTTGCGCTCCTTGAGGGAGAAGAGCCAGGTTTTGTGCCACCAACTTAGTTGGCATACTATGAATTGACTTTCCCCCTAAACATACTACGCCTTCGGTAGGGGCAATTAATCGGGACATAGTTTTAAGAATAGTAGACTTTCCAGAACCATTGGAAC
>NZ_JBEBOY010000062.1:0-12524 GCF_040396155.1 Tissierella praeacuta
CTGTTGAAATATTGAGAGTGTAGCATCATTATTGAATTGTGATGAATAATTCAGGGTTAATATTATATATCTATTATAGAACTTTATATATAAAAAATCAAAGTTTATTCCAATAATCTCCTAATTGTCTCATAGAAGTCTGGATATGAAATATTTGCACATTGAGTATTTTCAATCTCTGATGCGCCTTCTATATTTAATGCAGCTATGGATAAAGCCATTGCAATCCTATGATCCCCATAAGTATTCACAATAGCTGGATTTAATTTTTTCTTTCCATTTACTATTAATCCATCTGGTAAAGCTATTATATCGGCTCCCATCTTCTTTAACTCATTGACTATGGCATGTATTCTATCAGTTTCTTTATATTTAAGTTCCTCTGCATTTCTAATTACTGTATTGCCTTCTGCAAAGGCAGCTGCCACAGCTATTATAGGAATTTCATCAATTAACCTTCCTATAATATTTCCATCTAATTCTATTCCTTTAATTGGAGCATAAGAAACATATATATCTCCCACAGGCTCATTATTTATATTTCTTATATTTTCTATTGTAATATTGCCACCCATCCCTTTTATTACATCAATAATTCCAGTTCTTGTTGGATTAATGCCAACCTCTTTTATAACAATAGATGAACCTTTTATAATAGTAGCTGCTACAATAAAAAATGAAGCTGAAGAAATATCTCCTGGAACATAGATTTCTTTGCCACTAAAATCATCTTCGCTAAAATATTTAAGCATTCTTTCAGTATGGTCTCTAGTAACTTTTTT
This sequence comes from Tissierella praeacuta, assembly GCF_040396155.1. Classification (GTDB taxonomy): domain Bacteria; phylum Bacillota; class Clostridia; order Tissierellales; family Tissierellaceae; genus Tissierella; species Tissierella praeacuta_A. Next base: position 783 of record NZ_JBEBOY010000062.1, read on the forward strand.
TTCCTTAACTTTAGTTTTCCCTTTACTATAGAGAGAAGCCAAAAGAATAGAAGACTTCACTTGGGCACTTGCTATAGGTAATTCATATTCAATTCCTTGTAATCTATCTGAAGGTGTAATATATAGAGGCGGATATTTATCCTTATCCCCTTCAATATTTGCCCCCATCTTAATTAAAGGTAAAATAATTCTATCCATTGGTCTATTGTTTAAAGAATCATCTCCTATAAGAGCAGATGAAAAGTCTTGTCCAACTAAAATTCCAGCTAATAGTCTCATAGTAGTCCCAGAATTACCACATTCCAAAACCTTATTCGGCTTTTTTAGACCATGAAGTCCTTTCCCAATTATTCTTACCTGATTGTTCTTTTCATCTATGTCTATTTTTATTCCCATCTGTCTAAAACATTCAATTGTTCTCAAAGTATCTTCTGATAATAAAATATTTTCTATAATAGTTTCCCCTTCTGCAATTGATCCAAACATTACTGCTCTATGGGAAATAGACTTATCTCCAGGTATTTTAATCTCACCTTTGAGACTCATTACTCCTTCTATTTTCAAGCTATGCACCTTCCCAACTTAAAAAAATTAAATTATACTTCATAACTACTTAACAAAGACTTTATAATAAGTTCATTATCTACATCATAAAACAAATCAACTTTGCCTTTTTCTATAGGTAGAACAAAGGAAATCTTTCCATTTTTATTTTTCTTATCATTCTTCATATAATCTAAGAGTTCTGATATTTCATTTTCTTTAAGTTCTATTTTTTCTACTAGAGGACTTAATGTATTTATAATTTCATCATAGTATTCTCTATCTATAAGCCTTTTTTGATATGCAATATTGCTTTCACACATCATACCAATTATAACAGCTTCACCATGATTATACTTCTTATATTCGTAAAAAGATTCTACACTATGCCCAATGGTATGTCCAAAATTTAGGCTTTGCCTAATGCCTGAATCTAATTTATCTTTTTCCACTATAGATAACTTTATCCTAATGGATTTTTCTATAATCTCTGGAAGTATTCTCATATCTCTATTGTAGATTTTCTTAATATTCTTATCTATATATTTAAAAAAATCATAATCCTCAATTAAACCATATTTAATTATTTCTCCAAGACCACATGTAATTTCTCTCTCAGGTAAGGTATGGATAAATGAAGTATCTACTAAAGATATTAAAGGAAAATGAAAGGAACCTATTATATTTTTATGAGCACCGAAATCGATTCCAGTCTTACCTCCTATACTACTATCTACTTGGGATAACAAAGTTGTAGGAATTTGAATATATTCAATTCCCCTTTTATAAGTTGCTGCGGCAAAACCTGCCAAATCTCCAACTACTCCCCCACCTAAAGAAAATATTTTTCCTTTTCTATCAATATTATTTTTAATTAATATATTATATATATTGAATAGTTCCTCTTTATTTTTACTTACTTCTCCTGAAGGAATAACATATATATTCTCTCTATTATTTAATGAACTCTCTAGTTCTTCCTTATAAAGATTATATACATTCCTATCTGTTATAAAAATAAAATTATCATCATCTATACGAGAATTTAATTCTTCCCATATATAGTTAACCATTTTATACATCATATTTTTACCTACTTTCTAAATAATCAAGATATCTATTATAGTTAATCTTAATTTCCTCTAAAGAATCTCCGCCAAACTTTTTAATTAATTCATCTGCTAATATATATGCTATCATAGATTCAACAACTATGCTAGCCGATGGGACTGCACATATATCTGATCTTTCAAATTGTGCCGATGTTTTTTCCTTAGTTAATACATCTACAGTGTCTAATGATTTTATAAGAGTAGGTATTGGTTTCATAGTTACTCTTATAACAATATCTTCTCCATTGGATATTCCAGCTTCTATGCCACCAGCATTATTTGTCTTTCTCTTATATTTGCCATCGTAAAAAATCTCATCATGAAACATAGATCCAAAAGTTGATGCTGCAATATTCCCAAGTCCAAATTCAATTCCCTTAATACCCTGTACACTAACACATGCAGCAGCAATTCTACCATCAAGTTTTGCATCCCAATTAGTATGGTTTCCTAAGCCTATAGGAGGATTTTTGACTATGACTTCTATAACTCCTCCTAAAGTATCCCCTGCTTCCTTTGCCTTTTCAATTTTCTTTATAATTTCTTTTTCAGAATCTTTATCTATTACCCTAATGGAGGATCCATTTGCTCGAATTAGATCTTCTGATTTCAATCCATTATAATAATTCATAGTTGAACTTATTCCACCAATATTTATAACATGACTATAAATATTTATATTAAATTCTCTTAATAAGAGTTTACAAATACTTCCTATAGCTACACGCATAGCCGTTTCTCTTGCTGATGCCCTTTCAAGTATATTTCTTCCGCCTTTTTGATTGTATTTTAACATACCTACTAAATCTCCATGGCCCGGTCTAGGTCTTGTTACTTCTACTAATTCAATATTCTTTCCCCTATTTTTTATTGATAAGGTAATTGGATTTCCCGTAGTTAAACCATTGTTTATACCTGATAATATATTTACCTCATCTCTTTCTATTTGCATCCTCTGCGATCTTCCAAATCCTATTTGCCTATTTTTTAACTCATTATTTATATAATCTATATCTAAATATAAATTAGCAGGTATTCCATCTATGATTCCTGTAAGAGACTCTCCGTGGGATTCACCTGCCGTTAAAAATCTTACCATACTCATCCTCCTTATGTAAAAGACTTCTACTATAGTAGAAGTCTTTAATGTTTAAAATAATTATCTATTTTATATACTTTTCTATTTATCAAAAGCTACTGTTCTTCTCAACTGCTTAATTAATATTGTAATAATATAAGTCTCTACGGGTATTTTAATTATATCGGATAATATTCTCCCTGGTAAAAGTACCATAAATCCTTTTCCCATCATTTGAGTTAACCAATAGGTATTCATTAATGTTGAAATGAAAACAGTACAGATAATAATAATAAAGAATACTCTTTTATAGCTAAATGGATTACCTTGTTCTCCCTTTTTTCTTAAATAAACTCCATACATTCCAGAAATAACTCCCCATAACATAGAACTTAATGTAAAGCCTGGAAAATATGGTCCCTGAGGAAAGGCCCATGCACCAATTAAATCAGCTACAATTCCACTAATCCCACCTACTACAGGTCCAAATAGCAATCCACTTATCATTAAAGGTACCTCACCAAAACCCAATCGTAATGCTGGAAGTCCACCAGCTAATGGCACCATAAATGATAAAAACCTTGTTATGACAATTGAAATTGCCACTAAAAACCCTGACTGAGTAAGGGTTCTTGTATCAAGTCTACTACCTTTGTTACTATTCATTTTTTATCCTCCTTTCTTTTGTTAGTGACAGGCAACTGTCACATTAAAGATAAGAGGATTCCTTAATGATTCAGCGGACGCGGTAAAGAATCGCAGATTCTCAATCCTTCGTTTAAGGGCAACTTCCCATCCCTTAACACTTGACGCTCTTTACCTACTCTGTCTTACTAACAATTTCATTATATATCAATATCCTTATTAAGTAAATCCCCATTGTCCTTTTTTCTAATATATTCAGTTAAATTATAAGAGCCAATAATAGTTGCCAAGACAAAGGAAATTATAGCCATTGTTTTATAATATATAGGATAATTAGAAAAATAAGAAATTACATAAAATATAATAAATAGAAAATATAATTTAAATATTTTATCCTTATTAAAGAAATTAAAGCTATCCTTTAATTCTGCTTTTTTTTCATAATATCTGTCTATAATATAATCCTCTATATCCTCATTAGGGGATATTACTTTTTCTTCCTCAAGTTTTATTCTATATTCCCTTTTAATTTCCTCTATTTTTTTATATCTATTTTTCATGATTATAGCTTTTATATATACATTCATAATTGCAGCAATAACAAAAGAAATAATTATGGAAATAATAATATTTCCTATTATCTTATTCAATGTTAATACTAAAAAAATCAAAGAAATTAATCCTATTGAGATTTTATCCATAATATCCGCCTTAGTAGTCTTACCTTTTTTGATTTGTTTCGTATAAAAATTATCCAATACTCTTTGTTTCTCTCTTTCACTACGGTTTTCTTTTAAATATTTTAAATCTTTTTTCATTTTGACCCCATCCTTTCCTAATAATGGAATATCCTATACTTTGTATTATTACCATAAAAACAAGAAATGATAAGGAAATATTTTTCACCATATCAATAAAAAATTTTTCTGGAAAGAGCTGTATCAATAAATCTGTTTTTGGATCCAACTGCCAAAGATTATTCCTAAAAAAAATGTAATGAAAATAAACAAAGTATTTATCAAAGTTAGAATATATTATAATTCCAAAAAATCCAATTGATATCAAGCTAATAAATATACCCTTATACAGATATTTTCCTAATATCTCTTTCTTATCATTAATAATAAAGAAAGTTATTATAACACTAGATAATATAACTGATAAATATTGTAATATGAAACCTCTTTTAAATAGTCCTCTTACATCTTTCATATGCAATATTTCTCTTTTATTAAAATTAGATTCTAATGTTTCTATGCCCACTTTTCCTTTTAAATAATTAAGTAATTTATTTGTTATATTGTCTAATTCCTCTAAGCTCTTTCCAGTCATCTCCATTACGTTATACTTCGAATATGCCTTTATATATGCATCAAAATTAAAAGCATTTTTCTCTACTGCAGTTAAGAGACAAAATAAAGACAATAAAAAAACTAAAATAAATAAAGTCACTTTCTTCAAAGTCAATCCCACCTAAATAATATTTATTTTATAAGTTAAAAGGATTGAAGAAAATATATCCTCCAATCCTTTTAAGACTATCCCATTGCCCTTTCTAGTTTGTCTAAATATTTAATTGGAAAAACTTTAAGCAATTCTTTATATTGCGCCACCGATAACCCTTGAACTGTTGTATATATTTGAATTTTTGTATCTAAATCTGCAGCTATAAATCTCTCTTTTATTTCTTGAAAAGTATCATTAGTCTCCATGATTTTGCCTCCTTTTTATAACCTTATCCTTATTATGTTTAATACTTATTCTTTTATACAAATGGACATAAATATTTTAATTCTAATTTCTAGATTTTATATCCAACTATATATGAATACTAAATATCCCTATGGAAATAATATCTTTGATAATAATTTTCAAAAAGGAGAACAATCTATGAATACTATATCAAGAATTGGGATAGATACCATAAGAAAAGAAGCCTTTGACAAAGTCACAGGTGCAGCAAAATATAATGGTGATATCTTAACTTCTGATGCTTTATATGGAAGAATATTACCAAGTCCCCATGCACATGCAATTATAAAATCAATTGATACAAAAAAAGCTTTAAAATCAAAAGGTGTTAAAGCTATAATTACTGGAGAATATACCCATGTATTAGTAGGCTCTCTCATCAACGATAGACCTCCCATCGCAAAAGATAAAGTCAGGTACTTCGGCGAACCTGTAGCTGTAATTGTAGCCAATACCGAACAAGACGCTATGAAAGCATTAAAGCTTATTAAAGTAGAATATGAGCCGTTACCTGTGGTTAATTCTGTATTTGATGCTATGAAACCTGGTGCATCCCTTATACATGAAAATTTGGGACATTATTATTGTCCTGATGCTCGCGTATATCCTATGGCTCATACCAATATAGCAGATCATGTAAAAATCAGAAAGGGAAATATGGCTATTGGATGGAAAGAGTCTGATATAGTACTCGAAGGGGAATTCTATTTACCCCAGTCAGATCATTTAGCAATGGAAACTAGAAACTCTAAAGTTCAAATATTACCAAATAAAGATACAATTGTATACACATCAACTCAAGCACCTTTTGCAGTTAAGGAGGAATTCAGTACACAATATAAATGTTCTGAAGGTAATGTAATTGTTCGTACACCACTAGTAGGAGGTGCCTTTGGTGGAAAAGCTTCTGTTCAGATGGAGTTTCTTGCATACCTAGCCTCATCTGCAGTTGGAGGCAAAATGGTTATAATGACAAGCCCTAGGGAAGAAGATATCTCCACTTGGCCATCTAACATAGGTATAAATGCAAAGCTTAAAATAGGTGCCACATCAGATGGTTTTATAAAAGCCTTAGAATGTACCTATTATGTAGATTGTGGTGCCTATACTGGCACTGGTCCTCGTATGGCAAAGTCAATAGCCATTAATTGCTCTGGTCCATATAATATTGAAAATCTTCATTGCGATTCTTATAGTATCTATACTAATCATTGTTATGTTACTTCTTATCGAGGCTTTGGTCATGTACAGCTTACCTTTGCCATCGAAAGAATGATTGATAAATTGGCATTGGCATTATGTATGGATCCCTTGAATATAAGAATAAAGAATGCCATAACAGAAGGAAATACTTCTCCTACACAAGCTAAAATAACATTTGACAATGCAGGAAATTTGACATCTTGTCTTTATAAATTAAAAGAGGTTATTAATTGGGAAGAAGGAAAAATAACAAAAACAAATAAAGGCACAATTAAAGCCAAAGGTATTTCTTGTTTTTGGAAATCTGCGACTTCTCCTACTAATGCTACTTCGGGAGCAGTACTCACTTTAAACGCCGATGGTAGCATTAATTTAAATGTAGGTGCTACGGAAATTGGTCCAGGTATGAAAACTACTTTAGCTCAAATTCTTGCAGAAAAAATGAAAATGGATATTGATAAAATCCATGTATTTATGGATGTAGATACACGGATAAGTCCTAAACATTGGAAAACTGTTGCAAGTATGACAACCTTCATGGTAGGAAATGCCGTTATAAAGGCTGCAGATGATTTAATTAGGCAATTAAAGGAATTAGGGGGTATTGTTCTAAAATGTCCTCCTGATGATTTAGATATTGGTGAACAAAGAGTATATTCAAAGGATGATCCTGTTAATTTTATAGACTTTAAACATTTAGTTCACGGTTACAAATATGCTAATGGTGAAGCTATATATGGACAAATGATTGGCAGAGGTAGCTACATCATGAAAAATTTAACCAAATTAGATAAGCAAACAGGAAAAGGAAAACCTGCTGTTTTATGGTCAGTAGGTGCTCAAGCTGTTGAAATAGAATATAATCCTAAGAATTATTCCTATAGACTGCTGAAGGCTGTAACAGTTATAGATATAGGAAAAGTAATAAACCCTAAAGCTGCAAAAGGAGTCATAATGGGTGGCATGAGCATGGGTCTTGGTTTAGCAACTAGGGAGGAGTTTCTATATAATAAAAATGCCATATTGGAGAATACATCCCTAAGAACCTATAAACTTTTACGATTCGGAGAAAATCCAGAATATATAGTTGATTTTATAGAAACACCTGATACTGATGCTCCTTTTGGTGCTAGGGGTATAGCTGAACATGGTATCCTTGGAATGCCTTCTGCATTTGCTAATGCATTATCATTAGCAGCAGAAGCTGATTTTGATAAATTGCCTATTTATCCTGAATTAATATGGCAAACTAAGACAGGAGGTAAATATGATACCCTTTGATTTTGAATATTATAAACCAGATACAATTGAAGATGCTATAAAATTATTTAAAGAACTTGAACTTAGTGAAAAAAATCCTATTTACTATGGTGGTGGCACAGAATTTATATCTATGGCAAGAATGTTCAATAGATATACAGGTGCAGTAATAGATATTAAAGGTATATCTGAATGTAATGTATTCGAATTTAAAAATGATAATTTAATTATAGGTTCGGCTGTAACATTAACTAAAATTGCTGAAGAAAACCCTTTTCCCCTTCTTACTTTGACAGTCAAAAGAATAGCAGACCATACCATACAGGATAAGATTACATTAGGTGGTAATTTGATTGGAACTATTATATATAAGGAAGCTATACTCCCCCTCCTTTTATGTAATAGTGAAATAGTAATCCAAAGTAGTGTTTGCAAAAAAACTGTGAAAGCAATGGATTTATATAATGAAAAACTACAACTTGCAGATGATGAAATCCTAGTTCAAGTAATAATAGATAAAAAATTTCTCCAATTGCCTTATAGTCATGTAAAGAGAACAAAAAATGAAAAAATAGATTATCCTTTAATTACAATGACTTCTCTAAAGGATAATGAAAGAATTTCTGTTGCTTTTAGCGGTTTATGTAAACACCCCTTTAGGTCAATTGAAATAGAAGAAATCCTAAATGATAGGTCTATTTCCAAAGATAAAAGAATTAGAAAAGTTATTAACATTATACCTTATGAAATACTTCACGATATTAGCGGTTCTTCTGAATACAGAAAATTCGTTCTATATGGCATGTTATATGAATTGCTTAATAAATTCGAGGGGGTAAGTTAAATGTTTAAAATATTAGGTCCTACAATATTAACTTTAAATATAAATGGAGAATATCGAGATGTAGTTGTTAAACCCTCTGATATCTTATTATTTACTTTGAGAAGGGAATTTGGACTTACTGGAGCAAAACCTGGCTGTGAAAATGGAGACTGCGGAGCATGTACAGTTCTAATAGATGGTTGGCCAATAAAATCTTGTTTGATGCTCACTGTGGAAGCAGTGGGAAAACAAATTATAACAGTAGAAGGTCTAAATAATGCTCCAATTCAAAAAGCATTCGTAGAAAGTTTTGCATTTCAATGCGGATATTGTACTTCAGGATTTTTAATGGTATGTCATGCCTTATCTAAAATCCATCCAGATGCAGATGATTCTGTAATCCAAGAATGGCTGCAATCTAATTTGTGTCGCTGTACAGGATATGCAGAAATTGAAGATGCTATAAAATCAATATTGTCAGGTAAAATTAAATAAACTATAGGAGATAAATATGAAAATTGAAGGAATAGTATTAGCTGGCGGATTATCATCAAGAGCTGGTACCAATAAATTATTATTAGATGTTAATGGAAAAACTGTAATAGAAAATTCTATTCTTGGAATGTATGATATATGTTCAAGGATAATAGTTGTAGGCGGACATAAAATAGAAGATATAAAAAATATATTATATAAATATCCTAAGGTTGAATTAATATATAACCAAGATTATTTACAAGGAATGTTTAGCTCTGTAAAAAAAGGATTAGCAAATATTAAGGAAGAAAGATTCTTTTTAATCCCTGGTGACTATCCTCTCGTAGAGAAAACAACTTATAAAAATATGCTAAGTATAGATGAAGACATAGTGATTCCAGTTTATAATAAAAAAAGAGGTCATCCTATATTGATGAAGTCCCATTTAATAGATGAGATATTCTCTGATAACTCTTTTAACACCTTGAGAGATTTTCTCTCTATAAAAGAAAAAACCTTTATAAATGTTGATGATTTTGGCATATTAATGGATATAGACACTATGGAAGATTATAATTCCATTAGTCAATTACAAATAGTAGGTGAATAGAATGGATATTATTGAAACCACATATGATTATATTTTAAAAACTGTTTTTGGTGTTGCAAATCCTATAAAAAAATCCATAATAAAAACCCATTGTAATGTTCACAAATTTATTAATCTTCATGCTTTAAACATTCTTAAAAATGATAAATATCTAGATGAATATAAATTATTCCATAGTTTTATTCTTGATATTAATGAAGGCGCTGTATGGGCAGATCAAGACTTTAAAAGTTCAAATCATTTCTATAACCCTTATAAAAAAAGAGGGTTATACGGAAGAAAATCTGCTATGAATTTAGGTACAGATTATTACCAAGAAGCCCTTAGTCTATGGAATAAAGGAGAATTTAACAAATCTATGTTTTATCTAGGAGCTGCCTTACACATTATTCAGGATATGACTATACCTCAGCATGCTAATATTCGTTTATTAGATGATCATCATCAATATGAATCATATGTTAAGCATACATATGAATATGTAAAAGAATTTCAAGTTGAAAAAGGAGCATATTTTTTGGACTCTATTGAAGATTATATAAGATTTAATTCAAGAGTAGCACTTAAAATTTATAGAAGATTTAAAAGAATCTCAAAGGATGAAAATCGGTTTTATCGTACCACTAGATGTAGTCTCCCATTAGCTGAAAGAACTACAGCAGGATCCATGGTTATGTTTTATAATGATGTTTTCTTAAATGAAAATTAAATTTTAAAATTAATATAAAATGCAAAAAGAAATCCCTTTGCATTTTATATTAATGCTATTATCCGCTGTATAATGGCATCAACTATTATATATTCTATTACTGTTATTATACTACATATAAAAATAAAAGAACTTAATTTAAATTCTCCATATCGATCTTTGAAATATTCCTTCCTAAATAAAGATATAATATCTGGTGTAAATGAATATCTTAAAGATTCATTAAAGTCATCCATATCATTGAAAATAATCCAAAATATAAATTTATACACTGTAAAAAAATTAATTATTATTAAAGCTATTACAATAAGCCCCATACTCTTACTCCTTACCTTTTTATCTAATATTATATTCTATATTTGATAAAAGTCTACTACATATAAGATAGTCTTTGTAATCATATTTATCTACTAGACTTGTCCTGACGACATCAAAACCCCTAAAAGTGGCTAAAGAGTTATTAATATATCTATTTATCTAAAAAAGTTATCCACAAAATTAACTCTACTTCTCAATTTTTCATAAAACCATTCTTATATTTTAATAAACCCTAATGAATATATAAAAGTTATTGTTGTTACAAGGATATTCTTGTGCTATATTTATGATAAGAATATTCTCTAAATTGAAAAAACATTAGTATTTTTAAGTAGTCTCTTAATAACCATTTTTACTTTTTCTTTAGTTGCTTCTGCTAATGAACAACTTATTAGCATGAAAGGTGATAATCTGAGCAGTTTACTTGGTATGCTATGGAAAAGAAATATGATAAAAGAGCTAGATAAGTTTATGACACAGCTTATGTTTATCCTGAACAATTAATAGAAAGACAATATAGAGTAGTAGAATTTAACGCAAACTAGTATAAAACATAAAAAACTAATTTAGAAATGAGGGAATTTGATTATGGCTAAAGGAATAATTGGGAGTATATCTATTTTTATATCTGCTATTCTTTATAGTACAAAATATTTATCGGCTGCTATTGCGGGGATAAATAGTAATACTTGGGGCAAAGGAGAGTTTTTACAATATTTATCCTACACACCAAATTTATTAAACACTTGGATATATATTTCTTTTATAATAGGGATAATTCTCTTAGCTTGGTATAGTATCGATTCTTTTAAAAAATAATTTTTTTAAAAGATGGAAGATAAATAAATGAAGAGAACCTTAAATGTTAGATTGAACCGACTCATGTCAAGTAGACAGATAGTTTAATTAAAATATTATGTACATATGGATGCATGGTTTCGATAATTTATAGCAGTGTTATTTGGGCAATCGCACAGGATAGTATCCTGTGCGATTGCTCTTTCCGTACCTATTTTACCATAGGGGTTCACATCATATCCCTATGAATGCTAACCTTTGATATTACAAATATACAAAGGTTAGCTTACTCTTCCTCTGGCATTTCCCAGTTATGATATACTTCTTGAACATCATCATTATCTTCAAGCATATCTATCAATTTTTCCATATTTTTTATATCTTCTGGACTAGTTAATTCTATTGTGTTTTGTG
>NZ_JBEBOY010000063.1:0-12212 GCF_040396155.1 Tissierella praeacuta
TAGTTCTACTGCAGAATCTTGGAAACAAATCTCTTAGATTTTTATTGCAGAACCCCAACCAAGCTTTTTCTGAATCAATGGTGAGTAATTCACCAACTATACTAATGGTAATTATTTCACTATCACTTAGGATAGCATCCTTGATATTACGGCGTTCTTTAATATGTGTTGGAATAATCTCTTGGTAAATATCGTCAATTAATATATAAATGACTGTAATAAAGTCTTTTAAATCAGCAATTTCTTTGATAGAATATTTATTAGAAAACTCTAGCATATGTTATCCTCCTATCTTGATTGGTTGTCAATGATAGGTTAACATAATTGCTGGAGTTTTTATATTTGTAATTTTTAACTAGCACAACAGGTTAATTTACATTCTAATCTAGTTCTATTAAAAGAGCAGTTCTGAATTACATCGGCGGAGAGGATAAAGAATTTACATTCTAATCTAGTTCTATTAAAAGTGTAAAAGTGGAAAATGAATTACAAAATGTATTTTAATTTACATTCTAATCTAGTTCTATTAAAAGTGCTAGTATATGACGGAAAATCCATCGAGGAAGTAAATTTACATTCTAATCTAGTTCTATTAAAAGAGATGTATTTCTTTTATCACTTTTAACCCTTTCCCAATTTACATTCTAATCTAGTTCTATTAAAAGATTTGGAAAGGTGCAAATAACTACTGTAACAGAAATATTTACATTCTAATCTAGTTCTATTAAAAGTCTATAGTAGAAAGCGTAATACAAATATAAAACATAATTTACATTCTAATCTAGTTCTATTAAAAGTGAGTAGTTTGTAATCGCCATGAAGTAGCAATTGCAATTTACATCCTAATCTAGTTCTATTAAAAGAAAAGTATTGGGGAAAAGTTTATAGTGAAGAAATAGATTTACATTCTAATCTAGTTCTATTAAAAGTGTCGGTATTGTTGCATCTGGTTTACTTATGTCTAGATTTACATTCTAATCTAGTTCTATTAAAAGACAAACTGGTATGGCATAGACACAATAGACCAATTGAATTTACATTCTAATCTAGTTCTATTAAAAGGATTATATACCTTTAAGACAATCAGTAGCAGAGATGAATTTACATTCTAATCTAGTTCTATTAAAAGGAATATCGCAAACTTAGAAGCTTATGCATTATCGCAATTTACATTCTAATCTAGTTCTATTAAAAGTTTTATTAAATCCATCTACATATATATAAAACTCTTATTTACATTCTAATCTAGTTCTATTAAAAGGATCTATTCATTATCCATATTGCTCCACCTTGAAAAATTTACATTCTAATCTAGTTCTATTAAAAGAAAGGTTATTAGATACAGAAGTAGGACAACTTATAAATTTACATTCTAATCTAGTTCTATTAAAAGTAAGGAAATTAAGTCCGTCGGAGAAAAAAGGAACGAATTTACATTCTAATCTAGTTCTATTAAAAGCATAGGATCTAATTCCACCTGCCTTAGAGCTTAATAATTTACATTCTAATCTAGTTCTATTAAAAGTTGTTGTTCTTCTGTGAAAACAGTAACTTCTTTTTTATTTACATTCTAATCTAGTTCTATTAAAAGTTTCATGATGTAGATGTAACATATGGACCACAACCATTTACATTCTAATCTAGTTCTATTAAAAGATGATTGTTTGTTTTTATTACCTTATTGACAATAATATTTACATTCTAATCTAGTTCTATTAAAAGTGGTATAATTTACTACTCACCTTTGAGTAGTTTCCTATTTACATTCTAATCTAGTTCTATTAAAAGCACTTTAACAGCAATTCAAAAAGCTTTTAATGATTAATTTACATTCTAATCTAGTTCTATTAAAAGTCCTGTAATTTCTTCAAATTTCTTAGCGTTGAAATTATTTACATTCTAATCTAGTTCTATTAAAAGAGAAGCGAATAATGGCGGAAAAATGAGGATATTTAAATTTACATTCTAATCTAGTTCTATTAAAAGCTCTCACACTCCAAGACCGCAAGAGGTAGCAGTATTATTTACATTCTAATCTAGTTCTATTAAAAGCTTTTTAACTGTTTTAGTAACTACCATTTCAGCTATATTTACATTCTAATCTAGTTCTATTAAAAGTTATCAGTGCCTCCAAATTTAGCTCTCCCTACACCTATTTACATTCTAATCTAGTTCTATTAAAAGAAGAGAAACAAAGATGGTATCTATATTGGCAGAATGATTTACATTCTAATCTAGTTCTATTAAAAGTACACATAATACTATATTATGTGTAATCATGTGTAAATTTACATTCTAATCTAGTTCTATTAAAAGTGAAACTATTAGAGCAAAGAGAAAAAGAGCGTAATAATTTACATTCTAATCTAGTTCTATTAAAAGAAATAACTTTATATTAATTAAAATAACAGATTTAAAATTTACATTCTAATCTAGTTCTATTAAAAGAGCTCTCCAAAACTGAACTGCATCTAAGGTATCTCCATTTACATTCTAATCTAGTTCTATTAAAAGAAAATAGGAGGGTTGAAAATGAAAAAATATATACACATTTACATTCTAATCTAGTTCTATTAAAAGGCTTGTTATCATATACTTCTACTAAACATTTTTGTAAATTTACATTCTAATCTAGTTCTATTAAAAGTGTTTGCTTTGCCATATTATCACCTACTATTCATAATTTACATTCTAATCTAGTTCTATTAAAAGGCGGAGCAACGGTTTTATCCCCCCGTAGTATATAACATTTACATTCTAATCTAGTTCTATTAAAAGTGTAGAAAAGATTTTGTATAAAATGTATGGTAGTCAATTTACATTCTAATCTAGTTCTATTAAAAGACTTAAAGTATTAGGATTAAAGAAGGTCGCTTAATAATTTACATTCTAATCTAGTTCTATTAAAAGGCGTATTCTTATATAATGATTTCCTGCGATAACGGTATTTACATTCTAATCTAGTTCTATTAAAAGATGGTTATTTTGGACTGCCTGGTAAAGGTAAAACTAATTTACATTCTAATCTAGTTCTATTAAAAGGTTAAAGCCAATTACTGATGCTATAACTGGAAATCTATTTACATTCTAATCTAGTTCTATTAAAAGATAGATGCCTCAGAATATAAGGTAACTCATAAATTATTTACATTCTAATCTAGTTCTATTAAAAGGCTTCCCTTATCCATTAAGCTTGTCCCCCTTCTCTTATTTACATTCTAATCTAGTTCTATTAAAAGCGTATTTTTTTTAATTTCTTTCATACCCATAAAAAGATTTACATTCTAATCTAGTTCTATTAAAAGCTACCTTGTCGTAGTCTGTTTTTTCTCTATGGGAATATTTACATTCTAATCTAGTTCTATTAAAAGGCCGCTACTCTTGAATTTGTTGTGTCCAGTATTACCATTTACATTCTAATCTAGTTCTATTAAAAGGATATTAATATTATTGTGAAAGGAAGGTTGTTAAAAATTTACATTCTAATCTAGTTCTATTAAAAGAGTCCTTTAAGTGTGATAATAGCCGACTGTATTCCTATTTACATTCTAATCTAGTTCTATTAAAAGCATAGAAAGGGGGAGTTATAACAATGAATAACAAGAATTTACATTCTAATCTAGTTCTATTAAAAGCTTACTAACCCCTACCGTTACGACTATTTTTACCAAATTTACATTCTAATCTAGTTCTATTAAAAGGATGAAGTGATCTCAAAGCAAAACAGAACAATAGAAATTTACATTCTAATCTAGTTCTATTAAAAGTGAAACAAATGTTAGACATCAGAAAAGAAATAACTAATTTACATTCTAATCTAGTTCTATTAAAAGGCATACTTATGGCCCCATTGAAATTACTATAACTAATACCTAATTACTGTCAACCCTATTATTCTTCTAAGCAAACTGTTCTCTCATTATCTAAAATAAATACAATAAATATCCTCACTTATTGAAATATCATAGTTTGTCAATGTACCGAGATATTTACATAATTAGGGGTCGACAAGGTATAGTCTAAAAAAAATTAGATGTTTTATCATCAACTATACCTAGATAATCTTTCTCTAACCATCTTTCTTCTCTACTTTTAAATACTAACACCGAATCTTTATCATTCCTTATATATCTATTCAACTCAGTTCTTAATTTCATATAATTTAATTCAGTTAAATTTCCTTCAAACACTGATTTTTGAATATGAGTCAAATATTTTTTACAGATTTTAAAAGTATTTCTTGCCACCTTAGGCCCTGTATCATCCGATAAGATATCATATACAAGTATCACATACATATTATATCACCACCATATTTTAAATCCAGAGTATTCTTTTTCTCCAATTATATATTTAATCAATTTATAGCATTCTAATCTAATTAAATATCTATAGGAAACATCTCTACCAAGTTCTTTATGAGATATCGTACTTTCTAATCGTTTATCATATTCCATTAGTATTTTTCTTTTACCTGATTCCTTTAAATATAAAAAATTTGACTCCCTTTCAAAATCGTCCTCTGTTATTTGATTCCTGTTAAGCATAGAAAATATCATCCTATCTCCAATTAAAGGCTTAAATATTTCTGCAATATCTAAAGATAGTGAAAATCTTTTTGTTCCTGGTTCATGCAGAAAACTTACTGTTGGATTTAGTTGAGTTTTATATATTTCACTTAAAGTTGTTGTGTAAATAAGACTGTTTATAAATGAAATAAGAGAATTAATCATGTTATCTGGTGGTCTTTTTACTCTTTTTTCAAATTGTATATCTTGTTTTACAATATCATTCCAAGTTGAATAATATGTTTTTCTAATATTACCTTCTATGCCCATAATTTCATTGATAGACTTTCCATAATCTAATTTATTTATCAAGCTATCAATATTTCTCATTGGCTCCTCTAAGTCAATTCCTCTTCCGTTATAATATCTAAGGTTTCTATAAATATTATAAGATGAAGCTTTCAATATTTCTTTAGCAATTTTCAACCTTTTTTCTTCATTATCATAAGCTCTTACTTGCTGTACCAATAGATATCCACTTATATTTGTCTCCCTAGGATAATAACTGCCACTATAGAATCCATAGTAGTTAAATACATGTAGTATAATACCTTTCTGTGATATAAAATTTAATAACTTTGTATTTAGACTTACTTCGCCAAATAAATATACTTCATCAGCAACTTCGGCTTTAAGGTTTTTCTCATCTCCTTCTATACTTTTCATAACCACACTATTATCTTTTCTCCTTAAATCTCCATCCTTCAAAATATAAAAAGTTTCTCCCAATATTACACCTCCTATACATAACATAGTTCATAATAAGAACATTTCTTGCAGAATGCTTTATTAATAACTCCGGGAGGCAAATCCATATTAAGAACACATTGAATTTGTTCTAAAACCTCCATTAATTCTTTTTCCTCAGAAGTAGTTAAATATATTTCTTCTCTCTTTCTTAAAAGGGGATAATCTAAAATCCCCTTTTCTATGTTAACTCCTTTGCTTCTTAAGACCCAAATATAATATTTAAGTTGCCACTTACCAGCCTCATCTAATTTCCTGGATTTTTTAACTTCATGTATAACCTCCCATTTTCTCAAAAAATCAATATTTATGGTTTCATCTATTAATATGCTCTTCTTTTCTCTGTCATAGGAGTTTTCATCTATTAACTTCCCCATACCTACTAACTCACTATTATGTTCCATATTTATATCATTCTTAAAATACCATAGCTTTCTTTTACATACGAAATAATAATTTACCATAATACCTGTTATTTTCATACCTATCATCCTAAACTATATTATTTGGTTCACCATCATCTATCTCATCTTCTATAACATTAGTAAATCCAAATTTATCATCATAATTACATTTATAAATATTTAAATATTCATATTCATTTATCTCTTTCACTCTATTATTACTATCTTTAAAACTATAATAAGGTATAGATATCTTAAATTTATTTATTTCATTTCTTGCTTTAGCTCTATCTTCTCTTGAGTATTTCTGTTCACTGTCATAATCCAGTATGTCTTTATTTTTATTTATCTCCACTTCATTTTTGTTATATACTGTCTCTGGTATTATGGAAATATTATTTATATTTCTAAACATATAATTTACTTCTTTCTTAGTTTTTTCATTTGTATAAATAGATTTAAGGTACTCCATCGTTCCTTCAATATCATTAAGATATTTAGAATCCTTTAATTTTTCATTTGTATAAGTATTATTTATTATTTGTAATTTTTTACTTTCACTTAGTGGACCATCTAGATCTTTCAAAGCCTCTTTAGAAATTTCAAAGATTTTTTTATCTACTACAAAACCAATGCCCCTTATCCTTTTATCTCTACCAGTAAAAACATAGGCATTATATCCATTGTCTAATTTAAAATATCTTTTACGATAACATCTTCCTAATCTTTGAAATAGTCCATTTATATCTGAAAGTTCTGTTATTAGCACATCAAAATCTATATCTAAAGAAGCTTCTAATATTTGAGTTCCTATCCAAATACCTCTGCCATCTGATTCTTTTTCCCCTAACTTTAATATTTCTACTTCTTTTTTACTTCTATCTTCCATTGTGAAATAACTATGGATTAAGTTCAAATTTTCTGGTTCATAATTCCTCTCTAATGTTTCATAAAGTTCTTGAGCAGTTTTTACTGTATTACATATTACCAAAACCCTATTATTTATTTTTGATTGTTCTACTATAAACTCTGGAGAAATCAATTTATCTATTACTTTTATACTATGTCTAATCTTATCCTCCTCTTCGATAAATGGAGCTGGTTTATCATATTTTATACCTTCACTTATTAATAATTTCTCAAATATAGGTGGAAAAGTAGCTGTTAATATAGCAAACTTCCCCCCTATATCTGTTATGAGTTTTAAACCATATATTAGATAGGCTATTAATTCAGGACTATACATCTGTATTTCATCTATAACTATTCTGGAATAGCTAAGAGTTGCTAACTTTAATTCAAAACCCTTATATCTATATACAAAATCAAATAACTGATCTAAAGTTGATATAGTTAGGGGAAGGGATAGTAATTTAGTTCTATCATAATATCTACTTAATCCCTCTTTTGCATCATTCCTTTTTATATACTCACTAAAACTATCAGAATGAAGTACTCCCACCCTCTCATCTAGCTTATCTAACACAATCTCACTTACAACTCTGTCATATATTGCATTAATAGCTACCTTTAATGGTAATGTAAAAAAACCTTTATTATTGCCAATCCACAGCAATCCTGCTTCTGTCTTTCCCATACCTGTTTGTGCAATAGCTATAATGTTCTTATCTCTATTGTCTCTCATATATTGTTGTAATGGATTTCCACCGTCCCAAGTATTCAATAATTTTTTCAGTCCTTCTTCTAAAAAATCACTTTTATATTCCACCTTTTCATGTGCACTAGAAGCATGATCTAGCCTATTTAACATTCCTTTAACTTTTATATATTCGTGAAATACATTAACTCCATCTTTTTCATGAATTCTATCAACACTATAATATCTTAAAGGAAAGTTATAACTCTGTAAGTTAGGTACCCTTTCATATTGGAATATTTCAATTTCCTTATTCAAGTTTTTAATTTTATCATTTATATAATTGAGATTTATATCTATATCTATTTCAAAATTCCTTTCATGATGATATATTATTGAATTAACTAATATCTTAACTCCATCCTTACCATATCTATCCAGAATATCTATTGTTGGCAGAAATCCTACACTTAAATAAGCATGAGGAATTTCGTTTTCTATTCTCTTTCCTCTTATTTTATTTTGAAAATCTTCATTTAATTTTCCTAGGTCGTGATAAAGACAAGCTAAATAAAGTAGCTCCCAAGTTATATTAATATTTGGATATAACTCCTTAAGTGTTTCCCAATTCTCTATTAAACGCTCAGTATGCTCTTGTATTGTCTCTTTAGGTCTTGACTTAGCCAAATACTCCATAAAATCCCTCCGTATTAATATAAGGTAAGATATATCTTCCTTATATTAAAAATACTATATTTTTATCCTCATCTAAATACACTTTTTCATATTGCCAAGCTACTAATTTGCTCCCATATATTACATTAACTCTAGTCCACTTCCTAATATATTTTGGTTCCTTCTTTGTCCCTATATTATCTAATATATAATCCTTATTTAATTTATATCTTGTTCCTGGTGTAACTATATCAGATTCACCTACTCCTACTCTCACTTTATCTTTCTCTATATAGGATTCAGGAATATATGCACTATACAAAAAAGGTAAAAATGTATCTTGCTCTAAAATCTTATCTTCTATTGTTACTTTCTTTACTTCTTCAATTATAGCAAGATCCTCATGCCGTCCTAAAGCTGGATATTCTATAGGATATTTAAAAGCTTCATATATTTCATCTAATTCTTCTATTTTAGGTACAATATGAATTAAAAGTTCAACATCTACTAAAAGTTCTACTGTAGATATTCCTCTTATCATGCCATATCCACCTACATTTATATTATGCCTGCCTTTCTCATATTTACCTCCCGATTTAAATTCATATCTTGTATATAAATCATTGACTTTAGAATAATATCTACCCTGTATACTTACATCCATTGGATGATATTCTTTATAATCACAGAGTCTGTGAACCATACCTATAACAGTAGAATATGGAGGCAGTGGATATGTTTCTTTCAATTGAAAACTCGTAGGTTTCTTATAATTTACCATATTTTGAGATAGCTTGATTCTAATTGCTTTCATAGTAATCTTTAACCTTTCCTTGAAGATCAGCAAAGAATTCTCTCATAGTTAACCCTTCTAATTTATCTTTAATCTCATTCTCATTTTCAAACACTCCTGCTACTATTCCTACTTCTGTATTTTCCTTTATTTCTTCATTTAATATATCAAGTATCTTATCAACTATTAAGTTCTTATTTTTAACTTCTATTGCATTTTGAAATACTGGGTTTTTAATAGAATATACTCCTCCAATTACAAATAGCGGCTTAAAATCTTCCCTTCTTCCTTTTATATCTCTATATAAATACCTGACAGTATCTAATAACCTATTTATTCTATTAGCTTTCTCGCTATTGGGAATCTCTATATTATCATTTTCATCTTTACCTACCTTATCTAGGTCAACGGTTATTGTGTAAGAATAAAGTGATCTGTGAATTTCACTTTGTGCTATATTTCCCCCATCTTTTAGTTCATTTCCTTGATTATTATACCTATCTAGTAACCCCTTATTAGTCAGAAAATCCAAATCTCCCCTATATGGTTCCAACGATATGGCATTAGACAGTCGTACAACTGCTGATCTAGTCTTGGATGGTTTTGAGGTTTTCATATATCCAAATAAATCTATTTCTGGATATTCTTCTATAGTTGTATCTGGAGCAAATTGAAGTACAGTTCCATCTAATCCTATTTTGGTATTATCTATTCCCATTTGATTAACTATATTATATCTTAAAGCTTGCCTAGAAATATAAGTATACTGCTCCCCTTTTCCCCTTGAAATTTTCTTTAATGTCGCAACATTTCCTATTGCTTCTCCATAGTTAGCACTCTCTGCTTCAAAGATTACTGTAATAGTTAAACCCTTCTTCATCATTTATTTTCCTCCTTATTTGAATTTTCTAACTTAACTTTATCATCTTCCTCACTTAAAGCACTTGCCACCAATCCTGTTACAAATGCATATCCAATAATCCCTAATTTATCCTCATCTCCTAAAACCTCTATTAAATCCTTAGGGATTTGCCTTCCCACATACATATAGCTATGAATTAAGTTATGAATAAAGCTCTCTGCATTTCTAGTTTTAAGTGAATTTAACAATCTATAAGCTATACCCTTTACTTTTTCCTTATTCTTTAAATTTTTATATTCTTCCCCTAAAGCCCAACCACTTTTATTGAACTGATTTATCATTTTATTTTTTTCTTTATCGTTATTCAAGGTATTCACTCCCTCTAAAAAATTAACATTTATCTTATTTAAACAATGTATATGATAAGAATTAAAGTAATTTGTTATACTTGCTGATTTTGTTAATTTATTAATCAGCAATTTATGAATTAAATTAAATAAATTTACCCCACTTAGTATTCTTTCAATAGTCATAGGATACAAATTATAATAATTTTTCCCTTCTTTATATCCTGCTGGTATGATACCGTTTAACAATTCCTTTGAATTTCTTATTGTTCGTATCATTTCTTTAGATAAAATATTAAATATATACTTTCCACCTTCTTTCCTAATGACTTGAATATCTGATAATTCATAATAAATTCTTGTTGTAAGCTCTTTTTGTATTGATTCTACCAATGCTTTATAAATATATAAATTTCTATTTGTTTGTCCTTCTTTTAAACTATTTTCTATACTCTCTTTTACATTCTTATTTGTTTCTATTAATTCTTCTACACTTTGATTGCTATTTATAAATATTCCATCTTCTCCTGTTGTAAAAATCATGCCACAAGGGATACAAGAATATATTAATCTAGCTAAGTCACAAATATATATATCATTTTCAAAATTCCATATATGAGAGGTTTTTCTATTAGTATCAAAACCTGTATCTACAAGAAATCCCATATCATAAGCTGTAGATTTATTTTTTATAGGTAATCCTGTAGCAAAACAAGATAGCTTGAAGTTACTTTTATCTTCTTTTAGATACTCTATGGTTTTATCTACAAAAGTTTTCTTATAATCAACATATATATCTTCCTCTTTGGTATTCCTATTTAAAAAAGATACTCCTTCCCATGATTGATTAATTATGTTATAGATTAATGTCTTAGCAAAAAGATATTTTTTTCCATTATCAGAATATACATATTTATATATTTTTTCTATAACTCTAAATTGCTCTTCTATTTTATCTTTTACCTCAACTATACTTTTTTTATTGGATAGTTTTATCTGTTTCAAATTTTTTTCTTCATCTTCAATATTTATATCTAATCCTACTAATTCATAAACTTTTTTATAGTTAGGTCTTTTTAAATAATCTTTTAATTCTCTTATCATTTTATTTAAAGTATCCAAATCATCAGCATTAAAAGATTCAAATTGTTCTTCACTATGAATACTAAATTTATTATAGAATTTGTGTAGCCTATCCCAATGAGTAATGCCTTCATAACTATGAATTAAATAGTTGAAGTATTTACTATCAAAATTCTCAAGTACTTCCATTTCGAATTCAATATAGTTATCTTTTATGTGGAATTTATCTCCTGCATAATTGAGAATATTACATAATCCTAATATACCTGCATTTAGTTGCCAATCAGATAACTCTATCCTTGTCTTTTCCCCCATTTAATCACCTCCTATACTAAATCTACCATTCCAAAACCACTACTCTTTCTTGACCCAATTCCAGCCTTATAAAGATAATCTAGAATATATGGTTTAGCTTGTACTTTTATCTTACATATATTAGATAGGACTTCTATTCCATAGTGTTTTACTTTTACCTCTTTACTTCTTTCTAACACTTCAACTTTTATCTCTTCAATATCTAATTTTCTTTCTTCTCCAAAATTATCCAACAATTGATTTCTAAGATTATTGATAAATATTTCTTCTCCCTTTTCTTCATTTAAAGAATAATACCAAGTCTTTTTGTTATCACCCTTATGTTCCCTAACAACTATGGGAGACATTGAGGAATAAACAGCATAATCATCAGTTATAGGCTTTTCTTTATTTATATTTATATTACGTACTGTTATGGAGTTACCTTTGATATTGTATGATTTTCCTCTATTGGCTAAAATAGCATTATAGAAAAAAATCGAATCTTTCATATCAGATGTAGAAAAATTTAAGATTATCTTTTTTTCAGGAATTATTATTTCTTCTTTAGTAAATTTACAGTTTGGCATATACAAGGAAAATGTAAAATTCTTCCTTTTATTTTCTTCCGCCTCATATAAGGATTCATAATAATTCTTATCATAGGACTCATAAATATGTTTTAGAAAAGAAAGTATTATTCTATTTTTGTCTTTTGGTATATTCTCATTAGATAAAATCAATTCAACATTGTATCTCATATTCTCACCTCCCTAGTATAATAATGTAGCGTTAATCATAATTCATAACGCTTGAAATCACTGTATCTTACACAGTGATTT
>NZ_JBEBOY010000064.1:0-11969 GCF_040396155.1 Tissierella praeacuta
GATGTCTTCTTTAAATGTTACCTTTCCTTTAGCCATTCTTTTACCCTCCTTTATTGTTATAGCATCCATTCATCCCTCATAAATAATTTTACGGGGAAGATCTCACCTTCCAGATTTTTAGGAAGGCTCGGTATTATGTCTTCTAATACAGATATATATTTTAACTTTATACCGGTTCTTTCTTGAACCTCTAAAGCTAATTTCTGACCTCTTAGTACATCTTCACAAGTTGTACTCTTTAATAAATGTGTATTGTTTACAATACCAGTTATTTTAGCTCTTGATACATCTTGAATTTTTACCATATATTCTAATACTTTGTCTACAGTTTGAGTTTCGGGTCTATTTGCATTTAAAACAAAGAACATATCATATTTGCCTTCTTCAAAATACTCAACATATCTTCCTAAAGCCCTAGCTCCTACTTGGTCTCCACCTACATCAAGTATTAAATTATATGATTCGTCTTGTAACGGTGTATAAACTTCTGCAGATATTGATGGTACTTCTATGGCAGGTGCATCTATTTGACTTCCTATTACTTTGATACCAACACCTTCCATTTCCAGTGCCTTTTCTCTAGATCTAAAATACATATTTACTATATCCAAATCAGCTAAGGCAACCTTTTTTCCCATTTGAGCTAATTTTACTGCATAGTTTACACTAAATTCAGATTTTCCTGAACCATAATGTCCTATTATAATTCTAATTCTTTTATCATCTAGCATAATCACCAAATCCTATTTATATAATTTTGCTTCTTCTTCTCCTCTTAAAACACGAAGCCCACCTTCAGCTAATGCCATAAGTTCATCTTCTCCTGGATATACTGTTACATCAGAAATGAATTTAACTCTTTCTTCTACCCAAGATGTAAAATCTTTATCATATGCGATACCACCAGTAATTAGGATTCCATCAACTTTTCCCTTTAATATTGCTGCACATGATCCTATTTCTTTTGCCACTTGATAAGCCATGGCTTTATATATTAATTCTGCATATTCATCGCCATTTTTTATTCTTTGTCCAACTTCTCTAGCATCATTAGTATTTAGATAGGATACTATCCCACCATTTCCTTTTATCATCTTCTTCATTTCATCTAAAGAATATTTTCCAGAGTAACAAAGCTTTACTAAATCTCCTACTGGAAGAGATCCTGATCTTTCTGGTGAAAATGGACCTTCACCGTCTAAAGCATTTGCTACATCTATTACCTTACCTTTATTGTGAGCACCTACTGAAACTCCTCCACCTAGATGGGCAACTATTAGATTTAATTCTTCATATTTCTTTCCTATTTTATTAGCATGTCTTCTTGCTACTGCTTTTTGATTTAATGCATGAAATATACTCTTTCTTTCTATCTCTTTTAACCCAGATACTCTAGCTACATCTTGCATTTCATCTACTACAACCGGGTCTACTATAAAGGATTTTTTATTTATTTCCTTAGCTATTTCATAAGCTATAATTCCTCCTAAATTCGAGGCATGCTCTCCTAAATATCCAATCTTTAAATCCTCTAACATAGTATCATTTACTTCATAAGTACCACCCTCTATAGGCTTAAGTAGTCCACCTCTACCTATTACTCCATCAAGCGAGTCTATAGATATATTATTTTTCTTTAATACTTCCACTATAATATTTTTTCTGAATTCATATTGATCATAAATCTTGTTGAAAGCAGAAATTTCTTCTACTGAATGACGAAGAGTTTCTTCAAATATACTTTTCTCATCATCAAAAACTGCTATTTTTGTTGATGTAGAGCCTGGATTTATAATTAGTAATCTAGTCATTTCTTACCTCCTATTTTGAAGCCATAAGTACAGCTAAGGCTATTGAATTTAATTTTGACTCTTCATTATCTGCTCTAGATGTAAGAACTATTGGTGCTTTTGTGCCTACAATAAGTCCTGCTGATTTTGCATTTGCTAAAAATGATAGACATTTATATAATACATTTCCTGCATCAATATGTGGAGCAAGAAGTATATCTGCATCTCCTGCAACTTCACTATTTATACCTTTTAATATTGCTGATTCTTTAGATATAGCATTATCTAATGCAAAAGGCCCTTCTACTAAGCATCCTGTAATTTCTCCATTTTTGTTCATATCAGTTAATACCTTTGCATGAATAGTTGCTTCCATCTTAGGAGATACTTTTTCTTTTGCTGCCAAAACAGCTACTTTTGGTATTTCTATATCTAAGGATTTTGCCAATACTACAGCATTCTCGATTATTTCCTTCTTTTGATTAAGATCTGGTGCTATGTTCATAGCTGCATCAGTTACAAAGAAAACCTTATGATAAGTTGGAACATCAAATACAGCCACATGAGATATTACCTTGCCTGTCCTAAGACCAATCTCACTATCTAACACTTGTTTCATTATTACAGATGTATCTATAAGCCCTTTCATTAAAACATCCGCTTTACCACTGCTCACCATTTCTGTTGCTATTCTACAAGCATTTGTTCCATCTTTCTCATTAATTATTTCAATGCCTGATAAATCGAATTCAATTTCCTTTGCTATTTCTAATATCTTATCCTTGTCCCCTACCAATATAGGTTTTGCTATTTCTAGCCCTGTAGCATTTTTTATTGCAGATAATACATCTTTATCTTGTGCTACAGCCACAGCTACTTTTTTTTGTCCCCTTTCTTTAGCTAATGCCAATAAATCTTTGAATGATTTAGCCATTTATTTCCACCTCATCCTCATATATTTTTACTTTTTCTTCCCCATTAATTACTCTCTGTGCACCTTTATTTAATGCTTCCATTTCATCTTCTCCGGGATATACTATAACTTCGGATATAAAATCTATCATTCCCTTTATTCTATCTACTAAATAGTTAGAATAAGCCAATCCTCCTGTTAATATAATACTGTCTATATTTCCATAACTCACTGTTGCATACGCACCTATTTCTTTTCCTATTTGATATGCCATTGCATCATAAATAAGCTTTGCATATTCATCTCCACTTTTTATTCTTTCTTCTACTTCTCGTCCATCCATAGTACCTAAATATGAGAAAAGTCCACCTTCACCATGAAGCATAATCTTCATCTTATTAAATGCATACTTCCCCGAATAACATAATTTAACTAAATCTCCAACAGGTAAAGTACCCGCTCTATCTGGAGAGAATGGCCCCATTTCTTTAGCATTATTTACATCTATAATCTTGCCTTTCTCTACTGCAGCAATGGATATACCACCACCTAAATGAGCTACCACCAGGTTTAAATCTTCAAGATTTTTGTTTGTTTCTTTGGCCCTTCTATGTGCCACAGCATTAATATTTAGTGCATGAACTAAAGATTTTCTAGGAATCTCCTTAAGTCCCGATATCCTAGCTATATCATGAAACTCATCTACTGCTACAGGATCTACAATATAAGCAGGTATATCTTCTGATTCCACTAGACCTCTAGCTAACATGCCACCTAAGTTAGAAGCATGTTCTCCCTGTATACCAACTTTTAAATCTTCAATCATTGCATCAGTTACAGCATAAGTACCTCCAGGCATGGATCTTAATAATCCTCCTCTGCCAACTACTCCTATAAGTAAATTAGTAGATATGTTTTCAGATTCTAGCCAATCTTTTATTAGATTTAATCTATAATCATACTGGTCAGCAACTCTTTCATATTTGTCTAGGTCTTCTTTCTTATGGTCTATTTTAAAAGTCTTTAATACTTTATCCCCCTCAAATATAGACACCTTCGTAGATGTAGAGCCTGGATTAATTGCTAAAACATATTTTCTATCCATACCTTTCCCCCTTACCGATTAGTTATCTTAAATTCAATGGATTGCGGCATAATTTCTTTCACCGTAATTCCCATTGGTGCATTAGAGCCTAAGTGTACTTTGTGAGTTCCTTCATCTAACATATTAAAATCCAAGTACAGTCCTATATCTTCTTTACTTAAGTTTTCAATTATCTTCTTATTTCCTTTTACCAATACTTCTACTGTCTTAGAGCTATCATCCATGTCGATGGATAGATTATTATCTAAGTTTCTAATATCTATTTCGCTTAATATATACTCAAATGTTTTAGTAGAATTTTCCTCAACATTTAAAGACACCGTCACCTTTTCATTTGGGTTTAGTAAAGAAACATTTTCTGGAAGTTCTAACTCAACGGGTACATCTGTATTTCCAATTAATTTGTTTACATCTACTGGCTTAGTTTGAACAAATGTTAAATTGGATATATTCTTATCCCCCTTAAGGGTTATCTTATTTGGTTTTATTGTAACTTCAGTAATTTCGTAGTTTTCTGGTAACTGTTTTTCCAAATTAAGTTCAATAGGTACAGTTACAGTTTTAAATATTTGAACATTGATATCTACTACACTTGGTTCTTTCTCTACACCTACAATATCATGTCCTTCATCATCTAATAATTTTATAGGTACGCTTATATTTTCATCATCTTTTCTACTACTTAGGTCTACTTCTGCTACTACATGAGCTACTTTATTTACCAAAGTCCTAGGCCCTTTAAGTAAAATTGATTTTGATTTTGTAGTCATATCTCCCGCTACATAATTAGGTCCAAGACTGCCCTTAGTTTTTATACTTAAGTTCTTTTCCTTATTCACTAATTTATCGAATGTAAACAATACTTCTCTTGGTTCATTTCCAATTATTTTTATATTTCCTGATTGAACTAAACTTACATCTATTGGAACCTTTATTTGCCCCTCTTTGTATCCATTTAAATCCACCTGAGCTTTTATTGATTCTTGATAAAAATTATCAATATCAGACTTTCTGCCTATAACTTTTACATTTACAGTTACTTCCTCTGGCTCCATGATTATTAACCCTTGTCTTTCCAATGCACTTTCATTATTAAACTTTACAGGAATATTTTTAAATTCCTTTGATATATCAGGGTTAACTTCTTTCATAACATAGCTCCACAAAATAATAGCTATAATAAAAGCAAAGACCTTTAATGTTAAATCATTCCTCTCCTTGCTCATCTTTTCGCCTCCATTTTGTCATAAATGCTTGGGGTGAATCCTTTGGCTTATACATATCAGTTAGTATTTGTTTTAATGTCTTAGAATCTAAATGCCTTGCTATAACTCCATTTTCAGCTATTGAAATCGCCCCTGTTTCCTCAGAAACTATTATGGCTAAACTATCGGATCTTTCCGATATACCTAGTGCTGCTCTATGTCTAGTTCCTAGCTCTTTGCTTAAGTTCATGTTTTCTGTAAGTGGTAAAAAACAAGCTGCTGCCTTAATCATATCTTCTTTTATAATTACTGCACCATCATGTAAAGGAGTATTTGGAATAAAAATATTGATTAGTAAATTACTAGACACTATACCATTTATTCTAGTACCTGTTTCTACAACTTCGTTTAATCCTGTGTCTCTTTCAAGAACAATTAATGCCCCGATTTTTTGTCTAGATAAGGATGCACAAGCCTCAACTATTTCTTCTACAGTTTTAGATAGACTTTCTCCTTTTATCTCCAAGAACGATTTAGTAAAAAATCTAGATCTACCTATATATTCAAGTCCACGTCTAAGTTCCGGTTGAAATACAATTAATATAGCTATAACCCCTACTGTCATGGTGTTTTTTAATATCCAATTAATAGTATATAGTTCTAGCCATCCTTCTCCACTTATTTTTTCGAATACAAATATAACAAATATTCCTTTAATAAGTTGTTCTGCTCTTGTTTCTCTAATTAACTTAAAAACTTTATAAAAAACTACTGCTACAATAATGATGTCTATGACATCTCTTATTCTCATATTTGAAAATAATCTATTAAAAATTTCCAAGGTTTACCACGCCTTTTATCGTATTTTCACTTCTATCCCTATTATATAATAACTATTCCATTAATTGAACTAATAAATTGAATATAACAAATTTAATTTAATTCTGAAAACTTTTAATTTTCTATCATCTTGTCCATAGTATCCTTAAAGGATTTTTCAAGTCTTGGTTTTAGAGAGTCTACTACTTCTATATCTAATTTTCCCTGAATATAATCATCTATCGGTAAAATTTCATAAGATAACTTGCCGTTTTCTCTATGTCTGTAGACCCATGTAGGTATATAGTCTATACTTTTAATAATTGTTTCTCCAGAGGAAAAATCCTTCTCTATGTTTAAATTAACCATAACTCCATCTTCTGTATATGAATTATCTGTGTTTTCTTTTCTTTGGTTAGATAAAAAATTACCCATGGAATAAATAATAAAATTATCTTTTCCGTCTTTATTGATTATTTCAGTTTTTTGAATTACATGAGGATGACTACCTAATATAATATTTGCACCCCATTCAACCATTTTACTTCCTAATTCCAATTGATAATCGGAAGGTTCTCTTTGATATTCATTTCCCCAGTGAATGAATACTACAACTAAATCAGTACCTAATGATTTTACCTTTTCTATATCATTTTTTATTTTTTCTTCATCTATTCTATTTATCATATAGGATAGTTCCTCTTTACTTAGGGCGTTATCCATTCCATTTAAGCCATAGGTATATGAAAGAAGTCCTATTTTTACATCTTCTACCTCTTCTATAAGGATATTATCATTAGGCTCTTTATATGTTCCCATGTTCTTCATTCCATACTCATTTATATTATCTATGGTTTGAATTATCCCTTTTTTGCCCTGATCTAAACAATGATTATTAGCTGTAGATAATATATCAAATCCTGTTTCCTTTATGGCTAAAAGTGATTCCTTTGGAGTATTAAATCTCGGAAAACCAGAAAAACCAATTTCTGCTCCAGCTGTTACCGTCTCAAAATTCGCCAATGCTAAATCTGCTTCCTCTACATATTTTTTTATATATCTAAAAGTATTAGTAAAATCATAGGATTTAGTTTCCTTATTAAAAGCGACTTTATATTGTGGAGAATGAAACATTATATCTCCTGCTGCTAAAATTTTTATAGAAGATATTCTATTTTCTCCTTTTTCTTCATTACTGTCATTCTCGTCTATTTCTTTACTTAATTCACTTTTTTCATTTCCTATATTATCTTCTGTTGATTTAATATGAGTATATATTACTGTTCCTAAAAATATAAACAGGAAGCATGAAAAAATTAAAAGCAATCTTGTTATACTATGTCTCTTCCTCATAATTGTCCTCCAAATTTAATATTAGTCATTTATTCATTCTTTTGGATTTTTCTCCGCATACCCTCATGGCTTCAATTATACTTCTTCTAAAGCCCATTTCTTCTAGCTTAGCCACTGCCTCTATTGTTGTACCTTTAGGTGAACATACATTATCCTTTAATTCTCCTGGATGACTATCCGTATCTAAAACCATCTTTGCTGCACCAAGTACTGCTTGGGCCGCCATCTTATATGCCTGCTTCCTTGGTATTCCTTGTAATACTCCTCCATCACCCATGGCTTCTATCATCATATATACGTATGCAGGTGAGGAACCGCATAAAGCGGTAAAACCATCCATAAGATCTTCTTCTAAGATCTCTGTTCTGCCAAAGCTATTAAATATACTAGCTATTTCTTCCCTTGCGTTTTCATCTATTATATCATCAAATGATAACGCTGTTATTCCTTCTCCTACCATAACTGGAGTATTAGGCATAGCTTTAACTGCTAGTATATCTTCACCTAAATATTTTTTTATATAATCAATACTAATGCCTGCGGCTATTGTAATAACTGTACATTCTTGATTTATCTCGCCTTTTATTTCTTTTAATATTAACTCATGCATATATGGCTTCACTGCTAATATTAAATAATCTGCTTCTCTAGCAACTTTTTTATTATCTAAAGTAGTATTGATTCTATAGTCTCTTTTAATCTTTTCCAATGTTGATTTTGTTTTCGCTGAGGCAATTATCTTCTCTGGAAGAATTATCTTGGACCCTATTAAACCTCCAATCATTGACTTTGCCATATTTCCACATCCTATAAAACCAATTACTTTATCCATTTTATAACCCCTCCAAATATTTAACAATCTTGCATATTAATATGCCATATCATTGACAAAAACATATATTTATAAATATAATAACATATATAATATTGTATTTAAATACATACTAATTACAAGTTTTGTCTTTAAATTGAGGTGATACTATGAATAAAATAAAATTTTCATACGTATTTCTAATAATATTGGCTATTTCAATATTAGTTTTTAATGCCGAATATATAATGCCAAATAATAAATATCTATCTGAAATCAAATCTCAATTTAATAGTTTGCTTTATAAATACGACAATTTCGAGGACGAGCTTCCTGTAGTAAATCATACAAATGAAAATTTGACTTGTAAAGATGTTTCCTTAATTAATAAATATGAGGCCGTTGAAGATACAGAATATTTATTTAGTTTACTAAAGTTTGGATATGCTGGATATGAATTTTTCGGAGGAGATGATATCTTTATTCCTGCTAAAAAAAATATTATTTGGTCTGTAGTAGCATCTAGCGGAGAGGATATTGAGGTAAATAAGTTTTTAAATATTATATATTCAGAACTTAAATTTATACAAGATTCTCATTTTAGTATAGGAAATTACAAACTATGTAATTACACTAAGTATTTTAGTAATGAAAAATTTATACTTCATAAAGATGATAATGGATATTATACCAAAATATCTAGTAAACCTTTTTATCTTAAAAAGGTTAATAACGAAGAACCTTGAGATTACATTAAAGAATCCTTGGACAAGGATGGGAATACAGTATATAAATTAGGAATACTATCTACTACAGATGATGTTTCCATACCTCTTAACCTCTTGTTAAAATCTGATGGATATGTTAGAGAAGAAAAACTCAGTCTCTTTGAATATATCCCATTATATAATAAGAATAAGAGTACAAGCGGTTATAAATATTATGAAATAAATAATATTCCTATATTAGAAGTAAACTCTTTATGCAGGATTACACCAAAAGACAATACCATTGAAAATTTTATAAAAGATAGTAAAAAACTAAGAGGAAAAGACAATATAATTATAGATTTACGAAATAACTCTGGCGGAAGTATGATTAATATAGATAAATGGTATGAAGGATTTACTGGAACAAAACTTAGAAAAGATATAATTGAAGCAGGACTATATACAAATACTAGTATTAGTTTATCAAAAGATAAATTTAAATCAAAAGACAATGAACCTGAAGATATAAAAGATGAATGTCTTGAAAAAATATCTAGGTATAAACATGAAAGATATTATCCTGGCTGGAGTCCTATTGAATATGAAGATTTCAAACAGGTGGAAAATAAGACAAATATATTTATACTTATAGATAAAAATACATCCTCTGCAGCAGAATTCTTCACATATTATTTAAAAAAATTAGATAATGTTACTTTAATTGGAACTAATACAAATGGATGTATGCTAACGGGAAATTGTAATTCCAGTTATCTGCCAAATTCACAGATACCAATTGGTATCTCTCATAAAATATATATGAGCAAAGATTTCACTAATATTGATGGTTTAGGAATCTCTCCCGATTTATGGGTAAAGCCTGAACAATCTTTAGAATGGTTAATTAGATATATAAATAAAAATAGCAAATAAAGGTACCCTAAGCTTCTATATAACTCAAGGTACCTCTTAATTATTTCTTAGCTTTCTGTGCCATTGGATCTGATATAATTTCATAGCCTCCCATACTTGCTACTGCTACCATCATAGCATTTACAATAGTTAATATAATACCCTGAATACCACTAGCATCCCTAGCAAAGACAAAAGTAAATATTAAGGCAACAACAAATGCATATATTCTTACCATGGAATCTCCAAATGTCTTCTTTACTATAGGCTTAGTAAATTGTACTACTACTGTTACTGCAGTCGTCAACCCTACAAAGGTCTTTAATATATCTGCACTCATAAATTCATCAAACACTCGTCCCCCTCCCCATTACTAATCTATATATAATTTTATGATTATATAATAGGGATTATTACGATTAATATTTGGTTCAATAAATTTCTCCCCTAGCTATATGAGTTGCATTACCAGACATAAAAATCTTGTAATCATCTCTCCATTCTATTACTAGACTACCTCCTTCTGTATTTACAGAAACCTTTTTATAAAGTTTATCCAGTAAATTACCTATAACTACAGCAGCACAGGAACCAGTGCCACATCCTAAAGTTCTGCCTGCTCCTCTTTCCCAAGTATAAATATTAATATTATTATGATCTATAATTTCTACAAAGTTAACATTAGTTTTCCTCGGAAATAATGGATAATTCTCTATCTTTCTTCCTAAATCATTTATATTAATTTCTTTTATATCTTTTACAAAGATAACAACATGAGGAACCCCTACTTTCAATGCCGAAAATCTATATTTATTTCCATCTATAGCTATAATTTCTTCTATTATTTTCTCTTTATTTATTTCTATTGGGATTTTACTTCCATGAAATATAGGCTCCCCCATATCTACTTTAATACTAGTCACTTCCCCTAAATTATCAGTTTCCATAGTAACATACTTTATACCAGCCAGTGTTTCTACTGCTATAGATTTACTTCTAACAATACCATAATCATAAACATATTTAACAAAAGACCTAATTCCATTTCCGCACATTTCTCCCTGGGAACCATCTGAATTGTAATAAATCATTTTTATATCTGCTATATCACTATTTTCGCATACCATAATACCATCTGCACCAATACCAAAATGTCTATCACAAACTTTTAAAGCCAGGTCATTATAAGCCTTTATATTTTCTTCTATACCATTAAACAAAATAAAATCATTTCCTGCAGCCACATATTTATCAAACTTCATTATACATCACCCCATTTATATATAATAAATACAGCTAATGCATAGTGTTATATATTATGTGAAATTCAACTTCTTAGCAAAGCCATCATATCCTATAACTGTATTTGAAAATACATTTATGGCATTTACTTTATACAACTCTGGCTCATCCATGGACGGACTAAAATGAGTAAGTAAAAGCTCCTCTACATTTCCCTTATATGCCAATTCTGCTGCTTCACTAAACAACATATGTTTATTTTTTATTGCCTTATCTAAATCTTCATTATCTCCATATGTTCCTTCGCAAATAAATAAATTACTTTCATTTATAAAATCTATTATTCTATCTATTGGCCTTGTGTCCGTTATATAACTTATTTTTATTCC
Organism: Tissierella praeacuta; assembly: GCF_040396155.1. Lineage (GTDB taxonomy): Bacteria > Bacillota > Clostridia > Tissierellales > Tissierellaceae > Tissierella > Tissierella praeacuta_A. Next base: position 11,250 of record NZ_JBEBOY010000064.1, read on the forward strand.
CTTTCGTTCCTCTCCAAGTACCATATCAGGAGTATATGTTTTATTATTATACATCATAATTTCTCCATTTTGAAGTTTTTTCCATATTTCCTTAGGCACTTCGTATTTTTCTGCTTTTTCTGGATAAAACTTAGGTTTTCTTTTTATATAAAAATTATATCCTAAACACGGTGATGAATGTTCTAGTTCTACAGCGGAAAGGATAATATCAGTTCTTAAAGATTTTTCACTATCCTCTTTTACTGACATTATATTATCTGAGCTTTGAATGTTTAAAGGTTTCCTAGGACTTTCTATTATATTTATAGTATAAGGAAGATAAGGAATTGATAATATAAGTCCCCTTACTACATCAAAAATCCCTCTAGGACCTACTATTGTAATAGGTTCAGTTCTACCGCTATTTCCAATGGTTGAAAGAAGTCCTGGTAAACCAAAAATATGATCTCCATGAACATGGGTTAAACATATTATATCAATATGCTTAAATCCCGTTTTTAAATTTCTCATAGATACCTGGGTTCCCTCTCCACAATCCATAAGAATCTTACTCCCTTTATAACTTATAATCGTAGAGGATAAAAATCTATTAGGCATAGGTAATCCTCCGCCAGTTCCCAATAAAGTTATATCAATCAATAAAATCTCTCCCCAAATTTAATAATTTTACCTGTTGTGCTAGTTAAAAATTACAAATATAAAAACTCCAGCAATTATGTT
>NZ_JBEBOY010000065.1:0-11832 GCF_040396155.1 Tissierella praeacuta
AAAATTCTTAAATTATTTTCTTTTATTCCTTGACTTTTTATAGTTGGTCTTTCTAATTGATATTTATCCCCTATGTCAGTTTAAACTCCAAAAACATAGTTTTTACCTGATTTTTACCCACTTTTTTACAGAAGTTAAACCTGACTTTTTCATATTCAATAGTCATATATTAGCTATCAAATTTAATATAATAAAAAACATTATTATCTGAATCTATTATTCCTAAACTAAAATTCTGAGAATACCTTTTACTATCCAATAACTCTTCTCCATTAGTATATTCTTTTTTATTTTCCCATCTATCTAAAAATACCCAATATCCACTTTTTATATTTTCCATATTTAAATCTTTAGCTATATCATAACTATAAGTTATATTATTTTCAACTCCCCCATATATCCTTAAATTTATTTCTTTTGACATAGGTACTTTATTCCATTTTGATTTAGATTTATTTAGTATGTATTGTATATTATTCTGTGTAATATTTGACTTAGCCAAAGTTATGCCATCACCATGAAATCCTCCATGAGTATCTTCATATTGAAATTCTAAAGATTTAGGAATCTTAATTCCTAAATCCTTAGATATATTCCTATTTATTTTGGTGCTATGCCTGTAAAACAAAATAATTAATAATATTATTATAATGATAATAATTTGTTTTTTATATTTTATAATTCCTTCTTTTACTAGATGATTATTAATAATCAAATATATTATATTAATTATATTGATTAATACCCCTATCCCAATCAATATAAATGAAAAAAGAATTCCAAGTATAGCTGCTCCATCACATACACCTGGTGGGTTATCTTTAGTCAACAGAAATATGCTTAAATATAATATACCTCCTAATATGAAAGGTCCCAACAAAACCATGTATTTATGTTTTTTATTATTCATATCTATATTTTTCATAGGTATAATAGCTAAAAATATAGTTACTACCATTCCAATTAACATTAACAATCAAATCACTCCTGTCTATTAATTTTCTTCCACATACTCTAAAATAGCACCTATATTGTAAGTTCATTTTCAGCTTTTATTTCTACGGATTTTAACAATAGTTCTTTTAATATTTCTATAAATATATATATTATAAATGCAGTAAACATAGTTAACATCTTTAAAAGTATTTTCATATGGTAAAATCCTAGTGCTGATTTTTCAAAAGAGTTGTCTACATCTGGTAACCAAAATATAAATAGTCACAAAATAATAATTAAATTTACAGATATTCTAAGAATATTTACTTTCCATGATTGCATATTAACTTATTCTCCTTTTATTATATATTCACTACTATAAGTATACTACTTCTTTATTATATTTCAACAACAATTTATTGTATTTCAATAAATTATTGTTGTTTATTAATTAACCTATATGTAATAATCTCAATGCATCTAATTAATCTAAGCATAGAAAAACAGATGATTTATATTTTCATCTGCTTTTTTATGCTTAAATATTAAATTAACTCGTTGTACTAGTTAAAATTTATAAATAAGAAGCTACATCTTCTATATGTTGTTTATACTCCCACCAATAAATTGGATATTACCCCTTTCTATATGGTCGGTTCATGGAGATATTTAGAAGTTGCTCCATAATTTCTAAATATTCATTTTCTGTTATTTCAAATGGCTCCCATTCAACTAACCTTCCAAACCCTCCACTAAGTAAGATATCATTTAACTGTTTAAAATCAGGAATAACCTTATCAAAACCATATCCCCATAACATTGAACTATCGTGTATCATATCTGCGACAGAACCCCTTTTTACCAAATAATGTGCTTCTTTTCTATCATATTCGCCATGATAGTTTGCTTCCGGCATTAAATAATATTTTATAATTCTCATTTTTAACTCCAAATTTCGATTTGCTATTCAGTAGGATTGTATAAATTTCCTACAGCTTTATTCTAATTCGCCTACGGGAGTAAATGTTCATTAACTGTATGTTATGTAAACCATTAAAATGTACTATCAAATCATCCTCATAGTTGTGGATCAATGACATCCAAATATTCTTCTGCTCCCTCAAAAACGTCTTCTCCACCTATTTTATAGGCGGCTAAAAGAAATTCTCTAGCCTTCACTAAATTATGAAGGTGATAATGACAAATTCCTATATTCATAAGAATATAAGGGTTTTCAGTCTGTCCACTTGCATATGCCCACATGAATGACTGAAAAGCTTCTTCCCAATTTTTTAATGACTGATATGCCTCACCCTTTCCGGCATAAGCATAGGCTTCACACCCCCAAAGCCCATCAGGTAAGATATCTAAAGCTCTTTGAAAACATGATATAGCTCCATTGTAATAGTCGTCTTCCAGCAAAGCATCTGCTTCTTTACATATTTTTTCATAAGTTTCTAAAGTCATTTTATCTAATGTATCCATGTTTACTTCTCCTTAAAATTTTTATTTGCAAATTTATATAAATAAACTTTGGTTCAAAACTGCTCAATAAATTTCCTATTTATCTTCTCCACGGACCTTTTTGTTCTTGCGTTCTTCCAATTCCTCTATTTGTTTCATCAAACAATCTGAAAAACCCCCCTCTATTGAAGTTGTCTCGCCTGTCTGATAATAATCTAATATAACAATATTACCATTCTTATCAAAACAGAATATTTCGTCACCATTTCCAATAATGGATAAGAAAGGAATATAGTCTGTAAATCCTGCTTCATGTAATTCTTTTGTCTTAACACGGATATCTAAAAAATCTGGTATTTCTTTTGCTATGCCATAAACAATGATGCCACGGCAAAAAGACCAAAACGGACCAATATCAAATTGCTTTGCTTGCGGCCAAACTTCTTCTCTCACATTCATATAGAGTCCGCCCAGCGGTGACATAGTAAACTCTCTAAACTCCTGCGGTAGCATATTTCCAATACTTCTTTCAAATGCAGATATATCCGATTCAGACGGTTCATTCCCCATACATGCAACCACTTGATATGTATTTTTATCATAGTTACGGAAGTAATCGTAAATTTTCTGTAATGCCATTTTAATTCTCCTCCTCCACAAAATATAAATTTCCTGTAGCTTTGTTTTAATTCGCATACAGAAACGAATACTATAGTCTTGTCATTAAAGATAATCTATTATAATGCAATAACGCTATTTGAAGCAGCCTTAATCATCTTATCTGCAATCTCTTCAATACTACCTCGAGACATTATATGATCTATGACATTACTTAAAGGTAGAGACTTATGAAGTAATTCTATATAGTAATCCGCTTTATTATCTTCACCACTTTCAAAGCTGCCTTTTATCATCGTTATTAAGATTATTATTTCACTTCTCTCCAAACCTTTGATACATGGCGGCTCTGGAATCATTGCAGTCATTGCTAAGTTGTCTAAATCAGTCCATCCCCAATATTCAGCAAATTCCATTTCATTATGTTCTTTTCCCGTAATTTTACTAAGTTCAACTAATTCCTTGCTGCAATCTCCACTTCCTTTATCAACAATATAATTAATTATTTTCGTCACCATTTCAAGCTTACCTTCATCTATTTGGGGAAATTCCAATTCTTTTCTCATATGATTACAACTCCAATCCATATTTATAATTTCGACAAACAGCCTGCACTTCAAATTGAAACTTTCCAACTCCCGATTATGCTCATAATCTATGGGAATTATAAATTGCCACATGGAATTTTAGATGACCGATATGACTGTATCATTTGATTCATATTGAAGAGCTATCAAGTCCATCATCAAAAACGAACTTTCCCTGCTCTTGGTCATAAGCTACCCATACATCTAATCCCAAATAATCATCTATTGGCATACGAACAGTGGGAGCAGGATAATATCCTAAGAAGCGTATAAAAACGCCCCCCCAAATTCTTCCGTTTTCTTCATATAACCTAATATCCCCAATATACCATTCGCCTGTCATTTCACATCTGCGAGGAAACATATATTCATCATCATTGCAAGCTCCTTCATCTTCCAAATATTCAGTGATTTCTTTTGTGACAATTTCCATAATTTCGTCCTTATGTTTTTCATACAACTCATTAAGTTCAAGAGGTTCAAATTTCATATGTGGCTGCAACTTCTTCTCATAATTGGTATATTCGTTATTCGGGTTTAGATTTGGCATAAAAATTTGTTTCAATTCTAGTCTCATGTCTATTTCTCCTCGTACAAAATATAATAAATTCAAAGACACACCATCATTAAAATCGTTGTGCCGTACAACAAACTTAGGCAGTTTGCTAATAAATAATTAACTTATTATACCATATAAACCAAATCCATTCTATCAAATTATTATTAGTGCTTTTCCTAGGATATCTCTCTGAACAGCTTCACATAGAACCTCGATACAACGAAAGATACTGCCGCAGATAAAGTAATCATTTTAATCTTAAATATTAAAAAAAAGCTGCCACATTTCTGTAACAGCTAATGGATGATAATTCATAGTATAGTTGATTGAATAATGACACATAAAGTGATATATTCCTTGTCTACTTGACAAAGGCATATTAGTTCTTTATCATTTACCTATATTTATTAGATTTTAAAATTGTTAACTGCATATTTTAGATTTTCAGATAAATCCCTTAAATCTATTGATAAACGAGATACTTCCTTTGTCATACTAGTTTGTTCTTCAACAGAAGCCGTTACTTCTTCGGTAATAGCAGAAGTTTCTTCTACTCCTTCTATTTATGGAAGTAATTATGCCATTTTTAACTTCATATAGATTTGTAGATTCGCTTAAGACAGCAATTATATTATCTGATAATAGGGTTGTTGAATCAATATTGTTTTTTAATACATTTTCTGAACTTTCAAAGGCACTGTTTAATTCTTCAAATACTGACTTTACTTCCTCCATCATTAATACCGAGTCCTTAGAATTATATTTTATATCTTGAATAAAATTGTTTATATCATTTGTCGCAAGTTCCGTTTGATTTGAAAGTTTTCGTATTTCATCTGCTACTATTGCAAATCCCCTTCTCGCTTCACCAGCCCTTGCAGCTTCTATAGAAGCATTAAGTGCTAATAAATTAGTTTGAGCAGATATTGTCTGTATGGAATCTGTAAAATCTTGGGCATTATTTGCATTAGTAACTATTTTTTCTATAATGCCTTCAAATTCTATTAATTTACTGATACTCTTATTTTTCTTTTGCTTTAGCTCCTTCATTTCTTCTAGAGCATTTAAACTGTTAGTTTTAGTTTCTACTGATATATGGCTTACTTCATTAATTTTATCAGATATATTGTTTATACTTGAATCTATACAATCTAAATTTCCCCTAATATTAGATGCTCTGTCTGCTTGATTTACTGTTCTTGCAGCTAAGTTTTCCATAGCGGTTGCTACTTCTTCTGTTGCCTTAGAAGAAACTAATGATGATTTCTCTAGGTTTAAAGATCTATCTTCTAATTTTCTGGTCAAATCTTTTATTTCTCCAATAATATAGCATATATCATCCCTTAATTTTTTAGTTGACTTAACTAATAAAGAAGTCTCATCATTTCCTTTTAAAATACTTTCATCTATATCTAAATTTAAGTTTCCTGAAACTATTTCATTTAAAGCTTCTGATGTTTTAATTATCGGATACCGTTCTTGGACATTGTTTAACACACCTTTATTTTAATTATTGTATCGTGTTAAACTTTTTGTGTCCATACTTATATACTAACACCATATAGTATCTATTAATCCATATAAAGATTTCTCCTTAATAAAACTTACTATAGTTCTATCTAATCCTAGTATTTTTCTACTTTGGATTACATATTTGTCTTTACCTACTTTATCGTTAAAATCCACATTATCTTCTTCTAATACAGTTTGTAATTTTTCTATGCCCAAATCAGATATAGATTTTGAAGTATATTCATTGTTTGAATCAACTAATATTATACCATCTTTATCTAATAACATATATCTATCATCTTCATAGCTTTTCATATTAGATAAAATTTCCGCTATCTTATTATCGTAAACATTTATACCAATAACTCCTACTATTTCCCCCATTTACTGTAATTTTAATGTTGCAAATTATAATTTGTTGATATAGCTTAAATAACTTTAATCCGATTTAGTCCATTAATAATTTTTTAACAATCATCTTTTCAATCAATGTAATGGCCTGTGAGTAACTATATCTAATCTTTATATTTTATTATCATCAGATTGAGTTTAAATTTGTTACATAATATATTATATAACTTCATATTTGATCATATAATATATATCATCCATTTTTGATTATACTTCATCTCTTATTGTCAAATTTTGTCGAAAATTTATTTAAGATTAAATATAACACAATAGAACCATCCTTCTATGTTTTTATTTTCGCCCTCTTTAATATTTAACTTATTTATATATAAAAACTTATCAATTTGTATTGCTATTCTTGACGATTAATAATAACATAAAGGCACCTGATTATCCATTTTACCTTTTCATAGCCTTTATCCACCAAAAAACACTATCCTCAAGCCTCTGGTATAAAATGGCAAATCCATATCCTTCCCAAAATAGATCTTTCATTCTATCTCTTCCTCCACAAAACAAGAATCAAATAATTTAGATAAAGTTAGGCAGCCCCAAAAATGGCTGCCATTATTATAGTTACATTTGATTATTTATCACTTACCTTATTACAACATGGATGACAATACATCAGCCTTTGATAATATCCCATTTAGACTTCCATCATTATCTATTACAGCTATAGGATACCTAGTTTCTACAGCCATAGGGATTATATCATGTAATAATGTATCTGGAGCTGTGGTCATTATATTTTCTATAATTACATCTGATAATGATAATTTTTCATTTCTAGCTCGTACAGCATCATCAATTGTAACTATTCCTAATAATTTCATCTTATCTCCAACGACATAAGCACTAGAAACCCTATTGCTTCTCATGATATTTATAGCATAACTCAGGCTATCTGTTCTACGAACAATACTATTTGGAATAGCCATTACATTTTTAACGCTAATTACCTGAGTTTTATCTGCATCATTTATAAATTGTCTTACATAATTATTTGCTGGATACTCAGATATCATCTCCGGAGTATCAAGTTGGATCAATTCTCCATCACGCATTATAGCTACCCTATCACCTAATTTAAAGGCTTCATTAATATCGTGAGTTATAAATATTATGGTCTTATCTAATTTCTTTTGAATAGATAGAAGTTCAAACTGCATATCCTTTCTAACTAAAGGGTCTAGCGCAGAAAATGGTTCATCCATTAAAAGTATGTCTGGATCATTAGCTAGAGCCCTTGCTAATCCTACCCTTTGCTTCATACCTCCTGAGAGATTTGATATAGGTTCATTCTCCAAACCTTCCAAGCATACCATGGAAATCATTTCTCTTGCTTTAGCTTGACGCTTCTCTTTGGACACCCCCTTAATTTCAAGGCCGTATTCTACATTACCTAAAACATCTCTGTGAGACATAAGTCCAAAGTTTTGAAATACCATGGCGATGTTATTTCTTCTATATTCATTTAATTCCTTTTTATTAAATTTGCTTATATCCTTATCATTAAATAGAATTTTTCCTGAACTAGGTTTGTTTAGCATATTAAAACATCTAACTAATGTTGATTTACCAGAGCCTGATAAACCTATTATTACAAATATTTCTCCTTTTTTTACATCCAAGGTTACATCCCAAAGTGCCACAGTTACTCCAGTTTTTTTATAGACTTCGTCCTTAGATGCTCCTGAGCTTTTCATTTTTAATGCTCTACTTTTTTCTACACCATATAATCTACTTAAGTTTTTAATGCTTAAAATATTATTCTTCATCTAAGATTACCTCCCTACCATTGACAAAGCCTTGAGTTATTCTATCTAATAAGACTGCAATAATTACAACTGCAGTACCAGATACTAGTCCTCTACCTATCTCTACTCGGTTAACACTTATTAGAACTTCCATACCTAAACCAGTAGCTCCTATCATGGAGGTTGTAACAACCATGGACATTGCCATCATAAGGGTTTGGTTTACTCCAGTCATTATTGTTGGTAAAGCTTGTGGTATTTGTACTTTTATTAAGGATTGTAATCTGGTGGAACCAAAGGATAAGGATGCTTCCACTACTTCTTTGTCTATTTGTCTAATTCCATGACTTGTAAGCCTAATAATTGGTACTATAGCATAAATTGTTGTTGCTATTACTGCAGGTGGTTTACCTAAGCCAAAGAATAATAAAGCTGGGATTAGATATACAAATACTGGCATTGTCTGCATTGTGTCTAATACTGGTCGAATTATTCGATTTGCCCTTTCACTAGTTGAGATGATTATTCCCAATGGAAAGCCCAGTGCCAATGAAATTATAACTGAAGCTATGACTATGGATAGTGTTTCATTCATAAAATTCCACAGTCCTAGAGCCCCTATAAGGAATAGTAAACCCGCATATAGTATTCCTTTCCCAATCTTTCTGCTTATTCTCCAACCTACTAAGAATACTAATATTAAGGATATAAACCAAGGTATGAAATCTAATACCCTGTAGATTACATTTACTAAACTACCTAAGAATAATCTTATCTTACTGAAAAACGAATCATATTTTATACTAAAATTTCTAACTGAAGTATCTATATCATCAAGATTTAAAGGTATCTTAAATGGAAAGTCCCTTAACCAATTGGATGTTTCAGTCTTTTCACCTGTACCTAAATAAGCTCTAATCTTTTGTGCATCACCTGGATTTAGCCACTGATCTATTAATTCATCATGTTGATTTAGGAACCATTTTACTGTTTCTATATAATTAGCCCCAGTTTCTTGCATATGTGCTAGTGCCTCTGAGGTTAAAGCACTTGAAGTCTTATATTTTGTAAGGAATTCAACCATTTCAGGACTTTGTTCATAGAATTTATTACTTACCCCTATATTTACTTTTACAGAAGGTAGTTCAGTTTTCCCTTCTACATATGTGTTAGCATCAAAGGATTTATCTTTCAATAATACAAAATCATATTTACCCATGAGCCAAGTTGGTTCCCAATAATATGCAACTATTGGTTCACCCTTTTCATAGGCTGAAGTTAAGGCTGATGATAAAGCTGCATCTGAACCTGGTCTAAAATACACAAAGTTTTCGTCCAGATTATAGTGTAGATATTTATTGTGAATAATCTCATCAACTTCCCAACCAGGAATTGCACCATAAACTCTACCCATACCCCTTATTTCTTCATCTGGAAATACATCCGGATATTTCTTTAAATCCCATACATATTTTAAATCAGGAGCCACTGCTTTAATTCCTCTTTCAGCATCCCCTTCAACTACATATCTTGGAACATAAAAGCCTTGATCATTATCATCAAAATTTACCCCTAAGTCTTTAAATTTACCTTCATTTAAGTCCTTCTCATAAGTAGCTAGATTATCTGTCCACTCTTCCATATGGATATCAATCTCACCTTTAAGTAAGCCTTCGTGTAATACAGTAGTTGATCCAGGAACTTCTCTCCATTTGTACCCAAAGATTTGTTCTGCTATTAATCCTGCTACTGCATTGTGGAATTTCACACTGTCCCAGCCAACATCTGCAAAGGCTATTTCTTTTATTGTTACTTCTTTTGAATAAACAAAAGTAGAAGTAATTACTAATATTAATAATAGAATTACGCTGAAAAACTTTCTCATGATTCAACACCCTCCCCTTTTTTTATAATTGAAAAAAATCCATTAAGGGAATAATTAAGCCAATAAATATTGTGAAACAACAAGGTTCCCGTCCCATTAGCAATCTATGATTGGCTAATGGATTGGATCCTTATTATGTAAACTTAATTTTGGGTACAAAAAAGAACCATGGAGTCCCATAGTTCTAATAAGCAGAACATTACTCTCCTTTATACGCTTACGAGGTTAGCTGTCGGGTTAGGGCTAAAGGGTTCTGCCCCTCCAAAATGGATACACCCCCGAAGATTGGGTCCCCCGCTTCATTTAAGAATTCAGCGATGTGATTTGTTTTTCAATTGTAAATATTAAATTTGATTATAACACATACCAATAATTTATGCAAATTACATTTAATCCAGAACTTTTTCTACCTGTATCAATACATCAGTATGATGGTGGTCTATATGAGCTAAAAATAAAGTTCCTTGAATTATAATACGTTTATCTATATACTAATTTACTATTTCAGTATCTTCTTGGTTCATAGGAACTACTTGTATCTCAGTAACTTCGGATCTATCTGAATTGTTGAGATCACCTTCTTGTGAAATAACCTGAATTAGGTCATCTAGTTGTAAAATACATGGATGCTCTTGGGCATCAGTATCAGGGTTCTCTCCATATCCCGGAGGTCCATAGTACATTCTTGTAATTAATTTGCCTTCAATTATAGAAACATTTGGTTCAAAATAGTATTCTTTTTCTATTTCAGAGCTTTCTGATACATTTAATTCTGAAACTGCTGTTTTTCGTTCTGAGGGTGTACTTATACTATCTCTTTCACTTTCTTGGACAACATTACATGAACATAACAAAACTAGAATTATAATTAGTACGCATATTTTTCGGATATTTCTCAACATATTTTTGACCTTTCTATAATTCATCTCAAATATCAGGTGATTCATCGTCTTATTCGCCTCCTTATTAACTACATTTCTCAACGTCATGACCCATCAAATCTATTGTATTTCATATAACTTGTATTTTGCCGATACCTACATCGGGAATACCTCTAATCAAAATAGCAATATTAAAAAACAGTATCTCTTTTCTTCCACAAAAGATACTAGTTTACTAAATGCCATAATTAAATGTCCTCCTAGCTACAATTAACTTCTTTTAAGCTTTTACATTTTAATTACTCTCTCCTATGTCACATAAATCTGACTATGTATATAATTCATCTATCATCTATATTTCTCTCTATTTTTAAGGCTAAAAAAACAGTGTTTTTCCAATGATTTTTGACCTAAACTTCATCCTTCAGCCACTATATGTCATGGTCAAATTCTGTTTTTTCTCCTCAGAACCACAACGCGTTATCATTGTCACGCACTCCACATGTGTAGAGTGTTTATGACAGACAAATTAAATATTTACCGTAGGGAAATAAAAAGAATTGATGACTGTATCTGCCAATTTATAAAAAATATAGTATTAACAGATAATAGATGAAATACTCAAAGCTTTTACTTATAAACCTTGTAAATGATATGAAAACTATGAAAACTTAAAGTTTTTTAAATTAAAGAAAATAGAGTTCTTAATTAAGGACTCTATTAATCTTTTCAAGGATATATTTTGTTTAAATTTTAGTTAAATATATTTACTAAATTCTAAAGTTTTAATATATCTTTCCATATAATCATAATCAGGATTTCCATAGTCATTTATCGGCAATCTTAATTTAAGTCTATTTAGTCTTGATTTTCCACTCTTTCTTCCATAATCAAATCTAAAATTTTCATAATTAATGACAGTAATTAAATACATCCCTATATATTTGTTTAATTCTTTATTTTTTAATGATACAGAAATACTGTCCTGAAGAATAAAATCCTCTTCTTGATAAAATGCTGTTCCCGTATATATTCCATTTGTTGAAATAGATAACTTGTTTCCCTGTATATACGTATCGGTAATAACTTTTTCCTTAACACCATTATTTTTTGTTAATGCTGAAACTAAATTAACAGTTTTTAAGGCATCATATTTTTGTTCATTTTCATATTCAAATAATTCACTAAAATCAAATAAATCGTATTCTATATTTTGTTC
>NZ_JBEBOY010000066.1:0-11222 GCF_040396155.1 Tissierella praeacuta
AAGATTTTTTCTGGTTAGTTTTACCATGTAATTAGTTTATTGCAATTTATATAATAAAATTCTTTCAAATTTTATTATTTCTTTATATTAGTTCATTTGAATCACCCCTCTATACCCTAACTAATTGCATTGTGTAATCAGCCATTGATGCGTATATTAAGTATATACCCCCCCTTGAAAAAAACAATAGTTTTCATTCATCATCTTCTGCTATATTTCTACATATTTCATAAAAAGTTAATTGAAATTATCATTTTAAATAAAAAAGTTGAGAAAACTATAAAATAGTCTACTCAACTTTTTTGATATAAGTAAGTAATTTTATCATAATTCATAAATACACAAGGTAGTTCCCATTCTAATGTGATTTTATCTTAAGCCATCTTGCATCTTCCTTAATTTATATATTGCAGTATTAGTATCCACATCTACCATATCATAAGTAATAAATTCACCTTTTTTGATATCTCTCTTAACTATTGCATTGTCATTTATAAGACCTATTGGCACTAAATTCTCCTTTTTTGCTACTTCATATGTGTCTATACTCCCTAGGACTGTATATTCTCCTATTCCATCTAGCCTTTCACCTTTCTTTAAATCCTTTTTGGCCATTGTAATTACTTCAGCTACTGGTTTATCATAAATAGGTGCAATGGTAGGTTCATTATAAAAATAAGCCTTTGCTATTGAAATAGGTGTTTCTAAGCTAGTTAAATGATATGGTCTATAAAGTACATAATTTGGTCCAGGACCCATTTTTAAAAACTGCATTTCATGATGTACTTGTGGAAGTGATGTGGTTACAACAACAAATACACCTGGTGCAATACCATGGGCATAGTCTACTATTTTATATTTATCCAAGATTCCACCTTCTTCTTTGAGGCTATATACCTTTGGCAAATTATTTACTTCCGTTGTTGGTCCATATCCTCCTCGTATATCTGGTATAAAACCTGTAGCATTTGCCATTGCTGCCATTTCCACCATAGTATTAGTTCCATCTACAAAGGAAGCCAATCTCAGTGGTTTAAGTTTTGACTTCAATGCCTTTTCCTTTACAGTATCTGGTGTCGCATCATAGTCTATTGGATTATTTTTTCCTTTACCTATTGCTAATACTTCAAATCCAGTTGCTTCTGCAAAATCAAAAATTTCTTTAACTGCTCCTGGTTCATCTCCTGCTGTGCCTGTATATACTATGCCTGCTTTTTTAGCCATTCTATTAAGTATAGGTCCTACTACTACATCTGCCTCTACATTTAACATTACAACATGTTTTCTATTTTCTATACCATCCATTGCTATTTTAGCACCAGTATCTGGTACACCTGTAGCATCTACTACTACATCAATTAAATTAGCTTTAGTAGAATACTCTGTCATATCTGTTACAACATATTTATTATTCTCCATAGCAATATTAATCTCATCAAGAGTTTTTACGACTACAATATCGTCCTTAGATATTCCTGCTAAGGTATAGGCCTCTATAGCATCAAATATTTTATTGCTAACAACTAAAGAAGGTTTCATACCCTTTACTAACATCATTTGACTTACCATGCCTTTGCCCATAAGTCCTGCTCCAACAATTGATACTTTTATATGTTTATTACTTTCATCTAATTCTTTCAATTTGTTATTTAAATTTAGCATTTATTTTACCCACTTTCTTAGTTATTAGCTGCATTCAACCCCGCAATATATCCTGACGACCATGCCCATTGAAGATTAAATCCCCCGCAATCTCCATCTATATCTAATAATTCTCCTATGATATATAACCCTTTAACAATTTTTGACTCCATAGTTTGGTTATTTACTTCATCTGTATTTACTCCTCCTGCTGTTACTTGAGCATTTCCCCAAGATTTACTTCCTATTATTTTAAATTGCCAAGAAGTAAGTATTTGAGAAAGTTTTCTTATTTCATCTTTAGATAAAGATGATACTTTTTTATTTTTATCTACTTTTATCTCTTTAAGTATTGGAATAATAAGCTTTTTATTTATTAATCCTATTAATCCAATATCTACAGATCTATTGGACATGAATTTAAATCTCTCTACTAAGTATTCAAATAATTCATCTTGAGTCTTAGTATGAATTATAGACACCCTCAGTTCCACATTTTTATTTTTATTCATATATTCTAAAGCAGTTCTGCTTAATTGAAGTATTGGGGGGCCTGAGATTCCATAGGAAGTAAAAAGAATATCCCCTATATCTTCTAATATTAACTTATTATCAATGTATATCCCTGCTTCTCCGAGAAATTTTACTCCATCTAATGATTTAAGAAATTTACTTTCAAGTTTCAATTGTACTAAGCCAGGAAATACTTCTGTAATTGTATGACCTAATTTTTTACATAAACCATAACCGTTGCCATCAGAACCGCTGGATGGTAATGCCATACCCCCTGCGGCTATGATTACATTATGCCCTTCAAATGTTCGTTTATCTTTAAGTACTACAGTAAATTTTCTTCCTTGCTTTATTTCAACTACTTGAGCATCTGTAACTAGTTCAATTCCCTGTGTTTCTATCTCATATCTTAATACATCCAGCATAGAAGAAGCTTGAAAAGATAGAGGAAAGACTTTCCCATTATCTTCAACAGCCGGTGTTATGCCTAATCTTTCAAAGAATTCGATAGTTTTTTCTACATCAAACTCTGACAATGCACTATATGTAAACTTAGGGTTAGTGCCATGATAATTATTTATAGTTAAGTTTCTATTTGTATAATTGCATCTTCCATTTCCTGTGGCTAAAAGTTTTTTCCCTATCCTATCGTTTCTTTCCAATAAGATAACATCTCCGCCATTTTTCTTTGCAGATAGAGCTGCCATCATCCCTGCGGCCCCACCGCCAATAATTATTATTCTCTTAGTCATAGAAAAACTCCTTTATAAGATTTACTATGTTATATATTTTATACTTTATTAGTAATTTTGTCTATTTCAACAAAATAATTTTATCAAAAAAGGTAATAGAATCTCTATCACCTTTTTCAACTAAAGTCCTATTTCTTTTAACTCAATTTGAATTACTTTTCTTAAAAAAAACTTTTGTTCATCAGAAATAAAAGCAGCTTCAACAGAATTATCTATAATTTTTAATATTTCTTCTATTGATATATTCATTTCATTAATTAAAAGGTTATATTCCTTTGCTAATGAAGTATTAGATACAGTAGTATTATCTGTATTTATAGTTACCCCTATACCTAATTCTAAGTATCTTTTTATTGGATAATTTTCTATAGAATCTACTGCCTTCGTCTGTAAATTACTAGTAGGGCACATTTCTAAAAAGATATTTTTTTCTTTTAATATTTCCATAATCTTAGTATCTTTTATTGCTGCTATTCCATGTCCTATTCTCTTTGCATGAAGAAGTTCTATAGATTTTGGGATATTCTCCACAATACCAGTTTCTCCTCCATGAATAGTTATATTGTATCCTTTTCTATATCCTAATTCAAAGGCATCCTTGTGTATCTCTGGCGGAAAATCCTGCTCATTTCCTGCTAAGTCTATGGCCACTACACCTTTCCCAAGATATTTCTCCCCATATTGTACTACTTCTAAGCTTTTTTCTGGACTTTCATGTCTCATACATATAAGTATTGCATTGGACAATATATTAAAATCATTTTTAGCTCTATCCATACCTTTTAAAACACTTTCTACTACCTTGCCAAATGTAAGCCCCCTATCCATATGAAGAAATGGAGCGAATCTTATTTCAACATACTTTACATTTTGCTTACTTAAATCTTCTAAAAGCTCATATGTAATCCTCTCTATATTTTCTGATTTTTGCATTACTTTAAGTGGATAACTAAATTTTTTTAAGTATTCAATTAATGAATCACATTCTTCTTTAATACTTACTAGCTTCTCAAACTCTTTTATATCCGTTATTCCTAGATTTTCCCCTTGTTGAATCAATAATTCATACATGGTTTCTGGTCTTACACTTCCGTCTAAATGACAGTGCAGTTCTATCTTAGGTATTTTCATCAAAATTTCGTTCATGTAATTGCTCCTTTCAGAATTATATATCTCAATTAGCTATACTGCTATTATAATATTTATATGTGTATTCTTCCAGTACTTCGCCACTAATAAAAAATTCCTCTCTATTAATAGAGAGGAATTTTCCTATATACTTTTCTATTTTCTATTTAATACTGCATTAATTACTATACCAACTAATGCTGCAAAACTTAATCCTGATATTGCTACATTTTCATTTATTGGAATTCCTATTATAATTCCTAATTTACTAGATAAATATTCTCCGCCTAATCCTAATACTAGTATAGTAGACATTACAAGTATATTCTTCCAGTTAAATTTAACTTCTTGGTTTTTTATAGTTTTTACTCCTATTAAGGATATCATACTAAATAACATCAAGGAGATTCCACCCATTACGGATGTTGGTATAGTTGATAGTGAAGCTCCGATTTTTGCTACGAAACCTAAACATACTGCAAATACTGCTGCAAGTCTCAATATTGATGGGTCATAATTTTTAGTTATTGCTAATACACCTGTATTTTCTCCATAAGTTGTATTTGCAGGTCCACCTATTAATGTAGCCACTGTAGTTGCTAAGCCATCACCTAATAATGTTCTATTTAAACCTGGGTCTTCTATAAAGTTCTTGCCCACTACCTGACCGTTAGTAGTTATATCTCCTAAATGCTCCATAAATACTGCCAAGACTACTGGTGCAATAATTGCTATGGCACCTAAATCAAATTTAGGCAATCTAAAGTTTGGCATTGCTAGTATAGACGCTTTATGAATTGCCTCTGTATTTACTATTCCTATTTTATATGAAAATACATATCCGACTATAACTGCTATTAAAATTGCCAATTGCTTTATAAACCCTTTGCCTTTATAGCTTATAGTTAGTGCTGTTCCCAATGTTATAGCTGCTATCATAAGGTTTTCTTTTGCCATACCAAATGCTGTCGGCAACATATTCATGCCTATTACTATAATCATAGGCCCTACTACTTGTGGAGCAAGATATTTTTGTATTCTCTCTACTCCTATTCTCTTTATCAAGAAAGATATAATTATATAAACTAACCCTGCTACAACCATTCCACCTTGAGCATAAGCTAAATCTCCATTATAAAGTTCTTTTACTTTTAAAATCACTGGAATAAATGCGAAAGACGAACCTAAGAATACTGGAACTTTTCCTTTAGTACATGCATGAAATATAAGTGTACCAAGACCAGCTGAGAATAAGGCTATTGATGGGTCTAATCCTGTTAGTATAGGAACTAAAACTGTGGCCCCAAACATAGCTATAAGATGTTGAAGTGCTAATATTACCTTTTTTGAATTACCTAATAATGACATTTCTTCGCCTACTGAAGAAACAGACTTTTTAATCGCGTTATCAACCATTTATTTTCTCTCCTTTCCAGCCTCACAGGACTGATTTAAAGTTTAGTATTAAATTTTTTCCTAAGTTATTATATCATTATTTGAGTATTTATACAATGTTTTTTAAAAAATATTTTTTATAATAAATACTTGTTGAAATTGAAATATACTATAGATCAAATATATACAAAGTGATACAAATATTTATCAATGGATATTTTAGATATTTAGTTTAACCTATATACTATCTATGGTGTTTTATCTTTAGGTTATATTAAAAAATAATATCTATAATATAAAATAGGGAATTTATAAAAAATCCCCTATTTGTGCTAATTCTAAATTTATCTGAGAATCCTTAAATCTTAAGTTACATTTTATGTAACCAATATATAAGTTTCTTTAACTCTAGAATCATTAATTTTATATCAATATAAGATTATATTATCAAAGCCTTCTAAATAAATCTTTTTCCTCTAAATTAGCTATTTGTAATCCCTCATCTATTTGAGATAAAATTAAATCTTTATCTTTAGGTAAAGTTCCTTTTAATGCTACATAATTGGAAGCATGGTTAGACCTGAAAATACAATTATTTACATTAAGATTTTCCACCATTTCCTTAGTTTCTAAAAGAACTTCTTTAGGCGTTAGAAGGGTAAATCTTTGATTTTGTACCTCATCATAAAGAGGGGTACCTTCTTCCACTAATAAAGTAAGCAGTCCTACATAACTAGGATTTATCTCATTAATTATTTTAGCAGATTCTAATGCATGCTCATGAGAATTTACATTTCCGCCTATTCCTGAAATTAGAGTTATAGAAAGCTCTATATCTGATTTAACTATCCTTCTCCCTGCCTCAACCATTTCTGCTCTAGTTACACCTTTATTGATGTCTTTTAATATTTTTTCAGATCCTGATTCTACTCCAAGATATATAATTCCTAATCCAAGAGATTTTAATTTCTTTAATTCCTCATTACTCTTAGATAAGATTGCCTTAGGTGAACCATAGACACCAACTCGCTCACATTCTGGAAATTGCTCTTTTATAAAAGAAAGAATCTTTATTAATTCCTCAGTTTTTATTGCTAAAGCATCACCATCAGCAATAAATATTCTCTTTACATATTTATATCTTTCTCTTCCCATTTGAAGATCTTCTAATATTTCATTTGTATTTCTAATTCTAAACTTTTTATCCTTATACATGGAACAAAATGTGCATTTATTATGTGTACATCCTATGGTAGCTTGAATTATTAGACTATAGGCTTCACTAGGTGGCCTATATAAAGAACCTTCATATCTCATTTTATCACCTCTTATTTTTCAAAACCTTCTTTTGTGTATTTATTACTTGCATTCCAAAATATCCATTGAGTTAAATCTGCATCATAAGCAGCTTTTTTCTGTGCTATTATTTCTTTAGGACCATAAGGTGTATAATGTGAACCATATTGTTTTTTAAGCCATGGAGCCGAAAAATCTTGGAGCCAAGGTCTAAGAATAGCTTTTTGCTCTACAGTATCCATATTATCTATTCTTTTTTGTGCTGTAGACATACTAGTATATACTATTTTATATGGATCTGCATCTGGATATGGAACACCATAGGACCCTAATGCATAATGAGACGGATAAACCATAGGACATAAAATATCTACGGCAGTAGCTAAAGTTTCTAAATGCTGACCTAAGTTCATATCATCTTCAGTAGTTGTAACTAATCCAAATACATCAGCAGACACATATACCCCATAAGGTGCTAATCTTTCTCTAGCATATCTAAGAAATCCAGCAATAGCATCTTTCATTGGTTCTTCATTAAAATTTCCATAATCAATTAAAGCTCTTTTCCCATCAGTTGGAAATCTTACATAGTCAAATTGAATCTCCTTAAACCCTTTTAGGGCAGCCTCTTCCGCTATCTGAATAGGATATTCCCAGGATTCTCTATTATAAGGATTAAGCCATGCATCCCCCTTATTATCCCTCCAAATAGTACCATCTTTAGATTTTACAGCTAAATCAGGTCGTTTACCTGCAGCTAATCTATCTTTAAATGTTACAATTCTAGCTATAGGATATATATTCTTATCTATTAAAAGATTCATAGAATCCATGAACTCTTTATCCCTAACTGTTTTATCTGCTTCTAGTTCCTGTACCATAGGAACAGAGGACCTATATGTCAGTTCCCCAAAATCATCTTTTACATCTATGACTACTGCATTTAGTTCTGACTTATCTATTAAATCTACTAAATCATAATATCTACTCTTAAGTCCCAAAGTATATCCTGTCATATAAATCGCTTTTACATCAACTTTTTCTTTATATGCAGCCCAGTTAACTGAAGGTTGTCTTAAATAATCTAACTCTGTAATAATATTGGGTGAGTTTTCTTCAGCTATATTATCTATGGTCTTCGACTTCACTGTGTTACATCCTACTAACAGTAAAGTGGATATAAGTACAGTTGTAATTAATCTAGTTTGAGTCTTCTGCATCTAATTCCTCCTATATGTACCCATGTAAAGAACATATTAATAGTAATTTCTTTAATATTACTAAATTTATATCCTTTTTGACTCTTTAATTATATAATACGCAAACCATGAATACAACCTATATATAACTAGAAAATACTTATAAAAATAATGATTATCAGTTGACATCCGCATTACCCATTAAAGAAAAAGAATCTTTTTAGTTTAATGGAATTATTGATAAATCCATACTAAAAAGATTCTTTTTATATACAAATATGAATAATAATATATTTTTTAATAAGATACCGCAAGTAATTAATGATAATTTTAATATTCTGTTATAAGATATAAAAATTAATATTTTGCATCATTTACCTACAATACTTTTCTTTCAATTCTATGACTTCAAATAATAAAACCCTTCAAAAATCCTATTCAATCTGAATCTTTTTTCTTAATTTATTGTTACCTGATAAACTCTGTGTTCACAGTAAATGATTTAACACCTTTATTGATATTCAACGTATAGATAAAAACCTCACTATAAAATAATTGGTTCTACTATAATATATCTAGCCTTTAATCTTGTTAAAAAATTCCTATATGATAATAAATAAAAGCATTAATCAATTAAAATAGTCTAACTATATTTTAGGCAATAATTTAGGTAATTGTTCTTTCATTCTTTGTAAATCTGCAGTATCTTGTTTAATCCAACATGAAATTAGTGAGCCATGAATAAGAGTAAAAAGTATTAAACTATAGTCTTTAGCATCATCTTGAGAGTATCCGCAATCTAACAGCTTATCCCTATAAAACTCTTGCCATTTTTCATAAATTTTCTTAGATTCATCTGATAGTCTATCACTTATATATATAGATTCTAATCCCATAAAAGTTATAACTAATGATTCAAAAACATTTTTTCTATCAAAAATAGTAGATAATCTATCTAACATTCTTGAAAATACTATAACAGCATTATCTGATGTAGAAAATATATTTTTATTAATACCATCTACCATTTTATCATAAACATAGTGCAATACTTGAATTGCAAGTTCTTCCTTCCCTCCGGGAAAGTAATAATAAAAAGAACCTTTAGGAATATCACAAGAGTTTAATATCTCATTGATTCCTGTTCCAAAATAACCTTTATGAGCAAAGATTTCTGCAGAATTTTTAAGAATAAGCTTTTTTTTATCAATATTCTCTTCCATAAAATAGCCTCCTATGTAAAAATAATATATAAGATTAAATCTATCTTTAATATGTAGTTAAACCCTATCTAGTTTAAATTAGATAGGGTTTGAAATTATTTATTTAAGGCATCTACAACTGCATTGCCAGCATTATATCCACTAGTCATAGCCCATCCAAATAAAGCTCCAGGAGCATATATATCTCCAAGAACACCTCCGACAATTTCTCCTGCTGCATATAATCCTTCTATAGGAGTATCATCTGCTTTAACAACCTGCATATTATTATTTATGCGAAGTCCACCAAGGGAAGCATAATACCTTAAATTCATTTCTACTGCATAAAAAGGTCCTTTTTCATTCATTGGTTTAGAAACCTTACGACCAAAATCACTATCTTCTCCCTTTGCTACAAATCCATTGTATTTAATAACAGTTTCTTTAAGGTTATCTCCAGAAATATCAATAATTTTTGCTAGATCTTCTAAAGTATCACCTTTAGCAAATATTGGTGTAGTAGTTCCATTGGCTTCTAACCACTCATTTAATTGTTTTTCAGTATAATTTTTAGATGCAATACAAGTTTTAGTATATAGATTGAAAGATTCTTCATCCATAATTAAATATGAATGTTTATTTTCTTCCATTTTTGCTTTAATAGAAGCACCACTTCCTTGTTCGTTTACGAACCTTTCTCCTTTATCTGAAACTAATACAGATCCTGTACCACCATACATAGCCAATGCACCTTGGTATGTATGCTGTCCTCTACCATCTGGCAATACAATACTATGTGGTTGTATATTTACTTTGTCTAAGTTAATTGAATCAGCTCCAACTTCTTGTGCCATTAAAAGACCATCTCCAGTAGCTGATACTGCTCCTGCATATGCAAGTGAACGAACATAATCAGTTAAGAGCTCTTCATTAGCACCATATCCACCTGACGCAAGTATTACAGATTTTGCAGCAATCTCATATGTTGTACCATCTTTAGCTACAGCCTTAACTCCCTTAACTACTCTATTCTCTGTCATAAGTTCTTTTGCAGGAGTTTCATACATAACCTTAACTCCCAAAGCTTCTACTTTCTCAAGTAATGAAGTAACTACTCCCGAACCAGCCCCCTCTGGCGAAAATGTTCTGCCAACACTATGTTCAGCAGAAGGTTTAGGTTCATTATCTTTATATTTTAATCCAGCGCCATCTTCTGCTACAAGCCAATCAAAGGCTTCTCCCACTGTATTAGCGTAAATCCATGTAGTATTTGCATGGTTGCTAAAGCTACCATTACGCATTAAATCCATAAATAACATTTCAGGAGTATCTTCTATACCATATGATCTTTGCATTTTAGAACCAGTAGCATTAGTACCACCACCAGCCATAGCCGAAGCACCTCCAGCCATAGGCATTTTTTCTAATAAGATAACATCTAATCCACCTTGAGCTGCAGATAGGGACGCTGTAAGTCCAGCACCACCAGCACCAACAACTACAAGATCAGCAGAAAGAGAAATCTTTTCTTTATTTTCATTAGCTTCAGCTTCTACCTTAGTAAAATCTTCTAGATTAGCTCCTGCTTGACTTAAAGCTTCTTCCACTGCCTTAAGAAAGGCTGCGCTTGAAATTGTTGCTCCAGCTACAGTATCTATATTTAAAGATTGTTTTTCTATAACATCTGTTTTAAGCTGTTTTATTGCTGCTCCTCCAAGAGTGGGTGTTTCAGTTTCCTTAACTTCTATTTTTAAAATTTTATTTTCATCAACTTCCATGGATAATTCTATCTCTCCACTAAATCCGTCCACTGTGGATTTATATGTACCAGGTGTAAGTTTTGAAGTAGAAGAATTGTCATTTGGAGATGGAGTAGTAGTACTACATCCACTAACTAATAAGCAAAACACTAATAGTAAACTAAAAAATTTGTTTTTATTCAATTTAAGTCTCCTTTCATATGTCTCAATATAAATAAACTAGACGACCGGTCTATTATTAAGTATACCAATTGTTTTTTATATGTCAATATAAAAAGTAAAAATCTAACTTTAATTTTTATGACCTAACACAATGAATTAGGTCATAGTGGATTT
>NZ_JBEBOY010000067.1:0-10730 GCF_040396155.1 Tissierella praeacuta
AAGATTTTTTCTGGTTAGTTTTACCATGTAATTAGTTTATTGCAATTTATATATTATTACATTATAAATAAATATAAGATTAAGATCAAACTAAAAGGACTGGGTTCTATTTAATATAGAACTCAATCCTTATTAGTCGTCTAGTTTAATATGTCAAATTTTTTGGAGGGCAAATTAAATCTAGGATCTTTCTTTTTTCTTCATTAATGCCATTTTTACTTTTTCAGGCGTTATAGGTAAATCCCTTATTCTAACTCCTACTGCATTAAATACAGCATCAGCAATGGCAGGAGAAGCTGAATTTGTAACAACTTCTCCAATAGACTTTGCTCCAAATGGACCTGTAGCATCATATCCATCTGCAAAATCCACAATTATATTATTAATATCCATTCTACATGGTATCTTATACTGCATTAAATTGTTGGTTATAAGCTTACCTGATTTTGTTTCCTTTACTTCTTCAAATAACGCCATTCCTATTCCTTGTACTATTCCTCCCTCTGCCTGTATTCTAGCAAGTTTAGGATTAATTACAGTTCCACAGTCTATAACTGATACAAAGTTTATCAAATTTACTTTTCCAGTTTCAATATCAACCTCTACTTCAGCAAGTCCTGATAAGAAAGGAGGTGCCACATCTGTAGTATCAAAGGAATCTGTAGCAGTTAATTGAACATGAGGCGCTTTATATATCAACTTATTACTTAAATCCCTTAATGATATTTCCTTACTTCCATCTTTATTCTTAAAATAAACTCCATCAAATTCTATCTCTGATGAATCTATTTCCAAAATTCTAGCAGCTTCTTCCTCTATCATAGTTCTGATTTTCAAAGCTGCATTTTTTACTGCATTTCCAGTAAAATAAGTAGTTCCCGAAGCATATGCTCCCACATCAAAAGGAGTAAGCTCAGTATCTGCAGAAAATACTGATATATTATCAACAGATATTCCCAAAGCCTCTGCAGCTATTTGTTTTAAAATAGTATCACTTCCAGTACCTATATCTGATGCGCCTGTTAATAAAGTAAATTTTCCTCCATCATCAAGTTTTATAGTAGCAGAAGCAGTATCAACTCCAGGAATTCCTGAACCTTGCATAGAAATAGACATTCCTACTCCCCTTATTATTGTAGGCGACATTTCCCTTCTAGGAAATTTATTATCCCAATCTATGAGTTCTTTTCCTCTTTTAACACAATATTCAAGTTCACAGCTATTCATAATAATAGGATCTTCTCCTGCTCCAACAGTAGTTATATTAAATATCTCTGAGGTTTCTCCTTTTTTTATCATATTTTTTTCCCTAAGTTTAGAAGGATCCATACTCAATTTATAAGCCAACTCATTTACTGCTGATTCTAGGGCAAATGTACCTTGTGTTACACCATAACCTCTAAATGCACCTCCTGGTGTATGATTGGTATATACTGCCTTTCCAGTAAACCTCGATGCATCCGTTTTATTATATAAAGGTAAAGTTTTATATCCTGATGAACCTAATACAGTACTGCCATGTTCTCCATACGCTCCAGTATCTGATACGACTTTCATATCTATGGCTTTAATATTCCCATCTTTATCAGAGCCAATAGTCACTCCTATTTTCATTGCATGTCTTGAAGAGGTAGATTCAAAGGTCTCTCTCCTATTATAAATTATTTTTGATGGCTTACCTGTTTTATATGTTACTAATGCAGGATAAAATTCTGTCTGAGCATTTTGCTTTCCACCAAATCCTCCTCCGATTCTAGGTTTAATGACTCTTACCTTATTTACTGGAATTCCTAAAGACTTAGCAACATGTCTTCTAACATGGAAGGGAATTTGAGTTGATGATACTACAACAAGAGTTCCATATTGATCCATATATGAATATGATCTATATGTTTCCATCATAGTATGTGCTGTAGCTTGTGTAGAATATTCCTCACTTACAACTACATCACATTCTTTCAATGTTTCCTCAACATTACCAACTCCAAAATTATATACTGCTGCAATATTTTTTTCTGGATTAAATCCATTATCCATATTTGTAAAACATCTATTTCTAAAATGTATTTTGCTTTCACTTTCTTCTGCTTTCATCATATCCAAAACCGGTTCGTATACTTCATATTGAACCTTTATTAGCTTCATAGCCTTAAGAGCTGTTTCTTCTGTATCAGCAGCAATTATTGCAACTTCATCTCCAATATATCTTACATATTCATCTAAAATGTATTTATCATAAGTTGATGGCTCTGGATATGATTGCCCCGCTCTTGTAAATAAATGCTTGGGCGCATCCTCATGAGTAAAAATACATTCAACTCCTGGAATTTTCTTTGCATTTTCAGTATTTATACTTTTTATTCTAGCAAATGCATAGGGACTCCTAAGTATTTTAATTATAAGACAGTCCTTAAATGCAAGATCATCAGTATATACAGGTTTACCTGTAACTAATCCCATCCCATCTACTTTTGAAATTCCCTTTCCTATGGCATTTCCACTCATTCCTTCACCCCCATATATTTCATAATCCCTCTAAGCTGCCCTACATATCCTGTACATCTACATAAATTTCCAGTTAGATATTGAGATATATCCTTTTTAGTAGGATTCTTAAGTTCTTTTTTCATTGCAATAACAGTCAAAATAAGTCCTGGACTACAATATCCGCACTGCTCTGCTCCTTCAGCAACTAAAAATTCTCCGACCTTTTTCTCTTCATCGGAAATTCCTTCAATTGTAGTTATATGTTTGTTCTCGGCTCTAACTGCGAAATATGAACAAGATAAGACTGGTTTTCCATCTATTAATATACTACATACACCACAACAACCTGTATCACAGGCTCTCTTTACACTAAGATAGCCATAACGTCTTAACAATTCAGAAAGATATTCATCTGGTTTAACATCTAAAGATTTTTTATGTCCGTTTATATATAAATTTACAATCATCTCTGCACCCCCAACAATGCCCTTTTAACAAGTATTTTAGAAGTTTCTTTTCTATATTCACCTGTTCCTCTATTATTGGTCCCAAAATGAATTTCCTCCGAAGCCAATTCTCCAGCCTTAGTTGCTGTATCTTCATTAACTTCAACACTATTTATATACTCCATAGCTCTATATGCTAATGTTGCCACTCTAGGCCTAGCTCCAATTGATATTCTATATTTTCCATTTATTCTGCTAGCACCTACACTTAATATAGCATAATCAACTGCTGAATTTCTTAGGGTCTCAAAAGCAGCTACTTCAACATTTTTTTTAATGATTATTTTTTCCAAAATATCTTTTCTACGATTTTCTTCTTTAAGATATTCCTCTAAGGATATTCTTCCTCCTTTATATAGATAAATATCTGCATTTAATGCTAATAAAGCCGTAATAGGATCTGAAAATCCATATTTTGAATAAACTGTTGCACCTATTGTAGCTATACTTCTAAGCTGAACTCCAATTATATGCTTAACAGAATCCTCGATTATATCTCCAAAATTACCCTTTAGTATCTCTGAAGTTTCATAATCCCTTAAGCTAGTCATTCCTCCAATTTCAACTTCTTCCTCCAACTCATTTATATAATTAATCCCGGCTTGTGATAAATCTATAGCCAGACCAATTCTCCTGTTTCCCATTCTTAAAAAGCATCCTCCGCCAATTAATCTAGCAGACTTCTTAGAAATCAATGTGGAATATGCTTCATCTACGTCTTTAGGTAAGATATAGTCTCCAAATGTTATCATTTTAATCACCATTCCTCTTGTTAATACTAGAACCAAGTTTACTCAGTTTTGCACCATAATTGCTTCTTAGTGCATTAAATCTAATTAATTCGTCTACATAATACTCTGAATTATACATTACCACTTTTCCATCAATAGCATATTTAATTACATCAGCTCTAAGTAATGGAGAATTTATATCTAAATTCAATATTTCAGATAGTTCCTTAGTAACTAATTCAGGAATTAATTCCATATGATCGTGGCTAAACTCAAAATTAGTATTTTTTTCGATAAAATCAAACATTGACTGTCCAAAAAGTTCCTCAGAAAATTCCAACTCTTTCAATATTTTCTTAGGTAATCTATTTATACAATATACAGCCTGCTTTCCATCTGCAAAAAATACTTTTCTTACAATAAGTATTTCTTCTCCAATTTGTACATTTAAAATCTTTGCAGTTTTTTCATCAGCTCTATCCCATCTATGAGAAAGTACATCTACTTCCAAATCATATCCGCAATCTTTTAAGAAACTTCCTAGCTCTCCAGTATAATCAATATTCTCAGAGAGCTTCCTTGCAAATGTAGTAATCATCGTATTACTTCCTTGACTTTTATATATCAACCCTTCATTTTCCAATACCTTTAGGGCCTCCCTAATAGTCAATCTTGAAATCCCCATGTTCTTTGCTATATCATTTTCAGAAGGCAACTTTTGATTATCTCCATTCTCCATATTTAAAATATATTCCCTAAGATATTCTATTGCCTGTTGAGCTACAGTCTGTTTGTTGATTTTATTCATATCTCCAATACTCATACTTATTCTTCCTTCCATAAATACTTTGAACAATATTATTTTAACATTGGTAATATAATAAATATATCAATATAATTTAATTTTCTTGTTGAGCAGTACAATCTAGTTCGTCTTTAGGCAATATCAAGTTTAATATTATAGCTGTTAGTGTTGAAATCACAACTGAAGAACTTCCAAATACAGTCCCTACCCATGCTGGAAATCCATCTAAGGCACTAGGAACAGATGTAACACCTACTCCTAAGGCAACTGCCAATCCTACTACAGCTGTATTCCTTGGAGTCAATTCAGAAGAAGATATCATTTTTATTCCAGTCATTGTGATCATTGCAAATACAGAAATTGTAGCACCTCCTATAACTGCTTGAGGTATAGTTGTAAGAACAGATGCAAACTTAGGTATCAGTCCTGCTATTAGGAAAACAATTGCTGCAAAAACAAATACCATTTTATTTACAACACGATTAACAGTTACAATTCCGACATTTTGGCTATAAGTTGCTGTAGGCAACCCTCCAAAGAAGGCACCTATAACACTAGTTATACCATTTGCTTTAATTCCGCCAGATAACTCTTTATCAGTTGGCTCTCTATCTAGCCCTCCAATAGTTGTAGATGATAAGTCTCCTATTGCCTGAACTGCATTTACAATATATATTATAATCATAGAAATAATGGAACTAATTTCAAATTCAATTCCAAAATGCATAGGAGCAACTATCTTAAACCAACCTGATTCTGAAACCGCATCAAAGGTTATCATACCAGTCATGAAGGACATAATATATCCCACTATCATTCCTATTAATATGGCTGCTAATTTCGTAAATCCTTTCGTAAAATATGTAAGAAAAACAACTACTCCAAATGTGATCATAGCAATCATCCAATTTTCTGGAGAACCAAAATTAGGACTTCCTGCACCACCAGCCATATATCTAACTGCGACAGGATAAAGTGATAGCCCTATTGTAAATATTACAGTTCCTGTTACTATAGGCGGAAAAAACTTTCTAAGCTGCTTTATATATATTCCTACTATAAAAGCAGCTATTCCCCCGGCTATCTGGGCACCAAAGATTGCTGCTATACCAAACTGTCCTCCTATTGCAAGTATAGTAGGTACATAAGCAAAGCTGGTACCAATAATCACAGGCAGTCCAGATCCTATACCTCCTATTGGAAATAATTGTACCATAGTTGCAAGAGCTGTTATAATAAGTGAAATCTGAACTAACATTGTCCTATCGGATGAATCTAAACCAGTCACACTTGCTACCAATAATGCTGGAGTAACTACACCTACAATTGCAGCTACAACATGCTGAAATCCTAAAGGTATGACTTCCTTAATCCTTGGCATCCCTTCCATCTCAAAAATTGCACTTGGCATTTCTGCTGAATTCTCTTTCATCATAAACACATCCCCATTCCCTTAATTTTTTATAATACTCTTGTCAACATATAAGTTTATCAACTTATCAGATAAGTTTAAAGATAGTTTATATTACAACACTTTATTTTTAATTGTATAAACCTTACAAATTTTCAATAATATAGGGGTAAAGTAATAATATATCAATATAGAATTGATAAAATTTATACAAAAATAAATTTTTATTATATTGATATAATCATATTGTAAATCATTGCTATCTCAGTTGTAAAATTTATACAAAATGAGATATAAAGACTTTTGATTTCAAAATAAAAAAGTCTTAAATCCCTTATTTCCTAGAGATTTTAAAACTTTTATTTATAGCTTGTACTAAATTAATATCATCAAATTAATTTTATAACTTAATTTACAATTCTTCCAAAATAATATTTAAAGTGATTCAGGAAAGAACCATTAAAATATCTATAATTATGTAGAGCTTATAATACATTACTTCTATCATAAACAATAAAAATCCCTAAGTCAAAGACTTAGGGACGTATTTTCCAAGGTTTGTATATTATATTTATCATATTAGTTTCCTCATCTATGAATATCCTTGAATCTACATCATACAATTCTTTTATTAATCCTTCCGTTATAACTTCCCTTGGTGTACCATATCTAACTATTCTTCCTTCTTTCATAGCATATACCTTATCACAATATAAAGCCGCTATATTTAAATCATGAATAGCAGATATAATTGTAATATTAAGAGATTTTGCTATGGACATAAATTGCAGTTGATATTTTATATCTAAATGATTTGTAGGTTCATCTAGAATTAAGCATTTAGTCCTTTGAACTAATGCCCTTGCCAAAATTATTCTCTGTTTTTCTCCACCTGACAAACTATTGTAATTTCTATTTATGAAATCCTCCATGCCTACTTTTCTTAGAGAATCTAAGGCAATTTCATAGTCCTCATTATTATCCCTTTCCAGAAACTTTTTATGAGGGGACCTGCCTATTAAAACCATATCCAATACTGAAAAATCAAAATCTTGGTCATTGTGTTGGGAAACCACTGCGATTTCCCTTGCAGTTTCCTTTAATGGAAATTCATCTATATTCTTATCATTTATTAGTATAGCTCCTCTTTTAGGTTTTAATACACGATAAAAGGTTCTAAGTAAAGTACTTTTACCACATCCATTAGGCCCAATTATCCCAACAAATTCCTCATTATTAATATGCATATCTAAATCCTTTAATATTTGTTTTCCCCCTAGAAATACATCTAATCCTTTAGAGTTAAGTTTCATTATCCCTTACCTCCAAAACCATATGTTTTATTAATAATTAAATAAATAAATGTTGGAGCACCTATCATAGCTATAATTATACCTATTGGTATCTCGCTGCCTGGTACTATTATTCTAGACAAAACATCAGCCCATATTAAAAATATTGACCCTATTAATGCAGTAATTAAAATATTTTTTTTATGATCTGTACCAAATAATATTCTAACAATATGAGGAATAATAAGACCTACAAACCCTATAATGCCTGAGGAATATACTATTAGTCCTATAATCAAAGATATAGTAAGTAAATATATAAGACGATATTTATGCAGATCTTTTCCTAATGTAATAGAAACTTCATCTCCAAGAAGCATTAGATTTAATGTTCTATATTGAGTAATGAAAAAAACAGTAGTAAGTATAACTATAGGTAATACAAATTTTACATTTTCCCATTTAGCTCCTGCAAGACTTCCCATTAACCAATAGCTAATACTTCTTATGCCTTCCTTATTTTTAGAAAAATATATTATAAAACTAGAAAAAGCAGAACATAATGTATTAAGTGACATGCCAGATAATAACAGTTTTGTGGAATTTGCCCTTCCATTGACATTAGCCATAATCATTACAAGTATAGATACGGTAAAGGCACCTATAAAAGCACATATGCCAACATAATTAGGTCCTAGAGAAATCCCTATTCCTAACATAATAGCTAGAGTCGCACCTAAGGCTCCACCAGATGATATACCTAAAATATAAGGGTCTGCCAATGGATTTTTGACTATAGCTTGCATTACTATTCCAGATATAGCTAATCCCATACCAGTGCAGGCAGCTAATATAATTCTAGGAAGCCTTATAAACCATATAATATCTATTATGGCATTACTAGGAAGTTCATTTTGGTTTCCTATGGAGAATATCTTAAAATTTATAATCTTATATATATCTTTTATGGAAATATGAACTGAACCCATGGTTATAGATAATAGTACAGAAAATATTAGCACTATAAAAAGTATAATAGATACACCTATATAAGCAGGAACTCCTTTAAATAATCCTTGTTTAATTTCTTTATCGAAATCTTTTTTCATATATAATTACTCATTTCCATACTTTTTTCCTCCTGCTAATTCAAAAAACAACCCTCTAACTAGATAGTAATTGGGTTGTTCTATAAACAAATAATTTTAACCTACCCACTTTATCTTCCGTAAAGCCGTAGTAATGAAAAATAGGTAGGTATTCTGACTTAAGCACTAACATTTTTTCGACCTTCCCAGTCTCCCAGTGGCATATCGAAAAAACTACACTATCACAGCGGCGGGACCGTGTGGGATTCATACCCATCTTCCCTTTTAATCTATAGATAAATAATCTGTAGAACCTATTTTAGAGTATTAAATTATAGTTATCATATTATCATGTGTGTCAGCTTATGTCAAATTTACAACTAAATCAGTAGCCTTAGGAAGTAAACTTCTTATAAATATTGTTTATATTGAAATTCAAGAAATGACTTCTAGTAAAAAATACTAATTTAAATGTAGATAAATACTTATTTGCTCTAATCCACTATGTATTATAATAACTTTTAATTATATTGTAAATCCAGATAAAAAACAAATTAAAATTTATACCTTTTAGTATTTCCAATTAATTCATATCATATTATATTTCACAAACTAAGTATATCAATCGGTCCATCTATCTAAATCTGAAGTAACCTTCATGTATGCTTTCTTATCATTGATATTTAACTCTAGATACAATATATCTTTAAATTCTTCAAATAATTCTTTTTCCTTATTGCCTAATAAATCGTAATGTTTCATAAGAATACCTGCTCCCATTCTTATAGCTTCTTGTGGCTTTAATTCTATATTGTTTTCAAAATATACATCTCCATATATTACAGAATTTGTAAGCTCTGGTGGAATATGAAATTTAAAATACAGTTGAATTGTTTCTTTTGATATATTTCTTATGCGTGTTACATACCTTAAATTGTTAAATTCATTATCAACTACTTTTTCTGGTGTAGTTGAATTAAAAAGCAGTTCACTTTCTTTCATTTCAATGGTAACATAATCTTTGTAATCAAATTCAGACAAATTTAGTTTTACTGATTCTTTTACTTCATCTACACTCATTATACTATCTAATTCTTTCCTTTTGTTTACATAATTTACTGTCAAAGTTGAAAATATCAAAATCAGTATAACTGATAAAAATACTATTTCTCTTTTATTATTTAATCTTATATCTTCCACATCTTTAATTCCTCTATAATACCTTAAATATTTCCTTTCATTTATAATCCAGTTTATGAAAAAAACAACTAAACCTAAGAAAATATATCTCATAATATTTTTAAATTGAAAAAAATACGATTTAGAAAACATTCTAAATAAAATATCTATAATTCCTCCAAAAATTATTGCTCTAGTTATAGTATATTTAAATATACTTCTTTTACGAATTATATCCCATCTTGCTATTTCCCGTTCGATCATTATTACCACCCATCTATATAAATAATTTAATATAAAATATATGCTAGATGTAAATATTCAACTAGCATATATTTTATTTCTTATAAGCTATTAATTAAATTAAAAAAGTAATTTAATCCTTAAAGCTTTCATAATATTTCCCTCTATTATATTTCCAATAATCATAGGCTATTTCTTTTAATTCTTTATAATCCATATAATTTGGAGCTTCCGATATTACAGCTGGATCACAATCATTGTATTCAGTAAAATTATATGCTTCCCCCACATATTCTAAGGTTCTTTCATTATAATAACTCATAAATAAATGTTTGTAGTAAAATCTACTTTCACTCTGTCCTATATCTTGCCATTCTCCATAATCCCATACCTGTAGCCAATGACAGAAATCTCTATATGAATACCATGTTTGTACTTCAACTTTTTTACTTTTATCTATATATTTCATATCTGAGGCAACAGATTTTAAAGCATCATAAATCTCTAACCCATATTCTACGTATGTTCCTATACGAGGAATTTTTTTAACTATTGTTATTGCTGTATATTTAAAAGATTCAAAATCAGTAAATTTTCTAAACTCTCCATCGAAACGTCCAGATTCTCCATATAATTTATCTGATATTTTGACGGTACCAACTCCAGGATCTTCATACATAGGCATTATATTATCTTGGTCTATTATATCTTGTTCCAATTCATCTGGAATAAATATTTGTTCTCTTAATATATGAGTATCTTCCAATGATTCTTTATTAATAGCATCTGCAAATACAGTAATATTCCCTGATAATATTATGATACATACTAATATTAATATCATCTGTTTTTTCAACATATTTTCCCCCTTTTTATTCTCATCTTGAAACTTTTTGTTTAATAAGTTCTAATCCCATCTTTTTGAATATCTTAAATATATAGTTTGCAACAAAGATTTTACATTTGAACACAAAGACGATTTATGACA
>NZ_JBEBOY010000068.1:0-10681 GCF_040396155.1 Tissierella praeacuta
TCATAAATCGTCTTTGTGTTCAAATGTAAAATCTTTGTTGCAAACTATATATATAGAATTAAAGGCAAATTAAAAGGATTAAGTCCAATATAGAACTCAATCCTTATTAGTAGTTTAATATGTTTAGCCTTTGAGGGCGTTTTGAATTTCTAATTTATAATTGAAGAATTAAGAATTAAGATTTTCCCATAATTCATAAGAATCTTCAAGCTGTTTTTCAAGCGATTCTTTTTCAACAAAAAGATCATATAATTTATCAGCATTATCACTGTTTGATGCCATTTCTTCGTTAATGGTTTTTAATCTGTTTTCGAATTGGTCAATTTCATTTTCAACTTGATTGATTTTAAAAGTATTTTTGTATTTCCTAGGTTGTTTGGCAGGAACTGCTTTAGTTGGCTTCAGTTCCTTTGGAATAGGATTTTTAGCTATTTCATTTTTCTTTACATCTAAATATTCATCATATGTTATAGGATATAGTTTTATCCCAGATTTATTTAGTATCATTATCTTTGTAGCTACTTTTTGTACAAAATATCTATCATGTGATACAAAGAGAATTGTTCCGCTAAAATTAGAAAGTGTTTCTTCTAAAACTTCCCTAGAATCAATATCTAAATGGTTAGTAGGTTCGTCTAAAATCATAAAATTAATCTTATCGAATATTAGAGAACATAATTTAAGCCGAGATTTTTCACCGCCAGAAAGAGATTTTATCTTTTTATATACATCATCCCTAATGAATAACATTTTTGCCAGTTCAGACCTTGCATCATAATGATTAATATTATGTTTTGCTGCAAAGTAATCCAGGATTGTCATATCTTCATCTTCAAAAACTACATTCTGTGGTAAATAGCCTAATTTAATGTTTGAGCCTATGGTAACATCTCCACTATCTGGCTCAAGTTTTCCTAATATAATTTTTAGAAGAGTTGTTTTTCCACAGCCATTTTCTCCCATTATACATAATCTATCTTGATAAAATAAAGTAAAAGAGATGTCTGAAAATAATTTTTTATTAGCAAAAGCCTTACTTAAATTTTTTGTATTAAGAACGATTTTTCCTGAGCGCTGTACATTCTCAGCAGATAATCTAATCTTTGAGTTGTCTAATGCTGGCTTATCTAATACTTCTACTTTTTCTAACCTTTTTTCAAGTTCTTTGGCTCGCTTATACATTTTTTCACTATCTCTCATGGCTCCCCAAATTCTATATCTTTCAATTTGCTCTTCCATCTTTTCGATTTTTCGCTGATTATTCATATAAGCATTGTATTCAAGTTCAAACCGTTTTTCTTTTTCTATTACATAATAACTATAGTTTCCATCATATATTTTTGTACATGTAGGTTCTAATTCTATAATTCGATTTGCAACTTTATCAAGGAAACTCCTATCATGTGAAACCATAAGAACTGTACCATTGTAATCTAAGAGAAAATCTTCCAGCCATTCAATAGATTTTATATCTAAATGGTTAGTAGGTTCATCTAATAATAGTATGTCAGGATTTTCTAATAATAGTTTTGCTAAAAGAATCCTTGTTTTTTCTCCACCACTTAAACTTTCAAAGTTTTTCTCTCTAAAACTTTCTGGAATTAATAGACCATTACATATTTTATTTATATTAGTCTCTACATCATATCCGCCACAGCGTTCAAATTCTTCCATGGCTAAGCCATAATTTTTCATTTCAATTTCTAATGCATCACCAGATAAACTCTTCAAGCGTTCCTCAAAGGCTTTTAACTCTAGCTTGAGATTAAATATGTTTTCAAATGGAATTTTAAGGATTTCTATGACAGTAGTATCCTTAGAACATTTAAATATCTGGTCTAAATATCCAACTCTATTGCCTTTTTTAAAACTAATATTTCCTCCATGATAATCCTCAATACCTATTAGAACTTTCATTAAAGTAGTTTTTCCGCATCCGTTTTGCCCAATTAACCCAACCCGTTCATTACTATGTAATTCAAAGGATATATTCTCAAAAATTTTATTTGCTCCATAATATTTAATTAAATTATTTACACTGCATTCAATCATGGTGCCACCTCACTTTAACTAAATTATATTTGAACAAATGACCATAGTCAAGAATACAAGAAAAGTAGAATAGTAAATTATAAAATCTTCATTAAATTATATAGTTACCTATTATTGATATTGATAGTCTAAAGAAGCATAGTATTGTAGAATTTTTAATTATAGAATTATATTAGTTTGTTGAATAACCATTTTTTCATTAGTATAATTACATATTTAAAATATTAGATGTATTTTTAATAAACATATAAGAAACAGATCTATTATGGTATACTGTAATTAATATTTTGCCAAGGGGGATGGGAATATGGAGCCAATAATAAAAATAAGGGATTTAAGGAAAAGTTATGGAACAAAAGAAGTATTAAGAGGAGTTAATTTAGATATATATAACGGGGAAATCATAGGGTATATAGGTCCTAACGGTGCTGGAAAAAGTACTACAGTTAAAATCATGTTAGGCTTAGTTGGAGAATATTCTGGAGAAATAAAAATATTTGAGCGAGATATAAGAGATGGGGATGTTGAATATAAAAAGAAAATTGGATATGTGCCAGAAACAGCTGAGATTTATGAAAACCTTACGGCAAGGGAGTATCTTACTTTTATTGGAGAGCTTTATGGAATGGAATACGAAGAAGCAAATAAAAAAGCTGAGAAATTAATGGAATTATTCGGGATTAAAGATGTTTACGATGCAAGACTTAGCTCATATTCAAAGGGAATGAAACAAAAAGCACTTATAATATCGGCATTAATCAATGATCCTGATATTTTATTTTTGGATGAACCTTTATCTGGAATGGATGCGAATAGTGTAATGGTATTTAAGGAAGTATTAGCAGAACTGGCTAGAAGAGGAAAGACCATATTTTATTCTTCTCATATTATGGATGTTGTTGAAAAGATCAGTAGTAGGATAATACTTATAAATAATGGAGAGATAGTAGCAGATGGGAGTTTCAGTGATTTAAAAAGCAGTTCTATGGATGGTTCCTTAGAAGAGATTTTTAATCAATTAACAGGATTTAGTGAGCATGAGAAAATAGCTAAGGATATAGTATCTACTATACTAGGAGTGATGTAGATGAAGGATTTTAAGATATTAAGATTCTTAGATATATTTAAAGGTCTATTTGAAAAGATGGGCATAGACTATCTGACCATGAGAAGGATACTTAATGTGAAGCTAATATTAGATAGCAGAAGAGCATCTACTGTAATAAACAATAGAAATAAGAAAAAAGAAGGGGCAGCTGATGATAAAAATAATTTTTTAAAGTCTTTAGGTGTATACATATTTATGGGGCTATTTTTAATTGCTTTTGTAGTAATGGGAGAAAATTATTTATTTCAGATGAGTTTTACATTTGGGCTTATTATGTTTTTATTGATGATTTCCTTAATGGCTGATTTTAGCTCTGTGTTACTTGATGTAAAGGATAAAGAAATATTGTTTTCTAAGCCAGTAGATAATAAGACATTGAATATGGCTAAGATAATTCATATATTTATATATATTATGGCTATTACATTTGCAATTTCAGGACCTTCCCTTGTTGTATCTATAATAAGGCATGGAAGAACATTTTTTTCTATATATTTAGTAGAAGTCATTTTAATCACATTATTTGTAATTATAATTACAGCGCTTATTTATCTTCTAGTTCTTAGATTTTACAGCGGCGAAAAGTTAAAGGATATAATTAATTACGTTCAAATAGGATTAACTATAGTTATGTCTATAGGATATCAATTAATAGGTAGAGTTTTTGATTTGATGGATATAGAAGGTATAGGTTTTAAGCCTAGTATGTGGAAATGCTTTTTTCCGCCAATATGGTTTTCTGCACCCTTTGAATTGATTTTAAATAATAATAGAGAAACATATATTATTGCTTATTCAATACTTGCAGTAGCAGTTCCTATATTATCAATTATAATCTATATTAAACTGATACCAGTATTTGAAAGAAATTTACAAAAGTTAAACAGTGCTGAAGGACAGACTAAGGATAGGAATAAACTTATTATTTTTATATCAAAAATATTTTGTAAAAGTAAGGATGAAAGAACTTTTTATAGATTTGCATCAAATATGTTAAAAAACGAAAGAACATTTAAGTTGAAGGTTTATCCAAGTATAGGAATGGCAATTATATTTCCTTTTTTTATTATAATTACTTTAGGGAGAAAGGAGCTTTTTAATATAGCTAATACAAAGAGTTATTTATCTATTTATATGGTATTTGCTATGATTCCTACTGTAATAGCATCCTTAGGATATTCTGGCAATTATAAAGGTTCATGGATATATGAGACTATACCTGTTAAAGATAAATCTACTATTTACAAAGGAACAGTTAAAGCAGCTATTTTAAATTTATTTATGCCAGTATATTTTCTAGTTAGCTTAGTATTTTTAATTATTTATAAGATGCAAATAATTGACCAAATTACAGTAATAGGAATAAATATACTGCTTTTTACAATTATTGTATTTAATATTTTTCATAAGAACTTACCATTTTCTAAATCCTTTGAGACAGGAGAGAAACCAGAAGGCGGAGGGGAGGGGATTTTTTCTTTGATTATAATGGGCTTATTTGTACTAGGGCATTTTATATTGACTAAAATTCCTTATGGTACATATATCTACATTCCTATTGGATTAGTCATAGGTAAAATTGCATGGAAGAAATGTATTGTTTATAGTAATATACAAGATACTTCTATAGACTAGTTATGTGGCTACGGTTTATTCAATAGAGAGGAAGATAGCAATGGTTTATTTAGATACTTTTACATTTCCAAATGAAGATATGGAATTTGATTTTTTACTAGAAGTAAAAAGAACATGTTATGATTCTTTCTATCCATTTAAGATATTATCCAAAAATGGTTTTGAGAGAGTGGATTTTGAGCCGATTACGATTTTATATGGAGGGAATGGCTCGGGAAAATCTACGGCATTAAATGTAATAGCAGAAAAATTAGGAATTAATCGTGATTCTATATATAATAAGTCTAATTTTTATACAGACTATGTCAGTATGTGTACAATGGAACTTAGAACTGAAGTTTCTGAGAATAGTAGGATTATTACAAGTGACGATGTATTTGATTATATGCTTAATATACGTAATCTTAATGAAGGAATTGATCAAAACGGGGAAAAACTTTTTGAAGAATATTTGGATTCCAAGTATTCTAATTTTCAGATGAAGTCCATAGCGGACTACGAGCAACTTAAAAAAGTAAATTTTGCTAGAAGTAAAACTCAGTCACGTTTTGTGAGAAATGAATTAATGGATAATGTGCGAGAATATTCAAATGGTGAAAGTGCGTTTCTGTATTTCACAGAAAAAATTGAGGAAGATGGGCTTTATTTATTAGATGAGCCTGAGAACAGTCTTTCCCCAAAACGTCAGATAGAATTAATGAAATTTATTGAGGACTCTGCACGATTTTTTAATTGTCAATTTATTATATCAACACACTCTCCATTTATTCTTGCCATGTATGGAGCAAAAATATATAATCTTGATGAGAAACCAGTCAAGGTGAAAAGATGGACGGAATTAGAAAATGTACGCATATATTATGAATTTTTCAAAAGATATGAAGGTCAATTTATGGTATAGGTTATAATCGTTTCATCTTAACTAATAAGAAGGGAATGAGAATCATGTCTAAAAGTAAAGCTATGAACTATGAAGGGGTAGCTTTAGAAAATTCCTTTACAATAGAGTGTAAAGATATAATGTTGAGAGAGTTTAGATTAGAAGATTTAGATGAATTATATGCACTTACATTGCAGCCTGAAATAACGGATTACCTGCCTGATTGGAAGTCTACAAAAGAACAGCGTAAAGAATGGCTAAGAGACTTTCATATAAAAAGCAATAAAGAGTTTTTAGAAGCTGTCCCTAATATTCAGGACCAATTATTATTTTTAGGGATTATATTAAAGGAGACAAATGAGTTTATTGGGTGGTGCTGTACAGGTTTAAAAGATGAATTACTATCACCTAATAGAGAAATAGCTTATGCTATTTCAAAGGATTATAGAGGTAAGGGGTATACTACTCAGGCAGCGCAAGGATTAATAGAATATTTATTTGAGGATACTAATATTGAGTTGTTAAATGCAATAGCCTTAACTTATAATATACCTTCTAATAAAGTAATCCAAAAATGTGGTTTTAACTATATAGGAAGTGCTGAAATTGAAGATGAAGAATTTTACCACTATAAACTAAGTAAAAAGGAATGGGAAAATAAGGGTAAAGAATATTAAAAATTTAGTGTTACTCCATTAAAATATAGAGAATTTTCTTTGATATGTAACGCAGAATAAACGTAAAATTTAATAATGATTTTTTGAGCCATAGGAGTATTCCTGTGGCTTTGTCATAGTTA
This sequence comes from Tissierella praeacuta, assembly GCF_040396155.1. GTDB lineage: Bacteria > Bacillota > Clostridia > Tissierellales > Tissierellaceae > Tissierella > Tissierella praeacuta_A. The sequence continues at coordinate 6,475 of NZ_JBEBOY010000068.1, forward strand.
TAAGTTTTAGATAACTATCTATCAAAACAATGGAAGAGGACACTCATCTTCTATAAGTGGTTGGTGAATCCCATTTAATATATTTTTCTTATCAAGAACGCTTTTTTTGTAAATTAGGGTTTGGTATAATTTAACTATATCATATAAAGGAAGAAGGTGAAACAGATGACTGATATTCATGATAAAAAGCCATTGTATGGCATGCAAAAACAACAACTTAAACATTTAAAAGCTAAAGAATATAAAGCTTTAAGAGAACTATGCTTTTTATCAAAAAATATATATAACGTAGCCCTATATAATATCCGGCAACATTACTTTTCCAACAAAACATTTCTAAGCTATAATGACAACTATCACCTATTGAAAACCAATGAAAACTATAAACTTATGAACAATAATTCGGCACAACAGATTATTAAGGTTGTAGACAGAAGCTTTAAATCTTTTTTTTCACTTATTGAAAAGGCTAAGAATGGCGAATATAGTTTTAAAGATATTAAGTTACCTAAATATCTTAAAAAGGATGGATATTTTAACTTAATATTTGCAGAATTTAATATATCAAAAGGATTCTTTCAATTACCTATGTCAATTAAATTTAGAAAATTATATGGAAAAATAATAATTAAAGTACCAAGAAATCTTAAGGGCAAAATAGTTAAAGAAATAAGAATAATACCTAAAAATAATGCAAGGTTCTTTGAAATTCAGTATATATATGAGTATGCTGAGCCAAAGGAAGATTTAAATAAAGAAAATGCACTTAGCATTGATTTAGGAGTAGATAATTTAGCTACATGTACAACTAATACAGGAAATGCCTTTATTATAGATGGTAAAAAGTTAAAATCAATTAATAGATGGGCTAACAAGGAAAATTCAAGGTTACAAGGAATTAAAGACAAACAGAAAATTAAAGGGAATACAAAGAAACAAGAAAGACTATGGAATAAAAGAAATAATAGAGTAAATGACTATTTAAATAAATCAGCTAAATATATTATTGATTACTGTAAAGATAATAATATAGGTACAATTATTATAGGCTACAACAAAGATATACAAAGAAATAGTAACTTAGGTAAAGCAAATAATCAAAACTTTGTAAATATACCCTTAGGAAATTTAAAAGATAAAATAACCTATCTTAGTAAAAGAATAGAAATAAACTTAATAGAACAAGAAGAAAGTTATACATCTAGAGCAAGTTTTCTTGATGAAGACTATATACCAAATTATAAAGAAGGTAAAACCTATAAATTTAGTGGATATAGAATAAGTAGAGGAAAATATCAATCAGCTGATAGTATTATATTAAATGCTGATATAAATGGATCTTTAAACATAATGCGTAAAGCTAATATAGTTAATATAAACCTAATAAACAAAGAATACTTAAATCCAAAGAGGATTAAAATATCTTAAATGTAAACCGAGGTAAATATTACTACGGTGTAGAGCGACTTGGACACGCTAAAAGGAATAAGGCTTCCCCAATAGGGGTTAAAAGATAATAGCAAACTTCCTTATAAAAAAGAATCCCCCACTTCAAACTTTATTAGAAAGTTAAGTGGCGGGAGGGTTCAATCTTACAAAACTGTTAGGATAATGTAAGGCAAATTTATGACTTATATATTATAATTAAATTGTAGAATATAAAGGAGGCCAGTAGGAATGAAAAACAAAATAATTAAATTTATTATATGTGTTCTTTTAACTGGAATTTTTGGACTGGCTGTGTTTACAGCTCCTACAATTATTACTGGATATAAGATGTATAAGTCTGCCATAAATGATGTGAGCCTTGAAGATGCAATTAATGAAGTTAGAGAAAATGAAAATTATATAACACTTGATAAGATATCGGATAAGTATTTGCAACTTGTTGTGAAATCAGAAGATAAGCGGTTTTATCATCATTTAGGTGTTGACTTTATTTCAATAGGAAGAGCTATGTATAATAATGTAAAGGCTCATTCATTGGTGCAAGGGGGAAGCACAATAACCCAGCAACTTGCTAAGAATTTATATTTTTCTTTTGACAAAAAATATGAACGTAAGATTGCAGAAACTTTTGTAGCTATTAATATTGAAAATATGTTAAGCAAAGATGAAATATTAGAACTATACTGTAATATTGTTTACTTTGGAGAAGGGTGCTATGGGATAAAAGAAGCCGCTAACTATTATTACAATGTAGACCCTATGAAACTCTCCCATGAACAGGCAAGTGCTTTAGTATATACATTAAAAAGCCCTAATTATTATAATCCTAATGTTTATAAACCTATGGGAGAATATAAATCTTTATTATATTAACTTATTGTTTTTTAAAGGCATTATATTAAAATGATTATTGTATATGAGATGTAAAATAAATACTCCTTTCTGATAAAAAATAAAGTTTGATTTGAGTCAGAAAGGAGTATTTATATTTATAATATATATAGTTTTATTTTAAGATTCAATTAATTTTGCATAAGAGGTTTCAAGGACTATATTAATTATGATAAAATAAAATCATAGATAAGAGCGTAGTTTACAACCTGGAAGGATGGTTTAATTGAAAAAAAGGACATATGAACTAATGGATAAAATTCATGGATTAGAGAGAATAAGAAAACTATATCTTTTTTTGCTGATTTTTTCTATAGTTTCAATATTATTTATTATGAGTTATTCTTATAGATATACTTTTAAAGATTTAAAAGCATCATATACAAGGTTTATTAAGGAAAGTATTATAGAAATAAAAAAAGATTTCCTTAAGGATTCCGTCAATAATATTATAAATAGTATTGAGCAAACTCAAATTGAAATAATAGAAACTAATAAAAGACGTGTAAATAGAGTTGATAAAGTTATATCAGAATATCATCAATTAAAACAAAATGATTTTCTAGAAACAACTATTGATTATTTTGAGACAGGGAGCACAAAAGAAGCATGTAATATATTAATATTGTCCAAATATACAGATGAAATTTTATATCAAAATAATATAGCCTATATAGGTGATGTAGAGGGAATTTACTCCTATATTGATGATTTGAAAAAAGATTCTATAACATATAAGGAAGATGATTATGGAGAATATCATATTTTCTATGGAGTTACAAAAGATTATATAAAACAGGCTACAATAGAATCTATAAAAAAACGAATACATACTGATAGCTTTGAAAATGATGCCTATATTTGGATAAATCAGATTGTAAACTATAATGGTGGAGATGACTATGCTATTAGGCTTATTCATCCAAACCTAAAATATACAGAAGGTATGTATTTATCTACTAATATACAAGATAATAAAGGGAATTTCCCTTACTTAACAGAGCTTAATGGAATTAAAGAAAATGGAGAAATATATTTTACTTATTTTTTTAAAAAGAAAACACGCGATGAAGTTGTTGAAAAATTAACTTATGCAAAGTTATATAAGAAATACGATTGGGTTGTTGCAATGGGTGTCTATTTTGATGATATTCAGCCATACATAGATGAAATATCTAATGATGGTGATAAAGCCCTTTCTAAGGTGACTAGATTAATAGGAGGTTTATCACTTGGACTTGTCATTATAGGAATTTCAATAGTATTGATTTTAGAACATTGGTATTATAAAAATTCTAATAAAGAGTTGAGAGAAGAATTAAATATAGATGAACTGACAAAAGCTTTCAATAGGCGTGCTGCAACAAAAAGATTGCAAGAAATATTCTATTTATTTAAAAGGTATAATAATGTTTATGCTATTATTATATTTGATATAGATGATTTCAAAAAAATCAATGACTCTTATGGACATGATATGGGAGATAGAGTTTTGAGAAATATTGTGGAGATAATAAATAAATCTACGAGAAAAACAGATTTTCTTTATAGATGGGGAGGAGAAGAGTTTCTCCTTATTTGTGAAGGATTAAAAGAAGAACATTTAGACTCATTTACAGATAAGATTTTAAGGGATATAGAAAGTTTTGAGTATGGATATCAAGGTGAAAAATATCATGTAACTATTTCAATAGGTGCTTCCTATTTTAATGAAGGTGATGATAGCTTTTTATCTGCATTTAAAAGAGCTGACATGGCGTTATATAAATCTAAAAAGTCAGGGAAAAATAGAGCCACACTTGATATATAATATAATTTAGAGATGAGCATAATTAAATAATTTTAAAGTTAAAAATCATTAGATATA
>NZ_JBEBOY010000069.1:0-10599 GCF_040396155.1 Tissierella praeacuta
TATAAATCAATTTATATTCACCTAATATTGGAAAGAACCTATTTAACGCTTACAAATAGTTATACTACTTTACCATCTTTATCAACTAAAACCCATTTATGCTTCACAAGACGGAAAATACTAATAATAATCACAAAAATAGTTGAAGAGTCTAAATATTCATTTGGTACCAAAAACACAAAAAATAAAATGCAAAAAGAGCAAAGATATTCTATAGTAGCAGTATCATCCTGTACTTTTATCCAAAAATCCTCATCAGAAGTAGTGTAACGATAAACACCTTTAGTTACTTTTTTCTGAACGTCTCTAGGATAAATGGTCATTTGATTCATTTCTTGATTATTTTTTCGCATCTTTAGAGTATGATTTACTTGTCTAGCGTGCCTTATAAAAGCCAAACAAGCAAATGAGGCAACTAATCTAAGGATAGAATCTCCAAAGTAATTGAAATTTATCACCTTAACTTTATTAAAAAGTACTGCTAATATGATATTTAAAATGATGAAAATAAATAGGCTTACCTTTGTTGAAACCTTCTTAGACAAAAAAAATGCTCCGAAAAACAATAATATTCCCATATAATAAGCAACAACGTGTGAAAAAACGCCCAAATTTCTTGATAAACTTAATGCTCGTGGAATAGGAAATAAGAAATAAGATGATATTAGAAACCAAAATCCAAAGAAAATCTTAAAAATATGATTGCTATTTTTATTTAACCAAACTACAATTCGTTCTTTCAATATAATCACCTTCACTTTTGTCGGAGTTCTCTTAAAGAGAGCAACTTGCATTGTTCATGCAAGCCCCTCTCTGTATTTTTAATTATCTAGGTCCCTGAGTATCATACTCAGATTTAGCTTCTTTTGCATGTGCAGAATGACTATTGAATAACTTCTCATTTGAATAATATGTTGAATCAGTATCAGTAGCTACAAACGCTCTTCCATAACCAGAAATATTTTCAAATCCCCTATATTCAATAGTTTTAGTAACCATAGTATAAGCATAAGATGAACTATCTACATTTGAATATCTAAAATACATTACTCTACATACATGTTCTTGTATTTTTTTACCCGCCTCAATCATATCTCCAGCTATACCAAGTAAAAAACTTACTGCTCCAATCCAATTAGATTTAAGCCCAAGAACACTTATTGTAAATGTAGCAACGCTCATCGCGCGTGTTGTAAGTGTAGTATATTTACTAAATCTGTATTCCATATCTTCTTTAATTCGTAAAATTTTATTAGGAATTGTTACCTTATCAGTGTATAAAGTTTTTCAAGAATATTCTTTTCCATGAATTGGTAACAAGTCATTTAACATATCTGCATTAGCAGAACTGCTTGCACTATTTTCATTCTCATCATGCTCTGTTTCGTCCATTTCTTTTACTGTTATTAGATCTGGTATAAAAATTTCTGTAGCATTTTCAAAATTATTTAAAGCTTTATCAACTATGAGTGACCAAATATCATTGTTTTCATCTAATTTTATTATATCAAAGTCATCAACATGCATTTCCCACTCATAAGAAATATCATCATCATCATGATACTTTAATGATACAAATATTCTGCCTGTCTCTTTGTGTATTGTAGCAGCTATAATATACTTTTGATAATCTTCCGCATATAGATATATATCGTCAGTTTCAATAACTTTATCTGATTCTTTTAAAGTAATTACTGAACCAGTGGCAAAAGCTTGAACAGGAACAACAAACATTCCTAATAACATTATAACAGACATCAAAAATGATGTAACACGATAAGTTAATCTTTTATTCATTTTAACTCTCCTTTCAAACAGTTCAATGATGATTGATAATCTTACAACATCTTTTGAGCAACATCCATTTAATAAGTTTTAATCATTTGCCTAATCTGTATTGTCAATAATCTTTTTTATATTTTCTGCTGTGTTACTAGATAATAACTAAACCTTTCCCACTATTATAATTACATCTAGAAAGGATTAATCCTAAATATCCAGTAGTTTTTTTCTAAAATCACACCTCCAATCCTTTATCTGGGTACTTTGCCTTTTTCTCCTCCGACTTACCATTGGTCTGGAACCTCTGCTATAGGTCTACTTGCTATTCTTTGCGATAAAGTAAATTTCCTTATCAGATATTCACATATTCAGTCTTTTCTTCTTCCCAACCTCATAAGTTACTATTAATCTACTGAACATGTCTATGATTAAATAAAGCTTGTAATACTGTCTATTTAAACAAGTTATATCAAGTCCCTATCCAATTTTAGGCTGTAGCTAAATGTGTTGGTGGTTCTTTTTTACTTGTACATTTGATCTACTTCCTTATTTTTACTAATTGTATATTTTAATTGTACCATTCTTGACGGGTTCTAACAGAAACTCTATACCTTATAGAGGTAAATTAAATTATCCCTTGACATTTGATAGCTAGTCCACTATTATATGTTTATTAAATGCTTTGGTTGTAAAGATATAATATAATAAACTGCAAAAAACTAAGTCTATATATCCAACATAGAACCAAAATATTAAAACCCATACTATATAATTATCTTAATAACAGGGTACTCTAATTATTTTTATTTGCTAATGGTTCTTATCATTATATCTTCCCAGAACAAACTTGTCAACCCATTGATTTCACACACTTCACGGCATTCTTCGACATTTCTTGTCACCTCCTATCAAATGTAGCAAAAACTAATCAAACTTCGTTAAAGCTTGTCTTTTTGACATTTCTGACATGAAACATACATCTACTTACTTTGTAATCAATGTTACAGATTCACTGAACCTTGAGATAATAATAATGATATCACGGATACCTAACTATCCCCTTTGCGACTGGGTACATTTATAAAAGGAGAAAATTTTCAATAACTCTCAGCATTAATAAATGAAAAGGATAGAATATATAAAACAAATATTTATTTCCTTTTCCAACAGAATCATTATAATTTCTAAGCAAGATAAAAGATGTGATTCCAAACAATTGTATCCACATGAAATTAAGCGCCATAATGGTTAAGGAGATTATTCCAGCAATAAGTTGCCACACAGGTCGATTCCTGAAAATATATAAACCTGCAATAAATAAAATACCACCAACTCCACAATCCGAATTAATCAAAAAAGTAATAATCATAGCAACTAAAATATAAAATATTAATAATGGGATTTCCGAAATCAGAGCAAATATTAATATTCTAAGACTATATCTTTTAAGATTATTTGTATGTAAAAAACCTTGAACCAACATGAAAGCGAAAATAAGAAATACAATGCGCCCGATACTACGCATGATTATATAAATTAGATACAACTTTTTAGCTTTATCTGGTATAATATCACCCATTAAATGTACTCGGTCAACTACACAAGCTTTTAAATATGACTTCCATATTATGGTATGTCCTATATGATCTATAAACATGGCCACAAGTGCGATTGATTTTAAGAGATTTCCAGTTAATAGTTTATGATTGTCATTTATTACTATCGATTCGTTTTGCACTTCCTCACTCCCTACACCATAAAATAAAATTATCTCTACCCCGCATTAACCTACTGATGTATGAAACATTCACCTATTTCTTCTTTAATGTCAAAATCTGAAATTTTGACATTAAGTACCCCCTACCTTTAGTGGCAAGCATGGTAGTTGTTTAGCTTCCTGAAAAAAAGAAAACAAAAGCATTTATTATAGTTGTCACGACATATATAAACAAAACTACTGTAAAAGAAAATACTATGCAAACAAATCCTCTTTTATTTGGCTTAATGCTAGTTTGATTTATAGTGTTATTAATTAAATCTTACTTTTCTTCACTTTTTTTAAGAAAATTAATATCTAACAACTCATCTGCTGAAACTTCAAAGAAGGTACAGCTTTCTGCAATTTATCTCCAAACTGAACTAATAGGTTTTCACCTCCTTGTTACTTTTTATTATACCAATAATTTATAAATCAGCAAAAAACATACTGTATCAATTTGGCAACCAATGGGTGCATTCGATTTACAATATATTATTTTACCTTTTTATTAAATGAAGCTACAACTTTTTATCTCAAAAATAAATAACTTAGTTTCCTAAGAAGTAAAAGACAAAGCATGCACATTCAATACTGTCATATCTTTGACCTTTTCAAAATTATCCTCATTCCTTTCGATATTATTTTGAAATAAAGAAGTTCCCGCCAAACTCACATTTTTTTATTTGGCGGGTATACTTTTATCTGTATTCAAAAGAACAGTGATTAAACTAACCATCCTTTTGCAGCATAACTTTTTTGTACATATAAAATCCTAATAAGTCTGACAAAAGCCATCCTACAACAATAGCCCAGCAAACACCCGAAAAGCCTCTAATAGGTGCGAATGAATAGGCTAACAATACTCTTAATCCTTGTGACACTATAGTCATCAAGATGGATATTTTAATGGCTCCAAGGCCTCTGAAAAATCCATAAAACATAACAATAAAGCCGAGCAATACATAAAATACGGAAATAATCCTAAGATAACCAACACCGACAGTTATTACCTCTGTTGCATCTTTATTTACGAAAAGAGTGATTAAGTTTGGGGCAAAAATAAATGCAATAATGCTGATTACTGCCGACAGGATTATGATAATCTTTGTAGTCGCACGAAATCCCTCCCGAATTCTTTTTATTTCTCCAGCACCTTCATTCTGTGCAGTATAAGTAGAAAAAGAATTACCTAGATCTTGCAAAGGGGCATTGGCAACAGAGTCGATTTTGGAGCAAGCTGCAAATGCAGCCATAACCGTTGACCCAAAGGTATTAACCAATCCCTGAATAAGCATCATTCCGAAACTGGAAATTGACTGTTGCAGCGCTGTCAATACGGAAAAAGTAGCAATCTTATTAAAAACAGACGTGCTGAATATTAAGTCTTTCCGCTGGAAATTCAGAAATTGTATTCGTTTTATTGTATAAATACCGCATCCAACGGCAGCGAAAGCTTGTGTAAGGAGCGTGGCAATCGCTGCACCTGCAGTCCCCATGCGAAACACTACTACAAAAACCAAATCTAAAATAAGATTTGATATGCAGGAAGCAATTAAAAAATATAATGGCGTTTTTGAGTCCCCAAATGACCGTAATAAAAAAGCAAACGCATTATACATCCCGACAAAAATAAAACCATAAAAAACATATTTTAAATAATCTCTAGCATAAACAGCAGTTTCTTTTGGCATTTGATAAAGAGTAATAATCTGAGGTAAAAAAACTGATGTTACAACCGTAATCAACACGCTTACACAAAATAAAAATATTAAGGCAGTAGAAATCGTTTTTTTCAGTTCATCGTACTGCCCGCCGCCATAGAGTTGGGAAAAAATTGCTGAAGTACCCATAGCAAGTCCTAGTAAAATAGAAGTTATAAACACAGTTACAGCACTTGAAGAACCAACTGCTGCAAATGCATCTGTGCCTACAAACTTCCCTATTACAATTGCATCAATAATACTATAAAATTGTTGAAGCAAGTCTCCGATAAATAACGGAATGAAAAATTTTAGAATAATCCGTGAAGGATTTCCTTTGGTCATATCAAGTTCCATCTTTTTATTCCCTCCTAGCACCTATTTATTAGAGGACAGATATGCGATTGCTAAATCACCAGTAATGGGATTGGAGTAAATCTCACAATCTATTTCATAAACCTGCCTTATAAGTTCTTTCGTTAGCACTGCTTTTGGACTTCCTGAAGATATGATCTGTCCATCTTTAAGTACGTAAAGAATATCGCAGTAAACAGATGCCATAGAAAGATCATGTAGAGCTGCAAGAACACCGATATTTAATGATTTGACAACAGATAGAATCTGAAGCTGGTATTTAATATCCAAATGGTTGGTCGGCTCATCGAGTATTAGAAATTTAGGTTCTTGAGCAATTGCTCTAGCCAATATTACTCGTTGTTTTTCACCACCAGATAATGTTAAATAGCTTCTATCCCCATACTCCATCAAGTTAACTCTTTCTAGCGCATCGGCTACGATTTTATAATCCTCTATATTATCAGACTCCATTAAGTGTTTGTGCGGTGTTCTACCCATCATCACCATTTCGTGGACAGTAAAGTCAAAGCTCAATTCATTGAATTGGCCTACCACACCCATATCTTTTGAAATAGCCCGTGCAGATGATTTTAAAACATCCTTGTCTCCCAAAAATACAATGCCATTTTGCGGTTTAATAACTTTATAAATACTTTTCAGAAAGGTAGATTTTCCACACCCATTTGGCCCAATGATTCCAACAAACTGTTTATTATCCACTTTAATGCTGATGTCTTTTACAATATCTACACCTGATAAAGTGACTGATATATGATCTGCTTTTAATTTCAATTTATCTCCCTCCAAACCCATAGCTTTTTTTAATTAGTATATATATAAATACAGGTGCACCAAGAAGTGAAGTAACGATTCCAATTGGCAGTTCTCCATTTGGAATTACTGTTCGAGCAAAAATATCTGTCCATATCATAAATAAAGATCCAAAAAGAATCACCGTAGGAACTAGTCGTTTATGATCTGACCCTACAACACTTCGTACAATATGTGGAATAATAAGACCTACAAATCCAATAATTCCACAGGTGGAAACTAAAACACCCGTTACCACAGAGGAAATCACCATGTACAACCGCCTATAAAAATTTAAATTAACACCCAAGGTGATTGCGGTTTCTTCTCCCATTAACATAGTATTCATTATTCTTGATTGGAACAGGAAAAATACTATTGCTGCAATTACCACCACAGACACAAAAGGTAAAATATTCCACGCTGCTGATGCCAGACTTCCCATTGTCCAAAAGGATACAGACCGTATACCCTCTGAATTTTTCGCAAAATAAATGATAAAGTTTGAAGAAGCACTGCATATGGCATTGATTACAGTTCCTGCTAGAACTAGCTTGACAGAAGATGTTTTTCCTCCAATACTGGCAAGTCCCAGAACAAGTAATGCTGCACTCAACGCGCCAATAAATGCCCATGATGCTACTCTAAATTCTCCGAGCATTCCTCCAGCTCCAAACCCAAGCATAATTGAAAATGTTGCTCCTAAGACACCTCCAGATGAAATTCCCAATATATATGGATCAGCCAAAGGATTTTGTACGGAAGCCTGCATTACTACTCCGCAAAGTGCCAACCCAGCTCCCATAATCATTGCCAACAGAACCCTAGGAAATCGGATTTGCCAAATAATATCCACAAACATACTGTTTACCAACTCACTAGCATTACCAATTTGGCACCCAGTCAATTGATTTCTCAATATGTTAAAAGATTGCCGAAAGGGTATCGATACTTGTCCAATGGATACTGAAATTACAACCGATACAACAACAGCAACGAGCAAAATTATAAAAATTATTGAGAATGCAGACCGCTTTTGCAAACTACCTTTAAAAGTTTGCGTGATATTCTTTTGTTCTCCTTTTTGTGTTGAAATCATCCCTATTCCTCCTTAAACAATTCGGGATGAACAAACTCGGCGACATCCTCATATAAATCCGCAAGATCAAGTCCTCCTCGAATAGCATTGGTATAATCAACCACCATTACATTCTCTTTTTTAATAGCAGTAACGTTTTTTAGACTTGAATTGTCAAGTAATAAATGTTTTGCTGCATCCCTATCGGATCTTTGGAACTCGGTGACAATAATTTTATCAGGATTAATGGAAAGGATAGATTCAGCAGACATTTCTACATAGGTATCCTTTGATACTTTTATGTATTCACCACCTGCACCTTCTACCATTTCATCGATGACACAGAGAGTAGGCCCGTAATAGTAATAAGTATTATTTTGACCTCCAGCAAAGAGCAAAACCCGTGGTTTATTAGTTGCCTGTAAGGCTTTGTCCTGAATAACTTTAATTCGCTTTTTCTGATCCTCTACAAAAATATCTGTTTTATCTTTAATATTTAATACCACTCCCAAATTGTTGATATCATCAAAAAAGCTGTCAATTGTACGACCCATGGTATAGTTAATACCTGAAAGAACAGGAATTCCTCTTTCATTCCAAAACGAAATGTTGCCAAGGCGTTCGTCGGTAAATGCCGAAGACATAGCAACAATTAAATCCGGCTTTAGAGCAATAATAGATTCCTTAGAAGGCCACGTATCCGTGATCAGCGGAAGATGTCTAATCTGTTCCTCATATTTGGAATAGGATTTGTCTAGATAGGCCAGTCCTACAATCTTATCTTTTTCTTCAAAATGAATAATCAACTCTGCAAGTCCCTGCCCAATTACGACAATTCTCTTTGGTTCCTCATTAACAATCTGCTGAACTTCGTTTCCTCTATCGTCATAAATAGTAAATTTCAAAGGATAATAATTGTCATTTTGTGGAGTACTGGTCTGATTGATTGATACTAAATTGGAAACTTCATTTTCTTTTGTGGAGTGTTGCGAACAAGCCGCCAATGCGGTACAAAAGATGATTACCAATAAAATGGATGTTGTTTTTTTAAGCATGTATATCCCTCCTGTATTAAAAGTAGTTAGTTTGAGCTAACTAATAATGTTATTGTACAGCATAAATACTTATGGACTATACTGCTTACGATGCCGATTTATGTTGAGTAAGAGACTCTTCTTAAAAATAAAAACCACAAGTATAAACCTGTGGTTAAAGTACGACGTATTTAAATCATTTTACGAGTAAAACTTATTCTACATTACGCAGTAAGGAGGATTCCCGATATTTTAATGGGGTAATACCATATTGCTTTTTAAATGCTGCACAAAAATTGCTAGAGCTTGAATAGCCAATTTCATAGGCAATTTCATTAATTGATTTATCTGTGTCTAAAAGCATTGAAGAAGCCCGTTGTAAAGAAAGCTTTCTGTGATAGCTAAAAATAGTATCTCCATAAACAAGCTTGAAACCTTTGTTCAGTTTTTTAGGATTAATGACCAACTTTTTAGATAGTGAAAGAATGCTTGGTAATTCAAATGGCTGTTCAAGCAAAATTTGAGGAACTTCTTTGATTTTTTGTAATTCATAAGGGGTGAGTGCTGTTAACTCGTATTTTTCACACTTCATAACTTCATTGGATACGATCATTGATAATATTTCCATAACCTTACTTTCATAAAATAAAGTACGGGTTTTTGTAGGAAGGCGGCAATTAAATATCTGTAGAAAAGCAGCAGCTATTTCAGGAGAAGTATTTAAACCTAAATAATACTCCGAGCGAATCTGATCTTCCAATCTTTCTATCGTATCATTCCATACACCTATTCCGGTACTTCCAAAATAAGAAGAAAGTGCATGCTTGTTGGCTGTTATTGAAACTCCTTGATACTTTTGATCTGCACAACGCTTAATTATACCTTTCATATCCTGTGATAAAGAGATGGATAAATTATTCGAGCCAAAGTAAGTATCTCCTGTTTTTTCTTCTTCTATATACATGCATCCATCTATACAGTATTCAATTTCAAAATAATTACTAGTTAAATCAAATACCGTCACTATATCCTTATAAAACACAAAATCATAGATGAGCAACATAATATTGCCTAGCAAATTATATATTTGTATGGTTCCCTTACCATACTCTGGTTTTATATCATAAACGATGCCTTTACTCATATCGTGGTTAGGCAAGAAACGAGTATCCCCAATTTGCTCATGCATAGTCGTATATTGCTCTAGCATATCGGCATGCCCATTTCTTGAATTTATATAAAATTTATGCTCCATTTGCAAGCTCCTTTCTTGTCTTTATACTATTAAAAAACTATATTTAAGCAACCTGTTAGCGGAAGCTAACTATATTAATTATACTATACTGCCCTATTTATTGCTAATCAAATTTAAAATATATCAAGAAGGCACACTGCTCCCTTAGTGGCTTGATATGCTTTCTTTTAATTTTCAGGCATAAAAATAGGATAAGTCTATAGGTCGGTTAAATTGACCTATAGACTTATCCTATTTCAGCTTTGATATCACCTACTTCATTAAAAAATTTGCTAGCATTTAAATGATATTTGAATCAATATACTTCTAATTTTCCATCAAAGTTGTCTGCTTTTTCTAATAGTGGTCCTTTTGCACCCATACAAAATGCAATATCACTACTTCTAATTGATAAAAGCTCTGTTCCTATTGAAATATCAAGAATTTTTAACATACTTTCTGTTAATTGAATAATCCCATTATCTGATATAGATACCCAACAATATAATCTTCCTTTATACTTAACAAATTGTCCTTGTTTTAATTTATATTCACATAGTTCTGGTGTATCTTTTAATATATTTCCTATTTTTGAGGGATATAAAAGTCCTTTTCTAGTCACAATAAACCCACCTGTTATCTTGCTTCCAGAAATTAAATACACCTTCTTTTCTGACGTTATATCATACTCTGAAATTGCTTGCGTAGGTAGATGAACACTTAAATCATCTCGTACTAAAGATTTTCCAAATACAAACTTTCCACCTTTATTCATTTGAGGCATTATAGCACTTCCTTGTATAATGTATTTAGGTTATTAAATAGGAAAACCTATAAACCTTCTT
>NZ_JBEBOY010000070.1:0-10142 GCF_040396155.1 Tissierella praeacuta
TATGTTTATCAATAAATTCAAGCAATATACTTAAATCCCCATACCATTTTTCTATTTTATGTTCTTCTATTAAATTAAGCTTAATATTCTCTCTTAATGCCGACTCTATATTTTCATAGCCTAACCCTAATCTTTTACCCAAAAGTAGAGATTCTAATATAATATTTGAAATAATATCTTCTAGATTCTCTTTTGTATTTTCTTCCCCATCTGCTAAAGCGGAATATAGATTAGCTACAGTACCAAGCAACTGAGATTTAAGCCATTCTACTGTTTTCATATTCTTTATAATATCTATATCTTTATTTTTCATCCCATTCCCATCCTTTTAATTTTATATTTGTCTTATTAAAATAATACAAAGTCTAGGGAAATAAGTCAAATAAAAAGTCCTGAAAAAAATAAGAGAGGATACCCTCTCTTATTCTGCACTATATGGTAATAATGCTACTTGTCTTGCTCTTTTTATAGCTGTTGTAAGTTCTCTTTGATGTTTTGAACAGTTTCCGGAAATTCTTCTAGGAAGAATTTTTCCTCTTTCTGTTATATATTTTTTAAGTTTATTTATATCTTTATAATCTATATGAGTTGATTTATCTGCACAAAAGCTACAAATTCTTTTTCTTGGTTTAAATCTTCTTTGCATCTTTTTACCCTCCTTCTAGAATGGAATGTCATCATCATCAGTGGGATGGAAACCTTCTATACCGCCAAAATCTAAACTAGAATCATTAAAATCTGATGGTTTGTTTTTATCTCCCCATTCTAAGAATTCAACATTATTAGCTACAACTTCCGTTGTATATACTCTAACTCCGTCTTTTTCATAAGAGCCAGTTTGAATTCTACCTTGGATACCCACTAATCTACCCTTTACTAAGTAGTTAGCACAGTTTTCTGCAGGTCTACCCCATACAGTTATGTTGATAAAATCCGCAGTTGGCTGATTTCTAGATTCCATTTCTTGTTTTTTTTCTCTAGAAAGCCCCTTGTCAACTGCTATTCCAAATCTTGCAACAGCAGCACCACTACCAGGTATATACCTTAATTCAGGGTCTCTTGTTAATCTTCCTATTAATACAACATTATTCAATATTCTCACCTACCTTAGATTATTCATCTTCTCTAATGATCATATGTCTCATAATGCTGTCAGAAATTCTAGAAATTCTATCTAATTCTTTTACAACTTCTGCTGTACCTTCAAAGTTTATAAGTACATAGTATCCTTCGGCAATATCATCAATTAGATATGCAAGTTTTCTAGTTCCCCACTCATCAATGTTTGTAATAGATCCGTCTGCTTCAATTATACCCTTGAATCTTTCAAGAATCTGAACTCTTTTTTCTTCTTCACTCGGTAAAAAGATAAACACTGCTTCATATTTTCTCATGTATTTCACCTCCCTATGGACTATCGGCCCTATCCTATAAGATAGAGCAAGGATTTACCAAAGTATTATATCATTAATAGATTAAGTATGCAAGAAAATTATTTCATAGATTCAATAATACTGTCTGCCATAGCTTCTATTAAATCACTGTCATCTTCTTTCATACTGGAATTTAATGTTATCTCATTATCTAATATAATCATGTCTTTCATTTCATCTAATAATTCACGCATTAATCTTCCAGATTGAGGACTCCATGAGCCATTTTCTATAATAGCAAAGGTACGTTTCTGAAGATTTAATGCTTTCATATCCATAATGTAATTTAACATTGGTGGATAAATCTTTAAATTATAAGTTACAGAAGCAAGAACTATATGACTATATTTAAATGTATCAGAAATCAAATAAGATACATGAGTTTTTGAAACATCATGCATAACTACATTTTTTATTCCTTTTTCAACTAATTTTGTTGCTAGATAATTAGCTGCAACCTCTGTATTTCCATACATTGTTCCATAAACTATTACTACTCCTTTTTCTTCCGGCTCATATTTACTCCATTTATCATGCTTATCTATGAAATATCCTAAATCACTGCGCCATACAGGTCCATGCAGCGGACAGATAATCTTTATATCAATATTTTGAGCTTTCTTTAAAAGAGATTGAACATGTGGACCATATTTTCCTACAATATTGGTATAATATCTTCTAGCTTCATCAATCCAATCTCTGTCAAAATCCACCTCATCGTTAAATAATTTACCATTTAATGCACCAAATGATCCAAAGGCATCAGCAGAAAATAATACGCCATTAGTAGTATCATATGTTACCATTACTTCTGGCCAATGCACCATTGGGGCAGAAATAAACACAAGATTATGTTTTCCAAAGGACATACTGTCCCCTTCTTTTACTTCTATTATTTTATCATCTATATTGAAACCAAATTGACGCATAAACAAAGATGCTTTTTCCGTACATATGATCTTTAAGTCTGGATATCTAATAATAATTTCTTCAATACATGCTGCATGGTCTGGTTCCATATGATTAATTACCATATAATCCAGATTTCTATCTCCTAGAACTCCTTTAATATTGTCAAGAAACTGTCGGCAAACTGCCCAATCTACAGTATCAAACAACACTGTCTTTTTATCTAACAGCAAATATGAGTTATAAGATACACCTCGTTCTATGGGATGAATATTTTCAAAAAGGGCAAGACGATGGTCATTGCCACCAACCCAATAAAGATCCTCAGTTATATTTCTAACACAATGCATATAATAATCCCCCTTTTACTTAAAATATCTTATAATATTTACTTATTATAGAAATCATACTTCTATAAACATATCCTTTTCTTCACCACAGGAAGGACAGGTCCATTCTTCAGGTAACTTTTCAAAAGTTGTTCCTGGACTTATTTCACCTTCTGGATCACCTACACCAGGATTATATTCATAGCCGCATCCATTACATACATGATATTTCCAAGTAGGAGCAACTTTCTTTGGTGCAGATCTCTTCATCTTCTTCATAGGTGGTGCTTCTTTTTTAGGCTCTCCATTATCTAAAGCAGCTGTTAACAGTGGTAATATTTCCATTATATCACCAACAATACCATAATCTGCATTCTTAAATATTTTTGCATTAGGATCAATATTTATAGCAACAATTGTAGTAGCATCCTTTATGCCCTTTAAATGTTGACCTGCTCCTGAAATGCCGCAAGCTATATAAAGATTCCCATTAAACTTCTGACCTGACATACCTACATATCGATTTAATGGCAGATATTTAAGGGTCTCCGCCACTGGACGAGATGATCCTATGGCTGCACCAGCTTGAATTGCCAAATCCTCTATAAGTTTCATATTTTCTTTTGCACCTATACCCATACCTGCACTTACTACTCTATCTGCTTTAATTATTGGAGTATCAAGAGGAATGCCTACTGTAAAATCATAGCCATCTGCCTTAAGGGCTTTCACAAGCTCATTAACTCTTTCCTCAGGAGTTCCACTATTGAAAATAATCTTCTTACGATAACCTGTAGCTGGCCCTACCTTAGCTGCAGTACCTCCATGATCAGCCTTTGCCATCTTGCCAATGATACTAGAAGCTACTACAATACGCTGAATTTCATTAGTCCCTTCATATATTGTACAAATTTTAGCATCTCTATAGGCACGTTCAATATCCATACCCTTTAGATAACCGCTTCCGCCAAATATTTGAAGACCATCATTTACAACTTCAAGACAAATCTCAGAAGCATACATTTTAGCCATGGCAGCTTCCGCACCATAAGACTCATCATTTCCCTTTAACTCTGCTGCACTATAAACTAAAAATCTAGCTGCTCTAATTTTGGTTGCCATATCCGCTAATTTAAAGGAAATTACCTGCTGCTGACAAATAGGTTTCCCAAATTGAATTCTTTCCTTTGAATATTCTAATGCACTTTCATAAGCACCTTGTGCAATACCAAGGGCTTGGGCTGCAATACCAATACGTCCTCCATCTAAAGTTGACATAGCAATCTTAAAGCCTTGACCTTCTTTACCTAGTAAATTTTCCTTAGGAACCTTTACATTGTTAAAGACAAGCTCCGCAGTAGCAGAAGAACGAATACCCATTTTATCGTAATGTTTACCAAAGGTAAAACCTTCCCATCCTTTTTCAACAATAAATGCGCTGATTCCACGAGTGCCTATATCTGGTGTTGTAACTGCAAATACTATATAAGTATCTGCTTCACCTCCATTAGTAATATAAATCTTTTCACCATTTAAAATATAATAATCGCCGTCTAAAACGGCTGTTGTCTCAGTACCACCTGCATCACTACCTGCATTTTCTTCAGTAAGAGCAAATGCTCCTATCTTTTTTCCCTTTGCTAAAGGAACTAAGTATTTTTGTTTCTGTTCTTCTGTTCCATAAGCATCTATAGGATATGCACCTAAAGATGTATGGGCAGAAAGAATTACACCTGTACCACCATCTACCCTGGACAATTCTTCAACGGCTATAGCATAGCTGATTACATCAAGTCCCGCTCCACCGTACTTCTTTTCATAAGGTATACCTAGCATACCCATACTAGCTAATTTTTTAATTGCCTCAGATGGAAATTTATTTTCTTGGTCTAATATAAATGCAATAGGCTTAACTTCCTCTTCAGCAAATTGTCTAATTATTGTCCTCAATTCCTCATGTTGTTCTGTAGTCTTAAAAAACATAAACGCACCTCCTAATAATTAAAACAACCTCAAAATATTTTTGTCTGATTAATTGCAATAATCAAAACCCTTCGCCTTCGAGTTGCTTTTACCCTTTTATAGCCTGTCTAAACCAATCTTTATCTTTTATTATAAAAGCATAATGGACGGTTTCCCTGTCTTATACCACAGAAAAACCGTCCATTATTATTCATTATATAATTTTTAAAATTTAACTACATGCCCTTGTCAACTACAACATTAGCATTTGTATCAGCCTTGATTTCTACATTTCCCTTAGCATATTTACCAGCTGCTTTAACTCTATAATTTCCATTTTTTAAAGTAGTTATATAGTCTCCACTGCCATCTCCCTCAACTATTGTTTCGATTTCATTATCTGAGTTGATAAATACTAGTTTTAATTCACCACTATTAACTTCCGTATTATATGTAAGGGCTAATTCTTCTTTTTCATCACATTCAATCTTCATAATAGTATTAGTACCAGAAAATTCTTCAAAGCTCATTTTAAACTCAGAGCCTTTTCCTTCTCTATCCTGAGAGAAATAAATAAACGAATCATAATCCTCAACTATTTTCTCATCATCATTATATAATTCAGAATATAGCTTACTATATGTTTCATCTTTTTCAGTATAATCAATCTTAGTAGAAGTATCAGTATTAAAAGCTTCTTCAGTATATATTCTAAACCCAGGCTTTTCCCCTTCTCTATCATTAGAAGAATCACCCGATGAATCTTGGCTATCAACTATTATATTGCTATCATTATCTAATGCCTCTTTTGTATCCTTTAATTGACCTCCACAACCACATAACCATATCATAGATCCAATAACAATTTTCAAAATTAATTTTTTCACTATTTCGCCACCTATCTATTATTTAATACCATTATTTGTATATATAATACCACAAATTTATTGTGATTCCAATAACACATTCAATAAACCTTATTACTTTTTATACCCTCAACAATATCATATCTAGAATATAGTTTAATTAATTTTACATAAACTTTACATTGCCATAACAATAGATTTAACATTCCCCATATATACTAAAGGCAAATAGATAAATTAAAGGAGGAAATAAAGTGAAAAAAATAATTACTTTAATATTGTCATTTGTTTTAGTAGCATCAATTCTTACAGGGTGTAAGTCCAATAATGAAGGTGAGAAAGATTTAGATACTGGTGCTAATACAAAAGTTGAAAAAGAAAAGGATAATAAGAAAGAATTTGATACATCTAATGAAATCGTAGTAGTTACTAGAGAAGAAGGCTCTGGTACAAGAGGTGCTTTTATAGAACTAACTGGAGTAGAAGAAAAAGACGGTAGTGGTAAGAAAATCGATAGAACTACAAAAGAAGCCATTACTCAAATGAAAACAGATACTATTCTTACAACAGTTGCTGGAAATGAATATGCAATAGGTTATGTATCCACAGGGTCACTTAATGATACAGTAAAAACATTAAATGTAGATAGCATAGCTCCTACAACTGAAAATATCAAAAATGGAAGCTATAAAATAGCTAGACCTTTTAATATTGCAACAAAAAATGAAGTTTCCGAAGTAGCTAATGATTTTATAGATTTTATAATGAGCAAAGAAGGACAAGAAGTTGTTTCGAATAACTATATAGCCATAGATGATAATGCTGAGCCATATAATGGTTCTAAACCAGCTGGCAAAATTGTAGTAGCAGGCTCTTCATCTGTTACCCCAGTTATGGAAAAACTTAGAGAATCTTATCTATCAATTAATCCAAATGCTCAAATAGAAGTACAGCAATCTGACTCCTCAGCAGGTATGCAGGCTGCTATAGATGGCACCTGTGATATAGGAATGGCTTCAAGGGCTTTGAAGGATAGTGAAAAGGCAGAACTTAAGGATATTGCCATAGCATTAGATGGTATTGCAGTAATTACTAATCCAGCAAATACTTTAAATGATATATCTTTAGAAAATATAAAAAATGTTTTTATAGGTGAACTTATTAACTGGAGTGACATTAAATAGAAGGTGATTAAATGAAAAGAAAATTCTTTGAAAAATTCATGGAGATAATATTTTTTATCTCCGCTTGCATTTCCATAATATCAGTAATTTTAATATGTTATTTTATGTTTGCTAACGGAATACCTGGAATTAAGAAAATTGGAATATTTAATTTTTTACTTGGTAAGGACTGGTCTCCATCAAATATTCCTCCGTCATTTGGAATATTTCCTATGATTATAGGAAGCATTTATGTAACTGCAGGTGCTATAGTTCTGGGAGTGCCTATTGGAATTTTAACTGCAATATATCTAGCAAAGTTTTGTCCAAAGAAAATTTATAACTTTTTAAAACCTGCAGTAAACCTAATGGCTGGAATTCCTTCTATAATATATGGATTTTTTGGTCTTGTTATATTAGTACCTCTAATTCGAGAACTATTGGGCGGTACAGGAAGCAGCATATTAACAGCTTCTATACTTCTTGGAATAATGATTTTACCAACTATAATAGGACTCTCAGAATCAGCAATCAGAGCAGTGCCTACTAGTTATTACGAAGGAGCTGTAGCCCTAGGTGCAACCCATGAATATTCAGTATTTTTTGCAATGCTGCCTGCAGCTAAATCAAGAATACTTTCCTCTATAGTACTTGGCATTGGCAGAGCAATAGGTGAAACTATGGCAGTAGTCATGGTAGCTGGAAATCAAGCTCGTATGCCTAAAGGCTTATTAAAAGGAATACGTACCTTGACTGCTAATATTGTAATAGAAATGGGCTATGCAGCTGATCTTCATAGAGAGGCATTAATCGCAACTGGAGTAGTATTATTTATCTTCATACTCCTTATAAATGGATTATTCTCTTTTTTAAAAAGGAAGGTGGCTAATTGAATAGATTAAGTAAATTGCTAAAAGGATTTATAATGTTTTCAGCCTTTGCTACCTTCTCCATACTATTTATTATAATTGGATATATATTAATCAAAGGTATTCCCTATCTAAAGCCTTCTTTATTTGCTTTAGAATATACTACAGAAAATGTTTCCTTGTTTCCAGCCATAATCACTACTCTTATAATGACATTTTTAGCATTATTAATATCCTGTCCTATTGGTGTATTCACTGGATTTTATTTAATTGAATACGCAAAGAGCAGCAATAAACTAGTTAAAATAATAAGATTAACAACAGAAACATTATCAGGAATTCCATCTATTGTTTATGGTTTATTTGGACTTTTATTTTTCGTAACAACCTTAGGTTGGAGTTTTTCAATTGCTGCTGGGGCTTTTACTCTTGCAATTATGATTCTCCCCCTCATAATTAGAGCAACAGAAGAAGCCCTCCTAGCAGTACCTAATACTCTTCGTGAAGCAAGCTTTGGTCTAGGTGCAGGTAAGCTAAGGACTATATTCAAAATAGTATTACCTACAGCTATGCCTGGAATATCCTCTGGAATTATCCTAGCAATAGGTAGAATTGTAGGCGAAACTGCAGCACTTATATATACTGCTGGTACAGTTCCGCAGATACCAAAGAACTTATTTTCATCAGGGAGAACTTTAGCAATTCATATGTATTCTCTTTCCAGTGAAGGATTATATACTAATGAGGCTTATGCCACTGCCGTAGTACTTTTAATTGTTGTAATAGGGATTAATGGATTATCATCATTAATATCTAAAAAATTATCGAAAGGGGATTTAAATGGATAAAATAGTAGTTGAAAATTTAAATTTATATTATGGAAATTTTCAAGCTCTTAAAGATATAAATATAAATATGCACAAAAACTTAATAACTGCCTTTATTGGACCATCTGGCTGTGGAAAGTCCACATTCCTTAAAACTCTTAATCGAATGAATGATTTAGTAGAAGGATGTAAAATAGAAGGAAATGTTCTATTAGATGGAAAAAATATATATAGTAATGCAAACGGTAATGGAAATATAGATGTGAATCTTCTAAGAAAACGTGTTGGTATGGTTTTTCAAAAACCAAATCCATTTCCAATGAGTATATATGATAATATTGCCTTTGGTCCTCGTACTCATGGGATAAAATCAAAAAATAAACTTGATGAAATTGTAGAAAAAAGCCTTAGTCATGCTGCCATATGGAATGAAGTAAAGGATAGATTAAAAAAGAACGCCCTTGAATTATCTGGTGGACAGCAACAGAGAATCTGTATAGCAAGAGCTTTAGCTATTGACCCAGAAGTACTTCTGCTAGATGAACCTACCAGTGCCCTTGACCCTATATCAACTGCAAAAATCGAAGACTTAGTACAGGAATTAAAGGATAGTTATACAATCATTATGGTAACTCATAATATGCAGCAAGCAACTCGTGTTTCAGATAAAACTGCATTTTTCTTATCAGGAGAGCTAATAGAATTTGGTGATACTGATACTATATTCTCTAATCCAAGAGATAAGCGTACTGAAGATTATATAACTGGAAGATTTGGATAAACTGCTATTTGCTAATTTATACTAGGAGTGATATATATGAGAAGTAGGTTTGATAAGGAATTAGATTCATTAAACGAAGAGCTTACAGATATGGGAAGTATTGTTGAAAGCTCTATAGAAGCAGCAGTCACTGCTCTTATAGAACAAAATGCTGAACTTGCAAAAAGAATTGTAGAAAATGATAAAGAAGTAGATGATATAGAAAAAAGTATAGAAAGAAAATGTCTAAAACTTCTGCTGCAGCAACAGCCTGTTGCTAGTGATTTGAGAATGATATCATCAGCATTGAAGATGATTACAGACATGGAAAGAATCGGAGACCAAGCCGCTGATATTTCTGAAATAACATTAAGACTTGTTGGACAAAAATATATAAAAAAACTTAACCATATTCCTCAAATGGCTAATGCTACAATAAAGATGGTAAGAGATAGTGTAGATGCCTTTGTAAGGAGAGATTTAGAACTTGTAAAGACTGTCATAGATTATGATGATGAAGTTGATGGGTTATTTCATATTGTAAAAAACGAATTAATTGAACTTATTAGAGAAAATGTGGAAAATGGAGAACAAGCTGTAGATCTTCTTATGATAGCTAAGTATCTGGAAAGGATCGGAGACCATGCAGAAAACATTGCTGAATGGGTTTATTATTCCATTACTGGAGAACATTATAGAGGTAATAAACAATTTTAAGTTAAATAATTCTTAAATACAAACAAAAACACGCCAAAGAAATTTCTATGATTTTGAAATCTTCTTTGGTTTTATATTATATATTATAATTGCTTTAGTGATATAATTAAGATATATAATCAATCATATAGTTTAATTATATATTTCTAAGTTTTGCTAGTTATTGTAGCGCAATAAATCAACTAAAACAATATTTTCCAGACTTGGTCATTATCGAGCTAATTTAAATATAAATATTTTATAATACATTATTATTTAGAGATGAGCATAATTAAATAATTTTAAAGTTAAAAATCATTAGATATAA
>NZ_JBEBOY010000071.1:0-9744 GCF_040396155.1 Tissierella praeacuta
TCACTGTGTAAGATACAGTGATTTCAAGCGTTATGAATTATGATTAACGCTATTAATATTATATAATTAGGTGATAAAATGGATAAACAAGAAGATATGTTTAGTATAATAAATATACATAATACAACCCCTGATACAAATATTCCAGCAGGAGTCAAGCTAAAACCAAAAGAACTCTGGTGTCCTTATTGCTCAAAACCTGTTATATTTATAAAAGATAAGAAATTGGGAGTTAAAAAATGTCCTTATTGCAAAGTAAGTAATAGGGACTATAATGTAAAACAAGTTAATAAAAAATGGTTATAAAAAAATCCTTCATTTATTTCAAAAATGAAGGATTTTTTCAAAAACAGATGTAAATATATGGCGAATTAAGTCGATATATGTTAAAATTAACTATAATTTACCAATGAAACATTGTAAATACAACGTTTTGGTAAATATTGGCAAATGATTAACAGTTTATAATGAATGCTTATTAAAAGAAAGGAGAAGAGAAATGAAGTCTATTAAATTTAAAATGTTGGTGAGTATTTTATTAGTGGTATTAATAATATTTGCATCAGTTATTGGCGTAATTACATCAAATTCCTATGGTATGCAGAAAAAACACTCCATAAATTATGTAATAGCAAAGACTGAAACATATGTAGAATTAGCGCAAAGTGAGATAAATAATGCGCTAATAGTCAGTTATTCACTAGCAAGGACATTTGAAGGCATGAAACAAAGTGGAAATGTGGACAGGGCTACAATGAATGAAGTTATGAGAAATATGATAGAGAACAATCCTAATTTAATAGGAGGATGGACAGTTTGGGAACCAAATGCCTTGGATGGTAAGGATAGTGAATATGCAAATACAGTAGGAAATGATGCAACAGGCCGTTTTGTTCCATATTGGAATAGGGCAGATGGTACTATATCTCTTGATACCTGCGGTAGTACTTATGATAATCTAGATGAAAGTGGATTATGGTATCAGACTTCAAAGAATTCTAAGGAGCCAGCAGTATTAGATCCAGTAGTATATAATTTACATGGAAAAGAAGTTATATTGGTTTCCGTTACAATGCCTATTATTTATAATGATAAGGTAGTAGGGGTTACAGGAGTGGATATTTCATTAGATAGATTACAGGAGGTTATATCTGGTATAAGCTTATATGACAGCGGGTATATTCAATTTATTACAGGAAAAGGTTTAATTTTAGGACATAAAGACAGTGAAATGCTTGGTAAGAATGCATTTGAACTATTTCCTGATGAAAAAGTCCAAAAAGTTGTAGAAGAAGGGGGACAAGATACAATAGAGAAAGTTTCGGAGGATGGAGAAAAACAATATTTCACTATAGTTCCTCTAAACATAAATGAAACTAATACTAAATGGTCTTTTATCTCTATCGTACCACGTAGTGAGATATTCCAAGAAATAAGAGAATCTATAGTTAAGGCTATTATTGCAGCTATTGTAGGGATATTAATTTTAATAGTGTTTATCTTAATAATTACTAATACCATAGCAACACCAATTATAAATTTATCTTATATTATTGAAAGATTATCAAAATTTGATTTAACTATTGAAGAAAACAGCAATAAAATGAAATATTTAAATAGAAAAGATGAAATAGGGCGTATTTCTAGAGCATTGGATACTATGCAGAGAAGTTTTGTAGGTCTAATTAGAAATATTGCTGATATTTCTAATCAATTGGCTGCTTCATCAGAAGAATTAACTGCTACTGCTCAACAATCGGCTTCAGCATCTGAAGAAATATCGAGGGCAATTGATGAAATAGCAAGAGCTGCCAGTGAGCAAGCAAAGGATACAGAAATAGGAGCAATAGAAGTAGACAAATTAGGAAAAGAGATAGAAAAAAATCAGGAGAATGCAGTTAATCTAAATAAGGCTGCAAATGAAGTTAATAAATTAAAAGATGAAGGTATTGAAATTATAAAAGAACTTGTTGAAAGAAATAATAAAAATAACAAATCTGCTGCAGAAATATATAAGATTATTGGAAATACAAATGAAAGTGCGGATAGAATAAAAAATGCCAGCAAGATGATAGGAAATATTGCAGAACAAACTAATCTATTAGCTCTTAATGCTGCTATAGAAGCGGCAAGAGCAGGAGAAGCTGGTCGTGGATTTGCTGTTGTTGCAGAAGAAATAAGAAAATTAGCAGAGGAATCTAATTCTTTTACAGAGGATATAACTGAAGTAATAGAAGACTTAGCAAGTAAAACTGAATATGCAGTTACTACTATGGAAGAAGTTAAAGACATTTTACAATCTCAAAACCAAAGTGTAGAATTGACCAACGATAAATTCTATGGAATTGCCTCGGCAGTTGAAAATGTACAAAAAGCAATAGAATCCATTATTAAGTCAGGAGTGGAAATGGAGAAAAAGAAGGAAGAAATCATAGGAGTAATGCAAAATCTATCTGCCATATCACAAGAAAATGCTGCTGGAACAGAAGAATCATCAGCATCTGTAGAAGAACAAAATGCTTCTATGGAGGAAATTTCAAGTGCAAGTGAAGCATTATCAAAAATGGCAGAAGAGATGCAAGAAAATATTGCTAAATTCAAGTATTAGATCTTTTGACTAGGACCAAGAATAGACATCTATAACTTAGATGTCTATTCTTGTAAAATTTATCTAAAAAGAAGGATTTTGAAAACTTTTGTAGAATATAACATTATGTAATAATTTATGTTCTTAGTTTTAATGGGGAGGGAAGAGATGTTTAAATTTATAAGGAAAAGTCAAAAGCAAGAGATGCCAGTATTCGAAGAAAACAATTGTAAGATAGAAATAGAAGAATTATCTAAGGATACGGGAATTTTAAAGAAGAATCAAAAACATATAGTAGAAAGGCTTGCTATGAAAATTGATGAAACAGCCTTTGCAACAGATAATTTAATACAAATTACATATGATTTGGCAGATCATGTAGAAGTTCAGATGTGTTCCATTCATAATGTTATAAATGAAATAGGAAATTATTCAGCATTGGCAGAGGAGGTTTATGCTAGTACTGAGAATTCTAAACAAATTGCAGCAGATACATTAAATATTGCTCATACTGGTAATGATGCCGTGAACAATTCTATTAATGCTATGAAAGAAATAGAAGAATCTGTAATTTATGCTAAGAATGTAGTAAATGATTTAAACCAAAAATCAGAGCGCATTAATGAGATGTTAAAAGTAATAAATAATATTTCCTATAATACAAATTTACTTGCATTAAATGCATCAATAGAAGCTGCAAGAGCAGGAGATGCTGGTCGTGGATTTGCTGTTGTAGCTAATGAGGTAAAAAAACTTGCTGAAAATAGTGCTAATTCAACAAGCCAAATAGCTGAAGTTATTAAAGAGATTAATAATGAAGTTTCTAATACTATAAAGGCAATGAATGATAGTATGACTAAGATAAAAGAAGGAATGGATATTGCTAATAATACTATGGTGGTTTTCAATGAGATAATAGGTGCAATTAACAATACATCAAATGTTACTGAAGAAATAAATGAGGCCATAGCTAAGCAAACAGAAAGTTTGGAGAATGTGATTGATTTAACTTCTGATATGACTAATAATTCAAATAAAGTAACATCCCTTGTAGATATTGCCTCTTTAAATACTAAATATGCAAAAACATCTTTAGATATGTTATCAGGAGTGTCTAAGGATTTAAGGATCATATCAGATAAATTGTTAGAGAATATTGAAACAGGTAAATTAGAGGAAACAATTTTAAACATATCTCTAAATTCTAAGCCCTTGGAGTTTAACCCTCAGCTGTCAAAGGATCAAGATAGTGCTCAAATTTTATTTAATGTTCATGGAGCTCTTCTCTATATTGGAGATACTGGTGAGATTTCCCCTGGAGTAGCTAAGAGTTGGTATGTAGAGGATGATGGAGTTACTTGGGTATTTAGTATAAGAAGGGGAGCAAAGTTTCATAATGGTAGGGAAATAAGTGCAGAAGATATTAAGTATTCTTATGAGATGATGATGTCTCCAAGGCTTCAATCTGCTAATACCTGGTTCCTAGAGCATATTGAAGGGGCGAAGGATTATGTAAATGGAAGGGCAAAGGAGATAGTGGGAATTAAAGTACTTGATAGATATAGGCTTGCTATTAAATTAGTTAGTCCTTATAGTGGATTTTTATTGAATTTAGGTCAATTTAGTACCAGTATTTTAGCTAAGGAAGATTTAGAAAAGGGACAAATCATAGGATGCGGTCCATATATTTTAGATGAAACAACTGATGAATACTGTGTCCTTAAAGCATTTGAAGGGTATTATGGAGGTGCTCCTTATTTAGATAAAATAATTGTTAATTATAAAAATGAAGATATAGCTCAAAGATTTATTGAAGGTAAATATGATTTTGCTACTTTCAATAATAAAGAAGATCTTGAAAGAATAAAGAAACTATCAAATATAAATATAAGTTTAAATGATGTAATGGGAACTTATTATCTTGGATTTAATCTAGAGGGAAATTCTATATTTGCAAAGAGTAAAGAAGCAAGACGAGCTTTAAATATGGGAGTTAACAAAAAGAGAATAATTAGTAATATATTAGGTGACTTAGGAGAAGAAGCTAAGGGACCTATACCTCCTAGAATCGTTGATAATATTTATTTGCAAGGAGTTTCCTACAATCCTTCTATGGCCAAGGATATTCTAAATAAGGAAGGATTATATAAATCAGGAAGTCCTCTAAAAATAGTTATAAGGGATGAACCAGAAACCGCTGTATTTTATAGAATTAGTCAATATATAATCGAAGATTTAAAAGGACTAGGGATTAATCTAGAAATTAGTAAAGTTCCTAATAAAGATTATTTAAAGGCAAATAATATTGCAAAATGCCATATATTTATAGGTAGATGGATAGCTGATACAGGAGAACCAGATAATTATCTACAGCCTTTGTTTAATTACAATAATCAAACTAACACTACAAGATATAATAATCCTGAGGTTTTAGAACTTATGAATAGAGCGAAGGAAATAATTAATCCTAATAAGAAAATGGAAATATATAAGGAGATACAAAATATTTTAATAGATGATTGTCCATTAGTTCCTATTTATCATCCTAGAACAGCATTAGCTTCAAAGAAAAATATAGTTGGTGCGAGAATCAGTCCTTTAGGTATAATAAATTATGAAAATGTTTTAATAGAAGAAAGGGAATAATGTAAAAGGCACTCCTTTGTGGAGTGTCTTTTGATATAATAAATATTATAATGATTTCAAATAATAAAAAAGGAAGATAATATGAGCAATATAATTAAAGTATCCGTTAGAAATTTAGTTGAATTTGTCCTTCGTTCAGGAGATATAGACAATAGTTTTATGTCTATGTCAAGGGCGTTAGAAGGGACTAAAGCTCATCAGAAGGTGCAGAAATCCTATGGTTATGAGTATAAACCAGAGGTAACATTGAAACATGATGTATATTATGATGATTTTATTATAGAATTACAAGGCCGTGCTGATGGTATACTTACACTTTCTGATGAGATAATCATTGACGAAATAAAAAGTACTACTAAGGATTTAGAAGATATAGATGAAGATTATAATGAACTTCATTGGGCTCAGGCTAAATGTTATGGATATATTTATTCGGTGCATAATGATTTAGATTATATACATATTCAACTTACATATTTTCATATAGAATCAGAGGAAAAGAAGATATTTAAAAGAAAATATACCAGAGAAGAATTGAAAGAGTTTTTCTTTTTTCTAACGGATAAATATATTGAATGGGCGAGTATTACTTTTTATTGGGGAGAAACTAGGAATAAATCCATAAGGGAATTATCTTTTCCATTTAGCAGCTATAGAAAAGGTCAAAGAGAACTGGCAGTAGCTGCCTATAGAACTATAGAAGAAGGGAAGAATTTATTTGCTCAAGCACCTACAGGAATTGGCAAGACCATGTCTACATTATTTCCATCTATTAAATCTATTGGAGAAGAAATTACTTCAAAGATATTCTATCTTACTGCCAAGACTATAACTAGAGAAGTTCCTATAACATCTATGGAGATGATGACAGAAAAAGGATTGAGAGCTAAGTCTATTGTAATTACAGCAAAAGATAAGATTTGTTTAAATGATGAGGTTAAATGTAATCCTAGAGATTGTACCTTTGCAAAGGGACATTATAATAGAGTTAATGCAGCTATAATGGATATTTTTGAGAATGAAGATTTGATTACTAGGGATGTGGCTATTTCATATGCTCAAAAGCATAATGTCTGTCCATTTGAATTTGTCCTAGATGTTAGCCTTTGGGCAGATGTGATTATATGTGATTATAATTATGTTTTTGATCCTCAAGTATATTTAAAAAGATTTTTTGAAAATCCCTTTGAAAATTATGTGTTTTTAATAGATGAGGCTCACAACCTGGTAGATAGGTCTAGGGAAATGTTTTCATCTGAAATAAGGAAAGGCAGTTTTCTGGAATTAAGGGATATTTTTAAAGAAGCATATCCTCCTATTTACAAGAGTTTAAATAAAATAAATAGTATATTGAATAAATTAAAGAGAGATTTAGAAGTAGAAGGGGAATACTATCAAAAAGAGGAGATAAGTGATCTATATTATCCTATTAAAAAGCTTATGACAGTTTTAGAACCTTGGCTTGTAGAGGAAAAGAATCATGAAGAATATGATAAGGTTTTAGAACTTTATTTTAACTTATTAACTTTTAATAGAATTTCGGAGTTTTATGATAATCATTATGTGACCTATGTTAAGGAAGTATCTAAAGATTTAATATTAAAGCTATATTGTGTTGACTCATCTTATTTACTAAGAGAGGCTTTAGATAGAGGCAGAGCTTCCATATTTTTTTCAGCTACTTTAACTCCTTTAAAGTATCATATGGATTTACTTGGAGGTAAAAAGGGAGATTACAATATAAAACTTGGTTCTCCTTTTCCAAGGGAAAATTTATGTCTTATGGTTGGCAACAATATTTCTACGAGGTATAAGGATAGGGAAAGGACTTATATAGATATTGTTAGGTACATAGAATCCTTTGTTTTTGCTAAAGAAGGTAACTACTTTGTATTTTTCCCTTCATATGCCTATATGACTAATGTATATAATATGATGATAGATAGAAATCAAGACTTAAATATAATCATCCAAGAGGGCAATATGTCTGAAATAGAGAGGGAAGAGTTTTTATTAAGTTTTGAAAGGGAGAATAACATTATTGCCTTTGCAGTAATGGGGGGAATTTTTTCAGAAGGTATAGATTTAACAGGTGAAAAGCTTATTGGAGCCGTAGTAGTAGGTGTGGGTTTGCCACAGATTTGTTTCGAAAGAAATATAATCAAAGATTATTTTACACATGATTTAGGTGAAGGATATGAATATGCTTACGTATATCCTGGCATGAATAAGGTTTTACAGGCTGCGGGAAGAGTAATACGGTCTTCAGAAGATAGAGGAGCTATTTTACTTATAGATGATAGATATGGAACAAGTAAATATAAGGTTTTATTTCCCAATGAATGGTTAGGATTTAAAAATGTAAGGAATGATATTACTATAAAGAAGATTTTAGAGAAATTCTGGTAATGAGATAGTTTTTTCATTCTTCCTTTATACTTGTAAATATCATGAGTTTTTCGTATAATTATTTTATTAATAATAAATAAGATAAAGTATTGTATCAGGCAGGGGGACCTTTCATTTGTCTTCCTGTCATATTTTTTGGAGGTGTAATATGGCTAGAAAAAATGATTTAATTGAATTTGAGATAAAAGAAGTAGGTTTTCCTAATAAAGGTAGGGCTGTATTTGAAGAACATAATGTTAAGTTTAAAGGTGGAATAGAGGGACAAAGAGTACGTGCTAAAGTTAGTAGAAAGAGAAAAGGTTATATTGAAGCTAAGTTATTAGATGTACTTGAAAAGTCTCCAATTGAAACTGAAATATCTTGTCCTCATTTTGGATTTTGCGGCGGATGCACTTATCAATCCTTGTCCTATGAGAATGAACTGAAACTGAAAGAAAAACAAATAAAGACCTTATTTGAACAAGAAGGATTAGATATAAATTTTTTAGGTATAGAAAAAAGTCCTGTAGTAAATGGATATAGAAATAAAATGGAATATACCTTTGGAGATGAAAAAAAGGATGGGCCGCTATCCTTAGGACTTCATCGTAAGGGAAGATTTTATGAAGTGGTTAATGTAGGGAATTGCAATATTGTAGATAAAGATTTTACTACAATACTTGCTGCAGTACTTAATTACTTTCAAGAATTAAGCATTACTTATTATAATAAAAGATCTCATACAGGTTTCCTAAGACATTTAGTAGTTAGGAAAGCTCTATCTACTGGAGAGATACTTGTGAACTTAGTGACATCTAGTCAGGGAGAATTAGATGAAGAGGAATTTGTTAATAGTTTAAACAGTCTTTCTCTTATGGGAAAAATAACAGGGATACTTCATACAACTAATGATAGCTTATCGGATATTGTAAAGGCAGATAAACTTGAGTTATTATATGGTAAAGATTATATTGTTGAAGAAATGCTAGGATTGAAATTTAAGATATCACCATTTTCTTTCTTCCAGACAAATACCTTTGGTGCTGAGAAACTATACTCCATGGCAAGGGAATTTGCAGGAGATATAGATGATAAGGTAGTATTTGATTTGTATTCAGGTACTGGAACCATTGCTCAGATAATGGCACCAGTGGCGAAGAAGGTAATAGGTATTGAAATAGTAGAAGAGGCAGTAGAAAAGGCTCGTGAAAATGCAAAGCTAAATAATCTTAATAATGTGGAGTTTATAGCAGGCGATGTGTTAAAAGCTGTAGATGATTTAAAAGAGAGACCAGATTTAATAGTTATAGATCCACCAAGGGATGGAATCCATCCAAAGGCTATAAATAAAATCATAGACTTTAATCCAGAAACATTCGTATATGTATCTTGTAATCCTATTACTTTAGTAAGGGATTTGGAGATATTTATTGAAAGAGGATATAAGATAGAGAAGGCAAAATGCATGGACCAGTTTCCAAGGACTCCTCATTGTGAAGTGGTAACATTGCT
Organism: Tissierella praeacuta; assembly: GCF_040396155.1. GTDB lineage: Bacteria > Bacillota > Clostridia > Tissierellales > Tissierellaceae > Tissierella > Tissierella praeacuta_A. The sequence continues at coordinate 9,134 of NZ_JBEBOY010000071.1, forward strand.
TTTGAGGGGATGAAAAGACTTGTTTACTTTAATGACAAAAGAATCTGCATTTGAAATATCACAATGGACGTATCCAGATATATATTCTTGCTATGGCTTTGATGGGAGCAGTGAAGAATTAAAAGAGTTTATGAATGGTGAATATTATGCGGCTTTCGATAATGATAATAAAATTTTAGGTTACATTTGTATTGGAAAATCCGCACAAATACCAACTTTAGAGCAGGATGTATATATGGACGAAACTTTTTTAGACATCGGACTTGGATTAAACCCAACATTATGCGGAAATGGGTTTGGCAGTAAGTTTTTGGCGGATGGTATGTCTTTTGCTAATCAGAAATTTAATACAAGTTACTATAGACTTACTGTTGCTTCATTCAACCAAAGGGCAATTAAAGTATATGAGAGAATTGGGTTCAAATATAACATGAGTGTTCATCATGCTGTATCACACGTGATTTTTTATATTATGCTTTATACTACACAATAAAGAATATCCTTTAGATAAAACTTAATATAACCTGTTGTGCTAGTAAATTTGAGATTAGATAAGTTTACCAATTATTTTTTTGAAAAAAAGATACCTCTTAAGAAAGCAATTTGGAAAT
>NZ_JBEBOY010000072.1:0-9426 GCF_040396155.1 Tissierella praeacuta
ATGTGCATAATATTTTAATTAAATTATCTGTCTACTTGACATGGGTCAGTTCATATTGCTAAAGCCCTTGATGTTACCCCTTAAAAACTTCACTTTTAAAATCAATATTCTGATATATTAGTTAAACACTATAATCTTGGTATAAGGCATTTATCTGATTAATGAAATCCCCCCATTCTGGGTTTGTTCCCTTTTCGTGTTCAGTTAAGTAATACTGATATTTATATAACATCCTAAGTAATTTTTTATCTCCTTTATTTTTTACATATAAATAATAAATAAGTTCAAACATATGAATCGCCTTAACGTTATCAAGTCCTGTAGACCATTCTTCTGCCTTTTCTATTAATTGAAGTGCGTTATTATCATGAGCAGCAAAATAAAGAATACCTTTTACCGCAATATAGGAAAGACTTTTTACTTCTCCCCGATCATCCTTATTATCAATTTGAGGATTGTAATTTGTATAGGGATAAATTTTGGCTTCAATTGAATCTCGAAGAAATCCTTCAACTTCTGTAAGGGACGAATCAAAATGAATAATAATTTTTGGCGGAATTTCTTGTCTTAAACTTTCAACATATTCCCTAAGTTTCCTACCAACCAACTCATCATAAACCACCTCATGAATCGCAAGCTTGGAGAATGTAGTAAAAATTGGATCAATCCAAACCTTTTTAAAAATCGGAAAATCAAACCTACTCTTTGCATATCTACTTCGATCAGAAGGTATTAAAAAATTAGTATCAATAGTTATAATCTAATCTGGATTTTCAAAAATATTTATCAAAGATAAATTTGCTTTATTTAAATTAATCTTCATTTGAGTTTCCTCCTGAAAAAAAAGCTTCAAATTCAGCTAAATCTTCATCAGAAACTGTAATCTTGTATCCAAAGTCATCTGGTGATTTACCAAATAGATTTAATGTTTCAGCAAATTTATCTTCATCAATCAGATTATCCTCAAAATTTCTTATGATAATTTCAATATCCTTAGCAGATGTTCCAATTTTATTAGTCTTTTTATTTAGTTTGCTATATACCTCATTGTTGAAAGCAAGACCAATTTTGGCATATTCACTATCTAGATTTCTTACATCAATATCGTAAAGCTTATTATATTGTTCTTCAGAAATTGCACCAATTTCACCTAATCTTTTGACTATAGAACGATACGGAAGCCACCAAGAGCATTGAAGTCTTACAATAAATCTCATAAGGGTTTTCTCAGAAATCTTTTCTAGTTTTGATGTTTTAAATTCATCAATAACAATGCTTTTTAAAGCTACTTCTGGGAATAAAAATTCTGCTGCAAAACGATTAGCTTTTGCCTCAACAAGATTATTTTCTACATCATTTAATCTACTTAAATAAAATCCTGTCTTAGTAAAGTAATGATATAGTTCATGTGCTATAGCAAAAACTTGTTTATCAAAATAATCAGCTGTGTTTAAACCAATAAAAGTCAATTCCTTATTATTTTCTTCCGAGTACATGATTGCAGCAGAAAAAGCTGGATTATCCCCTTCTGAATTTATAGGATATTCCAGCAATATAATGTCCAACTGTTCTAATATTGTAAATATATCATTAGCTATTGGCACTTCACCAGCAATGCTTAGAGATCCACGTTTATCTCTGGCAAGTTTTCTCATTTCCTCTATCTGAACTTCACTAAGCATTATTGATGGATTCATTTTCAAATTTTCTCCTTAGCATTATTTGTTGCCTTAATGATATCATCATTTTAAAGAGTTTATCTACGCCTTCTTTTTCATTATCATTTAATGTTTCACTTCTAAGTGCCACAAATGAATTAGTTTCTTCCTTTTCAACAAACATATCTACTATAATGTATTAAAAATTATAATGGCGAAGCCTTGACACTATGCTTTCTTTCTCGCAGGCTGGGTTATTCCGAATTTTATACAACGAGAAAATTCAAAGAAATATCGGGTATGCAATTTAGGGATTATCTGCGGCATAGAAAATTAGCCTTTGCACTAAAAGAGGTTCGGGATAGTGAAAAAAACTTTTAGATATTGCTTTTGATTATGGTTTTTCATCACATGAAGCTTTTACCAGAGCTTTTAAGGGAACATATGGTGTAACTCCAAGTGAATATCGAAAAAAGCCTAAGCCTGTCGTTCTTCGTACAAAAATAAACCCTTTCGACCGCTACTTTTTAGGATTGGGAGAGATTGGGATGATGAAATCTACAGATGATGTTAAAATTTATTTTGTAACCATTCCCGCACACAAATTTTTGCACATTAAAAACTATGAGAGTAATGGATATTGGGATTTTTGGCAAAAATAAAATTTTATTCCGGGACAGGACTGCGAAACAATTTGCCCTCGATAGTATCAAAGGCAAATTGGATGACGATGGTGGGAGCGAATCTAACGGCGGCAGCGGTCAGATTATGGCGTACATTAATGACCCGGACGGCAGACTCTGCGATTGGGGTATTCCACGTACAGAGTGTTATGGTGTACGACTTCCTTTTGATTTTGCAGGCATTGGTTACTGCTTTGATACTTCCCCCCGGTAGAATAATTTACTTTTATTTTAATCCGGAACGGTTTTTTAAGTATATCAGACCAGTACGAAAGTAAATAAAATCGACCGCCTATCCACTATACAGACTCTAATGAAGAAATCAAATAAAACATTAAGTAAGTACACACTTGCCGCCATAACAACGGTAATAAAAAAATCGTTGTTATGGCGGCAGGATAGCTATGCGCCTGTACAAAATATAGTAGCCTAACGGTGGTTTTGAATAACAATCAAAGCCGCCGTTTTCTTTTTTGAAAAATGAAACACGGGAGGTGTATTAAATTCGCCCTTTTTAAGGGTATGACGGTATCTTAGGAGGTATCACCATGTTCTTTTTTGATTTTGTATTATCAGTTAACGGTAAACAATTAAAAAAAGCAATGCCCGCTCTCAAAGTTATCACGGCTTATTAGATGAAATATGCAAGTACCAAACCAGCTAATAAAAATCAAGTATTTATTAGCTGGTTTTTATGTAAATTTTTTATTTATTTAATTTTTTTGCTAGTATCTATTAAAAGTTTAAGTGAGGGTCTCAATTTATTGGTAAGAGATACAACATTGAAGTTGAAAAACATGGTATTATTTAAAGCATGAGTGATGCTGGTAATCCTTATGACAATGCCATTATGGAATCCTTTAATAAAAAAAAGCCCGATTGAACATAATCCAATCAGGCGAATAAAGGCTTTTTTTGATAATGCAAAGAATGGATTGTTTTATCGATAAGCATAACTCAACACGGCGGAAACCTCCTATCATTACCATCGTGTCCTTGAAAATGGCAACTTTAATACATACTCCACTCGTCCAATTTTTGCACCATTTCCCATCCATGCCTTTTGATGAGTGGGCGCTTCCCGTGCAAATCCTTCAAATGCTTTACCTACTTTCATAGCTCCAATCCCTTTATAGCGATTTATAAAATGTCTTAAGTTTTTGTTTTGTGTCATCGGGCAAGAGTTTGTCCGACATCCCCTCAATCGCGCCCTGAATACCATAGAGCATGTGCAGACAAGCACCAGGGTCAACATACATGAGAATACGCATAAATGCTTCTTCCGCACCAATACTCTGCAGTTGCTCCGGCGTTTCAATGCCGATACGAAATAAGTTGTCTTCTAAAACTTTGCCCACATTGGGCAAATCAGATAATTTTTTCATAAAATCAATCCTTTACGAAAAGTATTCCGTCCATGCGGGCAATTTTTTCATCATACTTTCTGCTGTTTTAATTGCCACCTTTTCATCAATTCCCTGTGTTTTTATGAGAAAGTTTGCCAGAGATTTTTTCTTTTCTTCAAAGGATTGCATGGTTCCATCGGGACAGGCACAATGCAAACAGTAATCCTTTGATATATCATTCATGGCAAATTCTGATATTTCATTCATAGGCATACCACAAGCAATACAGATTTTCATTTTCCATTCCTCCACTTCATTTTGAAATGAGCGCTATAAAACCGTCTACCAATTCATCACGGCGGCGGTCCAATACAGAAGCACCAGGCGCAAACAGTTCGCTATTTCGCAGGTAATAATGGAGTAAGCCCATCCATGTATTGAACAGTACATGCAGAGGAATATCCTTCACTGTTCCGGTTTGTTGCCCTCGTTCAACCGCAACGCTAAAATGTAAAGAGATTGTAGATTGCAAAGAAAGAAGTATCGTTTTTGTTTCATCAGGCAAAGATGACAATTCTGTAATCAGCGTCTTATAAAACTGCTCGTATTCTTTTAGGACGTTAATATGTGCGTGGAGCAGTTCAGAAATATTATTCCCCGCCGCGGAAAGGTGATGGAGTTTATTTCCCATTTCTTTTGCAAAACGTTCCAGAACATGAAGTTGTAAACTCTTTTTTGTGGGGAAATGAACAAAGATTGTCCCATGAGATATGCCCGCTTCCTGCGCGATAACGTTTGTAGGCATGGAAAATCCTCCTACCTCGTATAGGCGAAAGGCGGTATCTAAAATTCTCCTCCGTGTAAACTCCTTTTGTTCCTGTCTTTTTGTCTGCACCATAAAATTGACCTCCAACTCAATAAGTATATACTCATCATAATCTTTTGTTTGAAAAAAGTCAATACATCATCAAAAGTGACCTGTGATTTGTCAATATTAGATCTAACAAACTACATAACGCACCTTGTGTAATCGTTTAGCTTTTTCTTTAGAAACTGTAAAATGACATCAGTATTATTAAAAATGTGGAATATTAGCTTCAAGATAATAATCTGATTTACTAAGCTTTCCTTTCCAATGTGTTTTCATATTAGTCCTCTTAATTTTAATTTGTTCTAAATTTAATAATTAATTACACAAATCTACAAGTACAATATATCCCAAAAAATAAACTTAACATTTGTCTTCTAACAATCAATATCATCAATTAGGCAATCACTTGTTTGATTATCTCTTATTAATATATAAGGGATAATAAAATTAAATTAAGAGTGATACAATCTTAAAATCTAAAGTCATCAATTTGTCTTTCTGCTTCTTCTTTAGTGATTCCATATTTTTCTTGCAACTTACCTGCTAATATCTTAGCATCATCTTTTATAATATCTAAGTCATAATTGGTTAATTTACCCCATTTTTTTGTACTTTACCTTTTATATCTTCCTTTGTATCCTCCCTCTAATGTATTACTCCCCATTAAAAATGAGATAATCACTATGTGAAATATTCAATTTCTGCATTTGAAAAATTTTCATTGATAACTTGGGAAATATAATTTCTTATCTCATCGCTTTTTTCTTTAGGATAAACGTGCTTAAATTTTCCATATGGCCCCCATTTTAATTGTCTATTTGCATCATTTAAATCTAATTCTGTCTTAGGAAACCTTTTAAGTATCAATTCCCTAGCTGTATCCGTGAATCTATGTTGTATTAATTCAAATGTAATCTTTTCTTCATAGCCTTCTAATTCAGATTTTAATTTATCTAGCAATTCTTTATAATCATTTTGCCAATTATCATATATCATAATCGGAGCAATAATGAATCCTAATGGGTATCCAGCTTTAGCAATCTTTCTTGCAGCTTCTATTCTTTCTTCAAAACTAGAGGTATTATGTTCAAATTTATTTATTATATATCTAGTATTTATACTAAATCTAAATTTAGTGTGCCTATTATGATTTATATCTAAAAAAGAATCAATATTATCATATTTAGTAACTATTCTAAGTCTGCCATTTTCACTGTTAGCAAAAAACTCAACACATCTTTTAAGATTACCCGTTAAATGTTCTAGGGCAATTGGATCTGTAATACTCCCACATTCGAAGCAGGTAATATTAGGTAGGTTTTCATCTATATGCTTTTGGATAACTGCCAGTATCTCGTCTATATTCACGAATACTTTTATATATGGTTTTTCTCCTTGAGTTGTTTGTAAATAACAGTATTCACAATGCCCTGGGCATGAGCTCGATAAGGAAAACTGATAGTCTGCCGATGGATTACAGGGTTTTAATTTTTTTTCTTTATTTACAGTTAAATAAATGGTCTTCTTAGCTTTAACATAATTTTCAATGGAAGATTTACCCTCAATTAAAACTTTTCTTCCTTCAATTATAGGCACATTTAATTTTTCTAATTGTTCCCTAGCAAATTTACCAACTTCATATTCCATACTTCTAGGATTAATAAATGCCTTATCTGGTATAAATAATTTCATTTTATTCACCTCATGATAATATTATCTCCAATTACTAGGTATTATCTTAAGGAAATAAATGGGATATGATGTAAAAAGTGTGTTATAAGAGTATTCTCTCTGCTCAGATACCATAGATAACAAAAATTCTAAGACACGCAAATCTACTTATGTTCATCTATATTTTGACCTTAAAAACAGGATCAAAAAACAGTGTTTTTCCACTGATTTTCGATCCAAATTTCATCCTTAAACCACTATATATTGTAGTTAAACCCTATTATTTCTACTCTTAACCACAATATGTCATTAGAATTATACTCTTAGTCGTGGAATGTTCCCAGAATGTTCCCAATTATCCTTCAATACGCTTGGTTTCTTGGACATTCCTTACATGAGACGTACATCTACTTCTTCAGTCGTTTTACTCCTTCACAAGTAGTGTTACGACTTCAACTTGCCTTGAGGTGACAATAAAAATGTCCTAGATTATATTACCCTCTTGGTGGCAAGGTATTATTAAATCTTCACTTAAAACTACAGCTGTGTCTTTTTTAGATTGAAAATCAAACAAACTTCCTTTTAAATTATTCAATTCCACTTTTATAACTTTTGAATCTTCATATAAAGAAACTACCTTAAGCTGTCCTTTATTTCATATGACTATAAGGAAATTCTTATTGCCATTCTCATCTTCCAAACATATAGTTTTCCTTATTTGATTATTTAGAAAATCAATTTTTTCTGTGATATTAATCTGAATAACTATCTTTTTTTATTGATATTAATATAGTAGTCAATAATCCTCCCCAAAGTACTGTTGCACCTATACCGAAGAATATCGTTGCACTTAATGTCATTTTTATCACCATACCTTTATTCATTTTTTAAATTAATATTATCTCTCCAAGGTTGTTTACTTATTAAAATTGCTCCGGTAATTCCTATTAAAATAATTCCCCATCCATAAACAAACAATGCCTGCATATCATATCCACCATAAGGTGTATACATTTCTGTAATAAGACTTTGTACTAGAATGAAAGTTAAAACAATTGGATTTATACATTTAATAAATACATCCCACCATTTTCCTATTCTATAATAAGATACTGAATTTGTATGGTCGCGAATTGTCTTAGGTTTTATAACCCATCCTACTAAGATAGTTTCTAGTAATCCAACTACAACTATTCCATAGTTATTAATAAAGTTATCCATAATATCTAATAAGTATAATCCTGCTCTAGTTGCAAAGGAGATACTTATAACAAATCCAACTAGCAAAATTCCTGTTACTACTTTTTTACGTTCCCATCCTGTTTTATCTATTATGGCTGAAGATATCGCTTCAACTAAGGATACTGCTGATGTTAACCCTGCAAATACCAAACAAGTAAAGAATAATACAGATAGTATGTTTCCCCAGCTGCCCATTACTGAAAATACTTTAGGAAATGCTATAAATGCAAGTCCTATACCATCAGATGCAACTTTATCAACAGATACTCCTTGATTTGTTGCCATAAATCCAAGTATTGCAAAAACCCCTATTGCAGATAAAAATTCAAACCCACAATTAGCAAAAGCAGTCATAAATGCACTATTATTTATATCTGTTTTTTCAGGAAGATAACTGGAATAAGTCATCATAATTCCTGTAGCTATACTTAATGAAAAAAATACTTGTCCATATGCTGCAACCCAGACTTTAGGATCTTTAACTTTTTGCCAATCAGGTGTAAACAGTGTGTTTAAGCCTAAAGAAGCACCTTCTAAAGTTACCCCTTTTATTACTATAATTATCATTATTATTAATAGAGCTGGTAATAGTATTTTACTTAATCTTTCGATTCCACCTTTTATTCCTTTATAACATATAAACCAGTTAATTAACCAAACCAAAGTTATTCCTATTAATATTGGAACAACTATGCCTCCAAAATCAAAGGGTGATGATGATAAATTCAATACTTCATTATAAAAATAACTGTTAGTGTCATTTCCCCATACTTTTTTAAAGCTTAATGTTAAGTACTTTATAGCCAGGCTCAAAATCATTGAATAATAGCATAAAATTATAACTGCGCTAATTATAGGCCACCAACCAAGCCATTCCCATTTTTTATTTGCTCTTGATATTGCAAGTGGTGTTGAACCTCTAAATTTATGCCCCATTCCATATTCAAGAATTAATAAAGGTATTCCTGCTGTGAATATGGCGAAAAAATATGGAATTAAGAAAGCTCCGCCTCCATTTGAATAAGCCACATAAGGAAATCTCCATATATTACCTAGCCCTACAGCAGAACCAATAGCTGCAAGTAGGAACCCTGCTTTTGTCCCCCATTGTTCTCTGGATTTTTTCATTTTTATTCCTCCTAAATCTTTTGTCTGAATCTTGCAAATGTTGATATTTATAAATAAAAAAGCCCCACAGTTTATACTATGGGACCTTTTTACCTAGGATATTACAAAAGTCCCATAGTTTATCTATGGGACTCCATTTATTTCAATACAAATAATTAGCCACCATAGATGCAAAACGCTTGTTTTAGCGATTGCACCTATAGTAGTTATGTAACGTATCTATATATACAATCGCTATCTTAAGTTAGCTAATAAGAGTTGATTATTCAATTTTGAAACAGATATATTTATTTTAATATTCATAATAATCCTCCTCTTGATAAATTTATATTATGGTATCATACTATTCTATTAATGTCAATAAAATTTAAAAAACAATATAAAAAAAGTAATATAGTTAATTGTAAAACTAAATTTGACCCCTTTTTAAGATAACTCCAAAATCTTATTGTTCATTACGAGTACAAAAATAATCTAATTTAGCATTAGATTTTTTGGCATGTTCAAAATTTGGATGTGCTTCTTTTTTCTATATTAAATTTTTGATTCGTATAAAAAATAAATGATATGCAACATTAAATATTTACTTAATTTCTAAAAATTACTTTTAAGTATATTATTAACTGGTATCAAAATTTCTTCTTTATCTCCCTTTTTTATAATTTGGTCTAACATATACAAATCATCTGAGTTTATATTAAAAATTCCTACAAAAGGTTGATCTATGTAAAAATCACCGTTTTCTTCATACATTGACCTCCAACTATTATTTGTTAGTGTAAACCTATTTATATAATTAATAGATCTATACTCTGTATTATCAAAGG
>NZ_JBEBOY010000073.1:0-9003 GCF_040396155.1 Tissierella praeacuta
GTCCTGAATACTCAATAGTAAATACAGTATCACGTCCTGGGTCATCTAATGTTTCCGCAAACTGTCCAAGAAAAGCAAAGTTTACTCCATTCTTTGGTACAACATAAGGACGATCTCCAAATTCACGAGGCATAAACTGAGATGTAATAAATGGCATCATAACAGGGACTGCAGTACATGATTCTGCCAATTCTTCTATTTCATCTGTAGGAACTCCTATATGATATAACCATTCTTTTGTTATTTCCTTACCAGTACAATCTCTCATAGGTTTTTGAATATAATCTCCAGGAACATCAGAAAATAAACCATATACCCAAACAGCAACATCTTTTTCAGGCTGCCCATAATACTGTTCCTGACGATTTATTGTCCAACTCATCAACCATGAAGAATCAATAGCTGTAACTATACCACCTGTTACAGTTTTTCCACCATATGGTGAACGTTTTGTAATCTTTTCAATATATTCAGGAACACGTTCATCATGACAAGTTACTGTACAAGATTCCCAACTAGATTTTTCTGGATCTGTGCAGAATTTATCTGGATTTCCAAATTCATCTGACTGGGCTGCTATATTCCTCCACAACTTCCAACATCCTTTTGGCTCCTTGTTAAATGGAGCAGGTGTATTATCATCACCATATCCAGATCCTTCAGTCATAGAACCATTAGTAATAAATACTAAATCGTTTTCTGTTAAATCAATAGAAATATCTTTTCCATCTTTATCTGTTGCAACTATTCTCTTTGCAACCTTTTTATCATCTGAAATTGAAAATTCAACATTATCTACAGTAACACCATATTCAAATTTAGCTCCATGGTCTTCTAGATATTTAACCATAGGTTTTACAAATGAAGTATATTGATCATGTCGTGAAAATTGTAGAGCTGAAAGATCTGGTAGCCCCCCAACATGATGAATAAAACGATTCATATATAATTTCATTTCTAAAGCACTATGCCAATTCTCAAAAGCAAACATTGTTCTCCAATATGTCCAAAAATCAGTATTTAAAAGTTCTTCAGAAAAAATATCTTCAATAGATTTATCTTGAAGCTCTTCATCTGGTATACTTACAAAAGCAGCTAATTCTTTTGCTAAATCCTGACCTAAGTTAAATTTCCCATTATCATAGCGTTCACCTTGGTTTTTAGTAATACGACAATTACTAAAGTTTGGATCATCATAATTTGTATAATAAAAATGATCTAATACAGTCATATTAGGATCCTCAGTAGAAGGTAATGAACTGAATAAACTCCATAAAACCTCAAAATGATGACCCATTTCCCGTCCACCACGTGCTACATAACCCAAATTTTGACGAACCTCAGCATCTAAAGAACCACCTGGAAGGTCTAATTGCTCTAAGAAAGTAATCTTGCTGCCATCCATATGGGCATCACGGATCAAAAAACAACCTGCAGCCAATGCGCCTATTCCTGTACCAATTAAATATGCCTTTTTATCTTCAATTCCCTTAGGCTTTCTTGCATTTACTAAAGCATGATAAGTCCCATTTGTAAGTGTAAGTCTATCATCATATGTCTTTAATTTCATTTTATCTCCCTCTTTCTTAATCTTTTAATAGCTTTTATACTATTATATTTTAAGTCCTCTATATTCACTTTTTTAGTATGCCCACATGGTGTAATAAATAATAAATCCTCCTTTAACTTTTTTGAATATTATTATCTATAAAATTTATATGAATCTTTTGTATAAATCTATAATATAGTTTTTTTATATCTTTTTCATTAGATAAATAAACTGGGGTGTTCAAGTTTTGAACACCCCAGTTTATTTATCTAGTTTTTAGGCAGTTAATATAAAATGCCCAATAGCAACAAAGATTCTATCATTGATTTTTATTAAACATCATTTAAACCGGCACTTCGTTTAAGAGATAATTCGATATTTCCATCAAAGAGCTGACCAATTCGCCTAATTATAGTATCAGGGTCTTCCTTCATTCCTGAAGAAATCCATCGGAGTACCATCTCAGTGAGGGCACACTGATAAAAAGAAGCAATCAATTTTCTATCTTCTAAAGAAGCCGAGATACCCTCACTTACTTTTTCAACATATCGGTTCATAACATTTCCTGATACATTGTATATATAGTTTACTAATTCTTCTCTCTGCATAGAATTATATACATGATAAATGGCTGTTTTATTTTCTAAAGCAAACGTAGCAGCCACAATAAAGCTCTCCTCCCAGGATAGTGTATCATTGTATTCATCGATAACTCTCTGGAGTTCTGTTTGAAATATCTCTGACAAAAGTGCATATACATCTGTATAGTAATAATAAAAAGTATTTCTATTAATCTCACATGCTGTAGCAATATCCTTAACTGTTATCTTGTTAAGCGGACGCTCATTCAGCATCTTTATAAATTGCTCACGAATCATTTTTTTAGTATATTGCTGTGCCAAATCGCACCTCCCTAAAGCTTTATTTTTATTCAAAATTATAACATATGATAAGTTATTTGCAAATAATCTATTATCATAGTATTTATTATATCTGAGCTTGTATTTCATATATAAAAATATAGGGATTTTAGGGCATATCATCAGTAAATTTGGTCCAATACTTTGAAGCCCTTATTTATTGACTTTGATAAAGGCCCCTCCTTATTAATAAAATTGTAAAAAATCACTACTCCAAGAAATAATTTTATCATAATATAAAACTAAGTCATTCCTATCCATTGTAATTAGCTTTTCTCTATCCGTACAAATATTCAGTATCTCTTTATCTATAGCACGCACATTACAATATTTATACTTGAATTTTAGACTGGGATTCAAAGTGGATTATAAACAATAAAGTTCTAATCTCCTTAATATGGATTTATTTAAGAAATGAATTCATAATAATTATAGTATTTTCTTTATTTCTATAGGTTGTTTTCACTCTATCCACCTCAATATATCCCATTTTGATCCAAAACTTATGTCCTTGCAAATTATCTTCTATTACTCCAATTCTTAATATCTTGCCACCTTCTGTCAATTCAAAAAAGTCTGAACATCTTTCACATAAATCTTGTATTTCAATTTCATCAGCAGTTGTTAATCCCTTAATTTTGTATCCATAATAACCTGGTATTCTTGTTCCTATCAATATATACTCATCCTTCCTTACTTTATGATAAATAATAAGCTTCTCAATTCCTTAAGAATACCATAATGATATCATAAATAATTGGTATCTAACTTTTATAATTCTTTAATTAATTCTATATAATTAAAAATTATTGAAATGTTTGATGGCTTTTTCCTCTAGATAAAATACTCTTCTTTATTATGGTAAGTATCCCTAAATATGTAACATACTAAGTAGCTTTAATAGGAAACAAAACATGACTTATAGCCAATTAAGCCTTGAAATATTACTCAAATAAATATTAAAAAATATGAATCAATAATATATTTGTAACTAAATTGTAATCTTTATATAACCTGTTTGAAACTTTTTTTAACTCATAAAATAGTATAATTAGATTAGATATTATATTAATACTAATTTGAATCAAATAAGTAGGAGGAGACTTACATATTGAATACTATGCACAATCGTCGTTACATATCAGGATTAGATGGGCTTCGTGCCTTTGCAATTTTATCTGTGATTTTTTACCACTTCAGTTTTAGTTGGGCTAAAGGAGGTTTTTTAGGAGTTGACATTTTCTTTGTCTTATCCGGTTATTTAGTAACCTCTAAGATTTTATTATCACGAGAAAATTTTGAATTAAAAACTTTTTGGAAAGGTCGTCTCTGCAGACTACTACCCTCTGCTTATTTAATGATTATGATTACTTCTTTAGGTGTAATCTTTTTTGACCATAGACTTTTAACAAATTTATTAGGTGATGTACTATCTTCTATTTCATATACAACTAATTGGTGGTTTATCTTTCATAAGCTTTCTTATTTTGATAGCTTTGGTTCACCATCTCCCTTGAAACATATTTGGTTTTTGGCAGTACAAGAGCAATTCTATATTTTATGGCCTCTTATACTTGTAGTAGTATTAAGAAATACTAAAAAAACTAAGAAGATTTCAAGTATAATTTTTATTGGAGCCTTGCTTTCAGCAACTTTAATGGGTATACTTTATGATCCAGCTGCTGATCCGAGCCGTATATACTATGGTACAGATACCCGTGCTTTTGAATTATTAATAGGAAGTTTTCTAGCATCTATTTCAGTAAATAAGAAACCTTTTACTAAAGAGGTTTCTAAAAAACAGAGAAATGAGCTAAAACTATTGAGTATTATTACTTTTTCTATTTTTATTTTTAGCACTATATTCATAGATGAATATAACTCTTCTTTATATCGTGGTGGGTTATTTCTATTTAGTTTAAACACGGCTTTACTTATAGCATGTGTTTGTCATCCAAAAGGAATCTTAGGTCCCATACTTTCATGGAAACCTCTGCGTTGGATTGGTACAAGATCCTATGGAATATATCTTTGGCATTATCCTATTATGGTTCTAAGTACTCCTATCTATGAAATAGGGAATCCATCATATTTACGTGTTTTTATTCAACTAATCATTACATGTATTATTGCAGAACTTTCATATCATTTTATAGAAATGCCAATACGAAAGGGTGGATTTAGAAAATATTACAATTACTTAACTGTTGATTCTTTTAAAAGAAACTCCTCTGGATTTACGAAAAAAACTGTGGCTATAATATCAGTTCTAGTAATTATATCTCTTTCTATTGGTATTAATAATATGGTAAAAATAAAATCAAACTTAAAAAAAGCAGAAGCATATTCACCAGAAATAGAAACAAATACAGCTGAAATTCCTGAGGACAAGGATGCTGATGAAAATCCTAATGAAAAAGATATAAATATATCTACAGAAAATGATGAAGAAACTTCGTCAACAGAAGAAGAAGATTATAAAGAGATATTGGCTATTGGAGATTCTATTATGTTAGATATTACTCCAAAACTTAATAAAACATATAGTAGTATTACAATTGACGGAAAAATTGGAAGGCAAATGTCAGAAGCAATAGATTTAGCTACTAAATATGCTGAATTTAACAATTCTGATAAAGCGGTTATTATTGAGCTTGGAACAAATGGATACTTTACAAGCAAGCAAATTGATGAACTTCTCGACTCTTTCTCAAAATCACATGTTTTTTTAGTAAATACCCGTGTACCACGATCTTGGGAAAGCAAAGTCAATAAAGTTTTAAAAGAAAAAGCTGAAGAACGAGAAAATGTAACCCTAATTGACTGGTATGCTATAGCTTCTGAACATCCTGAATACTTTGACCAAGATGGTGTACATTTAAATCCTGAGGGAACTGAAGCTTTAGTAAGTCTTATTAGTGAGAGCCTAAGAATATAATAATATTTTATGATATCTTGTTCATTTTAAATAAAGTGTATAGGAAATACTCATAAATTTATATAACTGATTTTACCCCCTAATAACTATTGTCTGATCAATTCTTTGAACAGACAATAGTTATTTTTATTTTAAAATAGCGGTTCTTTGGGAGTAAGTATGAGATATTTTAATGCTAAAGTCCTATTTTTATTCTAATGATATAGGTAGTATTGAATAATCACCGTTTCTTGTTAATTCATCAAATTTAAAATTTACAGATTCTTTAAAAAGTGGTCCATCATATACAAAAGTATGATATTCACCGTTTTCTCCACAAATATCTGCACCTTCAACTACTATTTCTTCCATAAGTTCTTTTGTTAAGGTTCTTCCTAGAAACTTTTCACTAAGTCTAGATGAATCCACAATAGTTATAACGGCTTTAAACCCACTTTCTATAAATTCATAAACCAATTCTTTTCTGCTTTCATTCCAAAGTGGAAATATACTTCCCTCCACTATAAGATGCTACGAACTTTATTTTTTTATCCATGCTCACTTCTCCTTTATCTATTTAATGACAAATATATTGCAAAATAGTTTTATCATATTCTATCATGTTGTCAATTATTTCTATATAATGTATCCTATATATCCAAAAACATAGCCTTCTCTATATAGCATATATCATTTTATGTTCCATTCATAGTGTCATTATAATATTATAATTATAAAAATACAATCAAGTTGTTATATAGGAAACCATGTTTGAATCGAATAATTATTTTAATATTGTAATCTGTAGATATAAGAAAATCAAAAAGCACACAAACAGGCTATCTTATCTGCTTATGTGCTTCTTCATAGAATCAGACCTCTACTCTTTTATTCCCATTTAAAACATTTAATTGAGATTATACTGCATATAAGTGTAATAGCTACCATTAATATAAGCGGAAAAATTATGTTGTCAATAGGAAGTCCTAACGAAGTAGCTTTTAATAGTTTAATACCTTGTGTAAGTGGTAAAAACTCAGAAATATTTTGTAACATTTTAGGCATTACTTCATAAGGTAAAGTCGCACCTGAGAAAATTAACATCGGAAAATATAAAATACTTGCAATTATACTTGCGATTTTAATATTTGGTGCAATACCACCAACCATCATGCCAATACTGAACATGGAAACCATGACTAATAGGAATGTTATGATAAACATAGGCATAGATCCAATAATTGTAAAGTCAAAAAATAGTGCAGCGATTACTGTAACTAAGGCAAGAGAAATCAGTGAATATAGTGAATAAATGGTTACTTGAACAAAAAGAATCAATATAGGACTTATAGGTGTCACTTGAAATCTCTTTAGTATTTTTCTATTTCGATAGTCAGATATTACAAGTGGCATCCCCATAAGACCTCCTGCACAAATTGCAATCGTTGATACTGCTCCAAATGATTGTGCTAGAAAACTATAATCAGCACCTTTAAAAGCAGGCTTATTACCATATATGATACCAAGTAGTATCAAAACCACAACAGGCATACATATAGCAAAAATAAACATATCCATACCTCTTAAAGATAGTTTTAATTCTGTTTTCAGCATGGTTCTAAATGTTTTCATTAGTATTTTCCTCCTCTGCATACCAAAGATATACATCCTCAAAGTTTTCATATGGACTATTTTTAATAGCTTCTTGAACAGTTCCAGTGAACACAGACTTACCTTTTTTCAAAATCATAATTCTATCACACAGAGCTTCAACTTCATCCATAAAATGAGAAGTTAAAAAGATTGTCAATCCATTCTGTTTTAAATCAGATAAACATTTCCAGACATCACGCCTTGCCTTCGCATCAAGTCCAGTTGTCAATTCATCTAAAAATACAACTTTTGGATTAGGAATAAGAGCTAAGATGATAAACAACTTTTGCTTTTGTCCTCCTGATAATTCTGAAATAAGAGTATTTACTTTTTCCGTTAATCCAAATCGCTTTAAAAGTTCATTATAGTCAATAGTTTCTTTGTAAAGACACTGAGTTTCTTCACACAACTCCGATACCCGTATCTTATCTTGATAATTTGCTTCTTGAAATTGAACTCCTACATATTCAAATAATTTCTTTCTATCAGTTTGGGGATTCATGCCAAGAATTGATATTACACCATTATCAGGCTTGCGAGTACCTAGAATACATTCGATAGTAGTACTTTTTCCAGCACCGTTTGCACCAAGAAGTCCAAAGACTTCTCCACTTTTTACAGAAATATTTATGTTATTTACGACAGTGATATTTCCGTAGGATTTTTTGAGTTTTTCAACTCTGATTGTTGTTTCCAATTTACATACCTCCTTTATTTTCTAATAAAACAATAACACCAGAAAAAACTCTGGTGTTAAAATGGAGGGTTAGTTAGAAATATCTTTTTCATATTTATAAGAGTTACTCTCATAAAGAAAGCATTTTGTTTAGCATCATATAGAGATAATAGTAATTTATCACAAGCTGTTATAATATCTTCACTTTCTTCTGGCATACCAATAACATTACTTATATCTATATCTGGATTGTGCGACAAAGCATTTAACATTCTTAATATTGAAGATAAAGAATAATTAGCACATCGCAATACACGAATGATTTTTAATCGTTGTAAATCTTCGTCTGCATATACTCGATACCCATTGACTCTACGTTTTACTGTTAATAAACCGTTAAGCTCCCAGTTTCTTAATGTATCCATTGAAATATTTAAATAGTCCGATACTTCTTTTCTTTTCAAAAGCAATTCATTAGAATTATATTTACCTGATAATAGATTTTTAACTATACTAATTGCTTCCTCAGCGTTACTTTTCTCTTGTTCTAATTGATTTAAATAGTCATCTGTTAAATCTATAGCTTTATCAAAATTACCAGTTGCAGAAGTCTTGATTATATTCATAGCCTTTTTTCTAAGTCCATTTTGCAAGATCTCCACTTTTAGTGCAGCACGAGCTAATCGAAACTGTTCAATATGAAAATCAGTAAAAACACGATATCCATTTTCTTGTCTTTTGACCTCTGGTATTAACTTCCATTGTTCATATAATCTTACAGTATTAGGATGTATGCCAATAATTTTCGCTATTTCTGCTGTTTGATATGTATTCATCAATAAACCTCCTATTCTACTATGATTATAACCTTTCAAAAAAGTCTGGTGTTTAAGTAGAGGGTTTTAATTATACTTTAAACTATATAATATCAGTATTAAAATCTTAACACTGACACTATATCCCTATTCATATTACATAATAACATACAGAGCAGAGAACATACCTCTCAAAAGCATATTTGTATATAAAATACAAATTAATATAGATAATATCCCTACAATAAATGGAACTATTGTAAATGGATTTATAAATGATATGCTATATTTGCTATTTCAATTATTTCACTATCTACATTAGCCTGTATAACCTTTTTGAGAAAAGTTTGACTAAAGATGTAAGCAAAAACTTTATGATGCATATTATATTATAGACGATTTTATAATTATGCACACATATTAATAAGTAATTGCGAAACTATTTTTAAAAAATGAATAATAGGAACATAAAT
>NZ_JBEBOY010000074.1:0-8174 GCF_040396155.1 Tissierella praeacuta
AGTTAGGTTTTGGTGATAGAAATTTCATTTTTATATCACCATGAATAATTCAGGTATAATTATTGTTATTGGTAAAAAAGAAAATATGAAAAACAAACTACTAAAAACCATATATTCTTCTCCTTTACATTAATTTAGAAATACTCTCCAACCAAAGTTGATAAAATTCTTTCTTGAAATGAATGCCATCTTCTGCATATAGACCAGGATTTTCTTTTACTAACTCTCCTATCTCCACATAATTTACTGCTAAATTAGTTACCAACTCTTTTAAAGTCTCATTGTATTCCTCTATTCCTTCATAACGAGGTTCTTGTGCTAATGCCTCTTGTGTTACAGGTGTGATAGATTGAATATAAATTTTACTATCTGGTAAATCCTCTTTTATCTTATTAATTAGTTTTGTTAAATCAGTTATAAATAATTCTTTCGGATCATCTACAGGCATAAGCATATCATCTGATCCTAACATGATAAATATATTATCTGGTTTCTTTCCAGCTAAATCGTCCATATACTCCTCATAAATATAACCTGCTGTAGCTCCTGCACCAGCCATCACAGATTCTTTTGGCAATATTTCATTAAACGAAAAACCTTCTGTAATAGAATCTCCAATAAATACACTGTTTTCAAAGTCACTTTTAACATCCTTTTCTGAAGTTTTATTTCCGCAGGCAGTTACACTAAATACCATAATACCTATCAGAAAACTAATCATTAATCTTTTCATATAAATACCTCTTTTCTTTATTTGATATGTATATGTTACAGTAAGAAAGTGCAGATTAGGTGCAGATGAAATAAAGTTTAGATGTTAATTTTTTATTTCAAAAAATAAAAGTTATGAAGAGCTCTTCATAACTTTTATCAAAAAAATATTAAACTATTTAAATAACCGTAATTCAATCATTATATATCTTTTTTAGGAACATATAACTACTATTTTATAGATGTAGTAGTGTGAAGAAAAATCTAACACCATCTTTCGTGTTTTCTACACCATAAATTGAATGATGAAGCTCAAGTATTTCCTTTGATATGGAAAGTCCAAGACCTGTACCTTCTCCATATGTTCGTTCCTCTGCACGATAAAATTGATTCCATATTTTTTTAACATCTTCTTCTGATATTGGATTTCCTTCATTCTCTACACTAATTTCTACTGTTTGTTCATTACTTTTTACATCAATTACAATTTTATGTCCATTCTCAGTATACTGAATTGCATTACTTAGAAAATTACTAATAACACGACTGATTAGATCTTTATGCCCTATTACTACTTGAGAAGAAATGTTTAATGCAAGGGATAGATATTTTTCCTTTATTGTCTCATTAAGCGACTTACATACTTTAGTAATCACTTTATCTATTTCAAAAGGAACCATTTCAGGTTTATAGGTACCAGATTCAAACTTAGCCAAGTCCAACATATTTACAATCAATAAATCCATCTGATGTATTTCATCTTCCATTGCCTGAAAATAATGTTCTCTTTTTTCAACTGCAATTCCATCTCTTAATATAGATATACAACTTTTTATAACAGCAAGAGGTGTCTTCAATTCATGAGATACACCTGAAATAAATTCCTTACGTATGATTTCTAATTTTTTCTCTTTATCTAAATCATCTTTTAGTTGACCTATATATGTTTCCATCTGATTTGATAGATAATTAATATTTTGTGATAATTGTCCTATTTCATCATTAGAATTCACTGGTAACTTTTCTGTAAAATCTCTTTTTGCTATTTTAGCCGTTATTTCATTAATAGATATTAATGGTTTTGCAAGCCATTTAGAAAAAGCAAATGCTAATAATGCTATACATAAAAAAGCAAATATAAAGTAATAAGGATAGAATTGACTCATAATAGTTACCGCTTCCCCTACAGGTTGGAGTGAAGTCATTGCAAAAATATATTTAATATTTCCATTTTCTACAATAGGTTTGATAATAATCTTATATTCAACAGAATCTTTTATTATATCAAACTCTTCTATATCTTGAATAACTCTACCATTATTTGAAAATAATCCAACTTGGAATTCTTTTACTTGATCCATAAAATACTTTTCAGAATATGGAAATTTAATCTCTAATTTATCTTTCAAAAATGTAGTATTCACTATTTCTCCTCTATACACTTTTGTCATCACACTGTCATAATTTTTATCAGCATTCGGACCATGAAGTCTATTTGTAATATTTAGATTTATAATTCCTATACTATTTGTCTGTATTTGATAAGGTATTCCTTCATTACCTAAATCAATAGCATCAATAACTACATAATCCCCTACTTCTAATAGGGAAAATATATCTGATGAATACTCTCCTTCAAAAGAATACATTGGTATTTTTAAAACTTTTTTAGACTCATCTCTTAATTCAACTTCAATATAATAGCTTTCAACATTAGAAATTTGTCCATATTCATCTAATTTGGTTATCCAAATATTATTTTTTTTATATAATTCTTCTGATGCTGTTTCTACTCCTTTTTTCACTGCCATATCTGAGTATTCATTCATATACATTTTTAAGTTATCTGATTTCTTATTAATATAATATTTCTCAAAAAAGTAATTTTGTGTGATTCCAATAAGTAAAAACATTGTAGAGAATAATAGAACTGTCAGAATAAACCATTTAAAAACAATACTTTTTTTCACAGCTGTTCCTCTTCAAATTTATATCCTGAACGGATAACTGTAACAATACAGTTGCCTTTATTGTCCAGCTTAGCACGCAGGTTTCTGATATGGCTGTTAACTGTTTTTTCATCTCCATAAAAATCATATCCCCATATTTTTGAAATTAATTGTTCTCTAGTAATTACAATTCCTTTATTTTTAATTAAATAAACCAGCATTTCAAATTCTGTATGGGTTAGATTAATTGTAGTGCCATCTACAGAAACAATTCTTGACCTTATATTTATTTCAATACCACCAGCTATTAACATTTCATCTACCATACCTGAGTATTTTTCAAGAAATCTTTTCACCTTTGCCATTAGAACCCGAGGATTATAAGGTTTAATCAGATAATCATCTGCTCCCAGCTCATATCCCAAAATAGAATCATCCTCATCTGAGCGTGCAGTCAAAATAATTATAGGGATATTGGAATTTTTCCGTATTCTACGACATACTGACCATCCATCAATCTTAGGTAGACCAATATCTAGTATAACTAAATCAATTGAATCTGATTGAAACAACTCTAACGCTTTCTCTCCATCTGCGGCTTCTAATACCTGGTATCCATCATCTATTAAATAATCCACTATCACTTCACGTAAAATATTTTCATCTTCAACAACTAATATTTTATTCACCATATACCTCCATCCATGCTCTAATAGTAAAATTATATCATAACTAGAATATTACTATAATGTCTTCTTTGTTTTCTGTTACATTATTTATACCTATCTTTGTAATATTATCTATTTATTATAATTGCCGAATATATTCTCTTATTATTGAATAATAAACAAAAGCCACCGAATGTCAGCTAGACATTCAATAGCTTAAACTATTGATATTCCTATGTTTTATTATCTTTAATAGCATGTATCACCCTAATACTTGAATAATCTTCAAAATTCAGCATACTTCTCCTCTATAAATTCGAATTTATCATTATATAAATCCAAAATCACATAATAAAATCCATTATGCTATCTATATTTTCGCCCATTTTCCACTTCAAATTCATCCTCAACCCACAACATCTTGTGGTAAAACTCTATTTTTTCTCCCTTTGACCACTATACGTCATCATTATCACAGCTTCCACATGAAGCGAGAGGACAGAATAGATACACAAATTAATTATTTGCTCAATGACTCAAAATCAACAGAACCACTCTTTTGTTTTTAAACATATAGAATCGGTAATTTTTATTATATCTGTCTTATCTTTTATTTCACAAAAATAAACACTGTCTATCATATCTATTTTCATGTGTCCACACCAATGAGCAATTGTCTCAATAATATGCTCGCATTCGACTGTCCGTGTTCCTGTTCTAAGTGCAATTCCATAACATTTTTTGCCTGACCTTAGAACTCTGTGCGCGGGATTTGGATTTGTATCACTGTATACAGTGCATCTATCAATAAACACTTTAAATTGACCCGGTATATCAGCCCAATATGATGGTGCTGCTATTATTAATATATCTGCATTATCTATTTTTTCTATAAGTGATTCCATATCATCATGTTGGATACATTTGCATGTATCATAACATGTCATATCTCCTAGACAATACTTAATATTTATATCACCGAGGCACAGTAATTCCGTAGATACGCCTTGGGGAAGATGATTCATAACAATACTCAATATCTCCTGTGTAGCACCGTAATTTTTAGGACTTGCGTTAAGTAACAATGCTTTCATTTTTCAAACCCTCTTTCACATTATTAATTTTGTTTTTAGCTATCCTTTTTTTGACATCAATACTACCGTCTCCATGTGCCTTGAGTTGACAATAAAGATTTCATAAGTATCTGGTATCCCCTTGGTGGAAGAATATACTTCTAAAAATAAGGCCTAATATCGCATTTAAAACTAAAAATCGGAAGTAGCAAAACCCTCAAGTTTAGATATTCTTGAAGGTTTTACTAATTACAGCTCATTTTTACTTGTCACCATAATGTCCTCTACATTGAGCTATTTCAATTATATTATTTTATATTCGATAAACGAGACGATTTTTATCATCAATTCTTCTTGACCACCATCCAGATAGATTGCCCTTTAGTGCTTCTGGTTTACCTATTCCTTCATTATAGTTACGATCAATATCTTGAATAAGCTGGTTTATTCTTTTTATTCTCTTTTTATCTTGTCCTTGCCAATAGACATAATCTTTCCATGCTATTTCTGTAAAATTTATCTTCATTGCTCCATTTCCTTTAACTGTTCAAATGACTTAGAAATAAATTTACCATCATTAGCTTCCTTAATGGATTCTTGAAGTATTTTCACGTTAGATTCACTAAAAAATGGGTCTACTTGTGTTGTAATCTCAAATGGAATGCCACCTTGTCGAATACTTTGACGGATGAATACATTAAAGGCTGTTGACATATTTAAGCCTAATTCTTCAAATAGGATTTCTGCTTGTTCTTTTAAATTATCATCAATACGAATATTTATTTGAGCCATATTAATCACTCCCTCCAAGTATATTATACTCCATTGTATATACCATGTCAATACAATGTATATGTTACTTCTTTTATCTTATGCATTTATTACAATCATATGCAATTTAAAGTATAAAGAATAATCAAAAAACCTTCATATACTATAATTTACTCAATTCATCCATCATTGCAGGTCTATTTCTATATCTTAATCTCCAATCACTTATAATTTCTGATACCTTTTCTTTACCCTTGGGATACTTCTTCATTCTTCTTAAAATAGATACTATCTCTCTATAGTGTGCCCTGCCAGAAGTATTTGTTGCCATAGCCTTTATTGTATTTTCATATTTATTAAGAAGCTCTTTTGGATAAATATCTTTTAAAATTTCTTCATACTCTATCACCATATATAATCCCTGGGAATTTACAACTAACTCAATTAATCTATCATATAATCCCTCTAGCCCATATAATTTATCAATTCCCCTATATGGAGATAATTTACCAAATATTATTTCTCTCTTTTTCAACCATTCTTTGTCTGTATATATTGATTTTAGCTCTTTATATAATTCCAGATTCCCTTGATTATAGTTTAATACTAATGACCATAGTTCTTCTTCATATAACTTATGTTTTCCAATTTGTTTGTATAAGTCCTTTAACTTCAAACTATAATTGAGTAAAAGTCCTGGCCAATCTTTTTCTTTGTCTTTACCTTCCTTAAGTAACTCAATTGCCATATCGTAGTCTTTCTTATTAATACAAATATCAATATAATATTTCCTAACCTGATTAATCTCCAAGTTTTCTTTACAATATTCTTCAATTTTCTTTTGATTTACATTCTTTGTCTCTAGAATTTCTATACGGCGCAAAGCTAATTCACCAAGTCTAAAGCTATTTAACCATGAGTCCTTATTTTTTTTATATTCGTTTATTTCATTATCAAGAAATATAAGTTTGTTTTCTATAAATTCTTCTTCTTTAAAATTATCAAATATAAACTGTTCTATATAATCCTCCATATAGTCTATAACCGAACCATCCAAATGAGCAATAAACCAATTAAAGATTTCTCTTTTAAGTTTAATATCACATTTATATAGTATTGCTTGCCATATATCTAGACAATTGTTGGCTATTTCTCCAGTTCCACCATCTGAATCATCCATATCTTGATTCCCAACTTTAATAAATATATAGTTAGTAAGTTCAAAGGCCTCTTTCAGTTGATTGTTATCTAGCATTGCTTGTATATCATTATCTAGAATTTCTTCAAGTTCTGATATGAAACCCCTGGCATTTTTATAATCAACAAAATCATGATATCCTGCATATCTCCTGAAAATATTATTTACCTGATTTTTATAACGTTTCATATCTGTTGGTGAAATATCACACTGTAATTTACTTTTAAATCTATTTAATAATTTTTCATCATCTTTCAGCATATCAATTAAAAAATTTTTAATTATAATCGTATCTGCTTCTTCTACTAATTTACCAATACTTTTGCCTATATCTTGTCCTGCTAAAGTATTCTCTTTGTCTTCTAAATAAAATAATACCGCTGCCATATGTTTACAATTGTTTCCACCATCTGCATATGGACAGTTGCAACTTAAATCTCTAATTTCTTCATTATGTTTCACAATTTCAATTTTATATTCTTCAGTTCCATATACAGTAGCTTCTATTATATTGTCTTTAACATATACATTTTCAACAAGATTACGAATAAAATAATCTATCCCTCTTCCCAATATATGATCTTGAAATAAATCCTTCCACATTATCTTAGCTCCTTTATACTAAAATATATTCCCTTTTCACTAGTACTACTATATTCCATAATAATATAACTATCTCAGAAATGCTATCCTTTTAAAAACTCTTTACTTTTAATTCAACTATAACTATAGATTCTTTCCAGCAATGGGGTTGGAAACTGTTTCCCATTACATACTTGCTCTATTTCATCTGAGTTTTTATATAGGACACCATAGGGAGTAATTCTAGCATTTTTATCAGCTAGTATATTTAAAAATCTTTCATCCCTACTACTTTAATATAACAATTTGGTTCTATATTCGTGTCTATTCCCATTTCTTCACATACTTTTTGTAATTCCACTTCCTCTATTGGAAATCACAGGGTTCTTCTTTTATTATCATCTTTTGATTTTTTGATTATAATATTCAAACTTTAATCCCCCATTCTATTTAGTAATTAAAAATATCTCTGCACCATATCTATTGATTAATGCAGAGTTTATGATTGTTTTAAAAGTTATGTCATCGATTAAATCTTTATCTGCAAGTTCATTAATTTTTATAAACTCCTTCCCAGTTGATATGATCTTTGCGATTTGATATAGGGCATAGCCTTCAGTATTTATTTCCCTCAGACATATGCCTCCAAAATTAAATCCATTTAATCTTATTGAATTTTTGGAGGCTTTCCATAATCTTTCATCTGCAGTTAGAAGAAATAGAATAGCAATATATCTTGGATTTATATCGTTAGTATCACTCCCATTATTTTGAAGGACATTATGCAATCTTTCTTTATGATTATGATTTAAAAATACTTCCCCTTTAAAATTTTTACTAAGTTCTTTTAACCTATTTCTTAGAGAATTATTTTTAATTTTTCCAAAGCACTCCATTACTAAATCTTTATATCTTTTCTTATCTACATTCACTTTAAAATCTGAACCAATGTATCCACATTTGTCCAAGCCTTTACTAACATTAATAACATTGTGGTTGCAATCTTTTGCACCTCCTCCACAATTAAAATAGTTGTTAATGACTATACCGCTTCTCCTTGGTTCAAAAATAGGAACCATCAACATCAGCTGCTCTATTCCTTCCAAGGATGTACCATACATAAATAATTTTGACATTGTTCTCAATCCTCTCTTTCTATTTTGGGACATAAAAATAGCGTCTACGACGCGTTAAAAACATCGTTAATTAAACTTAATTTCTA
>NZ_JBEBOY010000075.1:0-8152 GCF_040396155.1 Tissierella praeacuta
TAATTGCTGGAGTTTTTATATTTGTAATTTTTAACTAGCACAACAGGTTAAATTATATATTCCTTATATTTTTCTAAGTCTAGTTGGTTAATAGTTAATTTTAATACAGTACCATCTTCTAAGTATTCTAAATTATTTATTTGATAATTATCACAAAAATAGTTCACTATACTTTGCTTGTGATATGGTATTTTAATAGTAACCAATCTATATTGCTGTGGTAATAAGTTTTCAATATTTTCCAGTAGTTTATCTATATTTTCCCCATTTTTAGCTGATATAAACAATTTATTATCTACATATCTATTATCATAAAATAAATTGTGAATATCCACTTTATCCATCTTGTTAAATACCGTAAGTATAGGCTTGTCTAGCACATCTAAATCTTTTAATATGTCATAAGTTGTTTTAATCTGTATATCTAAATCCTTATTGGAAGCATCTACTATATGAAGCAGTAAATCCGCATATTTTACTTCTTCTAAAGTTCCTTTAAAGGCCTCTATTAGCTTTGTAGGAAGTTTAGATACAAATCCTACTGTATCTGTTAATAAAAATGCTTGACCATTAGGAAGCTTTCCACGTCTTAATGATGTATCTAAAGTTGCAAATAGCATATCCTTTACAAAAACTTGTTTTGACTCTTCATATTCATCATTTAATTCAATTATTTTATTTAATAATGTTGATTTACCTGCATTAGTATATCCCACCAATGCTACTACAGGTAAATTAGATTCCTCCCTCTTCCTTCTCTTTACATCTCTATTTTGCTCTACTTCTTTTAATTGTCTCTCAATATTGTCTACTTCCCTCAATATATGTCTTCTATCTGTTTCTAGCTTTTGCTCTCCTGGTCCTCTTGTTCCAATTCCACCACCAGTTCTAGATAAATAATCTCTAAATCCGATTAACCTAGGAAGTCTATATTTAAGTTGAGCCAATTTCACTTGTAATTTTCCTTCTTTTGAACTTGCCCTTCTAGCAAATATGTCTAAAATTAAGTTTGTTCTATCAACTATTTTCTTATCAATAACCTTTTCTAAATTTCTTAATTGTGCCCCAGACAATTCATCGTTAAAAACTACAGTTGTAATATCTAGTTCCTCGCAATAATTTTTTATTTCCTCAGCTTTTCCTGTACCTATAAAATATGCTGGATTTATACTTTCTTTCTTTTGTATTACTCTAGAGATCACTTCTCCCCCTGCAGCTTTTACTAGTTCCTCTAATTCATCTAAAGAAGTTTCAATGTCTATTGTATCTGTATCTAATTCCACTCCAATTATAAGAACTCTCTCCATATCCTTCATTTCTTGGCTCAATTTATCAACCTCCAAAACATCATTAATTTATCTCTTTCCTTTATTATATCACCATTTAAATAATTTATCTAACAATATATGGATACAGCTTTTAAAGATAAAATTATTAAAATAAGATAATTAATAGAATTCAATAATACTATTTATTTTTTCGTAACTATATTGTAATAATCATTTAAGTATCTAATATTAACATTATAATATTTCTATGGTATAATTAACTAATTAAGCCTTTTCTCAATTAAGGAGGTAGTTTTATGGATAATAACAATGACAACAATAATCAAAAGAAAAAGAGAAAAAAGAAGGGCTCCACTGGAAAAACAATATTTAAATCTATAAAAATATTTTTAGTTATATTTTTAATGTTATCTGTTGTAGCTGGTGGTATATTAGCTGGTGCAGTCCTATCTATTTTGAAGGATGTTCCAAATATAGACCCTTCAAAAGTCAATGTTTCTTTAGATTTAACATCAACTATATATGACGCTGATGGTGAGCTTATTGAAAAAATTCAAGCACCTACAAATGAGTTTAGAACAATAGTAAAAATAAATCAAATGCCCCAATATCTTAAAGATGCATATATTGCTATTGAAGATGAAAGATTTATAAAACATATTGGTGTAGACCCTAAGGGGATAATTTCTGCTGCAATAGACAATATAAAAGCTGGGTCTGCTGTCAGAGGTGCAAGTACAATTACACAGCAGTTAGCAAGAAATGTTTATTTAACAAGAGAAAAAAGCTGGGATAGAAAAATTAAAGAGGCTTATCTAGCTATTCAAATTGATAAAGCTCTAACAAAAGACCAAATACTTGAAGCATATTTAAACAGAGTAAATTTGGGACAAGGTGCATATGGAGTACAAGAAGCAGCACAAACATATTTTTCAAAAAATGTTGAAGATTTAACTATAGCAGAATCTGCTTTATTTGCAGGAATAGTAAAATCACCAACTAAATACGCACCTTATCACACTGTCAGTACTGAGAATTTCGATAGTGACAAGCATTATGAAGTTGGACAACTGGAAATATTAGGAGAAAAGTATATAGCAGTATATAATGAAGAGGCTGTAAAAAGACAAAAACTTGTATTAAAGAAAATGTTAGATTTAGGCAAAATCACAGAATCTGAATATCAAGAGGCATTAAATGAAAATATTAAAGAAAATCTAAAACCTAGCAGAAAGAAAATTGAAGGAATATCTTCTTATTTTACTGACTATGTTAAAACTCAAGCAATTAACGCCTTAGTAGAAAGACTAGGCTATACAAAAGAACAAGCACAAGATGAATTATTTACAGGTGGATTAAAAATCTATTCTACTATGGATGTAAAACTTCAAAGAGAATTAGAAAATGTATATAATAATTTTACTGAAATCTTAGTAGGAAACCCTGCAAAGAAAAAAGGTCCTATACTAGTAGACTGGAGATTAAGTAAATCCAAGGATGTTATTGATGAGAAGGGCAATGTTATCTATTACAGCCAAAATAATTTATTTAATGAAAATTTTGAGTTAGTACTGGAAAAAGGCACATATGAATTTAAAGACAATAACCTATTTATTAAAAATAAAAAACTTATGCCTTATAAAAAACATATTGATGTAGGGGATTACTATACTATAGATGATAGAAAGAACCTAGTAAGTCATAGTGTTGGTTCAATAGTCATTCCAGAAGAAAGTTACAGCATTTCTGATAATAAGGAAATTAAAATAGGCAGTGCTTATCTAAATAAAAACAAAGATTTTTATAGAACAGATGATAAGGGGAATCTATTAATCAGTGACAAATATTTCTTTAGAGCTAAAAATGGTGTTGTACAACCTCAATCGGCTACTGTTTTACTAGATTATAGGACAGGCCAGATTAAAGCTTTAGTAGGAGGAAGAGATATTGAAGGTGCTAAAATATTAAATAGAGCAACTGCATCTCGAAGACAACCTGGTTCATCTATAAAACCTATAACTGCTTATTTGCCAGCATTAGATAACGGGTATACAGCTGCGACTACAATAGATGATGTTCCATTTTATTCAAATGGAAAACTATGGCCAAGAAACTGGTATAGAGATAGATATAGAGGAATCCATACTCTAAGACGTTCAGTAGAACATTCAGTTAACGTAAATGCTGTTAAAGTTGTAGAATCCATTGGTATACAAACTTCTATGTCCTATTTAGAAAAGCTTGGTATCATTAGCAAACTTAATCCTGAAAACGATAGCTTTGTTACAGCTAAGGAAAATAGAGCTAATAATGATGAAAATTTATCAGCCCTTGGATTAGGCGGTATGACAAAAGGTATGACCCCTTTAGAAATAACTGCTGCATATGGTGCCATAGCAAACGGCGGTGTATATATAGAACCTAGGGCTTTCACTAGAATAGAGGATAACAATGGTAATATCTTGATTGATAATACTCCAAAAGAAACTATAGTAGTATCTCCTCAAGTAGCATATATAATGTCAGATATTTTGAGGACAACAGTTACAAATGGTATTGCAGGAAGAGCTAAACTTTCTAATATGGTAGTTGGTGGTAAAACAGGTACAACAACAGATCAAGCAGATATTTGGTTCGTTGGATTTAGTCCATATTATGCTGCGGCTACATGGATAGGAAATGATTCACCTAAAATTACTCTTACTCAAAGTAGTGGTACAGCTGTGCAATTGTGGCAGCATATAATGACTAGGATGCATGAAGGTTTAGAGAGTAAAACTTCCTTCGAAAAACCTAATGGTATTGTATCAGTTAATGTATGTACTCAATCTGGAAAATTACCAACAGAACTTTGTACTAGAGACCCAAGAGGTAGTACTGTTAAATCTGAAATATTTGTAAAAGGTACTGAACCGAAAAGCTATTGTGATGTCCATGTGGAAGTAACTATAGATAGTACTAATGGAAAGCTGGCAAATGAATATTGTCCAGAAGAAAATAAGGTTACAAAAGTATTAATAGACCGTACACCACCATATTTCCCTTCTGAACATAATGGTATAGTACCAACAGATTTCCAATACTCAGTACCAACTGAAGTATGTACTGACCATAATCAAAATACTGTAGTTCCAGAGAATCCTATAGAGGATGATTTCTTCCCTCCATCATGGGGAGATGATGACGATGAATTTGAATATAATTACGAAAACTAAGGTTAATTCCTTAGTTTTTCGTTTTTGGATTAAATATTAATGCCATTATATATCCAAATAAAATTGCCGCCGCCACTCCTCCAGCAGTTGCCTGTAATCCTCCAGTAAAAGCTCCTATTACGCCTTTAGTCTTAGCTCCTTCTATGGCTCCCTCTGCTAATGCATTGCCAAATCCCACTATTGGTACTGTAGCTCCTGCTCCTGCAAATTTTACAAGTGGCTTATAGATTCCTATGCCTCCCAAAATAACTCCAGCTGTAAGGAAAGAAACTAATATATGAGCTGGTGTTAATTTAGTATTATCTAATATCACTTGACCAATTACACATATTAACCCACCAACTACAAAAGCTTTAATATATTCCATATAACCACCCCTAACTATTATTTATATCTATTGTAACTGCATGAGCTATTCCTGGAATTGATTCACCTTGTTGATTTATAATCGTTGAATGAAGAGCTCCCGTAGCCATTATTAGTACTCTATTAAATTTCCCCTTCATCATTTCTTTATATATATATCCATTTAAAACAACTGCAGCACATCCGCATCCGGATCCTCCTGCATGGGTATCTTGATTTTCTCCATCGAATATTTCTACACCGCAATCTGTATACATACTAGATAAGTCATATCCTTCTTTTTTCATTAAATCTAATACTATATTCTTTCCTACCTTACCTAAATCTCCAGAAATTATAAGATCATAACTATCTGGAGAATATCCAGTATCCTTAAAATGGGCAATTAAAGTATCAACTGCTGCAGGCGCCATAGCTGCTCCCATATTTGTTGCGTCTTTAATACCCATATCTATAATCTTTCCTGTAGTTACATAAGTAATATAAGGTCCATTCCCCTCAGAAGAAAGTATAGTAGCACCAGAACCAGTAACAGTCCATTGTGCTCCAAAATTCCTTTGGGAACCATATTCTAATGGAAATCTAAATTGTCTTTCAGCAGAACTAAAATGACTCGATGTTGCACATATAACTTTATCTGCAAATCCTCCATCTACTAGCATTGCTCCTAGGGATAAAGACTGGGTCATAGTAGAGCATGCGCCATAAAGTCCATAATAAGGTATACTAAGGGCTCTCGCAGTATACGTAGATGAAACTATTTGATTTAATAAATCTCCTGAAAGCAAATAGTCAATATCATTATTAGTTAGATTTCCATTTGATAACGCCGCCTTTATAGCTTCTTCCTGTATTTTGGCTTCAGATTTTTCAAAGGATTCCTGCCCCCACATGTCATCTTCTAAAATCATATCAAAATAATCTTTTAGAGGTCCTTCACCTTCTTTTGGTCCTACTATTGTATAGGTACTTATTATTGAAGGTGGATTTTGAAATTTAACTGTTTGTGAACCAAATCTTTTTAATGCCATATATTATCTCCCCTTCGTAAATAATAAATGTAATATGCCTACAATTACTGAGCTTCCTACTCCATATACTAATACAGGTCCTGCAATAGTAAACATTTTTGATGCAACACCAAAAATAAATCCTTCTGTCTTAAATTCCATTGCTGGTGCTACTACTGCATTAGAAAATCCTGTAATAGGCACAGCTGCCCCTGCTCCACCAATCTTTCCAATTTTATCATATACTCCTAATCCAGTAAGAAAAGCTCCTAAAAACACTAAAATAATTGATGTACCTGCTGCAACTGCTTTTTCATCAAGTCCATGTCTTACCATCCAATTTTTTAGAAGTTGCCCTACTGTACAAATAGCTCCCCCTACTAAGAAAGCAAATATTATATTCTTTAAATAAGTAGGTTTTGGAACCTTTTTCTCTGAATACTTTTGATATTCTTTTTTATTCATATTATCCATTTATTTCATCTCCTCTACTTAATCAAACAGCTGAAAATAGCCAAAAATATAATGCTCCTGCTACCTTACCAGCCATTAATGCCAATATAACATATTTTAAATTATCCTTTATCTTCAATTTCTTCGACATTGCTGGAATTACATTTAGAACTTCCGCTAAAGCAGAAGACAATAACCCAATAAAAACTCCATATAATAAACCAATTAGTGCAACTATGATTTTAGGCAAATTCATATGGAATTCTGAAAAATATATTATAACAAATAAAATAAACGATACTGATATAATCAGTTGATAAATTTTAATGTACTTCCATGTATTAGTAATCTGGACTAATCTCGGAACTATTTGTAATATTGTTATAAAAGCAGCAGCTGCACTGCCAACTGCTAATCCACCTCCAAAACCGATTGTTCCTAACAATAATCTTACTCCCATAGCACACCTCTTTTTTATGACTGATCTCTTTTCTTAGTTTCATTTAATATAAACTTTTCCATATCCTCATCATATAAAAACAATTCTATTTCCATAGGCCCTGGTTCTTTTTTTCTTCTATTACTAAAACTAAAAATTCTAGTAAAAAAAGTTAGTACTCCCACCCCAATTCCAATGGAATATGGAATGTTCATAACCAAAGGATTATCTTTTTTTTCCCCAGTAAATGTAAAATATAATTTCTCCATAGATTGTTTAGCATCAACATCTGAATGAAAATTTATTATGGCTATACTTGCTCCAAAAAATAAGACTATACATACTAAAAGTACTTTAACAAACTCTAAGAATGGTCTTTCTTTTTCCCTAGATTTATATTCTATTAGTACTTCTACTTCTCCAAGTAAATCCAAATCTATATCTGGGTATTTTCCTAAAACTTTCTCTGATATATCAGTTGCAGTTATATAGTCCCAATCTTCTTCAATATTTCTTTTTTTAACTCTAATATTTTCAATTGCTTTCTTTATATCTGGTTTATCGCAATATACTTCCCCTAAATTTTCTACAAGTATATCTTTATCTGGTTGAATAGAGGCTTTCTTATTAATTACTATATATACCTTTTCCTTATCCATAGATCATACTCCATTCTAAAGTATTATTAACAAACTTAGCTTTCTTAGGTACTTCCTTATTTGTTATCTCTCCTTTATACCATAAAATTCCACTGGCAAGAATCAGGAAAACCACTAATGTAATAATTATTCTTTTATATCTTAATCTATATAACATATAATCACCCCATTCTAAGATTATTATCTGCTATAATTATTTTTTAATACAAAAAAATATCCAATAGGAAAATTTTACAATTAATATCATTAAATTTGAAAGAATCAATATAATATGAAATAATATAGAATTTATATTCGTAAAATAATTAATATAAAGGAAATTTATCATTGAAGAATTTTAAATTCAAAAAAGGACCTTAATGGCACACAAATAGTCATATAATATAAAACCAAATCTATTAAATATTCTTTCTTTACATCTTTAACAATTTATTTCTAAATTTCTTAACCTTCCATAATACAATATAAAATTAAGAGATAATCTAAAACACCATGATTTAAAGAAAACTTTATTTATTACAAACAATACAGTTTATTTTTTAAAATTAAAATCTAAATTTCATTTAGCGGTAATATCTTAATAAAGAATCTCTTCATAAAATTAGTAATTTGAAAATTTATTAATCAAGTATATTAACCTATTTATTAATTAAACTATAAAGTATGTATGGTGTTAGTATATAAGTATGGACACAAAAAGTTTAACACGATACAATAATTA
>NZ_JBEBOY010000076.1:0-8132 GCF_040396155.1 Tissierella praeacuta
GAAACATTAGATGACCCAGGACGTGATACTGTATTTACTATTGAGTATTCAGGACGTACAGCTATGGAAGCAGTATATGTTTTGACTGGAGTTGAAAAGGGAGTTCCAGAGGTATATGCTTCTAGATATGATATCCGATATTTACTAAATGCAGTTAAATGTTTACTAGATGGAGAAAAACCAGAGATTCATTTATCACCATTGGCTAAACGTAAAATTTTAAAACAAGTATCAGGAACAGAAATTGAAAAGTTATTGAAAGAATATGGAATTATTTAATGACATTTAAAATTAGATAATTTGACTAAAATCCCGATTTTTTGAAATTCGGGATTTTAATTTATATGTATTTGTTATTCATATTGTCACATAATATATTAGAAATATAATAGGATATCATACAAAGGAGGAAACATCTTTGAAAGAAGAAAAACTTAAGGAAGTTTATATTCCTACTATGGAAGAAATGCAAAGCTGGTATGAAGATGATTTACGAAGAGAATCCTCAGAATCATTGGAATATGAAAATAATGAAAAAATAAAAGAACAGGGATCATTTTTTAAAGCTTTTCGAAAATCAGAAGAAAGGGACGCGAAAATTCCTCCTGATACTAAAAGAAATAATGTTTATTACGAAAAATACAAAGCTTATGTAGAAGAAGAAAGAAAAAGCAAGGGAGAAAAGATACAAAAAATTGAAAATTTAATTGAATATGAAAAGTTTTTTCTTCGCTGGGAAAGAAGAGTTAGCAGCGAAAGTAATAATTACGGCCATTATAGTAGTAATTCAGCTACAAGATATCGGGTTGATTCTATAAAAAAATTGGAAAAAGAATTAAAGATGATTATAGAAGATTCGGCAGAAGCATGGGAATTTTATTATAGACGGCAATTAATAAAAGATATAGAAACCCAACATCAACAGCGATTAGTAACTGTACCTTATGTAGTTGAAGCAAAACAAAAGGTAATAGATTCATTGAACTTAGGTGTTCCTGTATATATTGTAGGACATTTAGGAAGTGGGAAAACACAATTAGCAACTGAATCAGCCTTGGATTTTACTATTGAAAATAAAATACAAAGAGAATTAGAAAATAAAATGGAGAAATGGTTTTTAAAAAATTTAAATGCCATAGAAAAAGATGCAATTGAGAAATTTAGAGAATTTAACGAAGAAAGAAAACTTCATTATAAAAATATTTTAACTAATGGAACTGAAGAGGAGATAGAAGCTTTACAGCCTCTATTTATATCAGGCTCACATAATTTAACCTATGAAGATATGTTTGTAGAGAAAACTTTGTCTCTAGAACATAGTTTTTCTAAAGGCTCTTTTTCAGATTATCTGAATATGATTGTAGGAGATTTTTATGAATGGATGGATGAGCACAAAGAAAAACTAGATGAGATGACTGATGAAGAACAGTTACAGCTTAAGATTCAAATATGGAAAAGTTTTTCTGATTTATTAGTGGCAAGTAATAGTGCTTTTGGTACTGAAATCAAAAAGATAGAAAGAGAAATTTTAATTGCGGTAAAAGAGGGACGTACTGTAATTATAGACGAATTAAATACTATTGCTATGCAAAATCTAATTGCTTTAAATGATATATTACAGAGTCACGCAGGAAATACAGCTTATATTACAGGAGTTGGTCCTGTTTTAATCAAACCTGGATTTGGATTTATAGGTACAGGAAATTTATCAACTCAAATGGTCAATTATGAAGGAACAAACGAACTAAATCCGGCATTTAAATCACGTTTTGTAACTATTGAATACAATTATGTGCCTCAAAAGACAACTGGTTCATTAGAAGATCAAGAGTCTCCAGAGAAAAATGAACTTTTTAGAATAATAATAGCAAGATTAGCTGATAAAAATGGAAACATTCATATTCCTAATTCCAAAAGGACATTAGAAGAATTGTTTAGATTTTCTCAATTATGTAAAGTTACTCAAAATGTTTTTATGGGTAAGTGGAAAGATGATGAATCTCAAAAGGACTCTGGAATGGATGAACTAGAGTTGAGAGAGTCTGTATTATCAATACGAAATATTTTACATGTTTTAGATAATTGGAATCAAGGAGAGGAAAAAGACTTAAGTAAAGCTTTGTGGGATGGCTTCATTAGTTCAATCACTTATGCTGATGATCAAAACTATATTCTCTCACAGGCAGTACGTTTTGGATTCTTTCCTATAAGTGAAGGATGGAAGATTGAGACAAAAGGCGTAGGAGAAGCAACGACAACATATGAAGAGATCCGTACTAGCCCATATCACTATGTTCGTCCAGCAATAGAAACCTTAAGTTATTTAGATGTAGTTCATCTGATATTTGGGAAAGGAACTCCTAGAAAAAATTTCCCAAAAGAATTAATAGAAAATTTTAAGATGGATATTCATGATTCAATGCGAATAGACATAAAAAAATATCAAAATCTAGATCAACAATTATCCCATTTAGAGCATTCAAAAAATTTAATTGACTACTTAGAAGATAATGAGGGAGAAAGATGAAGATAAATTTGTCTGTGGATGGAGAATATTTTAAGAGTCAAGTTAAAGAACTAAGAAAAAAACTAAATGAATGTCAAGAAAGTGGGATTTTAGATGATGACTTTGAAGAAGAATTAGATAGCCTTTTACAAATGGAAGAAAAGATATTAACTGACTTAATTCCTTATTACAGAGTTTATGGAAAAAACATTAAAAAGACTTCAATGAAAATAAATCCGATACAGCAACTAGGAGCTTTTAACTTTGATAGTTTTTTGCAAAGTACACTGAGAATTAATAAAAATCTTTTTATTGCAAGTAGTATAGAGAGTAAAGTTCAGTTTTTTTATATAAATGTTTCAGAGGATTTTTTTGATTATAATCAACTTGAAGTAGAATGGAGTCCTCCTATTAAAAAAATAAAGGAAACAATTTCATTTATTTATAAATTGAATGATAAAGAAATTTTACTTTTAGGGGTCATGGGGGGATGCTATATAATTTCAAATGATGATTTTAATCAACTACCTAATAATGAAGAAGTTAAAGTTGAAAAGATTCAAATAGATTATAATTTTAATGGATTTGGAAGATGCTTAGGAATTAGAGACAATTTATTTGTAATGGAAAATGGAGAAAATATCTTAACTTTGTTTGAAATAGTAAAGGAAAAGGATGAATATCATTTGATTTTTCATAAAGATATCTATTTAAATATTTCAGATTGGACTGTACTAGAAAAAATAGATGATAATTATTTTGCAGTTGGAACAAAGAAGGGAGAATTATATTTTATTAAATATGAGGATAGACAATTTACTATTATAGAAGAATTTGATTTTTTAAATGATGAAATAAGGCAAATTAAATTTTTGGAAAATGAAAAGGGTAATAAGGATTCCCTTATGGTGGTAGGGGATAAAGGACAACTTAAAATATTTTCTTTGCATGAAGGGCCAAAAACCATAAAGGTAGAATTGAATGGTTTAGAAGGCAATTTGTTTGATATTCAATCTAAAAAAGGTACAGCCATAGTTTTAAGTGAAGATGGAATCATATACTTATTTGAAGAGAATTTTGGAAATTGGTATCTAAGTGAAGATGCAACTATTAAAGATATTTTTTTTACAAATGTCTTTAAACTAAGTATTTCAAAATATATGCTTATGGATATAGAAGGTAAATTAAATCTCTTGGATATTGATCGAATTGATACACCGAAAGATTTATGGTATTTGCCACTATATCAATAGGAGGGATGAATATGTTTGATTTAGATGAACAAACTTTAATTGAAGAATCTAAAAAACACTGCGAAGAATTTTTACAAAAAGAACAACGGTCATTGGCAACATTTACTGGAGATTCTAGTCTAATGTATGTTCCTGAGTCAAAGTTAGAAAGATTTTTATTAGACCCTTCCAAAGGAGTTTTGTACTTACCCTTAGAAAGTTTTTTAGATCGAAAACTAGATGATAATCAAATCATGTGGCATATTTACTATGGACTAGCCTTATATCCTGACTGGAAGAAGCAAACTAAAAAATATTTAAACAGAAAAAAAGATTGGCAGAAAGAAATTGATGAAATGACAGGATATATTTTGGCTAGGATAAAAAAAGAGGGGCAGGAAAAAGACCCTGCATATGAACCTAAGATTATTTCTAATTATGTGAGAAAAGAAGTCCTTGATTTTCTACATCTGTTAGATAAATACACAGCTTTTCTGAGGGTCTTACAGATGTGTCCCATATATAGAGATGAAGAAAATTTTGAAAAGATTATTTCATATATGAAGAAAATAGGTAAAACTATTGAATCAATTGACCAAATGCCTAAACATAGAGCTTTTGTAAATAGTTTTTTAATTATTGAATTATATAAAATTGTGCCTAAAATAGAAGGAACTGTTAGGAATTCATTTGATAGGAAAATTTTTAATGAACCATTTTTTGATTTCATTCATTATCAATTAGTCAGACAAATAAATAATGACCAAGGAATTATAGAAAGAGATCCATTCATTCGTTCTTTTATATTTCCAAAGTTTGAACAATTATGGAAACAAGAAATTGATGAAATGGTGTTTTACAAATCAAAGGAACAGCAAAAAGAGAAAGTTAAAGGAAGC
This sequence comes from Tissierella praeacuta, assembly GCF_040396155.1. GTDB lineage: Bacteria > Bacillota > Clostridia > Tissierellales > Tissierellaceae > Tissierella > Tissierella praeacuta_A. The sequence goes on from NZ_JBEBOY010000076.1 coordinate 4,638, forward strand.
GAAAATCCTTTTGAGCAATCCAAATCAGATGATATACCAGATTCTCTGGAATCTACTCAGGAAGAAGAAAAAAAGATTCTGGAAGAAATACTAGAACAACAAGATGAGATAAGTATCAGTATACAGAATACTATGGAAGGTAAGGTGGATTTGAAATCTTATGGGATTAGTCAATCAGATCAACAATTGTTTTGGTATTATTCAAATAAAATGAAATCAGAGAGAGAACAAATGCGTCAATTTTGGAGAAAGTTAATAGGGGATGCAAAAAAAGAAATAGGTGTAAAAAAAGATAATCAAATAAAGGGAAAATTAGATGTTAACAGCTTTATTAAGTTTTATCCAGATTTTGTAGAAGCTGAGAAGAAGGGAAATTATAAGAACCTTCCAGTTTTTAGTAGGTATCTATTGGAGTCTCAGACAGATGTATTACCTGAAAGAATAGAGATTTCATTTGTAATAGATAATTCAGGCTCAATGAATGAGTCAAAAATTGAGGCTGCTAGAAAAGCTTTAGCCGTTACATTGTTATCAATAGATGATTTTAATCGATATTTAAAAAGTAATGCAGAACAATTAAATCAAAAAGTAGAAGTCCTAAGTGAAACTTGGTTTTTCGGCAGTAAGTATTATAATGTTAAGGAATTCAATGATAAGAATGTAAGGGAAAAAGAAAAAAGTGATATAATTCGTTCAATAGTAAAGCTAGATGCAACAGATGGAGCTACTGATGATGCAAGTTGTCTTAAAGAAATATCCAATAGAATTACACCCATACAGGAAAGGGAAATAAAAAAAGGAAAACAAATAAAGATAATCTTCGAAATTACAGATGGAGCATCAAGTTTTCCAGGATTAGCAAAAGAAGCTGTACAAGAGCTATTGTCTAAAAGTGTGGAGATTTATGCATTTCAAATAGGAGCAAATAGCAAAACAAATGAAAGACTATTTAACTTTGTATGGAATGAAGGATATAAACATCCACATGGTGTAACGATCGGTGAACAAATAGAAAAGTTGCCAAAAGAATTGTTAAAAGCATTGGGGAAAAATATGCAGTCTATTTTTAATAACTAATAGTTGTAAGTTCATGGGGACTAATTTTAGATATAATTACATTTATACTCTATCTGATTATTTTATTTTTTCAAAGGAAACAGTGTGCTAAAGGAAGTATCTGATTAGATGCTCGAAGTTTTTATGTAAAAAATCAAAAAATAGACAAAAGTTAGCTGACATACTTAGATATACATATTACAATATAACAACATCATGTGCGGAGACGGAAAACATCAATAGGTTTTAAATTAGGAGGGATAATATGTTTAAGAGATTTATGAAAAGTATATCAGCCATAGTTTTAGCCTTGATATTATTAATACCGAATGCTAGTTTAGCAGCTGAGAGAGATAAACATCTATCTGCCGAGCAAGTGTTTACGGAGAAGGAATTACTTAGAATAGAAAAAGAAGTTGAACAAAAAGAATTAGAGTTTGATAAGTTAGGTGAGAGAAAAGGACTTTCTATTAGTGCAAAGCTATCAGGGACCTATCCTAGAAGAAAAGGTGCCATATTAGTAACAAAAGATAAATTTAAAGGTATTATTCCTACTGGACATGCTGCTATTGTTTATAGTCATGGAACAGTAGTAGAGTCGTTAGGTGAAGGAGTAATAACTGGTAAAAATGATTGGTATGAAACAAGAAAGACTTGCTATGGATTAACTGTAAAAGGAACCACCATATCAGAAGATGAACAAGCGGCAAATTGGTGCTATAGACAAATAGGGAAACCGTATAATTGGAATTACTTAAATTCTAGTACAAGGGATAAATTCTATTGTTCTCAGCTAGTATATGCAGCATTTTTAGATAATTTTGGAATTAATTTGGATACATCGGATTTTGGAGCAGCAGTTCACCCTATGGAATTAGTAAATAGTAATAATACTTCTTTATTATACGAAAAGTAAATATAAGTTATTAGATAAAGGGGTCTATATGACCCCTTATTTAAAGTTAAAGGTGGAGTGAGTTTTATGAAGAGATATATTTGTTTCTTTGGAATTATATTTTTTCTTTTTGCTATGATGGGATGTAATGGAAAAATAAATACTTTGAAAAGTACAAATAGTCACAATGTAAGAATTGGAGTTGTAGAGACTACAGCTATGGAATATAAAAGTATCATTCATTGGTATGATGATAATTTAAATAAGGTTTCAGAACAAAAACTTAAATATGCAATGTTAGGTACTGTTTTTAATAATCCAGTATATACTAAAGATGAAGTATATATGATTCCACAAGGATTAGGAAATAAAAAAGATAGTAAAAAGGTAATAAGTATAAATAAAAAAGATATGAAGATAAAAGAGTATACTATTAATCAAATAGGATTAAACGGTGTAGCAGTAAGTGGAGATTATATTTATACCATAAATACTTTTAATGGTGATACATATATTAGTAGATTAAATAAATTTAATAACGAATTAGAAGAAATTATTTTAAATAATGAGTATATAAGCGGTTTGACTGCAGTTAGAGGAAAAATTTATGCATTTAGTTCAAACTTATCTACGATATCGCCTGAATTAAACTTATATATTTATAATGAAGATTTAGAGCTAATAGATAAAAAAGATATTACTAAGTATGGTACTAGTCAATATAAATTTATGCATGATGAAGACTCTCTTTATACAGGAGTAATGATAACAAAAGAAGATGAACCAAGTAATATTATACTGCAGATATCTCTGAATTCTAATAAGGTTGAAGCTATAAATACTGGTGAGTATTATCCTAATGACATATTATTATATAAAGATAATATTATTGTTACACACAATGATTTAGTAATAAATGAAGGTAATACCTTAACTGTATTAGATAAAGATTGTCAGGCTGTTAGAGTTATAGACTTGGAAAATAAAACAGAACTTGCAGGTATATTAAAGAATTATCTGGTAGTAGGAAATCAAGAAAAAATATGCCTATATGATATAGAAGATAATTTCAAATTGACTAAGGAAAAGTCTATTCAAAAGGGTGAGAATAGTTATATTTCCAATATAATAATTTTAGAATAAGAATTTAATAAGTAGGTGAAGGGTATTGAGAGGTAAACAGTTTCAATTTGAAGGTTATGTGAAAAGCTATTTGGACAAGTATCTTGAGAATAAAAGTCAGGATAAAGAAGATTTAAATATAGAGTTCTATGATTATTTATTAAATCAAATTTTTTCTAATTCGATTAAAACAATATTGATTCTATTTTTTGCTTTTAAAAAAGAAAATTTACTAAAAGGAAATTCACCAGAAGATAGATATAACTATTTTGATAATTATTCATCGACAAAGGAATTCCATGATTTAGTTAACGAGATGTATCCTATGCTTAAATTAAGGTTAGATAGAATTATCGAAAATCATATAATAAACCTGAATTATTCATGGTGATATAAAAATGAAATTTCTATCACCAAAACCT
>NZ_JBEBOY010000077.1:0-7659 GCF_040396155.1 Tissierella praeacuta
CTCGTCGGGCTCATAACCCGGAGGTCGTCGGTTCAAATCCGGCTCCCGCAACCAATACATACCCCGCAGGGTTTAATTCGGTAGTGTCCGTTGGGACTAGCCATAATTTTTCAATTTGCATAAATAATACAAGGCCCCATGGTCAAGCGGTTAAGACATCGCCCTTTCACGGCGGTAACCCGGGTTCGAATCCCGGTGGGGTCACCATAGTTAATTTGGTTAAAAAAACATATGGGCGCATAGCTCAGTTGGGAGAGCACCTGCCTTACAAGCAGGGGGTCACAGGTTCGAGCCCTGTTGTGCCCACCATAGAATCAAAAAACTAATTGGCCTGGTAGTTCAGATGGTTAGAATGCCAGCCTGTCACGCTGGAGGTCGAGGGTTCGAGTCCCTTCCAGGTCGCCAATTAAACTAACTAAATAAGCTGGCGTAGCTCAATTGGCAGAGCAACTGACTTGTAATCAGTAGGTTGGGGGTTCAATTCCTCTCGCCAGCTCCATTAACTTGTTTAATAGTTAATGTTTATACCCCATAGGGTGTTTTTGGTAGTACCCGAAGGTGCTCCATTAAATAATAAGGAGGAGTACCCAAGAGGATAAAGGGGACGGACTGTAAATCCGTTAGCTGAGCTTTCACTGGTTCGAATCCAGTCTCCTCCACCATATATACATCATGAAAAATATTTAGGGGTTTTTAAGGTTAAGAAACTAAATAAGTATTTATATGCGGAAGTGGCTCAGTGGTAGAGCATCGCCTTGCCAAGGCGAGGGTCGCGAGTTCGAATCTCGTCTTCCGCTCCAGTGTTTTTCTTATGAAGAGTATATATTCTTCATTTTTTTAAAATTTATGCGGGTGTAGCTCAGTGGTAGAGCCCCAGCCTTCCAAGCTGGTTGCGAGGGTTCGATCCCCTTCACCCGCTCCATTTATTTATCTAAATGTACCCTTAGCTCAGCTGGATAGAGTGTCTGGCTACGAACCAGAAGGTCGGGGGTTCGACTCCCTCAGGGTACGCCACACTACAAGCCTTGCGATTACAATATCGTGAGGTTTTTTATTTTATTTAACAACTCTTAAATATGGTACTCGCGTGCCACCCTCCGTGCCACTTTCTTCTTTATCTTCTTCTTCATCTTCTTTTTTACTAAATATATCATTAAAAATATCAGCAGATTCTTTATCAACAGTTTCTAGAGCATGAGCATAAAAATCTGTAGTAGTTGATGCTCTAGAATGACCTAATCTATTGGAAACATTTTTTACATTTATTCCGCTTGTTATTAAAACAGTAGTAGAGGTATGTCTTAATCCATGAAATGTTATTTTCTTCAATTCATTATTCTCTATAAACTTTCTAAACCAATCAGATATAGTATCTTTAAAAATTACCTTTCCATTTTTTTGAGTAAATACAAAATCATTTTCATGTTCGTTTTCTTCATAGAACCATTGATCGCCTAATAATTCTTTTTTCAATTTTTCATTTTCTCTATGTTCCTCTATTAAATCTATAAGGAAACTAGGAAAAGAAATTTTTCTTACAGATGAATCAGTCTTGGTATCTTTTATTTTAGATTTTTTAGCGGCATAAGAATTAGCTTGTTCTATTATTAATATATTATTATTTACATCAATATGTCGCCATTGTAGCCCCGATAACTCTCCTAGCCTTATGCCAGTACTAATTGTCAATAAAATCGCTAATTGGTAGCGAATAGGGGCGGTAGGGAGTATTTTTAATAATGAATTAATATCTTCTAATGTATAGTAGTTATCTTTTAATTGAGCTTTAGGAGTTTTAACAGGCACATTCTCCATGGGGTTATCATTTATTATTTTTAAAGTAATCGCATCACTAAACATTGTTTTAAGCAATGTATGATAATGCTTAACGCTTTTAGTCGATAAAGGTTTTTTAGTCTTTTCTGAGGGGGCAGTTTCGATTATATTCATTAATTCTAACATATCACCAGTTGTTATTTTATCTAATATCTTTTTGCCAATTAGGGGTAAGATTCTTAAATCTAAAAAATTTTGATAGTTATCTCTAGTTTTATCCTCTAATTTTTTATATCCTAACCACCATACAGAATAAGCTTCAAAAGTGCCTTTAGCTAGCAAATGAAATTTAGGATCTTTCTTTTTTATTTCTTCCTCAAATTCCATCTCCTGGAGAAATAGAAACTTTTCTAAATCTCTACCTTTCAAATCAGTTGTGATAGTTTTAGAGAATCTTCTTCTAGATCCATCAAGATTAAATCCGTCACTTATAAAAATTCTATACTTATCCTTATCGACTTTAGTATATGACATTTTTATCCTCCTTTAAATTCTTACGTTAATTGTAATCGAAGTAGTTTTATCATCTTGTTCATTTTTCGATACTCGTCTTTCTTTAAGTTCTTGCAAGAATCGCCAAGCTTGCTCTTTTTGTTCGGGAGTAGCATTTCTAAAAAAGTTTAAAACAATATTATCTTTGTCTTCATTTTGTATAGCTGCGATTAGCAGAAAATTCTCAATTGATTTTTGCTGTTCCCCATCAAAGTTAGCAAACAATTCAGCAACGTTTTTAACTCTTTTTAAATTATCTTTTAAACCATCCATTATTGTCCTCCTTTGTTTGTTTGAAATATTTATCTATATTCTTATAATTTATTACAGTTATAATCACATCAGTTCTTCCTAAAAGGAAGTCTATATTTATATCAAGCTTATCAGCTATCTTAATAAGATTACTAAGGGCGGGTACCCTGATCCCTTGTTCCCACTTTTCATACGATCTCAAGCTTACTTTTAAGTACTTAGCAAAGTCTTCTTGTGAATAATTTAAAGAATTCCTTATTATTTTCAGACGTTTTGCAACAATATTCGACATAATTTTACACTCCTTTGATACAATTGTACCAAGGAAACTACCCTCAAGGGGGTGGTAAATTTTGCCACATATTTTGTTAAATAGCAATATATTTTTTAAAAATACTACCCTCTTGAGGGTAGTGAGTAGCGAATGTAATCCAGTATTTTCAAGGCTTGACGAAAATTAAACAAATATATATAATCGAATTAAGATAAGCACTTGAAAAATTTGGTAATGAGTAGTACAATAGGTATAGAACGCTAGTTCAGAACGTTAGTTTGACAAGAGGGGGATGCATAGTGAAAGAAAAGTGGATTTCAATGTACATAGAATTATTAAAAAATTTATCTGATGAAGAATTGGAGATTTTGTTTCAAGCTATAAAAGAAATTAGAAATCCTGATTCCCTTAAAGAGTTAAGAGTTCTTTGAGATTTTAAGTGCAATTTTTAAGAGATTATATAAATCTTCTCCTTGCTCATCAGTGAAATTATCAAAATCAATTATCTTTTCTTCTTCGAGTTTTTCGAAAAAGTTTTTTAATGCTGGATTGGCTTCTTCTAATGCGGAAGAAGCTTCTTTTTGTTCCTCTTCTAACAGATCACCTATAGGAATTTCAAAATAACTAGCTACTTTTTGCACTTTATCTACAGAAGGAGAATTTTTATCCCATCTATATATAGTTCCGTTTCCAAATTCTAATTCTTTCTCAAGTTTAGAAACGTTAATTCCTCTATTTTTACACAAATTCTGTATTTTTGCTAATAAAGACAATGAAATCACCTCAAAATTATTTGTAAATTTTCAAATTAACTATTGACTTACTGTAAATTTGCTAATATAATATCCTTAACAGCTAACACGTAAGCCAAAAAAGACAACAAAAAACCAGAGGGTATAGTTAAACCCTTTAAAAAATCGTTGGGGAACGATATATTTAGTTTTTTCTTTACCTTCTTAGTTTAGAATATTTACAGAACTTTGTCAAGGTTTTAGCTGAAATTTACTCTATTATTTATCGACAGGGAGGTGTCATAATGCAAAATTACTCAGATTTCGGAGTTGAAGCAAGAGGAATCATGTTAAAGAAAGGTATTACAATGACAGCTTTGGCAAAAGAATTAAATATATCAACTTCTTATTTGTCTGATATATTACGAGGAGCCAAGAAAGGAGTGAAGCAAAGAGAAAGAATAGTACAAGCTTTAGAAATGAATTAAATGTTAAAAGGGGGACAAACTTAAAGGAGGAATGAGGAATGAGCAACTTAATTAATATAACGAATCAAAACGGACAATTAGTAGTAAGTAGTAGGGAAGTAGCAAGAGATTTTGAAAAGGAACACGCAAAGGTAACTAGGGATATTGAAAACTTAATAGAAGGTATAGCCAAAAATGGCGACACCTATAACCACTTATTTATTGATAGCAAATATCAGAATGAGCAAAATAAGCAATGGTATAAGGAATATCTTTTAACTAGAGATGGATTTTCTTTATTGGTAATGGGGTTTACAGGCAAAAAAGCTTTAACTTGGAAATTAAAATATATAGAAGCATTTAATAAGATGGAGCAAGCTTTGAAAGAGCAAGAAAAACCTTTAAAACTTGATAGTAAGTTTATGTACCAGATAGCACAAGAGTTAGAAGAAAAGGAAAAGCAAATAGCATTAATGGCACCAAAGGCAGTATTCGCAAATGCAGTGGCTGCATCAAGGACAAGCATATTAATAGGAGAATTAGCAAAACTGTTAAATCAAAATGGAATAGATATGGGACAAAATAGATTATTTGAATGGTTGAGAAGGGAAGGTTTTTTAATTAAAAGGAAAGGTACCGACTATAATATGCCTACTCAAAAGAGCATGAATTTAGAATTATTCGAGATTAAAGAAACTTCAATAACTCATTCAGATGGACATATAAGTATATCTAAGACTTCTAAGGTAACAGGTAAAGGGCAAATATATTTTGTAAATAAATTTAAAGAAATGCAGTTAGAGCAAGTTATATAGGAGGGATAATCGTGAATCAAGCACTATTAGAAAAGCTAATTGAGAACTTAGAAGAATTAAACACAAATATAGAAATGTTTAATCGTGAAGTATTCACAGCAAGACAGGCGGCTAAGTATTTAGGGATAGGATATGACACTATTCTAAGGCTTACTAGAATAGGTCAGATTGAACATGTAGCCAATGGAACTAACTATCTGTATAAGAAAGATTATCTTGATAGATGGTTAGAAAAAAATAAGAGAGAGGTGGTCTAAACAATGAATATCAAGTACCTAAAGCATTATATAAACAAATGCATAGATAAGGGTATTCAGCCAAGCTTTAAAGGATTGAGGAACTGGTATGAAACTACAAATATAAGAGGCTAAAAAGGTTTTTATAGAAGTGTTTAGAGGGGAGGTGTAGCAGTGTTAGTAGAAAATACTTTGTTTGGCACTATAGATAAGGTAGCAATAGCAATAGATAGATTGAGATACTTTGAATCTTCTGAGGGGTACTACCTCGCCTTTAGTGGAGGAAAAGATAGTCAAGTAATATATCACTTAGCCAAAGAGGCGGGAGTAAAATTTGATGCACATTATAACGTAACTGGAATAGATCCACCTGAATTAGTTTACTTTATGAGAAAGAATTATCCAGACGTAAGCCGAGATATGTATGAAAAATCAATATTTCAACTAATAGAAGAAAAAGGATTACCTTCTAGAATGAGTAGATTTTGCTGTGAAGTTCTAAAAGAGCATGGAGGCGAAGGAAGAATATGTGTTACTGGTGTCAGATGGGCAGAAAGCAATAAAAGAAAGAAAAGAAGACCCTTTGAGATAGTAACAACTAAGAAAGAGGATAAGAAACTCTTTGATGATAATGACGAAGATAGAAGGCTTTTTGAGAATTGTATGCAGAAAGGTAAAAGAGTTATAAATCCAATAATCGACTGGCTGGATGAAGATGTTTGGGAATATCTCAAAAGCAGAAATATAGAGTATTGCAAACTTTATGATCAAGGATATTCGAGATTAGGCTGTATTGGTTGTCCTATGAATTCAAGGAAAATTCAAGAGTTAGAACAATATCCAAAATTTGCAGAGAATTATAAAAGAGCAATAGCAAGATTTTTACCTAAGTATTTAGAACGTAGAAAAGAAAAAGGACAGGAGCCATTTAGGACCACTGTAGACGGTTGGTACAATTGGTGGATAGAAGATGAAGGAATAGACTATAGCGATTCATTTTTAGATGATTAGAGGAGGGACAGGCTTGGAAACATATTTCAAATTCAAGTTAGCACTAGAAATAATATCAATAATAATTTCAGTAGTAGTGATGCTAGGCTTTACAGTAGCTTATGTAGTATCGAAAAACAAAAAATAGGAGGAAAGTAAATGAAAACATGGGAAATGATTAAGGAATTATCTGAAAATCCTGAAAAGAAGTTTAAAGCTATTAATAACAACTACCCCAATGATGAAAATAGCATAATAACAAGTGTTGGAAACGGAGACATTGTTTTTGAAAAAGCAAATACAGGAATATTGGCAGTGATAAGTCTAGGGACTGTTTACGAAGAAGTAAAAGAACCTGTTAGCTTTATAGAAGCAGTAAAGGCATTAAATAGCGGCAAGACAATATATGTGAAACATGGTGAGGAATTTGAATATACAGAAATGTTTTCACCAGCAGGGAGTCAAACAGATTGGGGTTATGCAATGAAACAACAACAAGGATATGCAATAGACACAGGATTAATTCTGTATGGTGAATGGTATATCGAATAGGAGGTGTAAAGATGTTTAATGTAACAAAAGTATGTAAAGAATTGAGGGGTTCAGGTACTCTTATATGGTATAAATCAAAAGAATTTGACTATGTAGCGAATGGTTATTTTGCGATAAAACTAAATTTGAATAATTATAGAAAAATCTTAGGGACATTAGTTGAAATCTTCGGGGTAGTGCCAAAAGTGAATCAGACATTGAATTTTACAAAAGTAGTTTGCAAAAAGATAGATATAGGCAGTGTTAAAGAAATGAAGAAACATGAATTTGTTGACTGGATAGACAAAAGAGAAGTAGAAGAAATAGGATACACAGGATTATTTCATAAAGAATTTAATAAACTCCTTGGCATCTTTAAAGGAGAAGATTATATCTATATAGATACTAAATATCTTGATTTGATTAAGGATAATTATGTAGTGAAATGCGAAGGTAACGAAAGGCTTACCCCTATATTTGTAACACATAATAAAGAAGCAATAATGATAATGCCAGTAAGAGTATGCGAAGACAATAAGTTTTTAGTAAAAGAAAAAGACCTTTCTAGAGGGAACTAGAAAAGGTCAACAAATTTAAAAAATAATATTTAGGTCATTATACCACGGAAGGAGATAAAAATAAATGGAAAATATAATAAAAGGTTTTAAAGTGTTTAATAATGATTTTACTTGTAGAGGTTTTCAATATAAAGTAGGACAAACTTATGAGCATGACGGAAATATAGAATTATGCGGTAGTGGATTTCATTTCTGTAGAAAAGCTAGTGATTGTTTTAAATATTATATGTTTGATAGTAACAATAAAGTAGCAGAGGTAGAAGCGTTAGGATTAGTAGAATCGGATGATAACAAAAGTGTAACTAATAAAATTCGTATAGTAAGAGAATTATCCTGGCACGAGGTATTAGACCTAGTTAATAGCGGAAAAAATTGCACTGGTAGAGATAACTCAGGTAATTGGAACTCAGGTAATAGGAACTCAGGTGATTGGAACTCAGGTAATAGGAACTCAGGT
>NZ_JBEBOY010000078.1:0-7657 GCF_040396155.1 Tissierella praeacuta
AAAATAATTGGTAAATTTATCTAATCTCAAATTTACTAGCACAACAGGTTAATTATTATAGTTTTGATGATTTTATTACCGGTGATAAAAATATAATAAAATTAATTGAAAAAGTAAAGAGAATGGCTCGCTATGAATCTAATGTGCTGATTTATGGAGAAACGGGAACTGGTAAAGAGATATTTGCACAAAGTATTCATAATATAAGCAGTAGAAGGGATAAGCCATTTATTGCTCAGAATTGTGCTGCAATTCCTGAAAACTTACTTGAATCTATTCTCTTTGGTACTGAAAAAGGTAGTTTTACAGGAGCCATAGATAAAGAAGGATTATTTGAGCAGGCTAATGGAGGAACATTACTTCTAGATGAATTGAATTCCCTTCCTATTTATTTACAAGCAAAACTTTTGAGAGTATTACAAGAAAAATATATTCGAAGAGTTGGAGGGACTGTTGAGAAAAGGATTAATGTTAGAATTATAGCAACAGTTAATGAAGAGCCGTCAAAACTTATTGAATTAGATAAACTTAGGCAAGATTTATTTTTTAGATTGAATACTTTATATATATGTATACCACCATTAAGAGAGAGAAAAAAAGATATATTTTTGCTTATGAAACAGTATGTTAATCAATATAGCTCAATATTTAATGTAAAGTCACTAAAATTATCGAAGGATGTTTCAAATTTTTTTCAAAGTTATGAATGGAGTGGAAATGTTAGAGAGTTAATTAATGTTATAGAGTATATTATGATGACTATAGATGATGGTGAAGAGGTAAAATTAAATCATCTTCCATATTATTTATTGGAAAGATTAGAAAGAGATAGAATTGATGAGGAGTTTAGTTATAAACCTGTTAGTGGTTCTTATCATGATATAATAGATGACTTTGAGAGAAAGATAATATTGGAAGAACTTATTAGATGTAGATGGAATGTTACTAAAACCGCAAAGATGTTAAATATTAAAAGGCAAACTTTACAGAATAAAATTAAGAAACTTAAAATTGATGAGATAAATTATACTAAATTTGCCTAAAAAATACTACTATTGCCCATATAAGGGCAGCAATAGTAGTATTTTTTTATTGATTAAAGCATGGTTACCTTGTTATCTCATTGGCATGATATTTGCTTTATTAATAGTTAAAGAAGATAAACAAAAAGGGAGGCTATATATTATGAAATATTTAGTATTAGGTTGTGGGCTTCAAGGAAGAGCAGTTGCATACGATATTTTACAGTTTGAGAAAGATAGTGAAGTAATAATAGGAGATATTGATAATGAGAACTTAGAGATAGCTAAGAATCTTATTAAAGATAACAAGCTTACAGTAGAGAAATTTGATATCTATAATGAAAAAGAAACTATTTCTTTGATGTCAAAGGTTGATGTAATTGTCAACAGTCTACCTCATACATGGGAGATTACTGAAAGATTTTATAATGCTTTAAGTAAGACTAAGGATAAAAAGGCTATATTTACAGATTATTGGATGTGGGAAAAACATTATGAATTTGATGAAGATTTGAAAAAAGCAAATATTTTAGCAATCCCAGGATTAGGGATAGTGCCTGGGTTTGGAAATATTTGTGCAGGTCAGCTTGCATATGAGTTTGATCAGTTAGAGGAAGCAGCAATCTATTGTGGAGGATTACCTACTAAATTAGGGGTAGCTCCATTAGATTATATGATTTTATTTAATGTTGAAGCTCTTTTAGATCTATATTTAACTCCACCGACTGTAATTGAAGATGGAAAACTAGCAGTAGAAGATGCACTAGATAATTTGGAAACATTTTTAATTCCTGGTTATGGCGTAGTTGATGCACTAAAGACAGATGGTTTATATAGTTTAAATAAGACTATGTTAGAAAAAGGTGTTAAAAAGGCTGCTGAATATACATTACGTTATCCAGGACATTATCAAACAATGCAAATTTTAAATGATTCTGGATTCTTTAGTAAGGAGCCAATAAATGTAGATGGAATAGAAGTAATTCCAAGAGATTCTTCAGAAATAATTTTAAATAATTTAATGAAGAAAATACCTGGAGTTAGGGATTTTACTTACTTATATGTAGTAGGAAAAGGATTAAAGGATGGAAAATATATACAGAAATCATATGAGCTCTTAGATTATAGTGATGAAGAAATAGGAATCACATCTATGGAAAGAACAACTGCCTATCCATCATCAATAGCAGCAATGATTATTGCACATGATGATGGTGGAATGAGAGGAGTAGTTGAACCAGAAAATATTTTTGTAGGAAAACGCTTTGAGAAAATGGTTAGCGAACTAGCTAAGAGAGGCGTTATTGTTTATGAGAAATAATCAAATTATTTTAAATAATATTTTATAATTGTAAATGCCCTTATTTGAGCAAATCGCTTAAATAAGGGCATTTTTATATAAGAATTAATTTATGATTTTAAAATATTGCTAATTTAAAGTTTTATATAGTTTATTTTTATAAGATTTGATATTTAAAGATAAGCAGCAAATGCCTTACAGAATCAGCAGAAGTATAGGATATGTAAAGTTCATATTTTATTATTAGTAGCTTAATCCAATTAATGAATTAATGTGGTATAAGTATTGCATATCTAAATATTTAAAGTAAATTTAATAAAAATAAATTTTAGGGAGGTAAGTATGGATAAAACATTATCAGAAGTTAAAAAACCATCATTATTTTTATCATTTGTACCATTTCTTGCATTAATTGGTTTTATGCTTCCAGGTGTAATAATTTTTGAAGTAGAGCCTCATATACCTTTAATTGCAGCATCAGTAATTACTGCTTTTATTGGTAAATACCTAGGTCATTCCTGGGATGACATGGAAAAAGCAATGATTGATTCAAATGCCATGGTAATGCAGGCTAATTTTATTATTCTAATAGTTGGAATGTTAGTTGGAGCTTGGATAGCTGGAGGAATTGTACCAGGATTAATATATTATGGATTAGAATTATTTACACCTAATATGTTTTTATTTTTATTACCAATTATTTGCTCAGTTATTTCTGTTTCAACTGGAAGTGCATGGACAACTGCTGGTACTATAGGAACAGCGGCTATGGGGATAGGGACTGCACTGGGTATTCCTTCAGCTATTACTGCAGGTGCAGTAGTGACAGGAGCATCTTTTGGAGATAAGCTTTCTCCTTTATCTGATAGTACAAATCTAGCTGCTGCAGTAACAGGTACTAATTTATTTGATCATATTAGACATATGCTTTACTCTACTATTCCTAGTTTCTTAATTGCAATAAGTATTTTTGGGATTATTGGCAGTAATTATAAGAATACTTCAGTAAATATTGAAGTAATTTCTTCGGTTCTTAAATCTATAGAAAGTGTGTTCATCATAACTCCGTGGATATTTATAGCACCTCTAACAGTAGTTTTAATGATTGTTTTTAAGGCACCAGCTGTACCAGGAATGATAGGAGGCACTGTCGTTGGAATACTGTTTTCTCTATTCCAAGGTCATGGATTGAAAAACACATTATATTATATTATGTATGGATTTGAAGTTACTACAGGGAATGCATTAGTAGATAAACTTTTAAATAGAGGTGGGATGACATCAATGCTTGAGGTCACTGCCTTAGTTATCTGTGCTTTAAGTTTTGGAGGACTTATTAAACAAATAGGGGTAATAGATACGATATTAGAAACAATACTAAAGAAAGTCAGGAAAAGAGGCAGCATTATTCTATCAACAGTTATATCATCAATTGCTATGAATTTTATGGCAGCTGACCAGTATATGGCTATAGTAATTCCGGGGCAAATGTTTGGACCAGTATTTGAAAAACTAAACTTACATCCGAAAAATTTGTCTAGAACACTGGAGGATGCAGGCACTTTAACATCAGGATTAGTTCCATGGTCAACTTGTGGTGCAGTTTATTTTGCTACTTTAGGCGTAAGTGCATTTCAATATGGTAGATTTCACTTTTTAGGTTTAATTAATCCAATAATTGCAGTTATTTTTGGTTATACAGGATTAGCTTTATCTAGACTAGATCCAAATAGGCCTATAAAAGATTCAATTTAGAAAGTATCAAAATATAAAACGCTAATATAAGAATAACTATTACAATCACTATATTTGAATGTATTTTCCCGGTGACTTCTTGAATAAAAAGGAAGATATGTTATAATTTGAATTACACTACAATTTAATTGTAGGCAATAGATGAAAGAGGTGTTGTTAGATGGCAGAGATTTTAAAAGGTAATGTTGTGGCAGCCCAAATCAAGGAAAATATGAAAAAGGATATTGAGGAACTTGCTAAAGCAGGTAAGGTACCAACTTTAGGAATTGTTAGGCTTGGAAATAATCCAGATGATATTTCTTATGAAAAAAGTATAATTAAAAATTGTGATGCAATTGGAATAAAATCCAAAGTATTTGAAAGAAATTTGGATATGACAACTGATGAATTAGTGAAATTTATGGAAGAGCTAAATCAAGATAATTCAATATCAGGAGTACTTATATTTAGACCGTTACCAAAACATATTGATGAGGCAAGGATAAGACAGGCATTATCTCCTGCTAAAGACGTAGATTGTATGCATCCTCTGAATTTAGCGAAGATATTTGAAGGAAATATGACTGGGTTTACACCTTGTACACCTAAGGCGGCTATGGAAATACTACTTTATAATAATATTGAATTGGAAGGCAAAAATGTAGTAGTTGTTAATAGATCCATGGTATTAGGTAAGCCTTTAGCTATGATGTTGCTTGAAAAAAATGCAACAGTGACTATTTGTCATTCTAGAACTAAGAATTTACATGAGATAACAAGTAAAGCTGATATAGTAGTTACGGCTCTGGGTAAGGCAAAGTTCTTTGATAATAAGTATTTTAACGAAAAATCAATTTGTATAGATGTTGGAGTTAGTTTAGATAATGAAGGAAAATTAAGTGGAGATATTGATTATCCAGTAGTATCTGAAATAGTTTCTAAGATTACACCAGTACCTGGGGGAGTTGGTGCTGTAACTACATCACTTCTATTATCACATGTAGTGGAAGCATGTAAAAGAATGTAATAAAAAAAGTATAATAAAAAGAGTCTTTTTAGACTCTTTTTTTCATTTAATAACAAAAATAGTCAATATTCTTTGAAGGAGAAATACCTCTTTATATAGAATATAGTAGTTATAAGAAATAGGAGGAGGGGATTTTTTGTATCTATCAGTAGAAAAACACAAAAATAATTTATTGGTACAATTTAAAGGGGAATTAGATCATCATACTACTGAAAATGTAAGGGAAAAAATAGACCAACAATATTTCGATCCAAAGCTTAGAAACATAATATTGGATTTAAGAGGATTAACCTTTATGGACAGCTCAGGAATTGGACTTATTATGGGCAGATATAGAAATTGTGTAGAGAAAAAGGGAACAATGGCTATAGTAAGTGACAATGCATATGTAGATAAGATGCTTAGGATGTCTGGACTATTAAAAATAGTCAGTGTATATCCAACAATTGAAGCAGCAAATGAAAGTTTATAAAGGAGATGAAAATTGTGGAAAAAAATTATATGAAATTGGAGTTCCTAAGTAAATCTAATAATGAATCTTTTGCAAGAGTAGTAGTA
Organism: Tissierella praeacuta; assembly: GCF_040396155.1. GTDB lineage: Bacteria > Bacillota > Clostridia > Tissierellales > Tissierellaceae > Tissierella > Tissierella praeacuta_A. The sequence goes on from NZ_JBEBOY010000078.1 coordinate 5,642, forward strand.
GCAGCATTTGCTTCCCAATTAGACCCAACATTGGAAGAATTATCGGATATAAAAACAGCTGTATCAGAGGCGGTTACTAATGCTATTATACATGGATATGAATACAGAGAGGGAATAGTAATTGTAGAATCTAGAATTATTGATAATGAAATAGAGATAATAATTGAGGATAGAGGTATGGGTATTATTGATATAGATAGGGCAAGGGAGCCGTTTTATACATCTAAACCAAATATGGAAAGATCAGGCATGGGTTTTACAGTAATGGAAACATTTATGGATAGCCTACAAGTGGAAAGTATTAAAGGAAAAGGTACTACGGTAAAGATGACGAAAAGATTTAAAAGCCTTTCGGATAAGGAGTAGATACTATGAGTCTAAGTAGTGAAAATAGGGCTTTATTATCCCATGAGGAGACTATGAAACTTATTAAAGAGTCACAAAATGGCAGTATGGAAGCTAAAGATATATTGGTATCTTCTAATTTAGGACTTATTAGATCAGTTCTAAGGGGATTTATGAATAGGGGTTATGAAGTAGACGATTTATTTCAAATAGGTAGTATAGGTTTATTAAAGGCTATTGATAAATTTGATACTTCTTATGATGTAAGATTTTCAACCTATGCAGTACCGATGATAATAGGAGAAATTAAAAGGTTTTTAAGAGATGATGGATTAGTTAAAGTAAGTAGATCGTTGAAACAGACGGCATCAAAGGCTAAAGGGGCAGAGGAAAAGCTCTTTAAAGAGCTTGGGAGAGAACCTACTATTCAGGAGATATCAGAGGAAATCCAAATGGATAAAGAAGATATAGTAATGGCTCTAGAAGCTTCATATCATCCAGAATATCTTTATGATGTTGTACATCAAAATGATGGTTCACCTTTATATTTAATAGATAAGATTAGTAATGAGTCAGAGGAAGATAGAGATATTGTTGATAATATAGTATTGAAAGATATGTTAGCAAAATTGAAGCCTAGGGACAGACAAGTAATTATTTTAAGATATTTCAAAGATAGAACCCAAACGGAAGTGGCAGCTCAGCTAGGCATATCCCAAGTACAGGTTTCAAGAATAGAGAAAAAAATAATAGAGGAAATGAGAAAAAATCTGGCAAAGGCATAATATATGCCTTTTTTTGTATTATCTATTATTGAAGAAGATTTTATTTTATAGATAATTCCAATAACTGAGATATAGTGACAAATTTATACCCCTTATCAATTAATTCAGGAATAATGATTTTTAAAGCTTCTACAGTATTACTAGTTTCAAAGTATACATAATCATGTAATAAGACGATGTCTCCATTTTCTATATTAGAAATGGTATTGGAAACTATTTTTTCAACTTCTGGATTGCTCCAATCTCTAGAATCTTGAGTATAAGACCATAGTATAACATTACATGATTCATCACTGATAATTTTTATTATATTGTCATCATAAGATCCGTAAGGTGGTCGAAATGTTTTAGATTTAATACCAGTTAGAGAAAAAATAATATCTTGAGTTTTATCAAATTCTTCCTTTACTTTTTGTTTAGGAACTTGTTGTATATTTATATGGGAATAAGTGTGGTTGCCAATTTCATGTCCTTCTTTTGCCTGTCTTTTTATAATATCAGGATATTGTTCTGCAAACTGCCCTAAAACAAAAAAAGTAGCCTTAATATTATATTTATCTAGTAAATCTAGGATTTCAGGAGTATATTGAGGGTGGGGACCATCATCAAATGTCAAAGCTATAAATTTCTGATGTTTAGAACCATTACGTACTATATTTGTTTGTTGCTTTTCTGATGTATTTATATTTCCAGATATAACGTATTTAATAGAAAATGTGGAAACTATTAAGAAAGTAATTAAGAAAATGATTTTGGTTATTGAGGATTTTTTCATTAATTTTATTTTCCTTTCATTTATATTTTTAGATAAAAGATAACAAATTTTAATTACTGGACTTGTGTCAATAGCTTAGACACAAAAAGTTTAACTTTCTATGCCGCCACA
>NZ_JBEBOY010000079.1:0-7352 GCF_040396155.1 Tissierella praeacuta
AATATTGAGAGTGTAGCATCATTATTGAATTGTGATGAATAATTCAGGTTTAATATTTATATTCCTAAAGCTTCTTCAGGTGTTATATATGGTCTTTCTTGTTTTCTTCCAGTTTCTTCTAGTGTCAATTTTCCATAATAAAATGACAAACCTCTTCTAAGATATTTATTGTCTTTTAATGCTTTTTCTACCCCTTTGTTTGCCATTTGTAGAACATATGGAAGAGTGGCATTACATAAAGTCTGAGTAGCTGTTTGTGAAAATGCTGATGGTATATTATCTACGCAATAATGTGTTATTCCATCTACTTCATATATAGGATCATCATGGGTTGTTGATCTGCATGTCTCTATGGCTCCTGCATCATCACAAGCCACATCTACTATTAATGCTCCTTTTTTCATCATTCTCAACATATCTTTACTTACTAAATGGTCTTTTCTCCATTTAGGCCATAAAATACAGTTCATTAATACATCTGTTCTTTCTAGGCACATCTCTAGATTACTTCTATTGGAAATTAGAAATTCTACATTCGCTGGCAATGATTTTCTAACTTTCTCCATTTTATCAATATCTATATCTAACATTGTAACTTTATTCCCAAAAGCTGATGCTAGCTCTGCTGCTCCAACTCCTGAATTTCCTGCTCCTATAATGGTTATTTCTGGAGTTCTTACACCATCTATTCTTGATAATAATACTCCATTCCCTCCATGAATTCTCTGCATAAAGTTTAAAGCTGCTAAGAATCCTCCCTTACCTGCTATTATACTCATTGGCTTTAACAAAGGAAATTCTCCATCTTTATCATTAACATCTTCATACGCAATTCCAATTATTTTTTTCTGAATCATGGCATCTGTTTGCTCTCTATGGGCATTTGAATGAATATAAGTAAATATTATCTGACCTTCTCTCATATATTCAAATTCCTCTGGGAATATTTCCTTTACTTTATAAATTAAATCTGCTTTTCCAAATATCTCTTTTGCTGTATCTATTATTTCTGCCCCTTGTTTCTTATAATCTTCATCAGAAAACCCACTGCCAGCACCTGCATTTTTTTCAACTAATACTTTATGTCCCTTATTTACTATTTCTTTTACTCCACTAGGATCACATGCTACCCTATATTCATTTGATTTTATTTCTTTTGGTATTCCTATTATCATTATTTTTTCCCCCTTAATTATAAAATTCAAAATATTTTTATAGTATAAATCCTAATCCTAAATACAATATACATGTTATTCCAGCAACTGATAAAGCATAGGGCATCTGAGTATTAACATGGTCCATATGATCAGAGCCTGATGCTAAAGATGATAAAATATTAGTATCTGATATCGGAGAGCAATGATCTCCAAAACATCCTCCACTCATAACTGCTGCAATGGATGCATAAATAACATTATTAATAACTCCGCCTGTAAGATTAAAGGCTAATGGAATAGCTATTGGAGTCATTATTGCATATGTTCCCCAGCTTGTCCCAGTAAAGAATGAAACAAAGGCACAAGTAATGAATGTAAATAATAACAATAAAGTTGGAGTCATCCAAGCCTTTGTAATTGATACTACATAGTTAGCAGTTCCTAGTTCCTTGCTAATTGTATTTAAGCAATAAGCTAAAGATAATATAAGTATGGCTGAGATAATACTCTTAATTCCCTCTGTGGCAGTTTTAACAAGTTCGTCAATTGTAGCCATTTTTTGAATTAACATTGTTATAAACTGAAATACTACTGCTGCTATAAATCCTTCAAGAGTTTTAGCATTTCCAGTGAATAAATAAGTTCCCAAGGTAACTCCTATGATGATAAGCGCTGGTCCAAAAAAGTTTAGCAGCAAATTAGGTTTAACCCCTTCATTGGGTTTAATCTGCTCTAACTCTTTTCCCATCATAGGATTGGCACCATCAGCTATTACCTTACCTGTTTCTCTTGCTCTTTTTTCAGCTTTTTTCATAGGACCAAAATCTGGTACAATACCAATCGCAATAAGCCCTACCATAACAACTGACAATATCCCATAAAAATTAAATGGAACCATTCTAATTACTGCATTTGTTGCTATAATCTTATCTGCAAAATCCCCTATTCCTACTAACAATCCTGCCATATATACTCCCCATGCTGAAAATGGTATCAATGTACAAACAGGAGCTGAAGTTGAACTACATATATATGATAATTTTTCTCTCGATACTTTAGCCTTATCTGTAATGCCTTTCATAACAGTTCCCACATATAAAGGACTAAAATAATCACTGAAAAAAATGAATATACCTAATAACCATGATATTATCTGAGCTCCTGCTGCTTTTATACTTCTTTTTTCTATCCGTTTGGTAAAAGCATCTATTGCTCCTGATTTTTGAAAGTATGCTACCATAATTCCTACAAAAACTTCTATACATACAACCCAGATAAAATCCGCATTTCCCAATGCATCTTGAACTAATCCAGTAAATCCCAGTAGAACATTTTGTCCTGTTACAAAAATTCCTACTAATATTCCTATTAACAGAGAAAATATAGCATCTTTAGTAACAAAGGCTAATACTACTGCTACCATAGCCGGTAATAATGATAAAATTCCATAGCTCGTCGTTAAATCCATGATATTACCTCCTTGTTTTTTTAGGTATTTAAATAATTCTTATTAGCTATAATAAATAATACTACACAAATCTAAGGCCCCATTTTTCTTTTTCTCCTTTATAGTTCTTATTCTTTATGCCTGATATAATAATTAATATCTGACTGTTTGTTCTTCAAATTCAGCCATAAATATCCTTCCTAGAATTTTTCTTGTAATAAATTTAAAGCATTCTGTACTACCTTAACCCTTATATCCCTTTCCTTTTCTTTAGATTCATTAGGATTACCTACTGGATAAGGTATTGCCACTGCTGGTATTATCCTTATTGCCCCTACTGTTTTTGAAATAGGAGTAACTGTACAAATATGTGATGCTGGTATGCCTGCTTTCTCGACTTCTTTTACAATAGTCGCACCGCAACGTGTACAGGTACCTCAGGTTGAAGTCATAATAACCCCATCTATCTCTGCATCTATTAATTCCTCAGCTATCTCTTTTCCCATTCTTGTTGCATCTGCTACTGATGTGGAATTTCCTGTAGTCACAAAATAATACTCATACAAGTTGCCTATGCTTCCCTCCTGTTCTAATTCCTTTAGTAAATCTAATGGCAATAATCTATTAGGGTTATTATTTGCATATACTGGATCAAATCCTGCATGAACTGATTCAAATTCTCCTTTTATGAACCTATCGATTTTATCAATTGAATATTTTTTATAAAATTTTGCTGTAGCTGCTGGTAGATGATCAGGATTATTCATAGGTACTAGCCCACTAGTTGTTAATAAGGCAATCTTCGCTTTTTTAATATTAATTATTGGTTGGGCTGGAATAACAGTCTCGTATGTTGGTATAGGAATTTCAGTCTTAAATTCCTCTCCTTTTAGCTTTTTTATTAACATATCAAGAGCTCTTTCTGCTCCAGTCTTTTCCTTGAATATATTTACTCTAATACCTTTTGCAATATACCCTTCTTCCTCTGGCAATCCAATATGCTCGTTTCTTAATAATTTATTAGCTAATTTAACTATATTAGGTACTGCCTTTCTTATGGAAGCCGCTGAACTTCCTGTTTCCAAAATATATGTACTACTCTTATATATTTCAACTGCTGGATTTTCAAAATACATGCCTGTTATAGTTTTAATACCAAATTTTTCGCTGGCAAATTTGCATATATCTCCACATGCTATTCCAAATCTTCCAGCATTAAATGCTGGACCTGCTACTATTAAATCGGGGTTAAATGTTTTTATTTGTTCTTCTATGAATTTCCTAGTTTCTTCCATATTTTCTGCATAAAAATTATCTCCGCAAATTATTGTAGCTACTATTTCTCCATCTAAACATTTAAATAAGTTTGCTGATCCAACCATCCCATTTTCTATTCTCGGTGGAATATTAGCCTTATCCTCCCCACCAATTTGACCAAAAAATTGGTTAGTATAAAATAATATTTTTTTCATTTTTTCACCTCCTAGATAGTTACTGCTGATAAATGACTGAACCCTTGTAGATTATGTCCTCCTAATATTCCATGAATTTCTATTATTAAAGATCCATCTTCCTGCCTTGAACCTTGAAAACCTCCTGTAACATGCTCCAGAGCATCTAAATCTCCCAATACAATATCCATTGGCGGTATTTTAATAGTAGCATTACTATTACCAGTTGAAATCATTGCATTTGCTTCTATAGTTCCATCTGGCAGAGATTCAGATTTACCGTCTGCTCCAGCATCTTCATTACTTATTAAAACTGTCTTTATGCCTTTATTCTCAAGCCTTTTACATATCATCATCAAATCCGTTGTTGGGTTTCCAAATCCTTCTTGAGACTGAATAACTCCATCGACCCCAAGAATTTCTATAGTCCTTGCTGTAATTACTGCATTCCTGTATTTATCTGCTAAATAAGTTGTCATTGGGCTTAGGACTACTCCCATGAAATTTATTTCTTTTCCATGTCTTTTGAAGCATTCATTAATGATAGCATTATTTTGATGATGGTATGTAGTTGTCTTAGAACCTGCAGAAACACAATTACCACTCACTAAAGCACCATCAAATATTTCTAAAGGATTTATTAAAGTTGGTACCATTGTTTTAACATCCTTACCATAAAAATAAGTATCATGTAATAGACCTTGTCCAACACATTGATAAACATAAGCTACTTTAGGCAATTCTGGATATTCTTTTGATTTTTTCCATAAATTATTCCAATTAAATATTTCTTCTTCATAATCCTCATATTCCAAAGCTTTCTTTCCAATATAATGTGCTGCTTTTATTCCTCCGACTCTTACTGCTTCTTCATGTTCATGAGGACTTACCCCAGATTTTTTCTTTATATTTAAAACAATATTATTTAGCTCAGAAAATGGTGTATATTTAGTTAAGGGACCTTTCATATCTATTATTCCTTCCTGAAATCCCACAATAGGACCTGTAGTAATTACAGCACAATTTTTTAGAGAATATGTTATTCCTCTGCCAATCTCTTCAATCTTTCCATCTATTCCTGGAAAAGCATCTCCACTTAATTTTGCCCTAGGTTCTATAACATCCTTAACAGGAATAATCCTTATTGATTCCCCTGGCCTTGCTATATCTATCCTTACTTCTAATATTCTTTCATCTTCTAATAATAGGTTTTGTATTTCCTCCTTACAAATAGTTAATATGGAATTTTCTACTTTGGTTGTTGAACCAAATATAATATTTTTAATTTCTATTTTTCTTAAAATTAACTCCATTTTTTAACCTCCATTTTTTGTTTTTATTTACTAACATAATATATTTGCAAAAGACATGCCAATAGCAAAAACAGCTTTAAAGCCATTTAAGCATTGCAAAAAATAAAAAAAGTGACAGATTTCTGTCACAAGATGAAAGATTTTTTGCTATTTTCTTAATATTATGTAAAACTTATTCTATATTTGTCGAGTTTATAATGTAATCTTTGTCTAGTTATTTTAAGTAAAGATGCAGCCTTAGTTATATTTCCTGATGTTTCTTCTAAAGCCTTTGTTATCATCTGTTTCTCCATATCTTCCAGTATCTCATCTAGTGATTTTGAACACCCAATATTGAAAAGAGAGTCATTTGAATTATTTGATTTAATGTTTTTCTTTTCGCTTAGATAAACTGGTAAATGAATTATTTTTATATCTCCATAACTAGTAAAATTAATGGCAGATTCTATTATATGCTGTAGTTCTCTAACATTACCTGGCCAATCATAATTCAAAAACAATTTTTTTACTTCGTCTGAAATGCCTGTTATAGACTTATTATATTTGTGATTATAAAGATTAACAAAATGGTCTACATATAACATAATATCTTCTTTTCTTTCCCTTAGTGGCAATAATTTAATATTTACAACTGATAACCTATAAAATAAATCTTCTCTAATTTGCCCTAATTCCATAGCCTTAATTGGCTCAATATTCATTGCAGATATTATTCTTACATCCACTTCTTTTTCTTTATTATCTCCAACTCTGCGTACTTTTCCATCTTGTAAAACTCGTAAAAGTTTTGCCTGTAAATTTAATGGCATCGAATTTACTTCATCTAAAAACAAAGTTCCACCATGAGCCTCCTCAAATAAACCTGGCTTGTCTACAGCACCAGTAAAAGCACCTTTAACTGAACCAAACAATATGGATTCAAAAAGATTTTCTGGAAGTGCAGCACAATTCTGTACTACAAATGGTTTATTTCTTCTATTACTATAATTATGTATGGATTGAACGTAAAGTTCTTTTCCTGTTCCCGTTTCTCCATAGACTAATACTGAAGAAGTATTATTTGATATTATTTTTGCCTTTTCTATATTATGTAACATATAGTTGTTAGAGGTTACTATATCTCCAAAACTAAATTTTGCTCCATTTAATTTATTCTGGTTATCCCTAACTATCTGTCTAAAATATTTTTTCTTATTTATTTGTTCTTCAATCTTTGTTATATCCTTTGACAACTCAACTGCTCCAAGAATCTTACCACTTCTAATTATAGGTATTGTAAGATTCTGAGTATTTATAACTCTTCCCCTATGATCATTAAACACCTGTTCAGATAAATAAATGGGCTTTCCTTCATTTATACACCTAATCATTGTACTTTCCTTTGGATTAATTTCTGGATATACTTCTAGAAAATTTTTATTTATTATATTCTGAAAATCATCTTGGCATCCACTACTGTCAAATCTAGGATTATACCTAACTGAATAGACTATTTTTCCATGTCTATCTATTATCATTATTGCATCTACATAATCCATGTTCGTCAAATAATTGTCATTTTCCATTTCATTCCCTCCAGGTTATCTATAATTCTATTATATAGTATAGCTAAGGTTTATGGCAAATAACTAAGTTAACTTGTTGTGCTAGTTAAAAATTACAAATATAAAAACTCCAGCAATTATGTTAACCTATCATTGACAACCAATCAAGATAGGAGGATAACATATGCTAGAGTTTTCTAATAAATATTCTATCAAAGAAATTGCTGATTTAAAAGACTTTATTACAGTCATTTATATATTAATTGACGATATTTACCAAGAGATTATTCCAACACATATTAAAGAACGCCGTAATATCAAGGATGCTATCCTAAGTGATAGTGAAATAATTACCATTAGCATCGTTGGTGAACTCTTAACCATTGATTCAGAAAAAGCTTGGTTAGGGTTCTGCAATAAAAATCTAAGAGATTTGTTTC
>NZ_JBEBOY010000080.1:0-6676 GCF_040396155.1 Tissierella praeacuta
TATATGTTAATAGCTTACTAATGGGGATAGAATTGCCTCCATCACCAAGAGGAAGCAACACGCTTTTGCGTGCTGCTTCGCAGCTCGCACTTTAATCCTATTATAATATACGTCTAATTTTATACAAAACCTTTTAAGTTATTATTAGTGTGGATAATGTCCACTCTCATTAATTATGTATTAGTTCCTTAGCTTAGATATAAACTACTATATTCCGCCCCTCCATAGTATATAATGTCTTATTATATTGTATTATACCCATCTATGTTCAAACCTTAAATTACAATATGAATACAATATTGGCAAGCAGGGCAAGGTGGTACACACCTTGCGATTTTGCTCAAAATTTCCTTACGGAATTTTCGCTAAATCTGCTTGTTGGGGAGTATCCCCAATCCCCACTTAACACACAATAAATTGTGTGGCTACGCTCCCCTTGGGAGCTTAAAATTCATAAGAATATTACCTTTCTTTCTGTAACTTTTCTTTATCTTTTTCTACTGAATCTTCTCCTAAAAGACGGTCAACATTTGCCTTTGAAGTCAGTATGTTTTTCATTTCTTTTTTTGTAGAATGATACTTTGCATAGGCTTTTCTTTTTTCAGAAATCAACTCAGTATATTCCTTTTGCAAAGTCTTTATTGTAGGTATTTTCTTAGCATCTAATTCATCAAAAGCAGCCTTTGCGGCCTTGTGTAAAATTAAATCAGCAGTATGTTCTTCATAGTATTTCTTAGAATACCCTGATTTACGGTAAGCAGTATAAATATCACGGGTTTTTGAATAATTTATTATATGGGTTTTAAGATTTCCTATCCCTTTCATACGCTTTTCAATGTCTTTAATCTGGTCTGATATTTCATTAAAATTATCTGTTGAAAGCTGCGCTTTTTTCTCTAAATCCTCATATACAAGAAGGTTGTTTTCTGTTAGAAAGTTGATAGTCTGTGCCATCTGTTTTAGGCTGAAAATCTTCGCCCATCGTTCGTAGCCTTCACCCTTTCCTGCTTGTAATTTTGCCTGTATATCTATCAAAAGATTGACTGGGGATTGTTGCTTGGCAGCTACTTGTTTTCTATTACTATAAAGCATTTTGCCTTTAATTATTTCCTTAATTTCTTCCTCTAAATAACCTTCACCAAGAGAGCGCAAACGGATAAATCTCTTTTGCCGTTTATTCTTAAAAGCAAGATGTTTTCCTTGTTTAATAGAGTAACCTGCTTCTCCCATTTGCAAGAGGAAATCATCAAAATTTGTAGGCTTTTCTAAGAGTATTTCATCTATAGTATTTCGTAGATTTTGTGAATGAGTAATAGGTTTTTTATCTCCAAGCCATTTACCATAATGGTTTTTCCCACGCTTTGGATTTTCAATAATTGATAGTCTGTTTTCCAGGCAAATGCGGTCAGATATTTTCCCTACAGCTTTACCTGAACCTAAGAAATCTCTAAACTTTCCTGTACAGTCTAAAGAGGTAGAGTTATATATAATATGGTTATGAATATGGGACTTATCTATATGGGTGGCTACAAAAAAAGCATGATTGCCTTTGGTAAATTTTAAGGCTAATTCATAGCCAATTTTATTAGCAAGTTCTGGTGAAATTTCTCCCGGCTTAAATGATTGCCGTATCTGATAGAGTATCACATCATTTCCTTGCTCTCTGCCTGTAATATTGGCATATATTTTCTTAGATAGTATAAATTCTCCCTTTATCGTTTTGGGATCGCATTCGTAAGAAGAAACATATTCACCCTCATTAGTTTTATCAGGATTTAATGCATAATCTATACGGTCAGAAATACAATCAGCTACGGATTTTCCCTTGTTCTTGTGCATGGAAATTAAGCGGGTTGTTGCCATTGAATACACCTCCAATTCAATTAATCTTGATAACTATTTTTTAATATATAAACTGTGGTAAAATAATACTATAATTAAGGATAGGGGTGTTTTAATGCTAACTAAGAATGAAATTGAAATATGTAACAATCTATTTAAATATATTAATTATGAACTGCGTGACTGTATCGACCACGAGATATTCATAAAATCTACCTTACAAGATTTGGGTAGATTTTACTTCGATAAATCTATTTCATCTTTTGACGGAGCAAATGATAGATTACTCAAAAGCATAATAAAATCAATTACTAGAAATGATGACCTAAAGAGCGATGAAGATTACTATTTATCACTTTGTAAATTGATAGGTGTTAAGATTTTACCGAAAGATACTTTCTTGGCAGCCCAACAAGAATATAATAAAATATTCGTTCAAATGTATAATACAGTTAAACAAAAAATAGCTACTGAAATCGGCACAATTAACTCAACTCTCTTAACTTTGGCAAATAATATTAAATCCGTTAAGTCAGCCACACCAAGTCTTTCTCTTGTACGAGATTTAGCAACAGATGAGCATATCTTATATAGTTATTATAGTCAATGTAATGAACTTCGAACAAGAAAAGAAATGCTATTATTTGCAAAACAACACATGACATCAAAGCTTAGTGAGTTTTGCAAGCTAGATGACCAACATAGTATAGATTTTGCAATTAAAACAACTGCTTTAAAACTATCACAAGAATTGGAATGCGATGTTTCCTATGAATTTTCTTTTTACAGGGATGTACTTGAAATTACTAAAGATAATTTAGATAGACCTTATGCCTTGTTTTTTAAAGTAAAGACGTATACTGCAATTGATACCTTACACAAGAACTGGCACTATTCCTCTTATATTAAAAGCGATGAGGAACGAGCAATGGAACTAAATTCTGCCAAAGATAAAATTCCCTCCATTGATGAATTACACAGGCAAAAAACATCTGAACCTCATTTATATTTAAACACCCTAAAACAATTTATTCAGGAGCAAGATGTATTAAATAGCGTATCTAAATTACTTGAAAAAAGTGTTTGTTTAAGAGAACGGAAAGAAATATTATTTAAAAGTATAGAGCTATATGAATCCTCTGAATTTGCAATATTTAATCATATCATACCTATCCAAATCGAAGGAATGTTTGGGGATTTTTTGCAAGATTGTACTACTTTTAATAGATTTACAAACATGACTATTTACATAAACGATGTTCTCAAAAATAAAATTCAACATTTACAAGATATTCAAGTTGATATATATCCTGAGGCAGTTGAATATTTTATGTACTACTTTAATAACATAATCCGAAACCGTATTGCACATGGGAATTACAAAGCCATTTTTAATGATAGTGTAGCCGCTGAGATATTTTCCCATGAGCTACTACTCGATATGAGTGTACTGATTCATATGTTGTCACGGAAAAGTGAAACAGACAAAATGTATCGTTTTGTATCAGGATACAAGAAATATTACACCAAGCTAATTAAATCTGAAGAACACCCATGCTTTGGTGCATTATTTAATGATATGATTGGAGAAAAAATTATATTAAATTATGATTCAATAGATAAAAACCGCCCACTCCAAGTTGCATATTGGCTTGTAAATCCATATTATGAAAGAATTTATGAGTCAGTAGGGGATAAAACTGAATTGATAGAACTAAGAACACAATTTTTAAGCAAAGAGTTTTGGGAATATACCGTGGATGCTCTGACCGATCGAATAGAAAATAACTATGGGTATCAGTCAATAAAAATGGAATTTCTTTCGGTTATAAATGGCCTTTTTAAATGTAATATAACTCCTGAAGTGAAAACTTTATTAGGCAAAGCAAATGCTGCTTTGCAAAAAATTAGGCAAATGCAAATCCAATAAATAAAATAGCAGGGGTACCCTCAAAAAGCAAGGGTCGAGATAAACGGCTACGCCGCCCTTGCTTTTCGCTGGCACTCCTGCTGTGTGTCAGTTAAGGGTGAAAGCATAAAAATGCTTTCGCCCTTTTTAATATTTAAATAGCTTTTAACCGTTCATTTATCTGCCCTATCCTGCCTATTAGCCAAGAGGCAAGTATAGGTATCCCAAAGGGACTAATAAGATAGGCCAGTACCATTGCTCTTAATCCGTCCTGCATATCCTTTAAAATAATCATAGTCCCCAAAGCTAGTACAAATAAAAGTAGTGCTAAAATGGAAAGAAACATTGTTCCAAATAGACATATAAATTCAGAAAATAACAAGATAATAGTCAATGACGGGGTAATTGGAAATAATAATATTTTAAGTAGTATCCGCATCATCAAGTCCCCCTTTTTCTATTGATACTTTATATGAAAAACATACCAAATAAAAAAGATATTGTCTATCATATGAATTTCAAATAGTAGAAAGTCTTAGCAGTATTTCATCTGCCGTATCCCAAAGCCTGTCATAGCTTTCCCTAAGTGCTTCTATATCTTCAACATAGATGTTTCCTGTCTGATGAACACGCTTTGTAAGCTGATTTAAGCTGTTGCTAGTACGACGAAGGAGTGTTACTAACTCACGTATATCTGATAAGTCTAGTTGGATAATATAGCCGTCTATAGCCATTTTACGAAGATAGGCTCCCATGTTCTTTGTACCAAGTTGAGCCATCTTTTCATCTATTAAACTGCGTTCATGCTCTGTTACCATAAAATGTAGTTGGACATTTCTTTTACGATTTGCCATCACCTCACCTCCGCACATTTATCTTGTTTAACTTTAAATTCTTTGTTTAATTGTGGAGATTGTTTTAAACTATCTAATACAGACGGACGTTCAGGTTTATTCTCCTTTTTTTCTACTTCTACTTTTGATTCCGATACTTCTATACCCATATTTAACTCTGTATCAAGTACAGCCAGCCTAGAAATTTTATCCTTTAGTTCCTGCTCTTGAGGAAATGGCTTACCAATCTCTAATTTTGTTGCATCTTGCTGTTTAATTAGATTTTCAAGCTGATCTCTAACATGATTTAATCTATTTCCCATATTAGTAAGGGTATTATCAATACGGGTAAGATTACCCCTTGCATCAGTTCCCAATTTTGCTATATGGCTCATTGTCCCCTTTAAATTAAGTTGAAATTCATTATAAAAACCATCATAGGATAGGTACATGGTAAAACCTCTATAACTGCCTACTTCCACTGGGTCTTTACCCCTTACTTCTTTACAGGCTTCAAGTAAAGTAGCTCCTGCCTTCTCCTTATCTGTAAAGGTCTTATCTTTTATCACCATTGGTAAAAATTCACCTTCAGCTGGAATGTTTTCTGAAAGGGTCTTTAAGTCTTGTTCAAATCCCTTAATATATCCCTTGTTCTTTTCGATATTTTCAGGAAAGTATTTCAATAGATTATCCTCTAAACGGTACTGGTTACTCTGATGGTTTGCCTTTAAAAGCTTTAGTTTTGCCACATCAATATCCAAATCCATCTTTTCCTTGATTTTTGGATTACCTGCACATAGGGCTTTAATTTCTGCATAGGATAAAGCCGCTTCATCCACATCTTCACAGGAACGGACAGGACTTTTTGAAGTCATAATCTGTGAGATAAACTTTTGCTTATTCTCTACTATTTGGTCGAGTAGGTCAGCGGTATCGCTACCGCCTTCCCCTCTAAGAACCGTGCATGAGAGTTTCCCCTCACACGGCTCAAGTTTCTATAAGCCCTCCTTCGAGAGCCAGCATTTAACTGTTCTTCAAGGCATGAAGTTTTTCGTGACATTCAGGATGTACAAGGTCTTTGGTCATATTTGTTCCATTGCCGACTTGATGAATACGGAAGTCTGTTTCAAGTGTAATTTTACCGCCACAATAACTGCAACAACCCTTTTGGTTTGCATACAGCCTATTTATGATAGTTCTACCTTTGATTTCGTTCCTCATCTGTTTGTCAGCTCTTTCCTCAAAATATAACTGCCAGTCTTTATCAAAAGGGTTCGCTTCTGCTTTTATCTTAGTAAATCTTCGGATATTTGTATCTGTTGCATAGATTAAACGGATATAAAAATCTTCACCGTTTTTCATCTTACTATCCGTAGGAACACTAAAAGTCCATGTCCTATTTCCAATTGTATGGAAGTATTTCTTAGCAATCCACTTTCTACTTTTCTTAGGATGTCGCCTTTTACACCATTGCCATAGGCATTCCCAAATTTCATAATCAAGCTTTTCAAACGCTTTCGCAGATACATTAAACTTCTGATAGTTCACCCAACCCCTAATGATTGGATTGAGTTTCCTTATCAAGAATTCCTGTTTTGCTGACTGATTACTTTTAATAACTTCTCTGATTTTATTAATTATTGCTTCATAATTTTTATCGGAGGGTTTTATCAATAGATTGTTTCCATACATTTTGACATTGCACCCTAAGAAGTCGAAACCGTCATTGATGTGTGTAATTAGTGTCTTTTCCTCTGACAATTCCAATCCTCTTTCTGCAAGAAACTCTATGATAATAGGCTTAACACCATTTTCAAGAATTTCCCTGCTTTCTCCTGTTACGATAAAGTGAGTAGACCTAAGGAACCTCCCCTTAAGTCTCTCTCAGAATCGTACGTGAACCTCTCAGCTCATACGGCTCCCATTATCCAGCCGATGGTAATATTCCAAATTTCCAGTGTGCAAACAGATTCTTATCACGCTTTGCTATTGTGCCAAGCCAATGTTCAGCACGACGCCTTGCTTTTCGCTTCTTGTATTTTCTACGAACCCAATTAACGAGACAATTATTGATATATCTTAGTACATCGTA
>NZ_JBEBOY010000081.1:0-6293 GCF_040396155.1 Tissierella praeacuta
AAATAATTGGTAAATTTATCTAATCTCAAATTTACTAGCACAACAGGTTAATTTATAATTAAAGACCAGATATCTCCAAAGATTTCTTGCTGTTTTCCAAAATACGGTCTACTATTCCTCTAGATACCTCCATTGAATCAGTACTTTCAGCCTTTAATTTTTCTTCTAAAAACTTAAAGGCAACCCAAGGATCTATTGTATTTCCACAAGTGAACAAATCTACAGCTGCATATTTATATTCTGGCCAGGTATGAATAGTTAAATGTGACTCTTTAATGACGACAACACCGCTAACTCCCCAAGGATTAAATTTATGAAATACACTTTCTACTATTGTAGCTTTAGCTATCTTGGCAGCTTCTATCATATATCTCTCTATTAACACAGTATTATCTAAAACTTTATTATCACAATTATAATATTCAATTAAAACATGTCTACCTAATTTATTTATTCTAATCATAATTTCTCCTTTTCCGTATTTAATTTATATTTAATTAATCCATATTCTTTAGAAAATATTTAAATATTTGTTCTTTTAATTAATTCAAATACTTGACCATTACATTTATAACATCCTTTTGATTTTAACATCTCTATAGTATTAAACTTTTCCAAGCCTCCTACCTTTATTATCTGGCCACATTGCTTGCATCTATAAGAACGGACTGTTTCTTTAAGTTCTCCAGTATATAGAACTCCCCTATAAGGGGTTTTTATTAACCCTTTGCTCATATTAGTAGTCTTAAGAACAATCATTTGCCCTGTATTTCCTATTATACTGGCTCCTTCATAGGTATTAAATCTAGCTATTACTTCTGAAACTATAAGACCCATGTCTAAAAAATATTTTTGCATAGTTAATTGAAAATCTGGAGACTTATGAGCATAAGATAAATAAATAGTCAATCCGCTATCGTTCTTTAATGCTTCTACTCCTCGCGAAAGAAACAAATTCATTCCTTCAAGAGTATAAGGCGGATCTGTAAACAGGCAATCAAATTGATTTTTAAAATCATTTGATAATGGCATTCTGAAATCTACATACTCACATTCAATTGGAATAGACTCTTTTATAGCTATATCACTTACATAACCTAGAACTCTTTTATCAACATCCATTACAGTAATTCTAGTATTGTAGCTGATGCTATTATTAAAAAGTCTTTTTAGTAAAAAACCTAGGGCTATGCTTACTAAATCATCATCTCCTAAACACAAAATTCTTTTTCCTATTAATGTATGATTTTTAAGACATAATATTGCTCTTTTTAAAGATGTATCTACACTAGACTTAGACTGATCTATAGTAACATCTGCTTGCGGGCGATTATTAAAAACACTCTGTAGCTGTTCTTTTATTTCAGTAATTTCCCTATATTCATTCCAAGGTTCCATTAATAGTTTTGTATATAAATTCTTATTTATCTTCTTAAATCCTAAATCTTTTTCTACAAAATCTTTGCCTTTAACTGTAAGTCTTGATCCTCTATCTTGAATAATTAATCCCTTTTTAATGAACTCTCTTTTTATGGCTGTAACTATGGGAATAGGTAGAAGACTATTTCTTGATAATTCTTTAGTCGAAATTCCTTCTTTAAAATATATTGTTATTAATATCTTTTCTATTGATGTCTTACCTTCTTCTATATTTACATTCTTATTTACTTCTTCTATATAATTAAGCATTGTTTACTATCCTCCACATTTATCATTCAAAATTTCATTACACGGCTTTTTAAAACTAAAACATTAATTATACATAAACTAATATTTAAGAGTAAAAAGAAACATGAATAAACAAAAAAGATTATAGCAACATAAAGTCACTATAACCTTTTATAACCTAAAATATAGTCAAAAAATACTTATTAGATTTCAATAGTCAATATACTAAAACTATATTAAAATATTGAAACTCAAAAACAAATCTATAACTATATAAAATATATATAAATTCATATTAGATAAAAATAATCACTGGTTATTTTAATACATCGTAAGGTTTAATGATATCCATGTTTCTAACTTAACCTTAAAAAGCCATCAACAAATAAGCCTAAATAATATTAGACTAAAAACTTTTTAAGATACAACTATTTAATTTAGTTGATTTAGTTAAAAACAAATGCGGACATCAAGTTCTCTCCCTTATACCTCTTAATAATAATTATTCTTTTATGATAATCATTATAACATATAAAAATATCTGTTACAATTGTAAAAAGCTTATATTTATAAAGTTCAGAAATATACTGAATAATTTTGAATACTAATCCATACCTTCTCACACATTCCCTTATATAACCCTAAAAGTCCAATTACATTACAATAATTTAGAAAAATTCTATTTTATTTAATCTTTGATTTCCACACAATTAATTTCATTGTTAAAAATAAAAAATCAATCAAGATATTTCCATCTTATATCCCTACTGATTTTCCTTCATTAAATTTAATATTATTTATATTGTGTTATTAATAAAAGTATTTTACTACATATAGAAACAGATATATAATTTATAGCCAACACTTCCTAGTGTATCATACAATTGTAATAATGATGTAATCATTTTGTAATTGTATTAATGTAAAACTATGGTATTCTAATTACAATAGTTAATTATGTAAAATTAAGATGGGAGTGATAATTATGGAAAAAATGACCATGAAAGAAGCAGGAAGATATGCTAACTTCCTTGATAGAACCATCGATGAATTAATATATTTATCAAATTATGATATGGACTCTAAAATATATTCTATAACAGAAAATCATAAAAAATCAGCTTCATACAAAGATGCAGTTGATGAAACTGTAGAGGTGGAATTTGAAGACGATGTAGAAATAGATATCCCAAATCTAACAATACTCTTAGAAAACCTCTTTCTTGAAAAATCAATGTTAGCGGAAAGTATAGCAGAAGCAAAAAAGGATTTACGAATAAAAATTGATGATAATAAAAGCTTTAATTTAGATGCAGCATTGGAATATGCAAAATTACTTAGAAGACTTTCCGAATCATATTTAAGACCTCTTGCAAATAGAAAGGATAAGAAAACAAAGGAAAATAGAACTGGATACGCCTTTAATGTAGAAGGTAACCAAACACCATATATCTATGAAACCGAAGTAATTACTAAAATAATATATGATACCAAACCTTTAGCTGATAAGATTAAAACAAAGAATTATCTTGCAGATAGAATATCTGAAAGAATTGATATGGCAATGAATCTTGAATCTGTAGAGTTCAATCCCAAATTTAGTTATCTCGATAGATGTGAGGATATTATAAGTCAATATAATAAAAACTCCTAAAAATCATTAAATAGTAAACCTTTTCCATTCTTTATAAAGAATACAGAATAACTTGGTGTGATAATAGAAAGCTTCATTGATATTGAAAGATGATTAGTCGATAGCATAGATTGGAAGAATATTATATATTAAGTTTTATCAATATATAATATTCAACATCTGGAATCCTTTAATGGAAAATATCTCTGATATATTGAAAGATTACAATATGCAATCACTACTCATAAATCAACAACTCACCAGTTCAATAATTCATGAGCTCATCCTTCAAGAAACATCTAACAATTCAATTGGCAATATAACGTATCTTAAGATTCTCTGAAGATTAGGTTTAAATTACTTTATAATTGCTGCGATGAATTTGTTCAGTAAATTGATATGGAGCTTTCTATTATCATACCAAGAAAAACATCTTTTTTAAAAAACAAATTAAAATTTCCATATGCAACTACAATATATTCTTATTCTTGAAATATTATATTTCAATTATTGGATTGATTTAGAGATAATATTAATGATTTAATCTATAAAAAAAGAAATATATTAAAACTATAGAATTAAATCAAAGAATGTCTTGAAAAATATATATTTATAGTAAAATAAGGCGATTTCAATTATGAAATCACCTTATATAAATAATCTTACCTGATCCTTTTATATTTTAATACTATTTCGAAACAAATTCTCTAAAGAGAATATCAATATATAAATATCCTTACTTGTCATTAATATAATAAATTATTACTTACAGACTAACTACTTCTTTTAGAACTATTTACCTTTATTATATTCCTATGCTTTTATTTCTCTTCCTGGGAGGGCAATATTTAATATAATTGCAGTAATAGTCCCTGTAGTCATTCCAGACTGAAATATAGTTTGAACAG
The DNA here is from genome assembly GCF_040396155.1 of Tissierella praeacuta. Taxonomy (GTDB): domain Bacteria; phylum Bacillota; class Clostridia; order Tissierellales; family Tissierellaceae; genus Tissierella; species Tissierella praeacuta_A. Next base: position 4,210 of record NZ_JBEBOY010000081.1, read on the forward strand.
TTGGATGAAAATTATTTAACACTTCTGGTCTCAATACTACAGCTAATCCCAATCCCATAGATACTGCTATTAGCAAACTATTTCTTTTATTTAAATCAACTTCTTGCAATAACTTAAATCCACCAACAGCTATCATACCAAACATCATAATCCCAGCTCCACCTAATACAGGACTTGGCATTATAGATACTAATGCGCCTATCTTAGGAAATATACCGGCTAACATTAGAATAATACCAGCAACAATGGCTACAAACCTACTAGCTACACCTGTAATAGGAATTATACCTACATTTTGACTAAAGGATGTATGGGGACCAGCACCAAATATTCCTGCTATAAAACTTCCTACACCATCTGATAAGATTCCCCTAGATAATTCTTCCCCAGTTATTTCATGTTCACTAGCATTAGCTACAGATATCAAATCTCCCATAGTTTCTATTGCTGTAACAATATAAGCAGGTAAAAATGCTAGAATAGCAGGTAGATGAAATTTCATTCCATACCTAAAGGGTTTTGGAAAAGAGAACCAAGCTGCTTCCTTCACTGGTGCAACATTTAATAAATCCATAGGTATAGAAATAATATAACCACATATAATCCCTATAAGTATGGCACCAGAACTTACAAATCCCTTTCCATTTTGATTCAATAAAATTATAATCACCATAACAATAAAAGCTAATAATATAAACTTAGGATTCCCATACTGTGGGTTGTTAACTCCTCCTGCTGCCCAATCAACAGCTACTGGAAGCATGGTAAGACCTATTAATGATACTACCACCCCTGTGACCACTGGTGGAAAATATTTTCTAAGGGGTTTAATAAATCGACTTAAAATTATTTCAAGAATCGACCCTGCAGTAGTTGCAGCAAAATACCCTGGTAATCCAAAAGACCTAGCCACTGCAATACCAGGACCTACAAAAGTAAAATCTGTACCCATAATGCAAGGAAGTCTTGAACCTACAGGTCCAACTCCCCTAGATTGAATGAATGTAGCCAATCCTGATATGAATAACGTAGCACTAATCATAAAAGCCATCTCATTCGCAGACATTCCAATAGCATTGCCCACCACCATAGGTACTGCTATAATACCGCTAAAAGCTGCCATAATGTTCTGAATGGCTAAAGGTATTGCCAGTCTTAATGGCGGCTTATCATTGATACCATAGATTAACTCAGACTTATGATTTTCTTCTACCTTCTCATTGACATCTTTACTAATCATAAATACCCCTCCTTATTTATATATATGTCTATATATATTTCTATAAACCAGCATAAATGCCTTTGTGCCTTTCATACAAAATTCTATTGAAAACCTTATGCTAAATACTCTATTTATCCCTTAATTATTTGGATTAATTATTTTAAATATTGATTTTATGAGTTATGATGGGCTTAAGATAATTGTAAAGATTATACAAAAGATGGTGAATATTTTCACATTATTAAATAAGTAAATACCCATATTCAGGACTAATTTACTAATTAATATATATTATTAATTATAGACATTAGAAATCTTTAATTTACATGAAACTTATTGAGTGCACACATCATCCTGTTATGTTGACTTTTCTGAACCTTCTAGTTTAATAATATCTTTATTTTTATAACCTCTTAATACTCGTAATTGTTATCAAAAACATTAATCTCATTCTGCTCCCTAGACTATTAAAAAGCAAAGCACCAAAAATTCTAGCTAATGTACTAGTATTTTGCATGAAAAACTCAAAATCATAATCAGAGAGATATTCGCCTAAGAAAATTGCCATATATACAAATTTTCTAAATATAATAAATTTATATTTTCCCAAAAAGAAAAAACCCTGTATTCCACAAGGTTTTCATTGTATGTATTGTATGAGTAAGTCTATAAGCCGTGTTCTGTTTAAATGGTCATCTATCTAAGACCTATCGTTACCAATAGGTTCATGCGACCTACCATTGGAACGGCAGCGGGCTACCACCTTTTATGTTCCTTTTTGGTCTTGCTCCAGATGGGGTTTACAGAGCCATTTAGTCACCTAAATGCTGGTGAGCTCTTACCTCGCCTTTCCACCCTTACC
>NZ_JBEBOY010000082.1:0-6009 GCF_040396155.1 Tissierella praeacuta
AAAATAATTGGTAAATTTATCTAATCTCAAATTTACTAGCACAACAGGTTAATTAATATATTTATTCTACTTTTGATGATTGTTTTTACAAGTATATTCAATATGTCTTTATATGGCATAGCATTATGTGTATTGCTAAATAATATATTAATGGGAATAGCTTATTATAAAAAATACAGTAAACAGATTGCTGAAGATAAAGAACTTGTGTACAAATTATAATCTATCTAGGACCAAGGCTTATACCATGAGATTATAATTACTAGGGAAATATCTATCCATTCAAGGTATTGATAGTTTAAAGATTATTCATGTAATACTAAAACAATTATTGGATTTTAACAGAAGTAATAGGCCTATAATACTTTAACAAATAATTTTAGTAGTTTAACTTCAGTTTAGTTGATTTAGAAATTTATTATAAATCTAGCAGCTTTCATGAATTAATCTGTGAGGTTCTCTAAGAAATGAGGGTGATTTCTAATGAAATTCAAATATCGTAAATTTTTTATTAGTATGTTTATATTGGTTATTATAACTGGACTAACATCTTTGATTAGTCCAATATTGTTAAATATGTGGAGTAGAGATTTAGTAGGATTTACAAAGAAACGAATATTAATTTTATTAATAGCACTACTAGGTTCCTTGTTTTTAGAGATTCTTTTTACTATTATTAGAGAAAAATTTGCGAAAGATTTTAATATTAATAACTTTAAACGAATGATTAGTAAGTTTTTTATTTTGAATTATGATGAAGTTATTGAAAAGGGACCAACTAATCTTATAGAACGGATTATCATAGGGGTTAATAGCATTTATAATTTTGCAACTGGAGATTATATTATGATTTGGTCTAGTATTTTAGTAATGTTAGTAATCCTTGTAATGGTATTTTTGAGGAATAAAATTGTCATGTTTATTATGTTATCTATGATCCCTATTAATTATTTTGGATTTAGGATGTTAAACAAAGAATTATTAAGGCGTTCGGAAACTTTGCAGAAGAATACAGCAGCAGGATGGCAGAAAATACTTTCTATTGTTAGTCAAACTGATTATCTAAAGCAGAGTGCTTCCTATGAGAATATTTTAAATCAAATGGAACCTACATTAAATAACATATATGGGAGCATGGCTGATGTTAATATTTTGGCTCAATCTGCTTCAAAATTTATAATATCTTTGAACCAAACAGCTCAAACAATGATTATGGTACTAATAGTATATCAAATATTGGAAACTAGTAATATTGGAATTTCCTTGGTATTATTTACTATATTATTGCCAATTTATTTTCAAAATCTTGGCGTTATAACTAATGCTAATTTAAACAAAAGAGATATGAAGATAGCAATGAATTTTTTAAATGAATGGGATAATCATTTGGAACAAGATGGAACCATAACGCTTAAACAGATTGATAAACTGCACTTTGATATTCCTATATTGAAAATCAAAGATAAAGAATTAGCAAAAAATATAAAAGGAGATTTCAAAAAGGGGGATATTGTATGGGTAAAAGGTAATAGTGGTACTGGTAAAAGCACATTGATGAAATTATTACCCAAATTTCGAGTGACAGAAGGGGTTTATATTAATGCAGTAGATATTAGAGAATACAGCAATTTTTCTATACGTTCAAATGTTGATTATCTATCTCAAAATGTACCAATAATAAAAGGTACACTAAGAGAGAACTTATTTCTTAATCGAGAAATTGATGGATTAATAGAAGAGAAGCTAAAAAAAGAACCTATTCTTAAAACTATATTAGAATCCAAGTCATTTGATACTATGATTGAAGAATCGGGTTCAAACTTATCTGGGGGAGAAAAGCAAAAAATAGCAATAGCAAGAGCTTTATATGACAAGGGAGAAATTCTAATCTTAGATGAAATTACTAGTAATATTGATAAAAAAAGTGCCATTGATATTATGAATCAATTAGTGGCAAGTAGAAAGGATAAGATAATATTTATTATATCTCATGATGATCTTCCAAAGGATTATGCTAATAAAGAACTTGTATTAAAGACGTGTAAATAAGATACTTAATAATATTTACAAGTTATAGAGTCGTTAATTCATGGTTCTTTTTTGATTACTAACATACTAAATGGCAATTGGAATGAAGAACTAAATAATTCAAAAATAACAGATAAATTTAGAAATATATCAGTAGCTTGACCAATATATAAATAAAAGCCAGAGTAGAAATCATCACAATCCATACTTAAGGCTGACTTAATCAGCTATCAATTTCTATGTATATAAAAATATTTGTCTTGCAGATTTCTATATCTAATTTGTATCAAATTAAGTCCAGTAAAATATCAAATTACACCTATTATAACTTCCATTCATATTATATATTGGAAGGGAGGGATAGTATGTGTGGTAAAAATAGAACCAAGGCATATGCAAGAATAAGGGGTGGGGATTTATATCCAGATTTACATGGTGTAGTGTTTTTCGATGATGTAAAAGGTGGTACAGAAGTAAGTGTAGAAGTATGGGGATTGCCTCCATATAAGCCGGCAGAGGATAATAAGCAGCCTATAGGACCTTTTGGATTCCATATACATGAGAATGGATTATGTCAAATTACTGATCCAAATAATCCATTTGAATCTGCAGGAGGACATTATAATCCTACAAATCAACCTCATGGCAGTGTATACTCATTGGAAAAGTTGGTAGATGAGAAGACTATAGTGACGAATCATGTGGTGAATAATAGGGATGGACAAGTGTAAGATATATAATGAGAACATAATAGAAGTATTGTTAATAAGATAAGTGGTTAAAATTACTTGTCTTTTTAATTTTGTAAATATTTGCTGGGAAAAGAAGGAAACTTGAAAGTTGTGTAGAATATAAGCTAGAGGATTATATTTATAAAATATTGTGGAGATAGAATATTTTAAATATAAATGTTATGTATTGTAATTATAATGAGTGAAATATTTAAAACATAGGAGGATATTATGAGAGGCAAATCTATAAAGCTATACATCATGGGAGAACGTAGAAAAAATTTGAAAACTGCTGAACTTGGAAACTGGACAGGTAAAGTATACATAGGGTTGAGAAAACATACCAGTATAATTCAGCAAATAGATGAGCTATCTACACCTGGGATCTATATTTTAATATCTAGCTTAGAAGATACTTTTCAGAGGAAAATTTATGTAGGAGAAGCAGATGAAGTAAATAAAAGAATAACTGAACAATTAAAAAATAAAGATTGGTGGGAAGAGTTTGTTATTTTCATTAGTAAGGATTCAAATTTAACTAAAGCACATGTCAGATATTTAGAAAAGGCATTATATAGCATTGCAAAGGATAACCCCACAACTATTCAATTAGATAATAACAATCAACCTACAGGCTCCCAATTACCAGAATCTGATATTGATGATATGGAACAATTTATTGAAAATGTGGTTTTTATTCTGAAAAATTTAGGAATTATTGATTTTACTAGAAGCACTATAAAAGTTGAAAATAACGACTCAGTCAGAAATGATGTTTTTTACCTTAGTATACCAAAGATGAAAGAAGATACTAATACTGATAAATTAAAAGCTCAAATGTCTATTACACAAGAAGGATATAGACTTTTAAAAGACTCATATGTAAGAAAGATAGAGAGTGGTAGTTTTAAGAGTCATAATTATGTAACATTAAGAAAGCAACTTGAAAATCAAAGTTATTTTAAAGAAGCTGAGTTTGAAGGATACTTGAAAGTAGATAAAGATATAGATATAGATTTCACATCGCCTTCAGCAGCTGCAGCTATTGTAAGAAATATATCAACTAATGGTAGAAAAGAGTGGAAATTAGCTAACGGAATGACATTAGATGAATATGAGAATAGGCAGCAAAAGTAGGTGGTACTTAAAAATTAATAAATGATAAAAGTTTAGATAACTATAGAAAATATCGAAGGCAGTCAGCATCATAATCAATTCATTACTTATCAGTTAAAATGATTTTGTATCAACTGTATTACTTACTTCGTTAGATCATGCGATTCAAAACAATTTAATGATTGCTGAACCATTTGATGCTGAAGTTCAATAATTAAATAGAATTTATAGTAATTTTTTCAAATCAACAGTAAGAATAAAAGAGGAGAAGAGTTATGAGAAGAACAATATTATATTATCCAAATATTGAAATACCAGATGGAAATTGGCTAAGAAATTCTTTACTTTATTGGGATGAGATTAGTTCTATTGTTCCTAGAGAAATGGAAGCAAGCCTTTATTTAAATAGTAAGGTAATAGCTCAACTAAGGGATGAAGGAGAATATCGCCCATTTTATCCAGATGAACTAATGAATAGTGAGTATTATAAAGATTTTGAAATAGAGGTTAGTAATAGATTGAAAAGATATCTTAATCTTAAATATGGTAAAATAGATTACAGGACGGTAAAAAATGATCCGGAATTATCTAATGATTACGATATGATTCATAGAGACAAAATGACTCTAGGAATTAGACAAATTCTTGCTGAAAGTAGAATAATATCAAGGCATGATAAGTGGATATTTTTGGATAAACAATTAGGAAATCTATATATGTCTACTCTTGCTAAATACTCGGCATTAAGTGATATTAACTTTACAGCTATTGGAACTGACCAAATAAGAGAAGTAGATAGATTATATCCTATAAATTATGCCTTAAAAAAACAAAAGTATAATAGGAAACCTGTAGTAAGCTTATCTTTAAATATTTTACCTACTCCTAGTCCAGATGTTTCTTATGAGAAAATATTAAGATTTAAAAGGAAATATAAAGACAATTTACTTGAGTTGCGTAAGGTAGTAAATCAATTTGAAGAACAAATTAGTAATTCTGAATGCGAATATGATTTAAAGGAAAAAATAACTAAATTTAGTGAAACAATTCAATTAGAGGCAAGAGAAACAATGAAGATGCTTAAAGGATATCGAATAAACTTTTTTTTATCATCATTAAAGTCGGTTATTAATATTAACTCACCTACTATTATTGCAATTTGTGCTGGAATAGCAGGACACAAATTAGTAGATATAAGTCCTGCAATAACTTTATCAGGAATAGGGGTAGCAGGTGCTGTCGATATTGCTGTAAATTATTTAGCGATTAATAAAAGCACGAAAGAAAAACTTTCAGATAAAGGTTTTTTATATCTTTATTATGCTAAAAATAAAAAGATAATTACTGATTTTAATGAATTATTATAATAAGGGAGGTAAGCGTATAATAAAAGATGTATTGATAGCTATGGGAAGATGATGTATCATCTTCCCATAAAGTCTTTTATTAAGCTTTACATGTTTTTTGAATTACTTCATTCCAAGGCATCATTAAATCCAAGATTTTAGGATTTGTCTTGAAATTAGATCCTGGCAATCTTGATAACACAAATTCTAAATATTTATAGGGATTTAATCCATTGGCTTTTGCTGTTTCAACTAGTGAATATACACATGCACTTGCATTGGCTCCTTCAGGGCTACCACAGAAGGTCCAGTTTTTCCTCCCTATTGTAAATGGGCGTATACTGTTTTCTGCAATATTATTGGAGATTACACAGTTTCCATCTTCTAAATATGTTTCTAATTTTTCTTTATGATTTAGGGCATACTGAAGAGCCTTCCCAATGTTCGATTTAGGAAGTACTTTTTCATTTGAACTTTGTACCCATGACCAAAAGGCCTCTAGAACTGGTTTTTCTTTTTCTAGACGCATCTTTTTCCTATCTTCTGGTGACAGGTTTTTAAATTTTCGTTCCCAGTCGAATAACTGATTGCAATATGCTATCCCTGTTGCAGGTAAGGTGGTTTCAGGACTTTCCATATCCTTAGGAAGAGCATCTTTGAAATATCTTCTGTTATGGGAAGCTTCCCATAACAGAAGATATTTCATTTACAGTTAACCCCTCTTCGTATTTAGTTCTAGCAAAACGTATTCGTTGTGCACGGTTTCTTGTATCTAGTAAAGCTTGCAT
>NZ_JBEBOY010000083.1:0-5758 GCF_040396155.1 Tissierella praeacuta
GTTCCAATGGTTCTGGAAAGTCTACTATTCTTAAAACTATGTCCCGATTAATTGCTCCTTCCGAAGGCGTAGTACGTTTAGAGGGAAAGTCAATTCACAGTATGCCCACGAAGTTGGTGGCACAAAATTTGGCTCTTCTCCCTCAAGGAGCACAAACCCCTTCTGGTATTACTGTGGCTGACTTGGTAGAATACGGAAGATTTCCATATCGAAGGAAGATGTCAGGGCTTAGCTTAGAAGATAAGGAAATTATTAAATGGGCGCTATCTTGTACAAACATGTCGCAGTTTGCTCATAGGGAGATGGATCAACTTTCAGGTGGGCAGAGACAGCGTGGCTGGATTGCCATGGCATTGGCACAGAAAACGAATATTCTATTTCTTGACGAGCCGACTACTTATCTGGATATTTCTCATCAATTGGAAACATTGCAACTATTACGACAATTGAACATAGAGCATGGAGTCACTATTGTTATGGTTCTCCATGATTTAAATCATGCCATAATGTTCTCTGATTATCTTATAGCTGTTAAGGAGGGGAAAGTACATAGTACCGGTTCCCCAGAATATGTAATTGTACCTCAAACCCTTCGAGAGGTTTTTGATGTAGAGGCAGAGGTGATTCGCCACCCTATTCTAGATGTACCGGTATGTCTTCCCTATGGTGTAGGCGGTCAAGTATTAGATAAAAGAAAGGAGACAAAAATTTAGTGAATGCCTATAAAAGATTATTTAAATATGTTCCAGAAAAAATGAATTATTTACGTCTTTCGGTGGTCTTCTCTGTAATCACTGCAGTTTTGACTATTGTTCCATATTATTATTTATGGAATTTTTTAAGAGAATTCTTTGTAGCTGAGAGTTTGGGAAAGGCTATGGACTATGCAGTTACAATAGTAGCTCTGCTTATAGTATATGTGGTAGTATACCTTGTAGCATTATGGATGTCTCATTTGTTGGGATTTAGAGTGGAGACTAATTTAAGAAAAGCAGGGGCTGAATATTTGATGAATGCATCTTGGAGCTTTTTTGATATGAATTCATCAGGTCGAATTAGAAAAATAATTGATGATAATGCAAGTAGAACCCATATGGTGGTCGCACACCTCATCCCCGATACCACAGTAGCTATACTTGTTCCTATATTGATGTTTATCACATTAATTGCTATTGATTACAAATTGGTAATACTATTACTGGTAATTTCAATTTTAGGAGTATTACAGTTTAAGGGAATGTACGGGGATCCAGAATTTATAAAGCATTATACTATGGCATTAGAAAAGATGAATGCTGAAAGCGTTGAATATGTTAGAGGTATTCAAGTATTGAAAGTGTTCAATGGTACAGTCTATACTTTGAAGTCGTTATATAACTCTATTACAGATTATGCAGAGTTTGCTTTGAACTATTCTATGAGTTGTAGATTTCCATATGTTTCATTTCAGACTCTGTTTAATCTGTGTATAACATTTACTATTCCTTTTGTTATTTTCTATATAAATCGTGGGGTAAATGGCATGATAATATTAGCAGAAATCGTATTTTTTGCAGCATTTGTTAGTATTCTGTTTGCATCTCTAATGAAGGTTATATATGCGGGCATGTATAATATGGAGGCAAAAGATGTTGTGGACAAATTAGAAGGAATGTTTAATGAAATGAATAAAAAGAAGATAGAACATGGAAGTATAGAAGAATTTAATAATTTTAATATTGAATTTAAAAATGTTTCTTTTAAATATGAAGAAGACTATGTATTAGAGAATTTGAGCTTAAAGCTAGAAGAGGGTAAGACTTATGCTCTTGTAGGTTCTTCTGGAAGCGGTAAAAGTACCATTGCAAAGCTTATAAGCGGATTTTACAAGATTGATGGTGGAGAAGTTCTTATCGGTGGAGAAAACATCATGGATTATTCTGAAAAGGCTATATGTAAGAATATTACAAATGTATTTCAAAATGCACGATTGTTTAAGATGAGTATTTATGAGAATGTGAAGATTGGAAATCAAAATGCCAGCTATGACGAAGTTATGAGGGCACTTAAACTTGCTAATTGTAACGATATATTGGATAAGTTTGAAACTAGGGAGAATACAATCATCGGCTCAGAAGGAGTTCACCTATCAGGTGGAGAAAAGCAAAGGATAGCTATTGCAAGAGCAATACTTAAGGATGCTAATATCATTATTCTAGATGAAGCATCTGCAGCAGCAGATCCAGAAAATGAATATGAGATTCAAAGGGCATTTTCTAATTTGATGGAAGGAAAGACTGTTATTATGATTGCCCATAGATTATCTTCCATCAGAAATGTAGATCAAATCTTGGTATTAGATGATGGAAAAATAGTTGAGCGTGGAACAGATAGAGAGTTGATGAGTATAGATTCAAGATATAGATATCTTCAAGAACTATTTTCTAAGGCCAATGAATGGAGGGTTTATGATGAAATGGCTTCAAGATAGATTTTCCCTAAGTGAAACAGGAGCAAAAGGTTTAATAAAGGCATCCATAACTTCTTTTTTCTCATATATTATTTATGCTTTACCAGTAATGGTTGTTTTGATGGTTGTAAATGATATATTGAATGGAGAACTTAAAAGTAATATTTTTTATATAATTACAATTTTAATTATTGGAGTAATAATGTATCTAGTCTTAGATGTTAATTATGTCACCTTGTATAACGGAACCTACAAAGAATCAGCTAATTTAAGGATAGAGATAGCAAATATACTGAAGGATTTACCTTTATCATATTTCTCGAAACACAATGTTTCAGATTTGTCTCAGACGATTATGCAAGATGTAGCTGATATTGAACACGCATTAAGCCATGCAATACCTCAGTCCTTAGGGTTTTGTGCATATTTTATAATCACTGTAGTATTTCTTTTGGCTAATAATATTAAATTGGGCTTAGCAGTATTAGTACCATTATTCGCAAGTATAATTTCAACATACTTATCTAAGAAAGCACAAGTTGGTGCTTCTACAGAGTATTACCATAAACTCAGGGAAAATTCTGATAAATTCCAAGAAGTCATAGAGATGCATCAAGAGATAAGGTCATATTCATTAAAGGACCAGGTGCTGAAGGACTTAAAAAAATCTGTAGAAGAGGGAGAGAAAATTCATATAAGAACTGAATTCAAGCAGGCTATTCCAATTAATTTAGCGTCAGCATTAGTGAAAGTATCCTTAGGAACTACTATTATTACAGGAGCTAATTTGATTGTAAATGATGAAATATCTATTATTTATTTTATAGCTTATTTGTTGGTCGCTACTAAGATAATGTCAGCAATGGACAATCTTCAACAAAATATGGCAGAAATACTATATCTAGATGCAAGAATTTCTAGAATCAAAGAACTTAGAGAGACTTCAATTCAAGAAGGAGTAGAAACATCACTAAACTCCTTTAATATAGAGTTTAGAGATGTGAATTTTTCATATACTGGCAAAGAACAGATACTTGAGGATGTCTCTTTTATAGCAGAACAAGGAAAAGTAACTGCACTAGTTGGACCATCAGGTTGTGGAAAAACCACTACCCTAAGACTGATGGCTAGGTTATACGATTATGATACTGGAAGTATTTTAATAGACGGTAAAGATATCAAGAGAATTAACACTGATAGCTTATATGAAAAGATTTCTATTGTATTTCAAGATGTTATACTGTTCAACTCATCTGTAATGGAAAACATCAGAATTGGAAACAAAGATGCAACTGATGAACAGGTAAAAGAAGCCGCAAGATTAGCTCACTGTGAGGAATTTATCCTAAAATTATCTGATGGTTATGATACTCTAGTAGGAGAAAATGGAAGTAAATTATCTGGTGGTGAAAGACAAAGAATTTCTATTGCTCGAGCTTTCTTGAAGGATGCACCAATAATCCTATTAGATGAGATTTCTTCTTCATTAGATGTGGAAAATGAGATGAAAATTCAAGAGAGTTTGAATAAGTTAATCAAGGATAAAACAGTTGTAATCATCTCTCATAGACTTAAATCAATTGAAAATGCAGACAAGATTGTTGTAATGAATTCAGGAAAAGTAGATGCTGTAGGAACACATGAGGAAGTATTGAAAAAATCGAATATGTATAAAAATATGATTCGGAAGTCTAGATTGACAGAAGAATATATATATTGAAAGAATAGTTAACATTCTGGGATTAATAAGTAGCTGTCGCATTAAGTAATTAGTGCATAGTCCTTTTTATGTAAAAAATAAATTCCCAACTTCGAAAAGTAAGGGATTTATGGTAAAATATTCGTATGCAAAAACAAGCCGTCCCACGTCAAATGCTGAAAATTGTACTTTATTAATACATGAATCACAGTTATTCATCACGAGCCATGGAAAAGTCATGTTACCGCGATATAAATTTCATGTAAAACTCCCTTCGCAAAACTGCATGTATTTAAAAATGGACATTCAATTGAGTTTGAAATAGAGCCATTTGATTATGGAATGTACTTAAACAACGGCAGTTATAGGAAGCTGGAGGAACAAGGCCTTTTTACGATGGGAGATATTGCGAGATGCTCTATTGGAAAATCCACCGATTACTACAACGAGTATTTACTCTACAAGCTGTTCGGAATCAACGTTGAACTGCTAATTAGACAGGCTATACTAAATAGGACAACAAAATTCCAAACGATGGTATAATATAAATATATATCACTATGTAAGCTTCTTAAGAACCCAAGAAGTCTTGTTTGCTGCCATCTTAAAAATAGAGGAAAGTCAAATAAAGTTTCTGAAGAAGGAGTAAAGTTAGAAAATACAGCTTATACTGTATATAATTCTGAGGGAAATTGTATAAATAATAGCTATATAATCGATGAAAATACAACTGTACTTCCAGAAGGGGGAACAATTGTATTTTCTGGAGATATAGGAAGCCAGTTTGAACTTAGTGTTAAATAAATATATTATAAAAATAAACCCTAGTATTTGACCCAGACAAAACTCCATGTATACTAAAAGAAAATAACGAGTTAATAAATGATAATAGAGACCCCATTTATAAAGTTCCTTATTTTGTGGAAGAAGTAAAGAAATAATTGAAATGTTTAAATATATAGATGAAAAAATAGACAATAAAAAAGTTATATAAAATAAATAAAAAATTATTTGACAAATAACAGCTTTACTTACTGCATTTTCTTTAGGAACAGTGATACGACTCATTATAAATTTAATAGTAGATCCTGCAGGAATTACTACTGGAATTGATTTTTCATATCCGTTGTATGTTTTTATCGGCAATGCAATAACTGGTGTTGGTTTTAATCTAGCTAATATCATTCTTTTTTCAAAACTTGGTGCTTTAATTATGACGCTAGTAACTGTAACTGGGCAAATGATTATGGTATTAACAATCGATCAGTTTGAAATGTTTAATTTACAGAAAAGAAAGATTGATAGTAGAAGAATTGCTACTTTAGTATTGATGATTATTGGAATCGCATTTGTTAAGTTTTTGTAATCTTATATGCCATCTACCTATGGATAATTTTAAAACGATCTTACAAGAAAAAAGGGAGTTTAATATGAAATTATTAAATTAACCTGTTGTGCTAGTAAATTTGAGATTAGATAAATTTACCAATTGTTTTTTTGAAAAAAAGATACCTCTTAAGAAAACAACTTGGAAGTATTATCCAAATATGAGTTTTTTAATGTGTCCTAGATTTACGTTATTTCCTAACATTTGATTGATGCTGTAACAA
>NZ_JBEBOY010000084.1:0-5538 GCF_040396155.1 Tissierella praeacuta
GGTTCTCATTGCGTTTGACCTACATCAACTCACTACGTTCGTTGTGTTAGGTCATAACCATTCCGCCGTCTACGTTTATTATTTGGCCTGTTATATAGTCTGATTTTTCACTTGCTAAAAATACTACTAAATTTGCAATATCCTTTGGATTTCCAAATCTATTTAAAGGTATAGATTTTAGCATAGCTTCTTTTATTTCATCTTTTAATACATCTGTCATATCCGTTTCAATAAATCCTGGTGCAATTCCATTGACTCTAATGCCACGACTAGCTAATTCTCTTGCCATTGATTTTGTAAATCCAATAACACCAGCCTTTGATGCACTATAATTTCCTTGACCTGCATTTCCTATTATACCTACTATAGATGTAATATTTATTATTTTACCATATCTTTTCTTCATCATTATTCTCGATACTGCTTTAGTACAAAGGAAGGTCCCCTTTAAATTAACACTCATTACCTCATCCCAGTCTTCTTCCTTCATTCTAATGAGTAAATTATCTTTTGTAACTCCTGCATTGTTTACCAATATATCTATGGTACCTAATTCTTCTTCCATAGTTTTTATCATTTGTAATACATCTTCTTCAATTGATACATTTGCTTTTATGGCAACTGCTTTAACTCCGTAGGATTCTATCTCTCTTATTACCTCTTCAGCTTTTTCAAGATTATTAACATAGGTAATTCCTACATTAACTCCATTTTTCCCTAGCTCTAAAGCAATTTCCTTGCCTATACCCCTTGATGCTCCAGTTATTAAAGCTACCTTGTTTTTTAGGCTTATTTCCATTCCCTCCTTTTCAGTAAAATATTTTGCTATTCTTTTTTCATTGTTTTTATATAATTAACAGTTTCTTTAAAGGATTCTACATCGTTGACACTTAATGCTTTCACTTCTTTGCCCATTGACTTACCAATTCGCTTTACAAATCCTGATAAAGATTTTCCTGGTCCTATTTCTATAAAAGTATCTACACCATTATTTATCATATACTCTACAGATTGTTGCCATAACACTGAATTACTTACTTGATTTACTAACTTAGGCTTAATCTCGTCTTTATTAGACAGAAGTTTGGCATCTACATTGGAAATAAACTTCTTTTGAGTATCTTTTATATCTACTTTTGCTAATTCATTTTTTAGTTTTTCTCCTGCTGAAGCTAATAAAGATGAATGAAATGGTGCGGATACTGATAATGGTACCGCTTTCTTAGCACCTAATTTAACTGCTTCTTCGCAAGCTATTTTTAATCCATTCATTTCTCCTGATAAAACTATTTGCTCTGGACTATTATAGTTTGCTACTTCCACTATTCCGTATTCCTTAGTTTTTTGTAAAATAGATGGTATATTTTCCCTGTTTAAACCAAGTATTGCAGCCATTCCTCCTACTCCTAAAGGAACTGCTTCTTGCATAAATTTTCCTCTCTCTTTTACAACTTTAAGGGCATCCTTAAACTCTATACTTCCACTTGTAACTAAAGAGCTATATTCACCTAAACTAAGTCCTGCAGTATATTCACAGTCTATACCTCTTGATTGCATAGCTTTCAAAATTGCTATACTCGTAGCTAATATAGCTGGCTGAGTATTTTCCGTTCTCTTTAAATCTTCTTCACTTCCATTAAAGCATATATTCTTTAAGTCCATATTTAATACTTCATTTGCTTCATCAAATACTTTCTTTGATTCTACAAAGTTTTCATAAAAATCACTTCCCATTCCCACATATTGGGAGCCTTGCCCAGGAAATATAAAGGCTAGTTTATCCATTTATCTCACCTTCCATTAATGAACAAATTGAATTTAGTCTTTTCTCAGCCGAAGAAACTATATCTTCTATTATGTCCTTACAAGGTTTAATATCTTTAATAAGTCCTGCAATTTGACCTGACATTAAAGATCCTTTATTTATATCTCCTTCTACTACAGCTAATTTTAATCTTCCCGAACCTAATAATCCTAGTTCTTCTGCCGAAGCCCCTTTGTTTTCAAGTTGTGAAAATTCTCTTGTAAATTTATTTTTTAATGCTCTTACAGGATGCCCAGTACTTCTCCCAGTTACTTGTGCATCTCTATCCTTAGATTTTACTATTGCTTCCTTATAATTAATATGAACCTTAGCCTCAGTTGAGCATACAAATCTAGTTCCTATTTGTACTCCTTCTGCTCCTAAAGTCAAAGCCGATAAAAATCCGCGTCCATCACCGACTCCCCCTGCTGCTATGACAGGAATATTAATCGCATCAACTATTTGAGGTACTAAGACCATAGTAGTCAATTCTCCAATATGCCCTCCAGCTTCAGTTCCTTCTACAATTACGGCATCAACGCCTTCTCTCTCTAATCTCATCGCTAAAGACACAGTAGGTACTACAGGTATGATTTTTACATTATGTTCTTTTAACCTTTTTATATACTTCCCCGGATTTCCTGCACCTGTAGTTATAACGGGAACTCCTTCATCACATACTATACCTACAATATCCTCAGCAAAAGGTGACATTAACATAATATTTACACCGAATGGTTTATCTGTTAATTCCTTAAGCTTTCTAATTTCTTCTCTTACTACTTCTCCTGGCGCATTACCTGCTCCTATAATACCCAATCCCCCTGCTTCTGAAACAGCTGCCGCTAATTCATGAGTTGCTACCCAAGCCATACCTCCTTGTAGTATCGGATAATTAATATTTAACATATCAGTTATTCTAGTCTTCCACATTATCTCCATTCCCCCTACTCCATTTTATAGTCATTGAAGCCCAAGTAAGACCTGCTCCAAAGGCTACTAAAAGTATATTATCACCCTTCTTAATCTTATTATTCTTCACTGCTTCATCAAGGGCTATTGGAATAGATGCAGAAGACATATTGCCATATTTGTTTAAATTAACACAGATTCTATCTCTTTCAAGCTTTAACTTCTTAGCAGCCGCATCAATTATTCTCATATTGGCTTGATGTGGAACTAAAAAATCTAAATCTTCTAACTTAATATTAGCCTTTTCTAAAGCATTCATAGATGCTCTTTCCATGACCCTTACAGCAAATTTAAATACTTCTTTACCGTCCATTTTTATAAAATGAAGTCTATTTTCTACAGTCTCAATACTTGCTGGCAATCTAGATCCTCCTGCTGGCTGTGTTAACACAGAGCCATTGGTCCCATCAGAACCTAACTCAATTGAAAGAATTCCAGAATCCTCTTCACATTTTTCTAAGACACAGGCTCCTGCACCATCTCCAAATAATACACAAGTATTTCTATCATTCCAATCTACTACTCTAGATAGTGTTTCTGCACCTATGATTAAAACCTTCTCATACATTCCTGATTTAATAAAACTTTCTCCTATGGACAAACCATAAATAAACCCTGAGCATCCTACATTTATATCAAATGCTGCCGCTTTCACTGCTCCTATATTCTTCTGAATTATACAAGCAGTTGATGGAAAAGCATGATCAGCTGTTACTGTAGCCACAATTATAAGTTCAATATCTTCTGGTTTGATATTAGCATCTTCCAAAGCATCTATTGCTGCTCTAGTTGCCATATCAGAAGTCGCCATATTATCATCTGCTATCCTTCTTTCATTTATCCCTGTTCTCTCTACAATCCATTCATTTGATGTATCTACAATTTTTGATAAATCATGATTAGTAACAATTCTCTCAGGCACATAACTTCCTATACCAGAAATTCCTACATAAATTTTTTTCATTCTCCACCTCCATATTAAATTGTTTACTCTTACTATTTATTCCCATCTACCACCTCCTTTAAAAACATTTGCAAATTAATTTTCTTTAGATTATTATTAATATTATATGAGTAAAACTTTAAGACTTAGTATATATGAATATAATAAAATAATCAATCATTAATTTTTCCCTAAAAAAGACTAAAAAGGAGGAATTTCATGGATAAATTGTTAAATATAGAAGAAATAAAAGGAATTATTCCTCATAGGTATCCTTTTCTCTTTATAGATAAGGTTTTGATAGAAGAAATAGGGGTAAGGGGTATAGGATATAAAAATGTGACCATAAATGAACCTTTTTTCCAAGGGCATTTTCCTCATATGCCTGTAATGCCTGGAGTCATAATAGTAGAATCTATGGCTCAGGTAGGAGCTGTAATTTTGCTATCTGATGAAAAATATAAAGGAAAAACACCTTATTTCGCTGGAATAAACAAAGTAAGATTTAAAAGAAAAGTAGTACCTGGAGATACCCTTAGAATGGAAGTAATATTAACTAGAATAAGAGGTTCAATAGGAATTGGAGAAGGCAAAGCCTATGTTGAAGATGAGCTTGCCTGTGAAGGAGAATTTTTATTTGCAATTGAATAAATAATAAATTAACAACTTCAAAAATACTATCACCTAATTAAATCTTTAGAATATATTGTAGTATGGACATGACATAAAACTATTGACATCCAAATGATATTTATATTAAGGAGGAAATACTATATGTACAATTCAATAGATGGTACAACAATTAGTAACTTACAAGTGTTTAGTAACAATAATTGCCAATGTGGCGGGCAATCCAGAGTTAATACAAAACCTTCTTCGCCTGTATGTAATGCAGGAAATAAAGCCTTATGCGTTGATGTTAAAAGTGATGTATTAGATAGCTGCACTAATACACCAGTAACACCTAGTGGATTAGCAACTGGTGCGGTCGCTAAAATTCCAGTAGTTTTAGCTGAATTAACTGTTCGTTTCCATGTTCGTGCATTAATTGATTTACCAGAACGAGCACTTGAAATTAAAAATATAAAGAAAAAAATAAAAATCACCCAATGCCTATTACTTCAACCTACTAATATTTTATTCATTAAAGGATTTGTTCGTAAAAATATTGACTATGCTACAGGAAACTGCGGAAATATTAGAGGAGTATGTGGTGAATTACACCATTGCGTTGTAGATGTTCCATTTGAATGTTCTACACCTGTTTCTTTCTATATGGAACCAGAAGATCTTGCTGTAAATTCCAGTGCTGAATTTGAATATTTCAGAGTAAGCGATTTACCAAACAAACATTTTGCTGAAAAAGATAAATTATTATCTTCAGATTTATCAGAATTCAATCAAATCGTAGTTGAGAATTTCAATGAACTTCCATTCTGCGAACTAATTAGTGCAAGAATTTATGAATTTGATGAGTTTATAAATCGTCATCGTCCTTGTGATGGAGATTTCCCATTCGAAGAAAAATTCTTCAACAAGATAGAAGAAAAAATGGTTGTAGAACTAACAGTTAAAGTTTTACAAAACAGACAGGTTCAGATCCCAACATCAGGTGGCGGAATTGGTGGCGGATGTTCTCCATCATTTTGTTCCACAGATAAAGATAAATAGATTATAAAACACAAAATACAGGTGGAATAATTCCACCTGTATTTTACATTCTACTTCATTTGTTCTCTTGCTATTTCTGCACCTTTTTCTAATGCTTCTTTGTTTATTGGTAATAGGTTTTTTCTGTTTTCTCCAAATACTGCTGTAA
>NZ_JBEBOY010000085.1:0-5494 GCF_040396155.1 Tissierella praeacuta
ATGCAAGCTTTACTAGATACAAGAAACCGTGCACAACGAATACGTTTTGCTAGAATTAAATACGAAGAGGGGTTAACTGTAAATGAAATTGCTCTTTTATCCTATTAGAATCATTCCGTTAAATCAACTAATATTGGAAAGAATCTGTCTATCGCTTACCAAATAATAAAATTAAAATTTAAAATATGTTTATTGTTAATGCTCATATGTTTTACTATATTTTTAATAATTTTTGACTATTTCATAATAAAAAGAAAATTAGGAAAATATTGAAAAACGTGAAAGGTTAATGTATAATTATCAATTATTATAATAAAATGAAAGGGGGTTTAAGGGGAAAGATGATTTATTCAGTCATAATAGTTACTTAAAAATTGAATCAGGGGGAGATGTGAAATGAAAAAAAATTTAAACAAAATAGCAACTATTATTTTATTAGTATTTTCTATGACATTAACAAATTTTTCAATGATTGTAAGAGCAGATGAACCAAAGGCACAAGGAACACAGAAGTTGGAAGCGTCTACTGTTAAAAAAGAAGTAGAAGATACAGATGAGACAATAAAAATACCTACATTAGAAGATATAGACAGCTTAATAGATTCGGCAGAAAAAGTTAGAAGTGAAGAAGATATAAATAAAATGCCTCCATTAAAATTCCCAGTGGAATTTCCAGAAATTAATATTAGGAGTATTATAGGGGGAAATGACTATCCAATTGTTTTAGTTCATGGTTTTATGGGTTTTGGAAGAGATGAATTATTAGGATATAAATATTGGGGTGGAGTAGTTGATCTTCAAGAAAAGTTAAATGCCTCAGGCCATGAGACTTATACAGCAACAGTAGGTCCAGTATCTAGTAACTGGGATAGAGCTTGTGAACTTTACGCTTATATAGTAGGTGGAACAGTAGATTATGGAGAAGCTCATGCAAAAAAATTTATACATAATAGATATGGAAGGACATATCCAGGTATATATAAAAATATAAGCAATGAAAATAAAATACATTTAATAGGTCACAGTATGGGGGGACAAACCATACGTACACTTACACAGTTGTTAAGTGAAGGAAGTGAAGAGGAAATAAATTGTGGACAAGAAAATATTTCACCATTATTTGAAGGTGGAAAGCATTGGATTCATAGTGTTAGTACGATCTCTACACCTAATGATGGTACAACTTTATCAGATTTAATGCCAGCAAAAGATTTAATAAGTTATACATTTGGTGTATTAGGAACAATAACTGGTAAAAACAATTTATTTAGCTCAATATATGATTTAAAATTAGATCAATGGGGATTAAAAAAGCAAAGTGGAGAATCTCAACGCGATTATATTGAAAGGGTTTTAGAAAGCAATATTTGGAATAGTACAAAAGATATATCAACTTATGATTTATCCACAGAAGGTGCGCAAGAGCTTAATACATGGGTAAAGGCTCAACCAGATGTATATTATTTTTCTTGGACAACCCAAGCAACTAAAGAATCTATACTTACAGGTCATTCTATCGCACAAATTGGCCCAATGAATCCTATATTTTATCCAACAGCAAACTTAATGGGAAAATATTCACGTAATCAAAAAGATCTTCCTATCATTGATAAGAAATGGTTCCCAAATGATGGGGTTGTAAATTGTATTAGTCAAGATGGACCTAAGTTAGGTTCTAATGATGTTATTGAAAAATACAATGGTAGAATTAAAATAGGACAATGGAATGCAATGCCTATAATCATAAATACAGATCATATGGACATAGTAGGCACATTTGGTAACGTTAAAGACTGGTATATAGATTATGCAAGTTTTTTAAGTAATTTGTCAAGATAAATAGATGAAATAATAAGATAAAACTAGTTTATCATATTTATGATAAGCTGGTTTTTTATACTGAAATTTATCAAGTCTACCTAATCGGGTTCAACCCATTGTGCAGCTATATCCATATGCTGTATTACATAAGTCTTATACTAAATGGCAAAAGATTTTTGATGCTATAACTATTTAGCAAAGTGTAGGATATATTTTATAAATCGCACAAAATATCACTCATCATCATTGGAGTGGAGTTTACGGATTAGAACTTAGCGATGAAAGAAAGAAGAAACTTTTCGGTCACGAAGTTAATTCCACCAATTATGTTCCTGAGAATATCGAGATATATAGACTGGAATCTTCGCTTTATGCAATTTTTAGAACTCTTGGCCCTATAACTGAAAGTGCACAAAAAACATGGGATTATATATATTCGGTATGGTTAATTGAATCAGAATATGAGCATGCTGGTATTCACGATATTGAATATTACTATTTTAACCAGGGAGAACTCACTACAGACCTTTATGTGCCAGTAGTCTCTAAAAATATAAAATAATTTTTTATATCCCGTATAAAGACAAGATTTAAGTTTCTTGGTCTTGATATAGAAGTTGAAAGCAAAGAAAAAAGCATTTATCTTATGAAGCAATAGCTTTTGTTTTCATAGATCCTTATTTTCATAAAACAAGGCACTCTACGTTCCAATTCGTAGAGTACCTTGTTTTTTTTTATGTGTCCACATCCACTTTTATGTCGGATTTGAATTGCACAAGCAGATAGCCTATAAAAAACTAAAACAAATTCTAAGTGACTAGAATTTGTTTATAAAGGGAATACTTATATTTGCATTATAAAGCAAAGAATATAGTATAAATAATTTGTGTTGTGCTTTTATTATGAAATGAGGGAACAAATGAATACATTAGAAAGAAAGATATTTGAATCAGTACCAGGTAAACAAGTGACATTAGCACATATTATAGCAAATCCAGATGATCGAATCTTTGAAAAATTAGGCCTGAATGATGAAAAGTATCATGCAATTGGTATTTTAACCATAACTCCACCAGAGGTTGCAATTATCGCTGTGGATATAGCTAAAAAGACCGCACCTATTAAAATAGGATTTGTTGATAGGTTCAGTGGGTCTGTATTTATCTTAGGGGATGTAGCAGCTGTAGAATCTGCCATGAAACAAGTTGTTATTTCTTTAAAAGAACTTATGCAGTTTTCTGTCCCCAAAATAACAAGAACGTAATAGG
Organism: Tissierella praeacuta; assembly: GCF_040396155.1. Lineage (GTDB taxonomy): Bacteria > Bacillota > Clostridia > Tissierellales > Tissierellaceae > Tissierella > Tissierella praeacuta_A. The sequence goes on from NZ_JBEBOY010000085.1 coordinate 3,090, forward strand.
TAGGTATAGAAAATGAAAAAAATTATGTTAATTGGATCAGTTGGAAGTGGGAAAACCACTCTTTGCCAAAGGATTCAAGGAGATAGCATTAAATATAAAAAAACACAATCAGTTGAGTTCTATTCTCAGATGATAGACACACCAGGTGAGTTTGTCCTGCATAGAAGATTCTATAGCGCTCTACAAATGATGGCTGCTAGTTCAGATATCATTGGCTTCGTTTGTAGCGTGACGGAATCAGGCCAGACATTTTCACCCTATTTTGCACAAAATTTTACGAAACCATGTATAGGAATTATTACAAAGATAGATCTAGCACCAAGTGAAGAAGCTATTATAAATGCTGAGAAAAGATTAGAATTAGCAGGTGTTGGGAAAATTTTTCGCCTCTCAGCTGTTGAAGATGAGGGAGTAGCAGAGTTGATAGCCTATCTTTCTAAGGAGAAGGAGGAATAAATTTGCAAATTTATACTAGAACTGGTGATAAAGGTTATACTAAAATAATCGGTGGTATTCAATTAGCAAAAGACAGTGAACGTATAAAAGCATATGGAACTATTGATGAATTGAATAGTTTTGTAGGATATGCTATTACACTTATAAAAAATAATGATTCTTTGAAGAACGAATTAACACAGATCCAACAGTATTTATTTGATTGTGGCAATGATTTAGCAACGCCAGCAGGAAAAGGAACGTATCGAGTTACATCTGCTTTAACAGAATGGATTGAAAAGCGTATTGATGCTCATGAAGGTATTCCTAAAGAAGTGGAATCTTTTATTTTGCCAGGAGGTTCACAATTAGCAAGTATTTTACATATTTGTAGAACAATTGCTAGAAGAGCAGAAAGAGAGATAGTAACGTTTCAATGGACTAATGATATGAATGAAGAAGTTTTAATATTTGTTAATCGCTTATCAGATTACTTTTTTTCATTAGCACGTGTTGCAAATGTAAATGAAGGCATAGAAGATGTGCTTTATGAAAGAAGTGGAAAGGTATTCCATATAGATTTGAAAAAAGAAGATTTATAATAACAAGGAATGCATTTTTTAAAAGGCGTTGATAAGATTAGGACTTAATAATATTCTATTAAAAAACAGAGCATAAAGGCGTTTTAATTTTTAGAGACTAAGCTATAGGAAAATAATCGGATCGATTTATTTTTCTATGGCTTTTTTATGAGAAAGGAGTAGCAGCTATGCAAAAAATAAGATTTGGAACAACATTATATATTGGTGAAGGAAGCCTAGAAAGACTATCAGATTTCAAGAATGAAAAGATTTTGATAGTAACAGATTCTTTTATTGCTTCATCAGAGTTACTTTCACATATTAAAAACTATATTGATAGCAGCACGGAAATAATGGTGTTTTCTGAAGTTATTCCAGATCCTCCAATTGATAACATTGTTGCTGGTTTAGAATATAGTAAGGATTTTCCAGCTACAGTTTTATTGGCAATAGGTGGTGGCTCTGCTATAGATGCAGCAAAGGCTATGATTTATTTTGGTAAATTGACTGAGAGATTTAGTGAGATACGATTTGTCACTATTCCTACAACAAGTGGAACAGGTTCAGAGGTTACGAATTTCTCGATTATCACTGATGATGAAAAGGGAACAAAATATCCATTAATTACGGATCAAATATTGCCAGATGAGGCTATTTTAGATTCTGGTCTTGTTGCAGGTTTACCACCTAAGCAAACTGCTGATACGGGTATTGATGTTCTTACTCATGCTATAGAGGCTTATGTTTCCATTAGTGCCAATGATATCTCTGATGCTTTAAGTGAAAAAGCTATACGCTATGTATTCACTTATTTAGATAGAGCTTATAAAGATGGAAATGATAAAGAAGCACGTGAAAAAATGCATATGGCATCAACAATGGCTGGAATGGCCTTTAACATAGCTTCACTAGGGTTAAACCATGGCATAGCACATGCAGCAGGAGCACGTTGGCATATTCCACATGGAAGAATAAATGGTATCTTATTACCAAATGTTATTCGCTATAATGCAAGGGTTATCAAAGGGAATTATACTAAGAATATTACCCCTGCTGCAAATCGGTATGCAGAAATTGCTAAATTCTTAGGATTAAGTGCTGGAAGCGCACAAATAGGTGTACGAAGTTTAGTAAATGCAATCCTTGCACTTGAAAGGAGACTTTCTATTCCAAAGAGTCTTTCTGAATGGGGAGTTAGCAAGGAACAATTTGAATCAGATAAAAATGTAATAGCAGAAGCTGCTCTCGTAGATCGTTGTACAGCAACAAACCCTATTACTCCAACTAAAGAGGATATAATTAGTATTCTAGAGAAATCATTTATATAAATTTTGTAGAGATGAGCATAATTAAATAATTTTAAAGTTAAAAATCATTAGATATAAATAT
>NZ_JBEBOY010000086.1:0-5419 GCF_040396155.1 Tissierella praeacuta
TATTTATATCTAATGATTTTTAACTTTAAAATTATTTAATTATGCTCATCTCTATTATAACATTTTATCAGATTTTCAATATTGTTTAAATAGCAGTTACAAAAATTATTAACATGATGTTAAAAGGTATAGGTTTAAAGTAATTCACAATAGGCATAATTTATGATAACATAAGTAAATAAAGAGAATCTTGGAGGAATAATTTATGTATAATATATTGGCCATATTGTTTAAATATATATTTATTGTAATTATATATTTATTCATTTTTAGTATTATTAGACTTATATATTTAGATATAAGAGGAATTGAAGGAGTATCATCAGATGCTAGAGTGTATTTAAAACTTATTAATAGAAAAGATTCTTTACCATATAAAATAAAAGAACATTATTCTATTAATGATGCTATTTCTTTAGGGAGACATGGAAATAATACAATTGTAGTAAAAGATCCATTTGTTTCTAAAAGGCATTTTCAAATAACAGAAGATGAGGGAGATTATTATCTAGAAGATTTAAATAGTGCCAATGGTACATATTTAAACGGAGATAGGATATTCGATGTAATAAGATTAGAAGACGGGGATATTATTAGAGCAGGGCAAATAGAATTTTTATTTGTAGATAGATGATAGGAGAATATTATGTTTAAAAAAGCAATTAAGGAAAAATTACCAAGGAATTTATTGTTTATTTTTGAAGTTCTAGCTTTGTTTCTATTGCTAATTTATCAAGGACAAAAAATTGATAGATTGACTATGGGTACAGGATTAGGTTTAGTGCTAATAATATATTTATCCAATTATATATTAACTAAAGTTTCAACTGGAGATAACTATATATTTTTGATTGTTACTATGCTAATATCCATAGGAATTATAATGATATATAGAATTGATGAAGGACTAGGGATTAAACAGTTAATATGGTTATCTATTGGCATATTTATATTTTTTATAACTTATTTTATTTTAAAATATATAAGGGGGTGGGAAAACTGGTTTTATATTTATATGATAGGTGCTTACGCTCTTTTTCTCATAACCTTTATATTTGGAAGCAGAAGAAAGGGAGCCATAAACTGGGTAAATCTAGGCAAAATTGCATTTCAACCATCTGAAATCATTAAGCTTTTACTTATTTTTATATTGGGAGCTTATTACTCTAATATTTCGAAATGGAAAGAAAAAAAGTATTCCTCTTATTGTTTAATGGGAATAGTATATTCATTCATTGTATTACTGTTTTTACAAAGAGATTTAGGTACATCTTTAGTATTTTATGCAATATTTATTGCAATTCAATTTATTTATGAAGAAGATAGAAAGTTGATATTATATAATATTGGACTTTTTACCATTGGCGGAATATTAGGATATACATTATTTGACCACGTTAAAATTAGATTTCAAGCTTGGCTAAACCCTTGGAAGTATATAGAAAGACAGGGATATCAAATAACCCAATCATTATTTGCCATTGCAGAAGGAGGGTTTTTTGGCAGTGGATTAGGTCTTGGACATCCAGATTTTATACCAGTAGTATATACAGATTTTATTTTTTCAGCTATTTGTGAAGAAATGGGGATATTTACTGGAATAGGAATAATAATGTTATTTATGATTTTAGTATATAGAGGATTCAAAATAGGTATATCTCAAGAAAACAAATTCTACAAAATACTTGCATTAGGTATTAGTACTTTATTTGGAGTACAATCCTTTATTATATTAGGTGGTGTACTTAAGATGATACCTTTAACAGGATTGACTTTACCTTTTGTTAGCTATGGAGGCAGTTCAATAGTATCTAGCTTTATGGCCCTTGGAGTATTGCAAGTATGCTCAGAGGAAATAGAAATAAAGGAGGTAGCTGATGAACAAGGAGAATAGAAGAATAGTTGTTGTCTTAATGGGATTTTGCTTAATGTTTACATCTTTAATAGTATATATTAGCTATTTCCAAGTTTTTAAGGCAGAGGCAATAAAAAATAATGGATATAATAAAAGGCTATGGATTAATGAAGAATCAATACTAAGAGGTTCCATATTTGATAGAAATGGAAAAACATTGGCATATAGTGAAAAAATAGATGATATATATAAAAGATACTATATATATGGCAGATTATACAGTCACATAATAGGATATAGTTATCGAGAATATGGCAAGTCAGGCTTAGAACTTCAATATAACAACACTTTATTGAATATAAATGAAAATGCAACAATAAATGAAATAAAAAATATTGTAGCACCTACTACTGAGGGAAATTCAATTAAATTAACTATAGATCATGAACTTCAATCTAAGGCAAGAACATTATTAAAGGGTAAGAAAGGCTCTATTGTGGCAATGAATCCTAGTACAGGAGAGGTATATGCAATGGTTAGTCTTCCAGACTTTGATGTTTCAAATTTGAAGGAAGATTGGAAGGCCATAACAGAGAATACAGATAGTCCACTAGTTAATAGAGCTACTCAAGGACTATATCCTCCAGGTTCTACATTTAAGCTTATAACTACTATTGCTGCTTTAAACACAGCGAATTTTGATACATCTTATAATTGCACAGGTAGCACAAAGATTAATGGATATGTATTTAAAGACTATCAAGGAAGTGCTCATGGAAATATTGATTTAAGACAAGCTTTAATTAAATCTTGTAACACATATTTTACCACAAAATCCATTGGAATAGGAAAGGATAGATTAGGTAATACAGCAGAGAAATTTATGATAAATAATAATATACCCTTTGATTTGCCTGTGAAGAATTCACAGTTTCCTTTTAAAGAAAATCTAGATAAAACAGATGTAGCTGCTTCTGCAATTGGGCAAGGAAAAATATTAGTTACACCATTAAATATGGCTTTAATAGCATCTGGAATAGCCAATGATGGGCAGATAGTAAAGCCTATTCTTGTAAAGGAGATTACATCAAAGGATAATAAAGTTTTAAAGAAAAATACTACTGAAGTTCTATCTCAAGGTACTGATATGATTACAGCAAATGAGCTTAAGGATATGATGATAGATGTAGTTAAATCAGGAACAGGAAAGAATGCAAAAATAAAAAATATAAAGGTTGCTGGAAAGACTGGTACTGCTGAGAATTCCTCAGGCAAATCTCATGCATGGTTTGTTGGTTTTGCGCCAGCAGATGATCCAAAAGTTGCAGTTGCCGTCATATTAGAGGAGGAAGGCTCAACAGGGGGAAAATCAGCAGCACCTATAGCTAGGGACATTATGATACAGGCAATAAATAATATTAATGATTAAGAGGAGGTAATGGGATGGCAAGTAATAAAGAAATACCTGAGAGAAAAGATATTCAAAAAGAATATCAATGGGATTTAGAGTCTATGTTTTATGATTTTGGGGAATGGGAGAAGTCCTATAATAAAGCTAAAGATATGGCTAAGGATTTTGCCTTATATAAAGGTAAAGTAGTATCTAGTGCTGAAAATTTTTATAATGTACTTAAAGATAGGGATGAACTCTATAGGATAACTGGACATTTATATTCATATGCTCATATGAAATTAGATGAAGATACTAGGGAAGGAAAATCTCAGGAACTATCAGATAAAGGCTTAGGTCTTTATGTGGAAGTAGAAGAAAAAACTTCATTCTTAGTACCAGAGATATTAACTTTAGAGCCTAATATATTAGAGGGATACTTTCAAGAAAAACCAGAATTGAAACTATATAAACAATTTATTGAAGATATAATGAGACAAAAAGAACATATACTTTCTTCTAGGGAAGAATCTATATTGGCTCAAATGGGAGAAGTGGGCAATTCACCGCAGAAGATATTCTCAATGCTAAATAATGCTGATTTGAAATTTCCAACTATTGAGGATGAGGAAGGCAAAAAGGTTGAAATCACCCATGGTAATTTTATTCCACTTATGGAGTCAAAGAATAGAGATGTAAGAAAAAGAGCCTTTGAAGCACTATATGGCACTTATGAAGGGTTCAAAAATACATTTGCAGCTGTATTAAATGGAGATTTAAAAAATAATATATTTAATTCAACCATAAGAAATTATAAATCAAGTAGAGAAGCATCCTTAGATCAAAATAATGTGCTTTTATCTGTTTATGATAATTTAATTAATTCTATACATAATAATTTAGATATTATGTATAAATACATGGAAATTAGAAAAAGAGCTTTAGGAGTAAAGGAACTTCATATGTATGATTTATATACTCCAATAGTGAAGGATGTGGATTTGAAAATACCATATGAAGAAGGAGTAGAAATAGTAAAGAAGGCATTAACTCCACTTGGTGAAGAATATATGAAAGTAGTAGAAGAAGGATTTAGTTCAAGATGGATAGATGTATATGAAAATAGAGGAAAAAGATCCGGTGCATATTCAGGAGGTTCATATGATTCTAAGCCATTTATACTATTAAATTATCATGATACATTGGATAATGTATTTACAGTGGCTCATGAATTAGGACATTCAATTCATAGTTATTTTACAAGAAAGACACAGCCTTTCGTTTATGGAAATTATTCCATATTTATAGCTGAAGTTGCATCTACTGCAAATGAATCTTTACTTATGGATTATATGTTAGATAATGTTAAAGATAAAAATGAGAAACTATATTTATTAAATCATTATTTAGAAAGTTTTAGAACTACAGTATTTAGACAGACCATGTTTGCAGAATTTGAGAAAATGATAAATGAATACCTTGAAAGTGGTGGAGCTCTAACTGCAGACTATCTATGTGAAACATATAAGGATATCAATAAATTATACTATGGTCCAAATATGGTAGTAGACGATGAAATAGGAATGGAATGGGCAAGGATACCTCATTTCTACTATAATTACTATGTGTTCCAATATGCAACAGGCTATTCAGCAGCTGTGGCATTGTCTCAGAAAATATTGGAAGAAGGAAAACCAGCGGTAGATAGATATCTAAACTTCCTAAAGAGCGGAAGTTCAGATTATCCGATAAATGTATTGAAATCAGCAGGAGTAGATATGACAACAGAAGAACCAGTAAACAATGCAATGAAATTGTTTAGAAAACTAGTTGATGAAATGGATAAACTAATATAGTTACAAAGGATAAGGGGGAAGCCAATGTATACTGTAAGAGCAAGACCTGATGCTATTTCAATGATATATTCATATATTAGTCTTATAATATCTCTAGCTATAATAGGTTTAGGCATCTACTTGTTCATAAGGATAATTAAAGCTACGAAAGATATTGGAAAGATGAAGGAAGATATGGAGAAGATAGTTGAAATTTTAGATAAAAAAGACTAACAATAAGTATCATTTTTGGTGCCAGGCACCAGAAATGATACTTATTAATAGATAGTGTTAACTAGAGTATGAAAAACTAGATTAAAGGAATTTAGCCTAAATAGA
>NZ_JBEBOY010000087.1:0-4109 GCF_040396155.1 Tissierella praeacuta
AAATGTTTTAACTGCATGGTCATTACTGACTATGACATTATTATACTAGGAGTGAATTTTATGAAGAAAATATTTAATAATGATTGGCAAGAGTTATTGGAAGGAGAGATGCAAAAAGAATACTATCAAAAACTTAGACAGTTTCTAGTTAGAGAATATAGTACAAGAACTATATATCCAGACATGCATGATATATTCAACGCATTACATTATACTTCTTATAAGGATGTTAAAGTAGTTATATTGGGACAAGACCCATATCATGGACCTAATCAAGCCTATGGATTAAGCTTTTCTGTAAAACCAGGGGTAAGGATACCGCCTTCACTGGTAAATATATATAAGGAATTAAAAGATGATTTAGGCTGTTACATACCTAATAATGGTACATTGACTAAATGGGCTAAAGAAGGAGTATTATTGTTAAATACATCCTTAACTGTAAGAGCTGGGGACGCTAATTCACATAGTAAAATTGGATGGGAAATTTTCACAGATCATATAATAAAATTACTAAACGAAAGAGAAGATCCTATAGTATTTATACTCTGGGGAAATAATGCAATCAAAAAGAAAGCTTTTATAACAAACCCACAGCATTATATAATAACATCTGTTCATCCTAGTCCTTTATCAGCCAGTAGAGGATTTTTTGGATCGAAACCTTTTTCTAAGACAAATAAATTTTTAGAATCCATAGGGAAAGAGCCTATAGACTGGCAGATAGAAAATATTTAAAACTCTCCTTTAAATATGATAAAAAAATAACTTGATATAAATCTAGAACATGGTATCATATATGAGATTATATTATTTAAGGGAGGATTTTATGGAGAAAAATCAACTACAAAATGTAAAAATTGTTAATGCAGATCCGTCGGCATTAGGTCTTTTTGGACTAGCAATGGTAACACTGGTGGCATCATCACAGAAGTTAGGTATTACACAAGGACTATCATTTGTGATACCATGGGCAATATTTTTGGGGGCTTTTGCTCAATTATTTGCTTCTATCAATGATTCAAAGAGGAATAACACTTTTGGCACAACTGCATTTGGAGCCTATGGGTTCTTTTGGATGGGAGTTGCTGCATCTTGGATGATAGATATGGGAGCGTTTGGTGAAGCTCTAGCAGCAAACATAGATACAAAGCAGTTAGGATTTGCATTTTTAGGATATCTAATATTCACAATTTTTATGACTATAGGTGCTATGGAGACACATAAGGTATTATTTTTAATTTTCTTCTTTATAGACCTATTATTTCTCGGATTAACTCTTGATTCCTTTGGCATTATGGGAGAATTTCCACATAAATTAGCGGCGTATTCAGAACTTATTATTTCATTATTATCATTTTATGGTTCAGGAGCGTCAGTATTAAATGAACATTTCGGGAAAAACTTTTTACCTGTAGGAAAGCCATTTGGAATATTTAAATAATAAATAACAATTCTCTTGCATAGTTTTAGAAATAGAATTATACTATTAATACCAATAAGATTTAAAACTCGGAAAATTATTAATTGAGCAAACAACATTTCCTCTTTTATGAAATATTCTTGATTCTATTTTAAATCTTATAATAAATGTAAAGGAGGAATGTTGAAATGGCAGATAAGACAATAAAATGTAAAGACTGTGGTACTGATTTTGTATTCACAGAAAGAGAGCAAGAATTCTACAAGGAAAAAGGCTTTGATAATGAACCTCAAAGATGTGCAGATTGTAGGAAAAAAAGAAAGCAAGAAAGAAACAATAACAACAGAGGTTTTAGAAGATAATAATGACAGGGAAAATTCCCTGTCATTATTTATTATATATAAAATATGAGTAGATTATTGTGTAGAAGCTGAATAATTGTATAAAATATTAGAAACAAGAATAGTTTGCAATTATCTTTTTATGAAGAAATTAAAGAGTAAATAATTAATATTGAGTTTGATGGTAAGGAAAGATATGATGAATGTCGATTTTTTGGGTATTATGTAATTAGAATTTTATATTTTTTTATGATATTATATTAATACATTGAGATTATGTAATAAAATGATAATTCATAATTTTAATGCAATATAACTTATTGAATAATTAGCTTGTAAATTTCCAATTACTACTATCTCAAGATTAATTCCTATTTATTCCAAAGAAATTTGTTAAATTTAATCCTTTGATCATTACTGATTATTTTTTCAATAAGGTATGAGAGTAATGTACATATCGCATGAAACCTATATTTATTAAATCCATATATCTTGAGTTTTCAAGATTACAGCAATTTATTATAGAAAATAGCCTTTCTACTGTAATCCTTTAGAGAATTAGCAAAGTGATAATTTTTTTCTATACTCATTCTTAATGTTGTGTTGATTTTGATTCTCTAAGATTTATACAAGTAATTAAGTGCACTGATAAATCGTTCGATGGTTTGGACGGATACAGGTAATACAGCAGTAGTTTATGTTGAGAAATTTACAGGATTTGATCCTTATTTTATTTATGATTAACTTATAAAATATAAATGGAGGATTATGAATGAAAAATTTAATATCTAGTAAAAAATTATTGATTGTATTTTTATTTTTCTTAATTATTGGGCTAATATTTATTTTCTCCTCCTTTTTTATAAGTAAAGAAATAGTAAGTTCTGTAAATAGACGTGGTTATAAAGTTATGATGGATGCTGCTTCATATTTTAATATGATTGACAACATTGCATCAAATTTTAGAATTGGAGGATTGGTTATATCTTTAATAGGAGGGTTAGGGGTTATAAAATTTATTAAAGATATATAATCTTGTTAATAACTTTTAAAGATATACAAATTAGGATTAATAAAAGAGTGACTTAAGTCACTCTTTTATTAATCCGTTCTACTATTTCTACCTGAGATTATTAAATATAATTAATTCAATAATCTTGTTTAATATTATAAAGCAAGGAATACCAATATAGAATTTCTTTTTACTTAATTTATGTTTAAAGATTACCATTCCAATTAAAGCTCCTATGGAACCGCCAAAGAAAGATATTCCTAGTAAATATGCTTCTGGTATTCTCCATTTTCTCTTTTCGGCTTTACTTTTATCTATGCCGAATAATATAAATGAAGTAAGGTTTATTAGAATTAAAAGTCCTAAGAAGAAGATTTCTTTATTATTAAAGTTTGAAATAAATTTCATATTATTTTACACCAAGATAATTTGCTATATTAGCATCTTTAGTTTTTATCCCCTTTATCTTAGTGGTTTTACAGCTAAGTAAACCTGTAACTCCAGGTCCATGTCCTGCTAATATACAATCTGAATGTACTATTACACCAATTGTTACAGAGCCTTCTAAATATTGACGTCCATAGGTATTATCGCAATCCCTTAATAATACTATATCTCCAAATTTAAGTTTGTCTATTCCATATTTTTTTACTGCTTCCTTATCTCCAGTAGTTATATCATAATCTCCAGTAAGGCTTGTAGCACTGCCAATTCCTGAACCCATTAGATGAGCAGGTATTTCAGTTACTACAGGAACTTCTAATTCTCCATTTTCGTTTTCTTTAATTCCCATTTTTTCAAATAGATTAGGGTCAAGATTCATTACTAATACATCATCATGACCTTCAATTTTAAGACCTTGACCATTGGCTTTAATAAGTATTGTATCATTTATAGCCATTTTCTCTAAATCTTCTTTAGGGAAATATACAAGTACATGTTCAATTCCTCCATGGGTTCCAGTAACAAATCCCTTTGCGCCCTTTGCATCTCCAGTTATTATTCTAGCCTCATTACCTACACAGGATAGTACCATTAAAGCTCTATTTTCAGCAACATCTTCATTTCTAATACTTACACCAGGTTCTACATGGTCACCTACAAGCTCCATACAGGAATCTCCTATTTGGAAATTGTAAGTAATGCCCCCTACACCATGTAAAATCATAGGTATTCCATCATTGCTTATTCTATAGGGGCTTGGTCCCATCATTGGGCTATGAATTTTTCCTTGTACTGATTGGATCACTAATTTGTTTTTATTAGTTTTTAACATAGAAATCACTCCTAGTATAATAATGTCATAGTCAGTAATGACCATGCAGTTAAAACA
>NZ_JBEBOY010000088.1:0-4037 GCF_040396155.1 Tissierella praeacuta
TGTTGGCGAAGCCATTTTGGATGAGGATTTTTAGCATTATCTCTTTTCATAAATATCAGCTGAATTCCTTTTTCAGTCTTTAAATCTGGAGATAAATACTTATTGATATACCCTCTATCACCTAGGATAGTTATATCTTTATAACTTTCAACTAACTCCCATACAGCTTCTCTATCATCAATATTAGCTGGAGTAAGGACGAAATCTGTAACATAACCATCTACTGCAGTAAGAACATGTAGCTTAAATCCATAGTAAGTCTCTTTCTTAGATGCACAATATCCATAAGCTGCATCAACCTTAAAGGATTTGTGAAAATATGCTCTACCAAACTTACATACAGTAATAGGAATACTATCTATAATCCTAACTGATTCATTTGGATATACTAGAATACAAGCAAGTTGTTTACGGATTTCATCAATCACTGCGTGTAAGGCCTTACGAGTTCTGTTAAATCTAGTTCTTTCACAGAATTTTGGGAACAAATCCTTTAGATTATTTCTGCAGAACCCCAACCAAGCTTTTTCTGAATCAATGGTGAGTAATTCACCAACTATACTAATGGTAATTATTTCACTATCACTTAGGATAGCATCCTTGATATTACGGCGTTCTTTAATATGTGTTGGAATAATCTCTTGGTAAATATCGTCAATTAATATATAAATGACTGTAATAAAGTCTTTTAAATCAGCAATTTCTTTGATAGAATATTTATTAGAAAACTCTAGCATATGTTATCCTCCTATCTTGATTGGTTGTCAATGATAGGTTAACATAATTGCTGGAGTTTTTATATTTGTAATTTTTAACTAGCACAACAAGTTAACTTATGATATTATTGAGCATCCTGCTGTTTATACAATAGAGGAAATGGACAATCTTTGCATTGATACCAATAACCAAGTAGTTAAAAACTTATTTGTACGGGATGATAAAAAGAAAAGATATTTTCTCATATCTGTGCAAAAAGATAAACGAGTTGATTTAAAGGAATTAAAGATAAAGCTAAATAGTAGACCTCTAAGATTTGCATCTGAGAGTGCATTATATGAAATTTTAGGATTGGACAAAGGTTCTGTCACACCATTTGGTGTATTAAATGATACAAGTTGTAAAGTTGAAGTTGTATTAGACAGTGATGTTCGGTATTTTCATCATATCGGTATTCATCCTAACGACAATACAGCAACAGTTTGGATAAAGCCTGAAGATTTGGAAGCAGTAATAAAAAAGCATGGGAACGCATTTTCCTATGTAGAAATCTAAGAGTATTTGATAGACTATGAGTAACACATATTTGTAAAATGAGCATTTTCTTTGATAAATTAGCTATAAGGTTAAGACGCATCATTATATCATTGTGTAATAAAGAGAAAATAGTATTGGTGTTTTATTTTGAATTACTAGGTCAGGGGGATAATATGATTTCATTTGATTTACTTAAGAATATGTGTATAGAACCTGATTATGGAAAGGCTTATTATAGACCTTTTATTTGTAACGGAGATTTGTCTAAAGTAGGTATTTTCTTTGTTGGCATTAATCCAGCTACTCCAATATTTCCTAGTGAAATGGATATAAATGAATATGTTGAATTACTTCTTAACTATGACAAATTTATTGATTATTATAGAACCAATCTAAACAAGAATGAAATATCTCGAACTCGTATAAGAATGAATTCATTTTTTTCTTGGTTATCAAATCATACAGAATGTGCAATTCTTGAAACTGATGTTATGCCATATCCAACAGTGAATTTGAAGGAACTAAAAAAGGAACCTAAATATGTAATAGATAAAGGTAAGGATATATTTTATGGTTTAGTGATGGAATTTAAACCTAGTTTATTAATTTTACATGGTAAGAAGACGGTGGAACATGTTAATGAAACATTTATAGAAAAAGGGTTAATTTTACCTAATGAGATAAATGCTGAACAATCTATAGAGGAAATGGAGCAACAATCTCCATTAATGACATTCAAATATGATAATGGAAAGATAGGAATTATTATGGCTTGTAGGCACTTTATGTACTATGGAAACAAGGGCGATTCATTTAAGTTATTTAGACAAAGAATTTTGAGGTACTTAATAGATTTTGATAATAAGATATTTTATTAATCTTGGTGTAAAGAATTAAACAGGCCAAATATTAAACATATTTATAGCTCAAGAGAAATATATCCTTTATAAGAAAACTTAAATCAAATAAAACTATAAATGCATTGGGATATAAAGGTCTTGATGCATTTGTTTTATTTAAATCCAAAATTAAATATAGAAAATGAAGAGGCGAAGTTTAGGTAAACTATAGACCAAATAAACTTCGCTCTTTTTTATGTCCAAAAATAGAAAGAGAGAACTGAGAATAATGTCAAAATTATTTATGTATGGTACATCCTTGGAAGGGATAGAACAACTGATGATGCTGGTTCCTAATTTCCAACCAAGGAGAAGTGGCATAGTTATTAACAATTATTTTAATTGTAAGGGAGGTGTTAAAGATTGTAATTGCAATGTTATCAATGTTAGTAATAGATGCAATGATTGTGGACACATTCATTCTAATATCCTATCCAATATGGATAAGGTGGGATACAAAAATTTGGTTAAAGAATGCTTTGGAAAAATAAAAAATCATTCATTGAAAAATAGGCTAAAACTTCTTACAAACAACTTCAAAGGAGAAATTTTTCTAAATCATAATCATAAAGAAAGATTCTATAATGCACTTCATAAACAAAATCTTGATATCTATGATATATCTCCTAGATATATTGTTATCCTTTTTCTCCTAACTGCTGATGATATGTTATGGAAAATATCAGAACATACAGTAATACCAAATGGATTTGATTTTAATAAAATTAATCTTAGAGAAACTAATACTTAAGGCTATACCCTGTATCAAACTGCAAAAACAATATCTACAGGAAAAGAATATATAAAAATTAATGAGATGGCGATGCAGATTTGATTGGTGATATGACATTTAGGGCAATCATTAACTCAGCATTAATCACAAGATATGGCAAAGATATATTTTTAATTACAAAATAGATTGGAGGGATAGAACTTGAATATTAAAATCAAAAGATCAAACAAAGAAAATGAAAAAACAAAGATTGTATGGTTTCCAATTGAAGAGGAAAGTTTGCATGAAAGATGTAATGAGCTTGGAATAGAAATGACTACAGAACTAAGCTGCTATATAGAAAATAGCATGGATAAAAATTTTCTAAGGATACTACCCGATAAAAATTGTAATATAGATGAGCGAAACTATTTAATGAAAAGGCTAGATGGATTTGGTCGAAGGGAAATAGAAAAGTTTTATGCTATAGCCTTATAACTGATTTTAATAACTTAGAAGCTATGGAAAAGATTTATACTTAAGCGAAAAACTTGCAGTAGCGATTAAAGAATTAGATGAACTTGATGGAGAATCCTATGCATTGGAAGTAATAAGAAGCAATCCTAGTTCTAGGATAAATCCTTACGGTGTCCTATATAAAAATAATAATAAACCAGAACAAGGCTATGATGGAAAACACTTCCTACTATATCAATGGCAAGAAACCATAGTAATACTTGAGATTTAGCAATTTTAAGAATGTTTTAGTAGGGAAAGTATTGATAATGTTATATAAAAGTTTCTTAATGGAAGTCGCTACAGATATATAAGGATTTAGATATGTTTATTACGCTAACATCAAATTATGGAAATTGTAAATATGTTAAAAAAACTTAATATATATAAAGCCAAAGCTTAACGAGTTTCGACATTGCATGTATGCTATATTACAATTGAGCTATTGCATCAGGAAACTAATAAAAAAGGAATCTCGCTTCCTTTTTTATTAGTTCTAGGAGGAAGATATGAAATATATTGTGTTTGCAAAGATTAGTTTAAACAAGCTTAAGCATTATAAAGTATTAAGTATAATGAATATATGTTTTGTTATTATAGGAATGGTGTTAGTATATAAGTATGGACACAAAAAGTTTAACACGATACAATAATTA
>NZ_JBEBOY010000089.1:0-3924 GCF_040396155.1 Tissierella praeacuta
ATGTCATAAATCGTCTTTGTGTTCAAATGTAAAATCTTTGTTGCAAACTATATAGCAAGGTTTTTATTTTAAAAAATGATAAAAATGAATGGGTATTGCCGAAGGGAAAAATAAGAAATGAACAATTACCACCAGAAACTGCTACTACTAGAGTTGAATATGAAACAGGTGTTAAAGATCCTAAAATAGTATCATCTGCTGGAGAAACTGCTTATGAATTCTACTCATTTTCGAGAAATCAGGCAGTTTGCAATAAAATTATATGGTATATTATGGAGTCTGAAGATGAAGAATATAAAGTTAATTTTGAAGAAAGATTCAAAGAAGGAGGATTTTATCCAGTAGAAAAAGCTATTGAAATGATAACCTACAGTCAAGATAAATCACTTGTAAGTCTAGCCTATAAAAAATATTTGGAATTTAAGGATTATCAAGAAAAACTAAACTATGCTTAAAAAGTAGGAGATTATATCTCCTTATTTTTTTGGTGAGAGGAAGATTTTATGGACAAGATTTATAGAACTATATATAATTATGGAGAAGATGAAATTATCATAAATAAATCTCGATTTATTGGCTATGCTATGCCTATAGAAACAGAGGAAGAAGCCTTGGAGTTTATAGATAAAATTAAAGTAAAGCATAGGGATGCTACACATAATGTACATGCTTATGTTGTTGGAAAGGACAATAATATTCAAAGGTTTAGTGATGATGGAGAACCTTCAGGTACTGCTGGCATACCGATGTTAGAAGTTATTAAAAAGGAAAATTTACGAAATGTAGTAGTTGTAGTAACTCGATATTTTGGTGGAATTAAATTAGGAACAGGTGGACTTATTAGAGCATATACAAAGGGTGCAAAGATTGGACTAGATGCAGGTATAATGGTAGATATGGTCCAACATACTAAGATAAAGGTTAGAATTGATTATACTTTATATGGAAAAATAGAAAATTATCTTATGAATGAAGGATATATAGTAGATGATTCTGTCTTTGATGATGCAGTGAATATATTTGTTTATGTAGAGGATGCAAATATAGAAAATTTTCATAATATAATAACTGATTTAACCAATGGGAATGCTATGTTGGAGGAGTTAGATGAAGAATATATTCCAATGAAAGATGGCAAAAGGGTAAATTAAAAGGGGTTAGTGGAAAGCAAACAGGGTATAAATTTATTGAGGTGATAAAATGGAAGATATGATAAAGATAAAAGAAGAAATGCTTACGAAGAAAGTATGGGTAGTGTCTGGCGTAACAGCAAAGAAAGATAAATTTGGTTATAAAATATGGAAAATATTAAAGGAACACGATTATGAGACTTATGGTGTAAATCCAAACTATGATGAAATAGAGGGAGATAAAGTTTATCATTCAGTTAAGGAACTGCCAATAAAAGCTGATGTTCTTGATATGGTTGTAGCACCAAAAATTGGGATCAATACTTTAGATGAAGCCAAAGAAGCAGGAATAGAATATATATGGTTTCAACCAGGCACATACAATGATGAGGTCTTAACAAAAGCAAAGGAGTTAGGATTTAAGATATTATATGATGACTGTGTATATGCTACATTGAGAAATAAGCATTAGAAAAAGAAAGAATAGGTCAAAACTGATCTATTCTTTCTTTTTAAATAGTTCAATTCCTCCTACTACCAGCAGGAAAAATCCAAAATATTTTTTTAATCTTAAAGGGTCAATTTTAAGAGCAAGAATTGAGCCTATAATTGCTCCACCAATTCCTCCTATGATAATTAATTTAGCAAAAGAGAAATCAATATTTCCCTTTTTATAATGGGTGATTAAAGCTATAGTTGCTACAGGAAGAAATACTACTAGATTGACTCCTTGTGCATATTGCTGTTTCATACTATTGAATATAACTAAGGAAGGTATTAGGATTGTTCCTCCGCCTATGCCCATTCCACTAATTATTCCTGATAAAAATCCAATTAAAGTTAAAATCATTTCCATATCATCCTTATAGCAGTATAAATAATTACACTACCAAATATTTTCCTTAATATATTAATAGGAATTTTATTTAAAGTTTTTGCACCTATATAAGAACCTACCATACCTCCTATTGCTACTGGAAGTGCAATCTTAAATGGTATTGAATTGTTAGCAAAATATATTATAGTAGATATAATTGATAGTGGTAATATAATGGATATTGCAGTGGCATGAGCCTTATAATCATTTACACCAAGCAAAAATACCAATGCAGGAACTACAATAGTTCCGCCGCCAGATCCAAATAGTCCATTAATTAGGCCAGTTATTAAACCTATAGATAGTAACTTTACCTTTTTTTTGTCCATAAATTTCTCCTTTATGTTATAATCATTATGATTAACTTTACCAATTATAGAGAAGATATACATAGGAAGAAAATTGACTGATTACTTGGAGGGAGAATATGGAAAATATAGACTTAATTATTGAAGAGTTAGTAAAATGGTTACAAGATAAGGTAAGAGAAGCGGGAGCAAATGGATTAGTATTTGGTTTAAGTGGAGGTATAGATTCTGCTGTTGTAGCTGGGCTTGCTAAAAAAGCATTTCCAAATAATTCTTTAGGTGTAATAATGCCTTGCCATAGTGATTCAATAGATGAAGAACATGGAATCTTAGTGGCTGAAAAATTAAATTTAGATACTAAAAAAGTAGATTTATCTAATTCTTTTGATGTATTATTTGATTCTATAAAAGTAGAAAATAAAAATAAGATGGCAATATCGAATTTAAAACCAAGACTTAGAATGACTACTTTATATTATTTTGCTCAAAACAATAACTATTTAGTAGTTGGTTCTAGTAATAAATCTGAATTTACAGTAGGATATTTTACTAAGCATGGAGATAGCGGAGTTGATTTATTACCTTTAGCTTCTTTTGTAAAATCTGAAATTCGAGAACTCGCTAAATCTTTAGAAATACCTAATATTATAATAGAGAAACCACCAACAGCAGGATTATGGGAAAATCAAACTGATGAAAAAGAAATGGGATTTTCGTATGAAGTATTGGATAATTATATTAAAACAGGAAAAGGACCAGAAGATATAGTTAATAAAATAAAGAGAATGAATTTAATTAGCGAACATAAAAGGTCTTATCCGCCAATATTTAAAGAAGAATAGAGCATAGCTTTCTATAATGATAAAAATTTAATAAATTTAATGCAATAAGCATAATATTATGCTAGAATAGAAAAGGCAATACTATAAAGGGAGTGAATTTTTATGGCAGGACATTCCAAATGGAATAATATTAAAAATAAAAAAGGTAAAGAAGATGCAAAAAAAGCCAAAGTTTTTACAAAGCTAGGTAGATATATTATGGTAGCAGCAAAAGAAGGTGGAGCAGATCCAGACTATAACCCAGCGTTAAAAGCAGCCATAGATAAAGCAAAAGCAGAAAATATGCCAAATGACAATATAGAAAGAGCAATAAAAAAAGGTTCTGGAGAATTAGGTGCAGATAATTTTGAAGAAATTATTTATGAAGGCTATGGTCCAGGAGGAATTGCAGTATTTGCAGCGTGTTTAACAGATAATAGAAATAGAACGGCACCAGATGTTAGACATGCTTTTGACAAATGCGGAGGAAATATGGGGCAATCAGGCTGCGTTACTTTTATGTTTGATAAAAAGGGTATGTTAGCAATAGAGAGAACAAACTCTATAGATGAAGACGAATTAACTATGTTAGCGATTGATTTAGGTGCTGAAGATTTTGTGTCTGAAGAGGAAGGATTTGAAATAATCACTTCTGTAGAAGATTTCAATGCTGTTAAAGATGGTTTAGCAGAGGCAGGATATAACTTCGCCATGGCAGAACTTACTTACATTCCACAAAACACAATAGAATTAACTAGTCCAGAAGATATAAAAAATATGGAAAAATT
>NZ_JBEBOY010000090.1:0-3677 GCF_040396155.1 Tissierella praeacuta
CCTTTGATAATACAGAGTATAGATCTATTAATTATATAAATAGGTTTACACTAACTATTAATATCGAGGAGATTTAATATGAATTTTATTGATTGCATAAAGTTTTTTATTCCAATAAATTTTTTGACTATTTATTTTTTGATGAATATTAGAAATATATATTTTTCTTTATTAATAATTATCATATTTTGCATTAGAATATTTAATTTGACAACAAAAGCTTATCATAATATTCCTGAGAATTATAAAAGATATGTAGAAAAATACATTCCTAAAAATTTAAATATTTCTTTTGAAGAAAACTTTGTTATTCACTATATAGAAAGTACAAGGAGAAGAGCAGTTTTTATGAAGGAATATGGAATAAAAATAGTATTTATATCAACTATATTTATGATCATTATAAATAAAATATATAGTGGACGTATTTTTGACTATATTGTGGATGTGGTAATCTATATATTTACTATTTTTATTATATTATGGATGTTTATAATTTTATATTATGATATTAAATCATATAATGGATATAAATCTATATATAATAAAGTTGAAAAAGAAATTGATAAGTTTCTTATATGGAAAAGCATCTTAGTTTTATTAACACAGCTAATTGCCGTTATTTTTATGCGCACGAAAGTAAATATATAAAATAAAACTCCCCCATTATAAGTCTTATAATGGGGGAGTTTTTTATAAAAACTTACTCTTAAGATTATTCCAATACATATTTTTATCAAAGTTTAACTTTTTAATAGTCTTGTCAGAAATTTTCAAATCAATATTTGTAATATTATTATATTTAAATTCAACGCCATCATTGATGACTAAAATTGAATTTTCATATCTAAGTTCTGGTTTAATAGATATAGTCATATCACCTGGTATTACTGCACTATTTGCTAAGGACCTATAAGCCTTTGAACTAATAGGAGATAGAGGAGTAAGCTGCAATGTATTTAAAGATGGATAAATTATACTTCCTCCACTGGAAAAATTATATGCAGTACTGCCTACAGGTGTTGAGATAACAACTCCATCACCACTAAAACGTTCTAAATGATTGTCATCTACTAATATTTCTAAGTGAACTACTTTTGATTTAATTCCTTTAATAGCTATTTCATTAACACCTGTGAGAAAAAAACATTTATTTTTCGTGCATATATTAGCACTGACTAATGAAATTTCCTCTACTATATAATCATTATCCATGTATTTATCTATGAAGTCATCTATATTTTCAGGTAGGATTTCTTGGAAAAAACCTAGATGTCCAGTGTTTATTCCAACGAACGGAATTTTAGGGAACTTATTGCGATGTATAGCCCTCAGGAAGGCACCATCACCACCTACGCAAATATTAAGTTCTGCATTATTGCTATAGTTTTCAGATATCTGGAAACCTTTATTTTTAAGCTTTTCTGATAAAAGCTGAGATGTTTTCTTTGATTCAAAATTGTAATTTGAAATAATATTTATTATTCTATTATCTGTAAGATTCACGAATTGACCTCCTAAATGGTTTTAGCCTTTAAAATTAAATAAAATTTGATATAATTAGTTTACCAATATTATATAATAAAGATAAGAAGATTTGGAGGAAAATATGAATTTATTTGAAGAAAGTGAAAATGTTGTTATTTTTAAAGTAGATGAAGAGGGATTAGATTTAGAAGAGTTTCTTTCTAGTAATGATATATCAGGACGACTATTTAGAAAACTATATAAGGCAAAGAATATTTATGTAAATGGTAAATTTAGGAGAAAGAGATTGATACTTGAAAAAGGGGATATAGTCTCTATTTATATGGAAGATGAAGATGAAAATACAACTCCAGAAAAGATGGATATAAATATTGTCTATGAGGATTTTGACCTTTTGATTTTAAACAAACAACCAAATATAGTTGTACATCCAACAAAATCACATCAGGAAAATACTTTATCCAATGGAATAGCATATTATTTTAAGGAAAAAGGTATAAAAAAGAAAATAAGATTTGTCAATAGACTAGATATGAATACTACAGGGATATTAATAGTTGCTAAAAATTCTTTTGCTCACCAGCAAATGGCTTTACAGTTTGAATCTAATAAGGTAGAAAAGAAATATCAGGCAATAGTAGATGATATTGTAGAAAAGGATGAAGATTATATAGATTTACCAATTGGTAGAGAAGAAGAGAAAAGTATTATAAAGATAGTAATAGAGGAAGGTCAAGATGCATTAACTAAATATAATGTTCTTGAAAGATATAAAGATGCCACTTTGCTTGATGTACAAATATTTACAGGAAGGTCACATCAAATTAGAGTGCATTTAAACCATATAGGGCATCCTATAATCGGAGATAGTCTATATAATGAAGAAAGTCTTTATATAGATAGGCAAGCTCTCCATTCATACTATTTAAAAGTAAAACATCCTAGAACAAAAGAGGATATAGAGTTTATTGCTCCTTTGCCTAGGGATATGGAAAAACTAATAAAGCATTTAAAGAATAAGTAAATTACTTATTCTTTAGATGCTCTTTCTATTACTTCTATTTTTTTATTTTCTTTGCTTTTTTCCTGTTTTGGTGAATTTAGGACTTTCATTATCTCCATCATTTTACTCATTTCTTTAAGTTTATCGTTGTTTTTTTGAGCATCATTGCTCATTAGAGGTGTAAGTATATCCATTAACTGAGCAGGATTTTTTAGTCCATCTTGGCTACTCATTACAGAAGTCAATACTGAAAACATTTTTTTATACATATCCATATTTATAATTAAATCCATGACCATGCCAACATTTTTAGTTTCAGATTTATGAGCTTCTTTTTGTAATACATTTATTATTTTATTTAATCTATCTTTATTGTTATCTACAGCTATTGGTTCTTTAATATACTGATAGTCATCATCTCTCATAAAATCAACTAATTCATTTATTTTCATAATACGCTCAGTAAACAATATTGATTTATTTATTAAAGGTATGTAATGTTCAGGAAAATATACCCCTATTTTTTTTACCATTTTAATCTTTTCTGAAGTGTATTTGACGTCGATTTCCATATCGTTTATAAAACTTCCTAAGGAATTGAGTCCTGTTAATTTGTTACCTTGGTTTTTTCCAGCTACCATAAGTAATATAAATATTAAAAGATTGTTATCCAAAACTAGTCCCCCCTTGAATATAGATATAATACTTATTATATGCAAAGCCAAATTAATAGTTGCAATATCTTTTAGTAATATATCTATTTTATGTTTCATAAATTATGATATAGGAAAAGGAGGGGAAAAGATGAAAGATAAAAAAGTTAAAAATATTATTGACAATATGGAGGGGTATAGTCCTAGTGATAAAGAAATTTCAATGATTGAAAACCTTGCAGATAAGTACATGGATAAATCAGAGGAAGATATATTTGTAGAGATCATAAAGGTAAAATCTGATATGGAAGAACAAATAAGTGATGAACAATATGAAGAGATAATGGAAAAGTTGGAAGCCATTCGACCAATGTTAAGTGATGAACAAAATGCTAAATTGGATAAAGTATTAGATTTATTAAATGGAGATAAATAAGATAAGGAAGGGTATAAACCCTTCTTTTTTGTGGATAAAAACAATATATAGTTTGCAACAAAGATTTTACATTTGAACACAAAGACGATTTATGACA
>NZ_JBEBOY010000091.1:0-3669 GCF_040396155.1 Tissierella praeacuta
ATTTGTGGGTATGCCTATTTTTATTTAATAGAAAAGTAGAACTTTCCTATTAAATAAAAAAAGAATCGAGGACGAGCCTCGATTGATGTGGAAATTTAGCATTTTCCACCAAAAAAACCATCGCAGTTACAGAAAATAACTACTAAAAGTAAAAAGAAAAACAATAGGGAGTTGTTATCACAATCTTTTCTACCTAATAAATCGCCCATTCAAGATACCTCCTATCTAGTATTTGGGTTAAGTAATAACCTAGTAATAATATATGAGAAGTAGTGATAAAGTGTTAACTATTATTTTTAATAGATATACGAGAGAAAAAGTAAATAATAACACTACAAAAGAGTAGTAAAAATAATTCAATATTGAGATAAAAAAGTAAATAGATAAATGGAAGATGTATATAAATTAGAAAAAAGAATTGAAAGATAAGTTAAGAAAAGGTGATAAAATATAATCATATTTAATGTATTAAATATGATAAATTACTTAATAAGTATATAAACAGTATGTCCTATATGTATGAGAATATATGATTATAAAATTAGAATGTGGTAGATGTTGTAAGTAAATATTATATAGTTAATAAATAGATTAGTACATATTTGTATTTAACATAATTGACGTTTTAAATCTTTAAGCTGTTGTTCCATATCGGTTATTTGTTTTTTTAGTTCTTCTTTAGATTGTAAACTTTGCTCTTGTGCAGTCTTAGTGAGTAAACTAGCACCAATCTGTGTAAAAACATTTCCTAGAACATTAAGTTCATCAGTACTTAAATCTTGTGAAATTAAAATAGAAAGCAAAGAAGCTATAAGCACTAATGTATCAGGGCATATATTTGAACAATTTGACATTTATCTCACCTCATAAGTAGTATATGTACTTTTAAATGAAATGCACCCATGTAATTTATGCATAATAAAAAAAGCAATTACTGTTATAAGAGAAAGAGAGAAGAATAAGGCAATAGCTAAAAGAGATTATAGAGTAGAATTGACAAAAGAAATATTAAGATTAAGAGCAGGGGGTATGCCAGTAACAATTGTATCAGATTTATGCAGAGTAAATGAAAAGATAGCGGGGTTAAAGATGAATAGAGATATAGCTGAAACTTTATATGAATTAAATATGCAATTTATATAGTATCAAGCTTAATATAGATATAGTTATGAAACAGATTGAAGCGGAGATGAAGGGAAGTAGGAGAATGAATAAAGAACAATTTTTACAGTTGAAATATTTAAAAAGTGAAATAAAGATGTTAAAAGAACAGATAATTAACTTAGATTATACAGCAACTACTGATTTTCCTTTCTCAAATGAAAGTGAAAACTATTACTTAAGTTAAGCAAATAGAGCCTTTTATTATAGACTCTATTTTCATGAATGTTTTTAGATAGCGGTGATATAGAAAATAAAATAGAATAAAGATTTATCAGTATCTCACCTTAAAAATTAGGCGAGATTTTTTATTATGCAAAATTAGTAATCATAACAAATATACTCATAAATGATAATCTAAACTATAAAAAAGATTACAAAAAGATAGAGGCTATTATAGTAGATCTAAATGATAGCTAGGAAAAAATGTTAAATATTACATTAAATAAAATCAATGGAGATTGGGACCATGAGAAATTAAACCAGATATTCAAGGAACTTCAGAAGGATATAGATATAGAGTTGCTGGGATTTGATATAGAAGAAATAAACGATATAGTGTCAACTTTGATACTACAGAAGTAGAAGAAGATAACTTTGAGTTAGAGACAGAACTACAGAAGGAATATCACCGATTATAAAACATAAAAAAGATTATGCAAAACGTTATAGAAAAATAGATATTAAGGAAGATGTCCACCTTATAAGAGTTATTTATGAAAGTGGATTATGAGCAGTAATATTTGAGGTTGGTAAATATCCTTCACTAGGAAAATAATGGATAGTACATGGAATAACCAAAAGTTACGCGTAAGAGGAAGCTATGAAGAAAATTAGATGTATTAAATGTGGTAAGCTACTTCTTGAAGCAGAGGGTATCTGTAGCTTTTTGTGCATAGGATTTTCCTGAGTAACAAACTAATGCGTATTTGCTGTCAGAATTTCCAAGTTCATTTCCTGTTGCTTCTTGAAGAGCTACTTTTAAATTTTCTATTCCTTTAGCATCGTCTCCGCCTTTATTAGCAGCATCCACATCTCCTGAAACAGAACCTACTATATGACCTATATTAAAGTCTTCTACTTTTCTTACATCCAAAATGATGTATTCGCTAGAGTCTGATTCTATAGATGTTTTTAAATCTTCTTTTACAACATACTGCATTGGATTTGCTTCTGCATTTCCCTGCTCCGCTTTTTGTCCGCAAGCTACTAATAATAATGATAAAACTAGTAGAACTGACATTAATTTTAATGATTTGTTTTTCATAATATCTATACCTACAAAATGTTTTTTATCCATTTTACATTTTACAGTACGGCTTGTCTAAAGACAAATAGATATTATCTATAATTTTTACCATAATATTGATATTGTAAATAATATTTGCTATATTTACATTACTAATTTTCAGCCTCACTACACTGCCTCTTCATTATAATACTGAGCTTAACAGTGAGAAATTATATATCCAATATTCTAGAAAATAATCTATATTTTAAACTCTATTAATATTTCGCTAAAGACTTATGTCGGAAAATAGGGGATAATATCGGAAAAAACACATTGATATATACTTGTACATATAATACAATGTACTCAAATTAGTTTGTTATGCAGCTATCAATGTTATTGATAATAAATATTATAGTAATTAAGAAAATCATAATATCCTGTAAATCTGAAATTACTCTAATTATAAGTTTTATTCCATAACAAATTATACTAATTTAAGGGATATTAATCGGGAGGTGAATAGAGTGTCACTTAATCGAAGAAATATCATTAGATGTTTAATGGGTGCTTTATCAATTATTCTTATTTTTAGCATTACTTCTGATGCAGAATTACTTGGCCCAGGAGTTCAAAGAAATCCCTCAGTAAAATCCATGAATAATCTGTTTCAAAATCTAAAAGCAAGATTTTCTACTGGGATAATTTGTGAGCATTGTTATGATGATATTTATCAGGGTATAGAAACAATATATGGTCGAACTGATAAGTCTGGTGAAATGTGTTCCCATTGTAATATTCAAGACTTCCATTTAACTAAAGTATATGCCCGTAGAAAATCTTCAATGTGTCCTAATGGATGTACGTATAAGGATGTAGAATATTTACCAACTTTATATGAATGTATTCGTTTAAATGAAAGGGAATAGAATTATGATTACTAGTAAAAGAGGTTTAGTTAGAAGTTTTACCATGTTTACTTTATTAACAATATTAAGTTTATTTATTTTAAATACTAATTCATATGCAGAGCCAATAGATATTTCACCTAGAGCAATTGATTGTGAAATTTGTCGTCAACCTGCTCCAACGTATATAGAAAGAATACATGGTGATACTAGGAAGTCTGGACAAGATTGTAAACACTGTAATATAAACGATCATCATTATACTGATGTTTATACTCGTACAAGAGTTACAGCTTGTAGTAAGGGATGTACTTCGGTGTTTGTCAAGTAAGTTGTCGTATTTAATATAAAAATATTGTATTCCTTCGT
>NZ_JBEBOY010000092.1:0-3523 GCF_040396155.1 Tissierella praeacuta
TTGTTACAGCATCAATCAAATGTTAGGAAATAACGTAAATCTAGGACACATTAAAGAACTCATATTTGGATAATATTTCCAACCTGTTTTCTTAGAAGGTATCTTTTTTCAAAAAAGTAACTGGTAAATTTATCTAGTATCAAATTTACTAACACAACAGGTTAAAGGATGTTATTAATAAAGATGATAATACTGTGTCTGTAATCAATGGAACAACGGGCACAGTAGTAGCTACTATACCTGTTGGCGATTTCCCTCTTGGAGCTGGAATATTATGTTCATAAGCAAAATAATAGATTAGATAAATGTAAAAGTTTATTTATAAAGAGACCCTTTTAACAGGTCTCTTTATTATTTAAAGTAGAAATAAAAAATCATGCATTAAACGAAATACAATCCTCTCAATCTAATTTATTTACTAATACCATTATTATTCTGTTCAACTCCAAACTTTCAAATATACCTCTAATAGAAATGTAAACTCCATTTATCATTAAGTAATTTTTACCTTTATATTTGAATCCATTTACATTAATTCTGTTTTCTAATAATAATTAGGTTGTTGAATAACTAAAATTACCAATTAAAAAAGTCGCTACTTTCTAGTATCATGTTAAGTGCTAACCAAACAATCCATAGAAAGGGCGACTAAAATTATTATATCACTTAACATGATAAATAATACCCCCTTTTATCAAGTCTGTAAAAAATTACAAAATATATTTGATAAATTTGCATCTAAAACTAATTATAAAAAGGTTGGTAGACCTAAGAAATATTCAGATTTACAGATAATGCAATGTTTAATGTATAAAGTTATGAACAAAATCTGTTGCTTAAGAGAGCTAGAATGGGAATTATCTAATGATGCTTTAGCTATTAAGATTATTGGTTTAATAGATATTCCAGATCATTCAACCTTCTCTATTAGAATCAAGCAGATTGAAAAAAGTTTATTTTATCAAATATATAGATTATTTGTATTATTGCTAAATCCTGATGTAAGAGTTTGCTCTGTAGATTCGACTGCTTTAAGAAGTTCTAAGTTTGACTCTGAAGCTAAAAAAGGGAAATCTACCAGATTAGGTTGGTATCAAGGATATAAACTTCATTTAGTCAGTTCTCTAGACTCGATTCCCATAGCCTTTAATTTTACAACTGCAAATGTTTATAATAGTAACTGTAAAGAGTTAATTAATGAATTAAAAGATTATGATATATTTGTACTCCTAGGTGATGCTGCTTATGACAGTGTTAAATTATTTAAACTATGTGATGAACTTTCGATTAACCTACTAACTAATATAAACCTTCGTAAAGCTAGGTCTATAGATTCTATAAAAAATGAATACAGAAAAAAGAATATACTGTATCTACAATCCCCTATTGGGGAGAAACTATATAAAAATCGAATTACAATTGAAAGATTATTTTCAGCATTAAAACAACGCTATAACTTAGAGAATCCACGATTATACGGAAATAGTAAATATAAATCTCACGTTATGTGGACTCTATTATTATATTTAATTGAGAAACTGATCGACCAAGAAAAAGGGGTTAATAATTTAAAATTTCCTTGGAATAAATAGGTAATAGCTAAACTCATCAGTTATTATATAGTAATTATTCGACAAGCTAATAATAATATATAAATCCAACTTTCAAATTTACTTCATTATTTATTCTTGCTGCTGTTACAGCTAACATATAGTCTACAATTGCTAAACCTACTGATGTTTTTAAAAGTATGTTCCAGTCTCCTAATATTATAGTTATTACACCACCTATCAATAATAAAATCATTTTTATCCATATTGTAAAATTATTTTCTACTTTAACACCTCTGAAAACATTAATTTTTTTACATTAATCTACTTTTTAATCATACAATACTATTTTTTTGCCAATACTAACATCGGAGGTGTTAATATGAAAAAATTTATTTGTATAATATTTATCTGTATTTTTACTTTAGTGGCTTGTAAAGGCAATCAAGTTCCATTACCTACTCTTCCTAATATGGAATTCGTTGAAATTTCTCATCAACCTAATGAAGAAAATGATTATACCACTGCAGTTTATACCATAAAAAATACAACTCGAGAAGAAGTCACAGAAGAATATATAAAAATACTTGAAAATGACTCTTGGGATGTAACCTTTATCAATAAGCCACTTCTCATAGAAGCAACAAAAGGTAATAAAGAAACAATGATATTTCTTTTTAATGAAGATAATGATGTCTACTTAACTGTCTTATTTAAGTAATATTGATAAAAGGGCAATAAAAAAGAGCATCTTCTATTGCCCTCTTATACCGCTATTTTCCTTCAACTTGTGTTAATAAATATTCAAC
This sequence comes from Tissierella praeacuta, assembly GCF_040396155.1. GTDB lineage: Bacteria > Bacillota > Clostridia > Tissierellales > Tissierellaceae > Tissierella > Tissierella praeacuta_A. The sequence continues at coordinate 2,360 of NZ_JBEBOY010000092.1, forward strand.
TACTAGAATTTGGCACATTTCTGAAATACTCTCTATTTTTTAATTCTATATTCTCAGTTCTCAATTCTTCTGCTTCTTCATACAAATAATCCATCACTTCAAATATATCTGCTTGCATTTCATTTTTCTAGATTTCCTTTTCTTCTTTTATTTCACTAAAAGGATTCTTATTGATTATCTCAATTACTCAAAAGCACCTCTAAATCCATTTATAACTACCTCCCTTTAGATACTCCTTTCTCGTTAATTCCACACCTATTGGCTGCTTTAGTATTGTTTATGAAGGTATAGTGTGCTGCCATTACTCCCCGCTCATCTATAGCTTCAATTTTAATACTGTGTTGATTTATAGATAGCTTATACTAATCCTCTTAGCGATAGTAAAAGTATTTGTTACCCATCTGCAGCTTGATACTCTCATTTTAATATATTATTTATATTCCTCTACACCAAATGAATAAACAAACACACATATATCATCATTAGAGTAAATTTTTATTCTATATCTATTTCAACTTCATTCATTAAAACTAATCCATAAAAAGAGATTTTAATCTACTCTTTGATTTTACGACTGACTTTTTACCTAAATTAAAACTAAAAAATAGTTCATTCTTGATTTTGCTTTATAAATTAACCCTAGTATAATTTTTCATCACTAACTAATTATATTAAAAAACAGATCTTAGAACAAATGCTCTTTGACCTGTTTTCTCTATGAACTGATTCTTTCAAAGTAACCCTTTAACTTTACTCTCCTATTATTTACTTAATAATATTTCTTACAATCAATGTATTCCTGTACTATTCTTAAGGTTTCTCCAAATCTTTGAAAATGAACTATTTCTCTTTCTCTTAAAAATCTCAATGTATCTATTACTCCTGGATCATCACTTACCCTAATTAAATATTCATAAGTTGATCTTGCTTTTTCTTCTGCTGCCATATCTTCATGTAGATCCGCCACCGGATCAGCTTTTGACTGAATATATCCTGCTGTCCAAGCCTGACCTCCTGCATTATGAGGAAATGGACTCTTACCATGATTTACATAATGCGCCTCAAAAGGTGTTCCTTTTATCTGACTAACTGATGCATCTTTTACTAATCTCCATACTAAGGTTCCAATTATTTCCCAGTGTGCTAATTCTTCTGTGCCTATAT
>NZ_JBEBOY010000093.1:0-3518 GCF_040396155.1 Tissierella praeacuta
GGCACGTACGGTTCTGTAGAGGAGTATGGGCGGTGACGCCTATGTTTACTCAAGGGAAGAAACTATTATTAGTTTTAAAGCCATAATCGAAATTATAAGGAAAAAAGAATAATTAATTTTCAGTATGCCTACAGGCGAATTACTTGCAAAGTTTTATTTGATAACTCACAAAAGATAATGTCATTGATTATGCTAGATTAGATGAACATATGAATATTGGAATAGATATATATCTAGTTTTTCAAGGGGGTAAAAATATTATGATAATTATAATATTCGGAGTAATATCGGATGAAGAAAAGGATTTGGTTAATAAGATCTTTTCAAAACTAAATGTACAAATGTATCATGTTTCATATGGGGTGCTAGGAAATAAATATGATGTAGAAGAAGCTCTATCCGAGACATTCTTAAAAATCATAAAAAATATAGAAAGAATTTCGGCTTTACCCTGTCCCCAAATAGAACCCTACTGCGTTGGAATATTGAAGAATGAAACAATTAACGTCATAAGAAAACGTGATAAAATAATTTATACCGATGATACAGACTATTTAGAGAGCAGTTGCCAAGGAAGTGATGTTGAGGATGAGTTTTTTAAGTTAGTTGATAGAGAGAAATTATATTCTTGTATCAATAGACTTTCTAATGACGAAAAAGACTTTATTCATCTACGTTTTAATAATGATATGAAACTTAAAGACATAGCTGATCTTTTTGATATTACAGAAGAATCTGCTAAAAAGCGTAGCCAACGTATTTTGAAAAAATTACGGAAATATTATGAAGGGGGTGACGAGAGTGTCCAACACGGTTAATGATGTTATGAAAAATGTGTCAGAACTGGCTTTACAGTCAAGATTGGAAAAATTAAGTGTTCTAGATATAAGTACAATAGTATATAGCTCATTATCAGCATATCAGATTAATAAGTTAGCTGTAAAAATTAACTTACTTCCTTCTGAATATCAAAATATTCTTTTCTTTCGATATTGTTTTGAGAGTACAAGTTATGAGATAAATAATCTATTGGGAATAGAAAACACTAAAAGTAAATTCCTTTATATTCAAGACCTATTATCTAAAATTATGAAACTAGAAAATTCGTGGATTGATGATGACTCTTTGATGGAAGCCTGTAGATTAGCACTTGAAGAAAACATGAAAGACTATAATAATATTGAAGTATTACATCAGCCTATCTATTCTAAGTCTTTCAAGCGAAAACTAAAAGATATTAAGATTTTACAAAACTCCAATAAAATATTTTCAATGATGGCTAAAAGAGTAGCTATATTTATATTGGTATGTCTTTTAAGTATTTCTACTGTTTTAGCAGCCAATGCGGAGATACGTGAAAAGTTTTTTGACTGGGTAGTTATAACATTTCCTAAGTTTAGCATCTTCATACCACAAAATATAAATAAAGATACTATTGATATTAAGTCATTAAAAATCAATTATCTTCCTAATGATTTTAAACTAATTAATATCAATGAAGGCAATAATATGCTTATTTACAATTATGCAACAGAGAATGATCAAAGATTTAAAATAAGTTTATTTTCATCAGCTAGTAAAGGTAAGTCATATTACGATACAGAAGATGCAGAAATAGAAGAATTTGTTTTTAAAGGATCTAATGCCTATCTGTGGGAAACTGATGAAATGACTTATTTAATATGGTCTCAGGATGATTTTGAATGCCATATTTCAGGAAATTTAGATAAAAATGAGGTCATAAAAATAGCTGAAAATATTTCAAAGTAAAAATTATTAAATAAGCATGTCCCTTTTTTCCTCCTTGTACGTTGTATAGGTAAGAGCCTAATAATGACTAGGAGGATTTTTAATGAAATTTAAAGAAATATTCATAGTACCTAAGATTCTTAAAATAAATTCTAAAAAAATGTCCCCTTTTCTTCACTTATGCGTTATATAGGTAAGAACTAATAATTTAGGAGGGGTTATATGAAACTTAAAAAAACAGGAGTGGCATCAGTAGCTATAGCTTTAGCTTTAATCTGTGGAAATAGTGCTCTGAATGATGCTTATGCAATGGAGTCTGGAAAAGATCGGGTATTACCGATGGTAAACGACTATGAAATCACGCCATTTTGGAATGAAATAAGTAGTATTTCACCATATATATCGGCAAGTGGCACTACCCTTTACCCAGAGGTATCCATAAGTGCTAAAAAATCTGATGGCTCAATTAGTGGAACAATGTACTTAGAAAAATATACCTCTGGAAAGTGGACAAGTGTAACTTCATGGAATTTCAGTGGAACTGGAGATGTATTTATATCGAAGAGTTATAAAGGAACATCAGGTATTAAATATCGTACCAAGGTTTCAGTTACCATTAATAATGAAACGGCAACGGCTACTTCTGGGGACTGGGAATTATAGAAACATTGAGTATTAATGAATCGATAAAAGTATGCACTTTTATTTGAAAATAACGATGTAGGAGAAAGTGACTGACATTATCAAACAAATTTGAAGGTGGATGGTTCCAATGGTGGTTTAAAATAGGCGAGTGATAGCTGGCATAGAACAAGATTGGAGTAATATGATAATTAATAACATACTATTCTTATGATTATTTTTAACAAAGAGGATAAGTGTTATTAATATAATTACAGAATTTCTGTCTCGCAGTGAAATAAAAATGATAAAAAGGAGGAATAGATTTATGAAGAAACGTTTTGTAAAGATCGTATCCATAATTGCTATATTGACAACATTGGCTATTCCAGTATTTGGTCTTGAAATGACTAATTTAGAGGCAGCTATGGCTCCAGCGGGTATTGTAGTCGATGGAGCACTTTCTGTGGATTCAAAGACTGGAGAGTTCATATGGCCAGAAGCTGATGGTATCGATAATGGTTATGAAGGTAATTTGGAAGTAGCTATAAATAATGCTATCGATGGAACTCTTCCTATAGATTCAAAAACTGGGGAGTTTATATGGCCAGAGGCTGATGGTGTTGATATTGGACAAGATATGATACAATCATATGCAGCAGATTATAATTATGCATCATCAAGTTTTTATACAGGTGCATATTTGAAGAGTGGGGATTTATTTAACATCCAAAATACACCTAAATTTACAAGTGTAAAACAAAGTACAACTTCAGATGGATCTTGTAGCGTTGCTTATCAAATTATAAACAATAGCACTGGCAAGTTAACATCTAAAGTTTTGACAGGAGCTTGGGTAAATACAAGTACAAGTGTAAGTGGATTTACAACTAGTATCGCTACTGGGGAATGTAAGATATATCTTGCTGGACAAGATACAACAGTAGAGAAAAAGGCTTCGGGTACTTTCAATTATTAAAAAATCGAGCTAACAAAAATGTAATACCTAAATCCGTGATGAAAATGTAGATTAATGTCATTGCGAGACAGAGATTCCACGGATTTAGGATATTTTTTTATATTAGATTTATATTAATTTAGAGATGAGCATAATTAAATAATTTTAAAGTTAAAAATCATTAGATATA
>NZ_JBEBOY010000094.1:0-3020 GCF_040396155.1 Tissierella praeacuta
ATACTCTGGTCCAATAAATCCAACAACTGTATTAACAAGGAACGGATCAAAATATTTTGCAAATCCATAACATCTAGCTTCCATAGTCAGTTGATCTACACCATGATGCGCATCAGAAGAAAGCTCTGAACCTTGACCTGTTTCAAAGTACATTACATTTGGGCCTACTGCCGTACCCAACTTTAAAGCCATATCCTTCGCTTCTGAAAGCATCTTTGCGGAAATCCCAAAAGCTGTATTGCCTTTTTCAGATCCTGCAATAGATTGGAATACCAATCCTGTTGGAGCCCCTTGCTCCATTGCTTCCATCTGAGTAGCTACGTGGGCTAAAACAACATGTTGTGTTGGTATTTCCCACTCATTAATAAAATCATTAAATTTATGAAGAATACGCTTTACACTTTCTGTTGTATCGTCTACTGGATTTAAACCTATTACTGCATCTCCAGATCCCATAGATAAGCCTTCCATAACTGAAGCCATAATACCATCCACATTATCAGTAGGATGATTTGGTTGTAGACGAGTTGAAAAAGTTCCTGGAATACCAATTGTAGTATTAGCAGTCTTAGTTATTATAATCTTTTGAGCTCCCACTATTAAGTCTAGGTTAGACATAATCTTAGCAACTGCTGCTACCATTTCAGAAGTCAAACCATTTGATATACGATGAATATCATAGTTTGTCGTATTACTATTTAAAATCCATTCTCTTAATTCAGCTACTGTCCAATTTTTAATCTTTTCATAAGTTCTAAGATTAACATTATCAATAATAATGCGTGTTACCTCATCCTTTTCATATGGCACTGCAGGGTTGTTAAATAAATCTGAAAGCGTTAATTGTGATAGAACAACTTTAGCAGCAACTCTTTCTTCAGCACTATTTGCTGCAACTCCAGCTAAATTATCTCCGGATTTTTCTTCATTAGCCTTCCCCATAACTTCCATTACAGATGAAAATTGATAGGTTTTTCCAAAAAGTTTTGTCTTTAAAATCATTGTACATCCTCCTTTTATCTTTAATTAAATACTAATGTCTTTACTACTACCGGTAAAACAGAACCTTCTGCAATGGGCTTTCCAATGTCGATATAATCTCCATTTCGTACATGAATACTATCTATACATACAAATGGATAATCTTTAGGAAGATGTGCATAAAGGCTATGACCTAGTGCCTTTGCCATATCTTCTTTCACTATAATAACAAGTGGCAATTTTTCCTTAATTAACAAATCTAAACCCTTTATTATTTCTTTTGCCAAGCATTGAATAAATTGGAAAGATGGACTATGTACACCTTCTACACCTAATCCAATAATTTGCACTTCTCCATCTACCATAAACCATTTTACTTTTTCTTGAATAATATCCCCTAAATTCCCACAATTATTCGCGCTTTCATCATCTTTGGATAGCTGTAAAATGGGGATATTCTTAAGTGGAAGTATATCTTCTTTATAGGTGATTGTACTTCCAGAAACATCAGTGGTATGTGATCCTGCTCCTACTACAGTTGCACGAATGGTTTCTACAGTTGGAATCACCTTAAGGGCTGTCATAAGGAGTGAACCACTTATTTTCTTACCTAACAAAAGTCCAATATCACCATATGCAAAGGGATTTTGTAAACTTTCTTTTGTAATGCCATCTGCTACGCCACCTGAAAATGAAATACATTTAATTTGCAGCTTTGTATTCAATGGTTTATTGGTTATCAACAAATCAAAATAAGGACTCTTCTTACCTAATCCAATGCTATTTTCCAATACCTGTACAAATATATCTAGAAGTTTATCTAACTCCTTAAGATTTATCTTTTCATTTAGGTGAATATCTAAAGCTTCCATTTTGATGATTTCCTTTACTTTTGGGGAAATATAACGAATGATTTCATTGGTATCTACCTTTATCAAACGACCTCCAATATCAAAGCAAGCCGTATCCTCAATATCCCCATCATTAAATACTGCTAGATTTGTTGTCCCGCCTCCAATATCAAGGTTTACCGCCGTTGTGTGCTGTCTCTCAGAATAGGAATAAGTACCTGCTCCTTTACCAGCGATAATACTCTCTAAATCAGGACCAGCTGTTGCCACAACAAAATCTCCAGCAAAACCACTTAAAGCTTTAGCAACTGTCTGGGCATTTTCCTTTCGAACTGTTTCCCCAGTTATAATGACTGCCCCAGTCTGAATATCTGATTTTGTAACACCTGCTCTTTTGTATTGCTGCTCTACAAATGCCTTTATACCATCGGAATCTATTAAATTGTTTTCTAATATAGGAGTAAAGATAATATCACTCTTAAATATCACCTTTTTATCCTTAATGGAAACCCTTGGAATTGTAAAAACTGATGCGATATTTTCAATTGAAAGTTCTGACAAAATTAGTTGTGTTGTTGATGTTCCAATATCAATACCAACGCTTAATAAAGTTTCTGACATCTTATCTACTCCCTTTAGATATTTTAAAATTTTTTCAAAAAATAAACGCTTAATAAAAGATCCATAATTGTCCCCTTATTAAGCGCCTTTGTTTTTATCTATGACCTCTTTGTCATAGTTTATATTTTAATTTTTAAATGTAATTTAAGTGCTAGATAAAGGTACAACAGTAAAATCTAAAAGACTTTCCATGGTTTCTAAAATGTTTTCTAAAGCAATCTTAACTGAGGAAACATCCCCTATTATAACCACTGCACCTGAAAATCTATCAACAAAACCAATTTCTATTTCAGCAGCCTTTATCGCTATATCAACAGCGATAATTGATGCTTCGCTTGGTGTTATAGTTAAAATTCCCACTGATTCATTTCCAGATTGTACTATACCCATCTTTTGATATAGTTCTGAATCAGCTTTTGCAATAACATGTGCAACGGTGATTTGTTTGCCAGGAACATATTCCTGTATAATTCTTTCATTCCCCTCCAAGTAATCACCTCATTTAATCAAAATTTATAGCGTTAATCATAATTCATAACGCTTGAAATCACTGTATCTTACACAGTG